>JBBRMR010000001.1:0-179776 GCA_038230735.1 Cytophagales bacterium
TAGTGGGACAAGGAGATGGATCAGGGTCTTTTAAAGCAGGTATTATGGGTTATGTAAATGGAACTGCGGGGACAGTTCAATCTTACGCAATTTATGGAAGTGATAATATCAGTACTTCAACTACTTATGCAGGTTATTTTAATGGAAAATTATTTGCGACTGGGGCAACTTCATTGCAAAATACGCTTTATGTTTTAGGTGCTACAACCATGAGTAGTAGCTTGAATGTTAGTGGTCTTTTAACTTCTTTTGGAGGTTTATTAGTTCAAAATTCTTCAACTTTCAATGGAGCAATAACGGGAACATCGGCAAATTTTAGCAGCTGTGTTGTCGCCTTAAATCTTAGTTGTCCTTCTGATTTGCGTTATAAGAAAAATATTATTCCGTTGGAAGGTTCATTATCTAATGTTTTGAAAATCAATGGAGTACGGTATGACTGGAAACAAGAAGAATTCTCAGAAAAGCATTTTTCAGATAAAAATCAAATAGGATTTATTGCCCAAGAAATTGAAAAAGTATTCCCAGAAATGGTTTTTACTGATGATAAAGGTTTCAAATCCGTGGACTATGCTCGCCTTACGCCTGTGTTGGTGGAGGCAATAAAAGAACTGAATTTCAGAAATGAAAAATTGGAAATCAAGAATCAAAAATTAGAAAGTCGTTTGGATAAAATTTAAACGATGATTTCTGTCTCAAATGCTTCTACGGGTAAATAAAAAACATGAAAAAGATCCTAATTTTAATCCTTTTTTTAACAGTATCAACCGTTTATAGTTGCGACAGTAAAACCGAGAAAAACACTAACACATCTGAATCAAAAGAGGAGGTAAGTCAAGATGATTTTTACTTTATTTTCACCATTGACGGCAAGGAAATAAACATCAAACCCGATGATGTTTCCACCTCTTATAATAATGCCTTGAAGAAACCAACTTTCAAGATTTTGGCAGGAAATTATGGAGAAATCAGCGTAGTCCTGACCACCACTGCCGATATGACCAAGACTTCATCTACGCCTTCTGGTTCAACTAATTATGACGAACAAATCACGCAGGGAAGCGTTTCTTTACAGAATTATCCCGAAAAAAATTATGTGTTCAATAGTTTCGATAAAGGCTCTCCTGCCACTTCTATACCCGTACCAAACGCAATTCTGATAACGAAAACTGAAAGAGTTTCAGACGGTAGAGTCATCACGGGAACGTTTAATGTGAAGGTTTTTGGAGGAGATAATTCAAAAAACGACCCAAATATTAAAGATAGAACGGTAGTGGGAAAATTTCGAGTGAAACATACTTTTTCGGAGGTAAAGTTTTGATTTTCTTCAATACGGAAGTTGTCCTTCGAAAGAACGACTTCCGTAAAATTCCAAAATTACTCCTTACTTCCCTGCACCTTCCCCGTTTTTTTCTTCTCCATCCCAGGCTGAAAAATCTCAAAATCTTCCTTTTTCTTCGCATCAGCAACTATCTTTTTAACATCATCCAACAGTTTTTTGGCATCATAAATTACACCGTCTTTAATCGTATATTTCACGCCGCCTACTCTGATAACTTCATTTTTCTCAGTGAGTCTAATAGCCCCCGTTCCGTAAAGATTTTTGAGGTTTTTTAAAGGGTTTTCTTCCATAATAATCATATCTGCTAACTTCCCAACTTCCACCGAACCAATTTTATCCGCCATCCCCAAAGCCTCCGCACCCTTCAAACTTGCCGCTCTGATGACTTCCAAGGGATGAAAACCTGCCTCACGCAACAATTCCAATTCACGGACGTAGGCAAAACCGTATAACTGAAAGATAAATCCAGAATCTGAACCAGCCGTTACTCGACCACCCCGATTTTTATATTCATTCACGAACGCCATCCAAATTTTGTAGTTTTCCTTCCATTGCACCTCCTGTTCCGTTCCCCATTCCTGCCAATACGACCCGTGCGATACTCGTGAAGGCTGATAAAAACGCCATAATTGGGGTAAAGTATATTCCTCATGCCATTCCGAACGACGAGCCAACATTAACTCACGATTTGCCTCATAAATATTAAAAGTTGGGTCAATCGTAAAATCTAATTTCAGCAATTCGTCCATGACTTCATTCCAACGTTTTGAGCCTTGTTTTGCCGCCTGTTTCCAGAGTTTCCCCGCTTCCTCAAAACGATTTTGTTCGTTGGAATAATTATAATCGGCGGGATAATCTTGAATGGTTTGCCCTTCAAAAAGTGCCTCTGGAAGTCCGTACCAGTGTTCCATCGAAGTCAATCCTGCCCGTGCGGAGTTCAATACATTCCAACGAGCCACATCTACTTGGGCATGGTGAAATGCCGAACGCAAGCCTAATTCTTTATTTCTCCGCAAAGCCGCCTCAATTACTTCGGGTCTTGCTCCGAAGAATTTTATGCCATCCGCACCCTTTTTTGCATTTTCTTCTACCCATTTTCTGGCTTGCTCTGCGGTAGTGATTGACTCTTTTGAACCCATCCCGAAGGCAGTATAAGCCAATATTCGGGGTGCGGTAATTTCGTTTTTAGAAGACTTCATTTTTTGGTCAAGTGTCCAGTCCAAACCATTGCCCGCCGATGGGTCACGAATGGTCGTTATGCCGTGTCCGAGCCACAATTTATACACATATTCTGCGGGTGTGCCTTGTTGCTTTCCGCCAATGTGTCCGTGCATATCCACAAATCCAGGCAACATATACATCCCCGTACAATCTAATTCTTTATCCCCCGCATTAAGTTGTGGGCGACTTTTTGGGTCAATCGGTACGCCTGGATAACCTACCACTTTTATTTCAACGATTTTATTTTTCTCCACCACAATATCACAAGGACCTTGCATGGGCGAACCCGTGCCATTGATGAGGTTCACACCCCTAATAATCATACGATTAAATTGCCCTTCACCCTCCGCACGGGGCGGGGCTTTTTCTATTTGGGCTTGGGTGGCGAGTGTGTAAAGAAATGTGAGGAGGATGAGGGAAAGTTTTTTCATGGTTGATGATTTGATGTTAATATTCATCTAATTTACCAAAATTCCGTAAATTGCCAATCCATAATTTCACAAAAGATGAACAAATTTATTAGAAACAATTTCTTGGCAATCTGTATAACGCTATCTGTAATTTTTGCCTTCGCTAAAAAAGCCACCATTTTCCAACAAGAAAAACCCAAAACGCCTCAGAATGTAGTCGTTGCGGTTAATCAAGAAACTAATACCATGTTTCAAAAATATTGGAAAACGCAGAGTGTGGAAACCACAAAATTTATCTTAAAACAAGATTCTGTAACCATCGGAGAAGCTACTTTATCTTATAGTTTAAAAGATTTTGGCAAAGACCAACCCAACGGAGCAATTTATTCGCTTTCTTCCAATTTTGTGCAAAAAATTAGTCAAGGAAATTATAATTATTCCGAGAATACAATTGCAGTAATGCCCTTAAACACACCCTTATATTCTCACGCTTTATCCATAGTAAGTTCCACTCAATCAAACAACGGCACAGATTTTCTGAGTTTCCAACCTGAACCTAAAAGTTATCTTTTTGTGGGCAGAGACAGTGTAGAACCAGAAAAAGAAATTCATAAATCGACAGAAAAGGGGGATTTAGAAGATGAAATTTGGGCGAAAATCAGAATGAACCCCGATGCTTTGCCACAAGGAGCAATTGAGATGATTCCAAGTTTAGGGTATTGGAATAAAATTCATCAATCGCCCTCTGCTCAAGAAGTAAAAGCAGGTTTGAAAGGTATGGAAGGCAATCCTAAACTAAAAATATATTCCCTTAATTATCCCGAATTAAAAAGAAAATTAGACATTGTTTTTGAAGCAAATTTTCCTTATCAGATTATGGAATTTAGAGACTCAATTGATGGTAAAATGGTAAATGGCACACGGTGAATGACATAAGCATTGCCCAATCCCTAATAACTCAATAACCAATTCCCTAATAACCCAATAACCAATTCCCTAATAACCCAAATTAAACTTTCCCCATAAATTCCCATCATATTCATGAACGAAAACCAGTCGCACGCCTTGACATTATTTGATTTAAACCAGAAGATTCGTTGCTCGCAAATTAAGGCGGCGGTGGTAATGGCTTTTATCATGGGTATCAATCTGACCGTGGCAAGGTATTTAAATTATAAAGAAGATGATGCTTCTTGGACTGAATATTTGCTCCATTTTTTATATGGCTTGTGGGCTTCGGCTATTATTTGGTGGTTTAATATTTACCTAAATAATCCCCGATTTTTCAAACTTCCTTACGCAAAAACGCACCCACAGCAAATTTTTGCTTTGAAATGTGCTTTGAGTATTGGTTTTGGCATCGTGATGATGGCAATTTGGAGCGAAATTTTTATCCAGTTTTTTGTCGATAATCGGGGTCCCGCCCATGTGTTTGAACTGTATCAATATCGAGGTTTTACTATCAACGTTATTGTGCTTTTATTACTTTACGGAATTGAACAGTTCTACCGAAGTCAGCAAGCATTGGTTGAAAATGAAGCATTAAAAAGAGAGAATATCACTGCCCAATTTGAGGTTTTGAAACAGCAAGTGAATCCTCATTTTTTGTTTAATTCCTTGAATATTCTCAAAACAATGGTGAAGGCAAAAGAAGACCAAGCCGAGGAATACGTTTTGAAACTTTCGGAGGTATATCGGTATTTATTGCAAAGTAATTTAAAAGATAAAGTTCATGTTTCGGAAGAGCTATCTCTCTTAGAATCGTATAGTTATATGTTAAAGGTGCGTTTTGAAGATAATATTTCTCTGGAAATTAATTTGAATAAAGAGGCATTAAATTCATGGATACCGCCTTTGGTTTTACAATTGTTAGTCGAGAATTGCGTTAAACATAATGTCGTTTCGCAAAATAAACCCTTAAAAATTGAGTTATTTAGTAATCAAGAATACATTATTATTAGGAACAATTTACAACCAAAACGTTCCGTGGAAGCCTCTACTAATATTGGTTTAGAAAACCTAAAAAAACGCTACGGATTGCTCACCGAAGCACCCGTTTTGATTCATAAAACTGAGCAATATTTTGAAGTTTTGTTACCCATAATTTAATCATGCAAGCAATCATTATAGAAGACGAAAAGAGAACCGCACTCGATTTACAACAAATCCTGCGAGACTTAATGCCTGACATTGAGATACTTAGCATCATTGATAGTGTGGAAGCAAGCATTGATTATCTGTCCGAAAAGGGGTGTCCAAACCTTATTTTCTCGGATATTCAGTTGGCAGATGGATTAAGTTTTGAGATTTTTCAGGAAGTGAAAATCACCTGCCCCATCATATTTTGCACCGCTTTCGACGAGTACGCTATTCAGGCTTTCAACACCAATGGCATTGATTATTTATTGAAACCATTTGATAAAAAAGTAATCGGACGGAGTTTGGAAAAGTATAAAAATTTGCGGGGAATGTTTGAAAAAAAAAGTCCAATCGAACCTACCAATTTCGACCAAATCAAAGACTTTATTGACAGCCTTCAACCCGTACAGAAAACCAGTTTTTTGGTAAATTATAAGGGTAAATATTTACCAATTCCCACTCACGAAATTGCGTTTTTTTATATTGAACACGAAATCACTTTTCTGTATAAATATTCGGGCGAACGATACGCCATCATGCACACAATGGACGAACTGGAACGCATGGCGGGTAAACAATTTTACCGAGCAAATCGGCAATTTTTGGTCAATTTTGAATCAATTCAAGAGGTTGAACCCCATTTCAACCGAAAATTATTTACTAAACTAAAAGTCCAAACGCCTGAACCCATCATTGTGAGTAAATTGAAAGTTACTGACTTCCTGACTTGGATGGGAGGAAGGTGATGTCCGTTTCCCCCTCAATTTTGTCCACTTCACCGATTTTTTGATAATATCCTTTCCTTTCTTGCTATACATTTGACTCATTAATGCAAGCATTTTATTGCTAAAATAAGAAAAATAATGAGTCCAATGAAAAAGATAACCTTCACTGACCAAGAAGTTTTGGCAATGTTTAGCCAAAAATCTCAACGCAATTTTGCTTTTGAAATTATCATGAATAAGTTCCGCTCAAAAGTTTTGCAGACTATTAGCAAAATTGTGAAGGACACTGACGATGCCGAAGATTTGACCCAAGATGCTTTTATCAAAATATGGCAAAATTTGGATTATTTTAGAGGAGATAGCCAATTATCAACTTGGATTCATAGAATTGCAACGAATGAAGGCTTAAATTTTTTAAGAACTCAAAAGAAAATGACAATGGTTGATATTGAAGAATCATCTAATTCAGTAAGTCATTCCGTTTTCCAGTACCTAACCGTTACACCCGAAGAAATTGAAAAACGTCTTTATTCAGCGATGGATACTTTGCCCAAAAAGCAATTGAGTGTATTCAAAATGCGTTATTTTGACGAAATGTCTTACGAACAAATATCTAACAATACGGGAACAAGCATCGGAGCGTTGAAAGCAAGTTATCATATTGGCATGAAAAAAGTGGAGGATTTTTTGAGTGTAGCCTAAGTAACAATTGGTACACCTACAAATTCCACCGCACGTTTATCCACCCAGTAAAGTCCATCCGCACTGGATTCATAAAAACCACAATGTCCACCATAAAGTGGTACTTCTGAAAACACGTAATCTGATTTTTTAGCCACCTCTTTCACAGCACAACTTTCCGAAAGTACAGGGTCGTTTTGAGCATTTAGAATCAAAGTGGGAATCCGAATTTTATCCACCACGTGTATCGCAGAACAACTATCGTAGTAATCTTTTCCATCCTTGAATCCGTGAAGGGGTGCAATATAATTATCCGAAAAATCTTCTAAATATTTAATCTTCTTCAAATCTTTAAATACTTCACTATCAATAAGTTGCTTTCGTTCTTGAAGGAATTTTGACAATTTTTTATGAAAACGATTAGTGTAAAACCCATCTTTACCCATCACATCTACACTACCTTGCAAGTCCGTTGGCGTGGAAATTGCCACTATATTTTTGATTTCGGAAGGAATGTTTTCACCTTTTTCACCCGCATATTTTAGGGAAATATTACCACCTTTGCTGTAACCAATTAAGACAATTTCAGCGTATTGATTTTTGGTTAAAGCGTAATTAATAACCGCTTCTAAATCATCCGAACTGCCGTGAATCGTGATTTTTTCTAAACGATTAGATTCCCCGCCCAGACCTCGGTGATTCCAAGCCAGTGCATCGTAACCCGCTAAATTAAAGGCTTTTACACCACCCAAAAGATAAGGACGAGTAGAATTTCCTAAGAAACCATGCGTAAAAATGGCGAGTTTATTAGTTTGCTTAATTAAGGTTTCTACCTTCAGAATCGCAGCATTATTAAAGGCTATGTTTTCAGAAAAATTCCAATCCAAATCCAAGAAATCACCGTCAGATAATTCTAATCTTTCACGGGTATAATCAATACCTTTGATTTTTCGAAAAACGCTGGGATAAATGGTAGAAAAATGTGGATTTCGCCAAAGCCCTGACGGCTGATAAGTTGAGTTGAGAATGGGCATGAATTGGTTTAGGTTTATTGAGAATTATGACTAAAAGTAAAACGTGGGAATTGAAAATAAATTTCCATTTGGATAGATTTGTAACAAGAAAATTTAATCTGATAGTTTGGATAGGAGATATTTAATTTAACAGTTTTGTATGATAAAATTCCGAGAAAATCATCAATCACAATTAATTTTTATTCATTTCAACAAAACTGATTTTTTGTAATTCGGACTTTGATTGTTTAAAATTAGAATAGTTGCCATGAATATTTTCTAAATTATTTGGGGTACTTCCACTAACAATTCCTAATGGAATGCTTAAAACAAAAGGAATTGCAAATAAATCTGGGTTATTAGAATTATTGGCGTTATTATAATTTGTACTACCATTTCCTCCCCATAATCCACCCCCATAATTTGGTTTATACAATATTGCAAGAGATATAGCTGTTAAGGTCAATCCTACAACAATAAACTTTAAGCCACGAGCTCTATTCAATCGTTTAAGTGAGATTTTTTCAATATTAGAATAACGTAAAATTATTTTTTGAAAGTCTCCGTCTCTCATTTTTTTTTGAACGATTCTACTTACTTTGCTATCTATATTCGCCAATACAATCGTTGAATCATTTACTTCATAAAGATAACCAGATTGTACTTCGTCTTGAATGGAATGACTTGGTATTATTTTTACTTTAGACAAGTACAAATCTATTCTCTGTGCGGTTGAAGAAAAACTGTTAAACAGGAAAACGACTAATAATAAGGTTGTTACATTTTTCATATTACTGAAGTTTAACAATATGAGAGTCGATATTATTATATCGAATATACAAATAATTACATTATATTTTGAAAGTTCCATCCATAATAAATATTTTCTCTCTCTTATCTTTGTCCAATAATATAATAAAAGTGCGAATACAGCAATAAATAATTGTTTTGTTTTATAAAGTAATGAAAGAGTCCCTAACGAAATCAGACTAAATGATATACAAAATTCTCCTTCTCATAATCCTAACATATACGCTATTCTCCTGCCAAAAAAATCCACCCAAACAGCTTGTAGCCGCATTTTATTATTGGAAATCTAATGTTAAATTATCTGAATTAGAAAAAAATACGCTTGTCGAAAATCAGGTTAGGAAACTGTACATCAAGTTTTTTGATATTTCTTGGAATGTGGGCAAAAGAGATTTTCAGGTGGATGCTCCCATTCGTTTTAGCGGAAAATTACCCGATTCTTGCCAAATAATTCCCGTGGTTTTTATTACCAATCAAACGATGAAAAATATCCCAAAAATCGCCCTTGATTCCTTGGCGAAGACGATTTTATCGGAGATTTCAAAACTATCTCCACAGCCTTATCCCGAAATCCAAATTGATTGCGATTGGACGCTTTCTACTAAACAAAAGTATTTTTTATTGCTAAAAATCTTACAAAAATCTCAACTTCATTTATCCGCCACCATCCGCTTGCATCAAGTAAAATTTTATGAAAAAACGGGAATTCCGCCCGTAGAAAGGGGAATGTTGATGTGCTACAATGTGAGTGATTGGCGAAATCCTGTTACCTTAAATTCTATTTATTCACCCAAATTATTGAGCCAATACACCGAACAAATTGGGGAATATCCATTGCCGCTTGACGTGGTAATGCCCATTTTTCATTGGACGGTAGTTTTCAGAAATGACCGTTTCCTGTATTTCATCAATAATCTCAATGTAGAAACTTTGAAAGGCAATAATAATTTCTCTCAACAGGTTGAAAAACAGAGATTTATCGTCAATAAAGACGGCGTTTTTCAACATATTTCTATCCGCAAAGGAGACGTTTTTCGGTGCGAGGATGCTGAGTATGAAGATATTTTGAAGGGTTCTCGCAACATTTTAGAAAAAATATCAAACCAAAAACTTACATTTGCCCTGTATCATCTTGACTCCCAAAGTATTTCTTATTATAACCATGAACAAATTCAAAAACTCCTTCACATTAACGAAACGCTCCGTTAAAATTTTTGCTATTTTTACCCTTTTAGCCTGCGGTCCAGGGATGGTTGATGTGGACGAATTTATGAGTTTTTTCATGCCCGAAAGCTCAAATGCATCTGCCCAAGCCCAAAAATATCATTATACCAGCAACTTTTTTTATGGCTATGATGAAATGGGAATTCCAACCGATACCCTTGATTTATCCGAAGTTGAAAATGTAGCGGCTTGGCAAAAATATTGTCAGAATAAAGTGGCGATTAAAGACCTTAAGACAGGCATTTACGGAAAATTCGCAGGTTCAAAACTGCAAAAATATCTTGCTGAAACGAAAAATAATTTGTCTAAAAACTACGTTATTTTTGCCAAAGATGTCGCAACTGATTTTGAAAAAAGTAAGAATATTGAAGGCGAAGAACCCACAAAATACGTTTCTCAATCGGCCTTTTTAGAGAAAAAAGCTTTTGATTTATTGGCAAATGCAAAACAGAATAAGGACAGTTTTATTGAAGAACGCCTTGCTTTTCAATTAGTTAGATTTGCCGCCATCAGCAAAAATCATCAAGAGGCAATTAATAGATTTACCAAAATAATTGAGCCAATCAAACAAAAAACTTTCATCAGCGACTGGGCTTTGATGCGAAAAGCAGAAGCCGAAATCAGTCTGGGCAAGCAAGCCGAAGCCTATTATGATTTTGCCCAAGTGTTTGACCGCAGTCCCTCGCATCGTTATCAGGCGGATGTAGTTACTCGGGCGAGATTGGATAGTTTTACGGTAAATAATGAGGTTTTGAAACTTTGCAAAAATGACCACGAAAAAGGAGCGGTTTACGCTTTTGCGGGCATAAAACCCGCTACGGATGCTTTGCCGATGTTGGAACAAATGGTAGAAATTGACCCTCAAAACCCCATGACGGAGTTGATTATGGCTCGTGAAATCAATAAAAATGAGGCTTATTATTATCAACAAAATACGTGGTATTACGATGGAGATTCTACCGAAACCAAAAAGAAACAAGCCATAGCCACTGATTATTGGACAAAATTGAAAGATTTTTCGGGTAAATGTGCCGAAAATCCTAAACTGCCCAAAACTGGATTTTGGCAAATTGCTTCGTCTTACATGGAATATATTCAGGGCGATTTTGGAAAATCAGAAGCATTTTTGGCTCAGGCTAAAAGTGTAAATTCCAAAAACGAAGGTTTGCAAAATCAGATTTTGATTCAGGAATTATTATTGACCAGCAAGAAAGCAAACGGCATTACACCCGAAGTAGAAATGGCTTATTTACCCATTTTAGAGAAAATCGGGAAGCCCAAAGGTTTCAGATTGAGCAATGCGATTTTGGAATCTTGCAACGTTTTAGCCGCTAAATATCGGGGAGTTCAGCCCATGGAGACGGTAGAAAAAAAGGGTGGAATATTGTCGAGTTGTTCTAATAAAACCACGGAACAAATACCCGTAACTGTACCCAATGCCATCGCAAAAGCCTATTTATTGACCATGCTGACGACTTCCCAAGTAAACAGTGGAGCTGAATATGGCGGTTATGAATCGCAAAAAGATATGTTTCCGATTGAGGATACCACTTCGCTCGCAACGGTTGAAGCATTGGTAAAATATTATGCAGAACCCAACAAATCGGATTTTGATAAGCGTTTGCAAAAATTGGTGGGCTTTAATAATGACCAAATTTATACCCTCATGGGCAGAAGGGCGATGGACGAGCATAATTACGCCAAAGCGGCAGCGGCTTTCGGGAAGGTGAATCCGAAGGTTTGGCAAGAGGAAATTTGGACGACCATGTTTAACGAAGACCCATTTTTTATCTCGCCCAAATACGGAACAGAAATAAAAAATACTTACAATCCATACACTTTTGTGAAGAAATTAATGGACTTAGAAGCCAAACTAAAAGCCAATCCAAACGATGCTGAAAGTGCTTATTTACTGGGTTGTGGGGCTTTGAACACCACTACGCACGGAAATTCATGGATTTTGAGACGGCACGGTTGGAGTAATTCAGAGGTAAATTCTTACGATGGAAAGCACTATGACATTGATTATTACCAAGCCACAAAAGCAAAGGCATTTTTTGTGGAAGCGATGAAATCTAAGAACCCAGAGATTTCGGCAAAAGCCTGTTTTGGAGCGGCTCGTTGTGAAAGAATTGCCTTTGACGTTATGCTATCTTCGCAAGAAGCTAAGCCTGATGAAGAGGCAGATAAATTTACGCAACGGATGGAAAAGGAAAGGATTTCAAAGTATTCAAGCTATTTCCAACTCTTGAAAACGAAATACCAAAATACCGAATACCAAAAACAAGTGCTGGCGGAGTGTGGGGATTATTCTTTGTTTGTGGGGGGGTGAGAAGAGTTCTGTCCTTTAATTTAAGAAGGTTTTATTTTTTTCATCAGTATAGTTTCCCAATCGACAAACGCAGTAGATATTAAACTACTTATTTTATCAAATAGCTTTAGTTATATAGATGATACTATAAAGATTTACAGTCTAAAAAAACTTTCGACGATAGACAAAAAGTTTAATTGACTATATTTTAACAAAATTGGTAAAGACGAAAAATATGTATAATTTTGTTACTTATAGTCAACTCAAAAAATGATACAGAAAGGAATATTAAACGAGTTAGTAAAAACTCAAGACTTGAAAAGTCTTGAAAAACATTTAGTATATACTTATTTGATAAGCAAAAAACTCAACTTTGCTCAAAGTTCTATCTTGGTAAACTATTTTAAAGATTTTGAACAAGATACAAAACTATATATTGACACTTCATCGTTAGACATTTCAACAATTAAAGAGCTTGAAAATTATTTAGAATTAATTATTCCAGTTGAAGATAGGAAATTAAATGGTGCATTTTTTACACCCGATTATATAATTGACTTTATAATTAATGAGGTTAAGCCACAATTTGACCATTTAAACCTTGACCCAAGTTGTGGTTGTGGAGCATTTTTAGTGGGTTTGACAGATTATTACAAACGAACTTTTGATAAATCTATTAAAGATATTATTAAACAGAATATTTTTGGTTCTGACATTCTTGCTTATAATATCCATAGGACAAAATTGATTTTGACAATTTATGCTTTACAACACCATGAAATTTTAGAAGAAAGCGATTTTAATTTATATCATCAAGACAGTTTAAAAGCAAATTGGAATTTACAATTTGACAATATTGTAGGAAACCCGCCTTATGTAAAATTTCAAGACCTTTCAGACGAAAACAGAGATTATTTAGTTAAGCATTGGACAACAGTTGAAGGTGGAACGTTCAACCTATATTTTGCTTTTTTTGAGTTGGGTTACAACTTATTAAAACCAACAGGAAAATTAGGCTATATAACACCGAACAATTATTTTACTTCATTAGCGGGCGAAGCAATTCGTAAATATTTTCAACAAAAAAAGTGCGTTTCACGAATTATAGATTTTAGTCACAAAAAAGTTTTTGATGCTCAAACATATACGGCACTTACTTTTTTGAACAAACAAGAAAATGAAAGCATCACATTTGACAGAATAAAAGACGGTTACAAGCCCGAAGATTTTTTGCCAATTGCCAATGGTTCACCAAACTATATTAAAGACTTAAATTTTAAAAAATGGCGTTTGCTGAAAACTGACGAACAAAAAAATATCAAAACAATTGAAACAATTGGCACACCAATTGGCAAACTGTTTGATATTTGTGTTGGTATTGCTACGCTAAAAGATGAAATATTTTTTATTGATACAACCAAAGAAAAAAATGGATATTATATTAAAACAACTGAAAACGGAATATTTGAAATAGAAAAGGAAATAACAAAACCAGTTTACAAAATTTCAGATTTTAAATCACAAGAAGAAGTTGAAAATAATATGAGAAGAATAATTTGCCCTTATCATATTAAAAAAGGGAGTGTAACAGCAATTTCAGAAATAGAATTTCAAAATAAATTCCCAAAATGCTACGCTTATTTCTTAACAGAGAAAGAAAACCTCATTTTAAGAGATAAAGGGAAAGTTAATTTTGAGCCATTTTTTGTTTGGGGCAGAACTCAGGGATTAACAAAAAAAGGAATAAGGATTTTGAATCCAACTTTTAGTTTGAAGCCCCGTTTTCTGATAGTAAAAGACGAAGAAGCTTTTTTTACAAATGGTTATGGTATGTTTTTCAGAGAGCAAGAAAATGAATTTTCATTATTTACTACTGAAATAAAACCTATAACAAAAATAGAAAATATAGATGTTGTTCAGAAAATTCTGAACTCCTATTTAATGCACTATTATGTCAGCAAAACAAGCGTAGCAATTGAAGGTGGTTATCCTTGCTATCAAAAAAATTTCATTGAAAAATTTACTATTCCAGAACTTACAATTGAGGAAATAAAAACACTTCGTTCTTTAAATGAAATTGATGAAATTGATGATTTTTTAATTCGTAAATATCAACTCAATTTACCAGTTCCAAATCTTGTGTTATAAATGCTCAACAAGTCAGATATAAAATTCGGGAAACTTAATTTCTCAATACTTGCTACCGAATTTACAGGCAATAAGTTATCAGCTTTTAAATCTGCATCAGTATTATAAATCTTTGGCACTTTTTGACTAAAATCAACTATCAAAAGGCAAACTCTTTCATATTTGTAATGGTCTGTAGTTGTTGAATTTCGGCTATTGACAGCACCAAAAGAAAGTAAATATTTTTCTATATGCTTACTGACATTCTTTGGCTTCTTATAAAGAACAGTTTTACCATTTGCAGATGTACTACAAATTTCATTCACAGAAATCATATAAAATTCACCCAACACCATTTTGGGACAACGTAAATGCAAGTTCAATGCTTCAGCAAAAGTTCTTTCATAAAGTGTATCGAAATTTTTAGCAGAACTACTCAATTGACTTCTAACATTTATTGTCAGCGTTTGTTCAGTAAAATTAAAACCGAAACTATCTTTTGTTCCATATAAAATACCTTGAAAATTTAGTAATTCTTCGGTCTTTACTAAACTGTTAGAAACCACAGAAACATCTTGATTTTTTTTCTTGAAAAATCCAGCCAATCCTAATTCACCATTACTTTCAGAAAGTTTAGGGCTTAACAAGTTTTCATTAACTTTATTGCTGACCAATTCTGATTTAACAACTTCGTGCAGTAATTTTATTGGTTTCTGACTACGGATTAAATTATTTTTTCCAGTAGTTCCATTTTTTGTGATAGCAGTTTCAATTGACCTTTTAATTTCATTAATTGCTTCCTGAAGATTTATTAAATTCGGCATCGTTAAAGAATTCTTTAAGTGTTACGTTTAATGCTACTGAGATTTTTTCAATGTTTACAATTGAAACATTACGACTACCATTTTCAATAGAAGCAATATAACTCCTATCCAAATCAGCAGAGTACGCCAAATCCTTTTGAGAAAATGACGAAATCTCTCGTAATTGCCGAATTCGTTGACCTATTTTGATTTTGACATCCATAATGCAAACATCTACTTTTGTTGACTATAAATCAAAGACTATAAGTAACACTTAAAAATAAATTTGCCTTGCATTCTCTCGTCTCATCCCCCTCCAAATTACATCTTTCAGTCAACCTTTTCAAAACACAACATTTGTATTAGCCTCTAAATTGAGTAATTTTAGACAAAAAACACAATTATTATGAAAGGATTAATCCTAACTATATTTGGAATATTGCTCATGCAATATTCTCATGCTCAATCGTCTATGAAACCTCCCATCGCTAAATTCCCTGCTTCGGTTTCTACCCTAAAAAGCAATAAAAAACTATTGTTTAAGCCAGAAGTCATGGTTATGTACACGCCAAATGTAATCTATGCAAAAAGAGATAATTTGAATTTGAGTTTACAAATTCTTTCGCCAAATCTCCAAGATAAAAAGAAATTGCCTTGCGTAATCTATGTTCAAGGTTCAGCGTGGATGAAGCAAGACGTTTATAAGGTAATTCCTCAGCTATCAAAATTTGCTCAACGGGGGTTTTTAGTAGCGATAGTTGAATATCGCCCTTCGGCGGTAAGTCCTTTTCCTGCACAAGTTCAAGATGCGAAAACCGCCATTAGATTTATGCGAAAAAATGCCGAAAAATATAATATAGACCCAGAAAATATCTTTATTTGGGGAGATTCTTCGGGAGGTCATACTGCGGTTTTTACAGCGGTAAGTTCAGGAAATAAAGATTTGGATACGGTAGAATACGCCGAATATTCGGATAAAGTAAATGCCGTTGTGGATTTTTATGGTCCGACAGATATTGCCAAAATGAAAGATTTTCCTTCCATTTTTAATCACAACAAACCCGATAGTCCAGAAGGGATGTTGATTGGCGGGCTTACCGTTGATGAAAATTTAGCAAAAGCTCAAAAAACTAATCCCCTGAATTATATCAATAAAGAATCCGCCATTCCTCCCATATTGATAGCTCATGGAGATATGGATCGTATCGTACCTTTCAATCAAAGTGAACTTTTAGCCAAAAAACTGCAAGAAGATGGGAAAGTATTTGAATATTATACCCTAACAGGTGCAGACCACGGTACAGCCGAGTTTTGGACGGTGAATATGTTCCATGTAGTTGAGACATTATCCGAAAAAATAGTAAAAAGTAGGTTGAAGAGAATAAGAATACTGATTTTAAAAAAAATCTAACCATAGATGCAAAATTACTTTTTCAGTATTTTTGTCATGATTATTGTATAAATATCCTTCGTAATAATCATTGCATAGCATATAGCCATTGCAGTAATAAAATATGACAAAACTTCATATTCCTTAACTGATAAATTTAATTTATTTCCGAAAATTAAAAATGCAAAGCAGATTATTAATGGAATCTGTTTTAGGATTTTTAAGACAAATGCGAGAGTAGCGGTTTCTTTTTTCATGTTAATTAGAAATTATATAACTGTTTTGTATTCGTAAAATATTCGCCAGCCGTTGTTGGTGTTTTCCACCAACAACACGAGCGTCAGCAACTCGCCAACTACGAAAACAAGAAGGTATCTTATTGGTATTCAGCATATTATTTAAATAATACTATTTATACTAATTTTAGAAACAGGTTGCGTATTTTTTAAAAAATGTCTTCTTGTCATTCTGATTAGGCATCATCATAGAATCAAAAAGAGAAATCAAGGATAAAGTCAGCTTTGAGACTCGTTTTTACCTTTGTGATTTAGCCCTTGAACCCAAAGAATTTAATCAATATATTCGTAACATCTGGCGGCGTTCCGCTGGAGTATTGAAAACAGTTTGCATTGGCAATTAAACGTTACTTTTCGAGAAGATTTACAAAAAACAAAAACTGGAAATGCTCCTGAAAATTTAGCCATTATTCGTAAGTTATCCCTGCAATTACTCAACAATATAACTGATAAAGAAAGCATCAAAAGTAGAAGAAAGTTGGCTGGGTGGAATGACCAATATCTAATAAAATTACTATCTAATATTTAAATGCGTTTAACCTGTTAAATAATCTAATTTGTTCTCAGAGTTTATTTACTAACAGGTAACTTAAGTGGTGTGTAACTTTGGGTAACTTTATTGGTTCCAAAAAAATAATTATACACATAATCAAAATTAAAATTACCCATGATTGATTCGTGTAAGTATTTATTAAATGATTCGTTAGGCATTCCCATCGTCCATCTGACTACCAGCCATTGTGGCTGGTCAGTTTTACAAAGGGCTAATGCTGTATTTTTTACTTTTAGAATAGGAAATGTAGGAGTTGTTGCTTCCTTACCGTAAATATCCCTGTTATCAAATATATCTACATTACCTTCTTTAGCATTTACAAAATCTTGTAGCATAATTTGATTACTGGAAAGCTTGATTTCGGCAATATCATTCCATTTGAGTTTGTATTTTTCTTTTAATTGAGCAAGATTTTTTTGAGCCAATATAAAATTCTCTGTGGACACGGGGTCTATTTTTTGCCACATTGGGAATTGCTTTTCGGTTTGCGTAAAAAATTCGCCTATCGTTATCTTTTCAAATGGTAATTCATTATTTTTTGACATTATTACAATGTATTGCGAGTTGTCATCAACAATTTTGGGTGGAATGTAAAAGTGCTTGTACGCTTTGAAGTATTTATCAAATCCCATTAAATTGCTTGCGGCTTTGTCATCATTATTGTATCCTTTTGAGTTGCCATTAAAATCGGGCATTACAAAATAATATTCGTCAGCACTTGAAATAAACGATACTGGCTTGCTGATGTGTTGCAATTGATTTACCTCAATCCGCCAATTCTCTGCAAAATTATTTTGTGGTATAAATTTTCCACTTTCATCTTTTTTCAGAAACATATACATTTTTGAAAATGCCCCATACATGTGAGGTAAAGCCGTTAAATGCTCATCAATGGCATTACCAAGACGGCTATTCGTACCACTAAATTTTGGAATAGCATTTTGGTAATATCCAGCATTACCCAAGCAGCCTTTGGGCAAGTAAGATTGTTGTATCCATTCTACAAATTGCTGACTATACCCAATTTGTTTTGCACTATAAACTCTATTGCCCAAGGTTTTTCCTGTTGGGGGAATTGGGTGATTGTAAACTTTTATCCAGCCAATGTTTATGTCGGCAATGCTTTCCAGCGTAAACCCTATACGGTCTCTGTAAACTTGGGCTTGCGTGGTCATGGCAACGATAAGCAAGCTAAAAAGAAATATTTTTTTCATCTGAAAATAATGCAAAATGTACTACTTATGAGTCAACTCTTCATTCAAAATAACTGACCATTAGTGTTTTATACCGCTAAAAATATTCTTTTCGAACACAGCAAAATTAACAGAAAATCTCAAACAACGCTTATCTAAATTTTTGTGCCGAAAATCTTCCTCCCTACGTCACCTCCAATTTCTCCTCCCCAAATCGCTCAAATTCTTTGTTTTCTACAATTTGCTTGATGCGGAGAACGGTTTGGTATAATTCTAAAAAAGTATTGTAAAGTGGAGCAATCCCCAAACGAATATTTGTAATGCTAAAGAACACCTTTCAATTAAAACTAACGTATAATTTAATTTGCTTTTAGTTGTCTAAATAGATAACTTTGTCTCATGGACATTGAAAGACAAGTAATTGCCTATAAAAACTACTTTCTCGACTTTTACAGTGAATTAGACGATAATGTACAGGCAAAAATTGAATGGACTTTGAACTTAATTCAAGTAACTCAGAAAATTCCAGAAAAATATTTTAAGCATTTGACAGGAACAAAAGGACTTTATGAAGTTCGGGTTGAAGTCGGAAGTAATATCTTTCGCATTTTCTCTTTTTTCGACAAGGGAAATGTGGTAGTCCTTGGAAATGGATTTCAGAAAAAAAGCCAAAAGACCCCGAAACAGGAGATAAAAATGGCTATCTCAATAATGGAAGAGTATAAATTAGAGCAAGCCGAAAAGGAAAACAAAACTAAAAAAGCAAAAAAATGAGTAACGAAAACAATAACATCACAACACTTGACCAAATTTTAGATAAGAAATATGGTGAAAAAGGACAGGCTAAACGTGAAGAATGGGAGCAACAATTTGAATCTTTCAGACTTGGGGTTTTACTTGAAGAAGCCCGTAAAAAAATGGGTTTGACACAAGAGCAACTTGCAGAAAAATGTGGAACTAACAAATCTTATATTTCGAGAATTGAGAATAATGCATCTGACATTAGGCTTTCAACCTTGATGAAAATAATTCAGCAAGGACTTGGTGGACATCTTAAACTGACACTTCAACTTTAATTCCTCCCTACGTCACCTCCAATTTCTCCTCCCCAAATCGCTCAAATTCTTTATTTTCTACAATTTGCTTGATGCGGAGAACGGTTTGGTATAATTCTAAAAAAGTATTGTAAAGTGGAGCAATACCCAAACGAATATTATTGGGCGGACGAAAATCTGGAATGATACTTTTTGCTCCTTCAAGGGGTTCAATCATGGCTCTATTGATTCGATAGCCTTCGGAATGTTGAATAGAAATGTGCGAACCACGCTGATTTACATCTAAAGGCGAAGCGATAGTAAAACCGATGGGCAACAAAAATTCTTGAACTAAATCAATCAAGAAACTACTTTGCAGCATACTTTTTTCTCGAAGATTTTCGATGCCCGCTTCATTAATTAAGTCAATTCCTGCTTCGGTAGCGGCGAGCGAAAGTATGGAAGGCGTACCCGTTGCGAAGCGTTGAATGTTGTTTTTGGGTTCGTAATTGTGGTCAAAATCAAAGGGTTTTTGATGACTAAACCATGCCCAAATGGGGTTTTGGAGTTTTTCTTGCAAATCTTTTCTGACGTACAAAAAGGCGGGAGCTCCCGGTCCGCCATTCAAATATTTATAGGTACAACCCACCGCCATATCAGCATTTGATTCATTCAAATTTACCGCCACCGCTCCCGCCGAGTGACTCAAATCCCAAATTACGAAAGTATCTTTTTGATGAGCTAATTCATTGATTTTCTTCATATTGTGCATGAAAGCACTTTTATAAACCACGTGGCTCAAAGTCAGAAAGGCAGTATTTTCATCCATTTCCTGTTCAATGGCTTGTTCGGAAATACTTATTTCATCCTCACTTTTTATTATTTTTAAAGAATGATTTTGAAATTGCTGTGCCAATAATCCTTGCAAAACGTATAAATCACTCGGAAAATTGAGTGAATCGCTGATGATTTTTGTTTTGGCAGCATTTAAGCTCAAAGTGGCAAAAGCCAATTTATAAAAGTTGATGGAAGTATTATCTCCCACGAAGATTTCATCGGCTCTCGCTCCTACCAATTTGGCAATTTTGGCAGCTATTTTATTGGGTAAATCTATCCAATGCTCGTTCCAACTTCTGATAAGCCCATTTTTCCATTGATTCTGAATGAGATTTGAACTTACTTCAATGGTTCTTTTGGGCAATTTTCCCAAAGAATTTCCATCCAAATATATTTCATCGCTCTCAAAAAACTGATTTCTGAATGAAGCAAGCGGATCATTTTGGTCAAATGATAGGGCTTTTTGGTGATATTCTTCGATGATGGTCATGAGGTAGTTTTTGGAATAATTTACGATTAAATAGCCGTGCCACCGCTATACTTAGAACAATTCAATGACTATTTTTTCTGCCCAAAGTTCATACATTTTTCCCGAAGGATGTAAGTCGTCATGGGCAATGAGTGAACTGTCGTTAAGAGCTTGTCGAGAGATGAACGTAATATCAATGAAAGCAATATTTTTCCTTTCGGATTCTTCTTTTACTACTTGGTTGAAAAGGTCAATTTGAGTAGAAATTTCTGGTTTACTTCCTCCACCTCCAAAAGCCGTTACACCCCAATCTGGAATGGAAACGACAAATACTTGCGAAGGTTTATTATCCGCAAATTGGATTGCCATTAATAATAAATCAACAAACTCAATTCTAAATTGTTCCACATCAAGCCCACGATATTGATTATTTACGCCAATCAATAGAGAAACAAAGTCAAAAGTTTGAGTGATATTTTCTGAAATAATGGCAGCTTTTAGTTCGTCAGTTGTCCAACCCGTTTGAGCAATGATTTTTGGTTGGGCAAATGCCTTTCCGAGTGCAGTTAATTTATGAGCTAATTGCACCGACCAACATTCCGATTCTTCGACATATTCACCAATAGTATAGCTGTCGCCGAGGGCTAAATAACTTAGCTCAGTTGTATTTTTTTCTTCCATAAATTATTAGATAAATCAATGATAAAACCGCTAATAAAATGCCCAGACTTTTCATTTCTGACAGGGCTAAATTTGATAAAAACCAAAGAATGGAAATCGTGGCTAAAACGGGAATGGTAATGCCAAAAGGGAGTTTAAAATTGGGGGTATCATCAGCCTTATTTTTAAATTTTAATTTGATAGTTGCCAATACAACGCCCAAGTAAATACTTAATAATGAAGCACTTGCCACGATAGCTAAGGCTTTGAATCCTCCCGAAATAGAAAAGATAAAATCGAACAAAACGTAGGCAATAATTGCCCAAAAGGGCGTGGCAAATTTAGGGTGAACTTTCCCTAAAAACGATGGCATCCAACCTTTATTCGCTCCCGCAAAAATGATTCTGGGATAAGATAAAACGGAACCACTCAAAGCCGCAAACATGGAAAATGCCGCTCCCAAAATCATCAGATTTGAACCAAATTTTCCCAAAACAATCGAGGCAACTGCCGCTAAGGGTGCTTGTTTTTCGGAGGACAAAGTATTGCCCAAAACGCCTTGCGAAACGGTTTGAATGAGGATATACAATAAAACCACCGCACCCATACCCGATAAAATCCCCAACGGCACTACTTTCTTGGGATTTTTCAATTCACCACTCACATTTAGGGATGCTTCTCCTCCACCAAAGGCAAAAAACAATAACAAAGATGCTTCACCTAATTTTGGGATAGTAGGCAATGAGTGCCATGCTAAATTCTCTATTGAAGTACCCCAAAAACCCGCAATAATTAAAACGGTCAGCGGAATTAATTTTATTAGTGTATTGATTTTCACCATATTATCTCCGTATTTTACGCCCAAAATATTGATAAAGGCAAAACTTCCAAAGATGATAAAGAAGAATATGGCTCGAAATATTGGCTCTTGAAGAATTGAGAAGTAGAGCGAAAGGGTATCTGCCATAGCGTTGGCAACGGCGGCATCGGCTAAGACTCCCACAAACCAAAACATGGAGTTTGCCAAAAAACCAGCGTAAGGTCCAAAAGCCGCATCAATATAAGCGTAAGCCCCGCCCGTTTCCGTAATTTTACTACCAATTTCGGAAAAGCAAAGCATAATCATCATCATTAACAGACCGCAAATAAGGTAAGCCAAAATACTGGTTTCACCCAAAATATTGGCTATCAAAGCGGGCAGTACAAAAATCCCCGCCCCAACGGTACGATTTAAGGTATTTGCGGCTAAACCCAAAACGCCAATTTCTCTTCTTAAACCCTCTTTGTTAAAATTCTCCATTTGTATTGTTTTGATAGTGATTGAGGTACGGAAGCTGTTCTTTTAAAAGACGACTTCCGTAAATTTCCGTATAAATTATAATTGAACCATGAACCTTTAAACATACAAAACCCTCAAATCCACTTTCGCTGGTAATGGTCCTTTGGTTACTAATTTCAGGGCTGCCAAATTTGCTCCTGCGTTAGCACAAACTTCTACGGAATTTCCTTGCGTCCAAGCCGTCAAGAAGCCTGCCCAAAAGGCATCTCCCGCTCCCGTGGCATCAATTACTTCGAGGGGTTTCACGCCTAAAGTGAGTTGTTTTGCTCCTTTTTCGTAAGAAATAACTGAACCGTCTCCGCCTTTGGTAAAACATACTAAATCTGCCCCCATGGCGTGGAAATCCTGCATCACTTGTTTTTCTGTTACCTTCTTTCCGTAAATTCTTTCGGCATCGTCTTCGCTCAATTTCACTAATCCATCGTGTGAACAATAAGTAGATATTACGTCCCAAGCCTGTTGGCGGTCTGCCCAAATTTGGGGAGCATAATTGGCATCCAAACTCACTTTACACCCCAAAGCATTGGCTCTTTTGGCGGCATCTACAATGGCACTTTGGGCGGGTTCTTGGCTCAAAGCAAAGCAAGTAGTATGAAAAATGGTGGATTCTGCCAATAAACTATCAGGAATATGATGGCTCTGAATCATGCGGTCTGCCGTGCGATAGGGGATAAAATCGGGGGTAGCTTGGGTGCGTGAAACGATAACAATACTGGTGGGTTGATTTTCATCGGTAACTATGTGGCTAATGTCAATACCCGTTTTGGCAACTTCATTTTTCAGAAAAATACCCAAATTATCGTTTCCTACGCACGAAACAATGGCGGTACTCATGCCCAAACGAGCCATATTTGCCGCCATATTGGCGGGACTTCCGCCTTGAAATCGTTCAAAATGAGAGGTTTCTAAAATACTGCTTTGAATTTCTGTGCCAATAACGTCAACCAAAAGTTCTCCCACGGAGAGAAGGGCATATTTTTTCATTTACAAAAATGTTGTGATGATCCTAAATGTAAATCAAAAGTATGAAAAATTATTCAAATATAGTTTTGGGAAATTATTATGACTATTTCGTCTTCCATTTTATTCAAATAATGGAAAAAGCGGAAGGCTTCGTTTGAAGGGAATGCCTAATCCGAAGCCTTTCGTAAACAGATAAGATAATCGCTTAAAACCATTTACACATTAAACCAATAAGTTAATTTAAAAACTATTGCCCTATTTTTGGTTTGAAGGGATGAATTTGCCAAATATCTATTACCGAGAGTATCATTTCCATAGACTTCCGAAGCATAATAATTGTCGGTATAAACCACAAAAAAATCGCTGGCAGGTTTAAAACGCCATTGAAGTCGGGAGTTTACGCTGAGGTTATTTGATAGGTTATTGTATTGAACAAGCGTACTAAAAAATATGCTTTTTGAGAAAGATAAGTCAATTTTTGGACGTAATAAAATCAATTCCGAAGCTCCGTAGGGTTGGGTAATTTTGTTGTAAGAAGCATTAACCGAAAACACGCCGTAAGGTTGATAACGATAGGAAACATTAGTATTTAATTGTTGAATTTTTCCCCCAAAATATTCTCCCAAACGTCCCGCTAACGTATAAGCAAATTTATGTCTGGCATTAGACATAAAGTTGATTCTCATTTCTGGATAAATATAATCTGTTCCCGCCTTCAAGACTCCTACACCTTTACGAGTAGGGTCGAAATCATTGAAAAGATAGGTATAATTCCAACGAACTGGGGTTATTCGAATACTTGCAGAACTCTGAAAATTTATCCCCAAAAATACGGGTGAAAAATCCCAGTCCAAAGGCTGATTATCATTAATTCTCCAATAAAAATCCCCATCCATTCCAATGCGTATAGTGTTGATTAATTTGGACTTAGGATAAAATTTATACGCAACATTGGGTTCCGTTCGGTAATAATTATCTCGATTAACATATCCCGTTTGATTTGCAATTGAGTAACCTTTCCCTACAATTTCATAGCCCTGTGTAACACTCCATTTCTGTGATTCATAATTAATAATTGCCGAACCCGCATATTGTCCGTCTTGGGTTTTTGGAGTAATAGCACGATGGTAAAAAAACTTTCCCGTCCACTTGCCATCGGCTGAATTTAGGTTATAGTCTAAGCCCACAATTCGGGTATAACCGTTAGCATTTATGCCTGCATTTTCACGGTTGAGGGTATCATAATTCCAATTTTGTTTATTGGTAAAAACAAAGCCGATATTCGAGCGACTGAACACTCTTCTCTGCACGGCGGTCATCAAATAATTGGCACTGGGCAAGTTGAAAGATTCCTTTGAACCCGTCTGCATCGTGAGAAAACCAATCCGCCAATCTTTGTTCAAACGTCCACTTAATCGAGTTCCAAACAGAATTGGAACACGCTCGTTCTCTTGTGTTTTTGAGTTATAAGCCAAACCTATTCTGCGAGAGAAAAAAGGAGTAATATTATCCGTGCCGAAAGAACCAAAAAGGTCAGCATTTTCGATAAAAAATTGCCTTTTTTCTGGAAAAGAAACCTCAAAACGGCTTAAGTTTTGTACCTGTTGATCCACTTCCACTTGGGCAAAATCGGGATTTACGGTTACGTCTAAATTTAAAGAGGGAGTAACGGCTATTTTAGCATCAAAACCTACGTTATGGTTCGTATTAAGGGCTTTTTTGTTCTGAAAGTCTTGGTCAAAACTGCCCAAGAGATAGGGAATTAAAGAGATATTCGCCCCAGGTTTTGGGGGAGGATTATCCCAAATCATGGTACCCGAAAAATTAAGGTTATTGCCATTGACAAATCTCGGCAAACCCGCCCACGTGGAGCGTTCAGAAAGTTTTTGGCTTTGGTCGAAACGGACAAAATTTACTAACCATTCATTAGCATTTTCATTAACTTTATAGCGAATAGTTTTGAAAGGAATTGCCATTTCCACCACCCAATGATCGTCATAATTGGTGACTTTTGAGTACCATTTATTGTCCCAATCGGTTGAAACATCGCTGCCATTCGAGACCAAAGCGTCCCGCTGAACACCCAAAGGACTTATCGTAAAATTGAAAGCATTAAGTTTATCTTTGAATGAATCCAAATTTACGCCAAAAATATCGGTTGTTCCGCCTTGATAATCTCGTTTCAAAGACACCACCACATACTTACGTGATTGCGTGCATACACCACTGATATACAAGTAATTGTCATCAAAAGTCATACGAGCTTCCGTCTGATTGATGGCAAGAGAAGTATCATAAGGAAGGCTTTGGAGGAAATTAGTAGCGACCTCAGCACTTTTCCAATCGGCTTCATCTAATTTTCCATCTAAAATCATTTTACCAACGGCTTTTTTGATGTGAAATTGAAATTTTTTATCATTGTCAGTCGCCGTTGCCTGACCTTTAGAATTTACCGAACAATATAGACTTACAAGAATTAGTAATAATAATTTTTTCAAGGGTAATTTTGTTTGTTGTGAATGATTTACAAAGGTAAGGAAAATATTTTTTAGCATCCGTAAAAACGATTTCAGCAAAATTTTCCAAAAAAAATAGAATAACTATTTTGAAGTCTATTCATTCAACTGAACTGTTTTTATCTTTTGCGACAGCCAAACTTGCATGGCATTACTACCCCGATTGCACCACACATAATACGGAATGGCGGTTATGGTTTTAGAGGCAGTTTGTATCTTTTTACCATCCATACTTGGCTCAAAGAATAACGCTTTTGTTTGTAAAGAAATGATGGATTCGGTTAAAATATTGTTAGGTTTTTCGGTAAATTGGGCGTTTTCGGGAAGGATAAAACCGCTGACTTCTCCATTATTATCAGCCCCTTCAACGCAATATACAAGTGGTCCTCGTTCCAAAGCTATTTTGTCAATATCTTGCTTTACTTCGTTTCTGGCTACAATTTTGCGAACATTCATCGGTAAATTAAAGCTGATTTCATCGCTCATAGTCCACGTTTTTTCCAAAACTGCGTAGCCTTTTTCAGTACGATAATTAGTAGGTTTACCATTAATGGAAATTATTAAACTATTCACCGCATAAGGTTGATAACGGTATAAATCCCCCGCAAAATTTTCATTCCTTACCCAATTTGGAATACGAATATTTACCTTGAAAGCGGCAGATTTTTTAGGATTCAACGCAATTTTTACACCGCCCTGCAAAGGATATTTTGTGTCCACCGCCAGCGAAATTTCTTTACCGTCCAGCGTAATATTGGTTTCACTGCCCACGAACAGATTTACCCAAACAGCATCATCCGATTTGGCATAAATAAAATCACCCACCGAAGCCACCAATCGAGCAATATTGGAAGGACAACAAGCCGTTCCAAACCATTCCTGACGTTTATGATTGCCTTTTGAAGCCAACGGATTTCCGTAAAAAAATCGGTCGCCACTCAATGAAAGCCCATCCAAAGCACCATTATACAGACTTCTTTCCAAAATATCAATGTATTTGCTCTCGCCCGTGAGGGTATTCATCCGCTGATTCCAGAAAACCATTCCCACCGAGGCACAGGTTTCGCAATACGCATTTTCGTTGGGCAAATCATAATCCTGACTAAAACCTTCATTACTTCCCGACGAACCAATGCCCCCCGTAACGTACATATTTCGATGAACCACATCCTCCCAAACGGTTTTCATGGCGTTCATATAACCCGTATCGCCCGTTTGTACTGCCACATCCGCCGCACCCGTGTACATGTACATGGCTCGCACGGCATGACCCGTAATTTCCTTTTGGTCTTTAACGGGAACGGCATCCTGACAATAGGCGGGGTCTTTCCATTTGTCCCAAATAACGCCTTTGCCGTATCCTTTACCCCTTTCATTCAAATACCAATTGGCTAATTTTAGGTATTTTTCGTTGAAAGTGGCTCGGTATAATTTCACCAAAGCCAGTTCAATTTCTTGATGTCCAGACACCCAATGACGATTGGCAAGGCGAAAAGTGGTGTCAATATGGTTGGCAAAACGGATGGAAACGTCCAATAATTTTCGTTTGCCCGTGGTGTTAAAATAGGCAGTGGCGGCTTCAAACAAATGCCCCGCACAATAATCTTCGTGCTTTTCCATATCTGACCAACGGTTTTGCAAGCCCATTAATGAATAATAGGTATTCAGATAGCCATCGGGTTCTTGGGCAGCGGCAATTTTATCAATCCAATCATCGGCGGTTTTTTCCAATTGAGCATCGGGCTGATTTTTCAGGGAATAAGCAATGGCTTCAATGGCTTTATAGACATCCGAATCATCATAATATATTCCTTCGTGTTTTTCGCCTTTTCTGCGAGCCACTTTTTCAAAATTTCTGATGCGGGCAGTTTTCGTTTCCGTTTGTAAAATACAGGCTTGGAGCGTTGCAGTAGCCACTTTTTGCATTTTGGGTTTCCAAAAATCATCCGTAATTTTCACGGCAGAATACTGCACAGGCACAATTGAGGTCAATTTTTGAGCCTGAATATTTAGACAAATGAGGAGAGTGAATATGAAGAGTGTTCTTTTCATTATCTTGGGGAGTTAAGCAATGATTTTATCGTCTATGTACAATAATAGAAGCGGTAATTTTCCTACGGTTATTATCACTTGCTCTGAGTAGCATTAGCTTAAATTTGCAGTTTTATTAGGTTATAAATGCCAATTTGTTCGTCATATTTAATGGATAAGAAGGAAGCCTTCGCTTTGAGTGAAGACTTCCTTAATCAAACCCAATATTTAAAAATGTAACAGGATTTGCTATTCTATTTTTAAACATAAATCGTTGGTGAAAAATTAGTTAGATTATTGAGCCTGACTATTTCTATTTGACGAACATATTGAAATGCCCATTTCAATCTTAATTATTTCTTTAACTTTCCTTCCAATACTTTCATATAATATCCTCCCACCACACTCCGAGCCTGAAAACCGACCATTCTGCCGTTAGTGGTTTCGTGCCAATCGCTGAGGGGTACACGGGTGCTTGTTTGCGTGGCGTATCTATACATGGGGTCAGCGAGGGCGTTGAAATCTGCCTTATTATTTGCTAAAACTGATGTCCAAATCACCCAATCAGATTTAGTATAGGTTTTTCTACTATCCAATGGCAAACCGAATTCATTTTGTTTGGTCAGGTAATATTTTACCTCTTTTTCATAAACGCTCTGCAGAAATAAATTCATTCGTAATAGTTTATCCCACACCATATTATATTTTTGACTCCACGTATTTTTATCGTTAAACGTTAATGAATAATGGTCACCATCGGCTGCCATTTCCATCCATTTTTTCACCATATCTTTCGTCAAAATTCGGTATTTATCCGCTGTTTCTTTTTCGCCCAACTGATCCGCTATCTGCACGTATCCACCCAAAGCCACAATGGCTTTGATGGATAAATTGGCATTACGAGCGAGGTGTCCCGCAAAATCATCGGTGCATAATTGCAGACTTGGATCAAGCCCTTCTTTGCTCAAATAATCTGCCCAAATTGACATCGTTTTCCAATGTTTTTTGGCATAATTTGCGTTGCCTTCCACTTTCGCAATGGCAGCAACCAAAGCAAGCATATTTCCACATTCTTCCACGGGCATATCTTCACCGTAAGTTTGTCCGTTGGCGAGTGGATATGTCCCCAAATCGTGGGCAGCGAAGGGTTTTGTCCACTTTCCGCTTTCACTATAATAGAAAATTCCGTTCAACATTCCCTTCAATAAATCAGGATTATAAGCTAAAAATAAGGGGGCAGACGGGTACGTTACATCAACGGTATTGATAGAACCGTTACTGAAGTTTTCTTTGGATAAAAACAAAATTTCACCCTCTGGACTCTTCACTAATTTGTGAGCAGCGATGGCTTGGCGATACCCCAATTCGCACAGTTTGGCGTATTTTTCGCCTCCCGCTTTCAAGGCATCGTTATAAATCATGCGATTAACTGCCTCACATTTTTTGATTATGATGGGATATTCTTTGGCGGCTAAGGATAGTTGTTGGTAAATAAAGATATTTTCCCGCACAACAACCCGCATCGTAAATTAAATCACCGTTGAGATATACCTTCACAACATCATCGTGGAGGAGTTTCAAGATGGGTTCTTTATAATTTTGCGTTAAAGTAAACGCCCTACGCATCCATATATCCCTACTTTTCCAAGAAGTTTTGGCGGTTCTATTAGTGCCAAAAGGGGCAATTCCGTTTTTCCATTCACTATCCTCAAAATCAGCTTTCATCCAACCGTCTGCGGGAGCGATTTCGGTGTATTTTGCAATATAATTTTCAACATCCCCCGCTGGTAAAATATCTTGGTAGGTAATGCCCTTACTACCCATAAAACGGTACATTTTATCATCCACTTTCAATATTCCCATCATCGAATGTTCCGCCCCCGTCCAGTGCTTGGTGGGCGAATCAGTCAATTTATCGGTAGTTGACCAAATACTGAAATAAGGGTCATGGGTGATGAGGGGAAACGCTGGGGCTTGGGTACTTTGCCCAGAAATCATTAATCCATGTAGGATAATCAGGGAAGTAAAAATAATTTTTTTCATGTTTTTGAATGATTGTATTTTCAATAATTTAGTCAGAAAATGAATTTAAAGGAAAAGGCATCGCAGATTCTTAGAGGAAAATCTATAATGAAATCAATTGAGGAGTGGGAAAAGAATATAAGGAAAGATACTAAAAATAATTTGTTAAAAATAAATCAAAAAATATTTGGGAATATAAAAACAAGTTCCCTATATTTGTAGTGTACTATTAATCTAATACACTAAAACAATATTCATTCAAACCGTGCAACGGTCGCATCGAAAATATGATACAAATTAATAACCTCTCTTTTAATTACGGAAAACGGAAGGAAGTCTTCCGAAACCTCAATCTGACGCTCTCCGCAGGGAATGTGTATGGACTTTTGGGCAAAAATGGAGCGGGAAAATCAAGTCTCCTCCGCAGCATTGCGGGATTGCTTTTTCCAACGGCTGGCACTTGCGAAGTAAACGGCTACATGGCACAAGACCGCCTCCCCTCTTTCCTGCAAGAGCTTTATTTTCTGCCCGAGGAATTTCATACGCCACCCGTCAAGATTCGGGAGTTTGTGAATACTTACGCCCCTTTCTACCCAAATTTTTCCAGAAAACAGTTTTCGGAATATCTTCAAGAATTTCAATTATCTGATAATGAGAAGTTTACCGAACTTTCTTTGGGACAAAAGAAAAAGGCATTAATCGGTTTTGCTCTTTCGACCAATACAAAAGTGTTGTTGATGGACGAACCCACCAATGGTTTGGATATTCCTTCCAAAAGTCAGTTCAGGAAAATTATTGCCTCCGTTGCCACCGATGAACGCATCATTATTATCTCAACCCATCAAGTCAGAGATTTGGATTCGCTGATTGACCCGATTATTATTTTGGATAACTCGGAAGTTCTACTACACGCCAATACGGAAAAAATTTCTGAAAAATTGTGTTTCAAAAATGTTTCCACCGTAAGTAATCACGAGTCCGTTTTGTATTCAGAACATTCATTAAAAGGTTTTTCAGTAGTAAGTCAAAACCTTGCTCATGAGCAATCTAAGACGGATTTAGAATTGCTTTTTAACGCAACTTTGACGAATCCAGAGAAGATAAAGGCTATTTTTTCGTAGCAAAATATTCAATCATTCACTCACTCTATCATTCAATCATTAAGATTATGAACAACTTTTTTAATTACCACCGCTTCGCCCTCCTCGTAAAAAGACAATGGGTAGAAAACCGCAAATTACTTTTTATGGCTTTGATTACCCTTTTGGGTTTAGGAATCTTTTTTTATTCTTTAAATATCAATTGGGAACACGGAACCCTAATCAATTTAGGAGGTAGAACAGCAATCTTCTATTTTATTTTCTTTCTGGCAGGTTCGTTTTTTACAAATTATATTTTTAGGGATTTATCAGATAAAAACAGTACGACCAGTTTTATGTTAGTACCAGCATCCCACTTTGAAAAACAACTGAGTGCTGTACTCTATATTTTTGTTGCATTTCCAATTGCTTTTTTTACACTCTTTCTAATAATTGATTATTCCTTTGTATCAATTGGTAACGGAATTGTGAATGATTTGAAGGATAAAACTGGATTGATACCTAATAAAATGTTATTAGGGTATTTAAAAAGCGATGATGCCAGACTTAATTTTATGATTCCCGCTTGGTTAGGGGTACAAGCGTTTATGATGTTAGGTTCAATTGCATTTATGCGATGGTCTTATATCAAAACTGGTTTTGCGGGATTTGCTATAATTTTAGTAATATCTCTATTCATCTTATTGATACAAAAACTACTTTTGGACGATTTTAGTAATAAATTAGGTGGAACGCACTATTTCCAAATAAAACCTACCAAAGATATGTTAAATGGTTACGTAATGTTCGGATTAAAATATGTTCTTACGCCACTTTTATTGATAATTGCCTATTTCAAATTAAGAGAAAAACAAATTTAAAACGATGGAATTTAGAGACAACAAAGCGATATACCTCCAAATAGCTGAGTTTATTTGCGAGCGTATCCTACTGCGAGAATGGGCAGTGGGCGATAAAATTCCGTCCGTCCGAGAGTTGGCTGTACAGTTGGAAGTAAACCCCAATACAGTGATGCGGACGATGGAATTTTTACAACAAAAAGACATCATTTTTACCAAAAGAGGCATGGGATATTTTGTAGCCGATGAGGCAGAAATCAAAGTAAAAACCTTTAAAAAAGAAGATTTTTTACAGAATGATTTACCGCCTTTTTTCAGAAATATTCAACTCTTAGAAATTGATTTTGAGGAGCTTAAAGACAGATTCAATAATTATCTCACCCCCAAAAACGATAAACAATAGCAATCATGAAAACATCAAATAAATTATTAATTGGCTCAGGGATTTGTCTTATTTTGGGGATAATTACCCATACTTTTATCCTGCGTGGGGCGTATTTGGAAGCCCTAAAAAATCCAGTTTCGAATGAAGTAACTATTGGCTTGAAAACGGTAAAATATTTGAATCTGGAATACACCAAAAATGTTACGTTCAAGCATGGCAACAAATTTGAGATTTTAGTAGATAGACTTTACAAAGATTCTTTAACAACCGTTTATAAAAGTGACAGCCTAAATTTAGACATTACAAAATTGGGGGAAGTAATTATTTTCTTACCTATTTTTCCCGAAATGAATTTTATACAGAAAAAATCTACTTCTATAAAAAGAGAACTTGTAGTTTACGGTGAAAGAGAAGATTATGCAAGTATTGATGTGGATAGCACGTTCCAATCAGGAAATTTTATGGCTACTTTTCAAAAAAATACCATATTAAATTTTTACAAATGCCAATTCAACAAAGTTGATATAAAAGGAAAAGAAAATTTAGTGCTTAAAATTGACAAAAGTGATGTTGAACAACTCAATTTGGACTTAATTAAGTTCTCTTCATTAGCCATAAACTATTCTACAGTTCAAGCTAAAAATATAGTTTTGGGAGATAGTTGTAGTGTAAGTGTTTTGGGGAAAGAAGCGAGGTCTATGTTTTTGAAATAGCCATTCTCTCCGCCAACAAAGCCAAACAATGTGCCACACAAGTCCATTGAATATGAAAAAGTGGAGAGGATGATAATTTATAAAGCAAAGGATTTTCGTAGGCAGTTAAGAATCCTGCAATGAAAAAAGGATAATTTACATCAACATCGTGGAGGTTTAACCCCCAGTGGAACTGCTCCAAGACGTTTTTGTTTTTTAGACTTATTTCTAATAGAATTCTATCTATAAATCCTACCCCATCTTTCTTTAAATAATACAAAATATCATTCTCCAATTTCTCCCGACAAGTCTCTAATGCTGGAATATGAAATTTGTTCATCAATCGCATCACGTGATACATAATCAAGGGCGTTCGGGCGTATTGATGAGCCACTCTAAATGGATGGTCAATGTACTGATTTGATAGAATTACTTGCTGAATATATGTTACTGAATCTTGCCCGTGTTCATCCAATTCCAAACCATAGTCCAACAGACAATAAATCATGTTTGACAAGGCACAAACATCAAATTCAATGTACATATTTTTGCCAAACCAGGTAGAATAGGCTTTCAAATTTTTGTATTTTGGGAAAGTATTTTTTATTGTTTTGTGATACCCATTTGAATGTTGTATCAATTTATTTTTCAACCACTTAACTTCTTCTTGCGAGTGGCGTTTGGTCAAATAAATCATCGCTGTATCATCAATATCGTCGGGGATTTTGAAATACTTGAAACGATGTAAAATATTACCGTGGAGGAAATACTTTGAAGGATTGGTTTGGAAGAAATTATAGGTATTTAAGCCATCTTTATTTTTGAATAAACTGTAACAACGAACAGCCTTATCCGTTATTTGCTCGACCAATTTTTGAGATTCGGGCAATAGCTTTTCTTTAATATTATTCAAGGTAAAAACCGTAATTGCCGTAAAAAATACATTGGTATCTGGACGATGATACCGCCAAAATTTATTACTCCGATACGACTCAAAAATGCCATCTGGAAAATATCTACGGTCGGCAGAATCTTGGAGATGTGCAATTTTTTTTATTAGTTCATCTATAGATAAATGGAAGTCGTCCTTTTGAAGGACGACTTCCGCAACTTTTCGACTAAAACGTAATTGAAGTTTAGCTTTCATAATTTGAATTTACACATACAAAATCATAGAATCTTCATCCACAAACTCATTTTCAGCCATTTTGATACTTCTTTTTTCTCGACTATATAATTCAAAACCTTCCGAAAGATACAAATTGATGGCTCTTTGATTACTGGAAACTACCGTTAAATAAATTTGTCGTAAGCCTTCACCTTGCTTTGCTCTTTCAATCAACTCCTGTAATAACTTTCGCCCAATTCCAAAACCTTTAGCTTTTTCAGAAACATACATCCTGAAAATTAAGCCTTTATGACGAAGTTTTAAAAAATTATCTCTTTTAAATGCAACAGTTCCCACCAATTCTCCTTCATCATCAAAAGCCCCCAAAGTGAAATTCTCAAAATTATCTTGCGTAGGAAAAACTTCGCCTTCCATATCAGAAGGTGAAATTCTAAAAAACTGTGGTTCATCAGTTATTGCTTTTATGAGTAAGTCATAATAGGCTCGAATTTCAGATTCTTGCGTGATAATTTTTATCATCATAATGGGTAATCCATTTTAATATTGGCTCTTTTATAATGGGAGGCATCCAAGGGTACTTCCACAAATCCAACGCTTAAATACATTGAAATGGCAGGAACAAGTGAACGATTTGAACGTAAATAAAGCGATTTTGCCTTCCGTTTTTTGGCTTCTTCAATGGCGATTATACACAGTTTTTTGCCTAATCCCAAGCCCTGAGCAGATGGAGAAACACCCATTTTAGCAAGTTCATATTCATCATTTCCATCGTGTATGAGAGCAGCTGTTCCTACAATTTCATCGCCTAATTTAGCAAAATATATCTGCCCACCTTCCTCAATAATGCTTTCAGGATTATCTAATTGCACTAAATCCTGCGGTTCAACGACAAAGAATTTTGCAATCCATTCTACATTAATTCTTTTAAAATCTTCTTTGTAAAGTGGCTGATATTCAATGATTTGTAATTTTTTTCCCATGATATTACTGTATTTTCTTTTCAAAAAAGTGTGTATCAACTGCCATAATCGGGAATACCGAAGGCAGATTTTCTTTGGCAATTAAGGTAAATCCATTGCGTTCATAAAACCTAATGGCGGCTTGTAGTCGTTCTATCGTTCCGAGGTAAATATTAGTCATTTCGGCTTCTGCTGCAACGCCCAATAATAAATCCAACAGCATTTGAGCAATGCTAAAGTCTTTCCCTCTAAATTCCTTTTTGACGAACATCTTCCGAATTGTTCCAATGTTTTCGCCACAGTCAATCAAGGCAATCGTCCCAACTACTTCACCTTCTGATTTTGCTATCCAAAAATTACCATTTCGTTGTTGATAAAAAGTAGAAATATTCAATAAATCCTGTTGTTCATTGATGGTTATTGGAACTTGAAACTCGTTTTGTTGTATATTTAAAATCAAGTCGATAATTTGGTCAGTATCTTGATTTTCAAAGGGTTGTATTTTTATCATAGGTTTAATCATTGGAGTTTATGAAATTCTTTATATTGTTCAACGTAGCTTTTTCCCGCCCAAGCGTCTTCAATTTCTTTGAGGGCAATCAAAATGTCGTGTTCCCGAGTCTCTATAATGTGGGCATTCATATCCTTGATTCCTCCCCAAATAATTTTCAGTTTAGGTAAAAGATTTTTACCTTTTTTGGAAATTTTCAGATTTCGTTTTCGGGCATCTTCAGCAGATTTTTTAGAAATAATCAAGCCCTTTTTCTCTAATTCCTTTGCCGTCTGAATCACGGCGGGATGCGTAACATTCAGACTATCCGCTATTTCCATAATTCCAGCTTCGCCTTTTTGGGTCAAATAATAAAATAACGGAAACCATTTGGGTTCAAAATCAACGCCATAAAAACGATACACCTCTTCCCCACCCCGCATGATATTTTCACTCATGCGTTTCATCCGACTGCCAAAGGCTAATGCCCCCAATTCCGAGATTAAATCCATTTTTTAGAAAAGACAATTATTTTAGTAAACAATAACGTAAGTGATTACGCAAATATTCAAAAAATATATTTTAAATGCAAGAAAGAGGGCAGATTAATAATTATTAAAATCATTTACCATATTAAATGAGCACTAAAAGGAAGCCTTCATTTTGAACGAAAACTTCCTTGAAAAACATCAATCCCAACACTCCATCAACAATAAATCACCCGATGAATGACTAATTGAAACAATGCCATCTTCCAATGCTTCATTACTACTTCCCGAACGATAACCCATCATAAGGCTATCATTATCAAGCGAATACTTTAAATTATTGGTGCTTATTCCATCGACTTGTCCTACTGGTATCAGCGAAATTGGCGTACCTGCGGGATACCATTTTTCGTAAGTTCGAGGTAATAAAAATACCTTAGAATAATCATCCAAAATCACGATTTTTAGTTGTTCTCTGAATCTAACCACACTCGTAATATTAGTGATAGTATGGTCGGCTCTCCTGCCCGTTGCCCACACCACATTCACGGCGGGAAATTCTCTGCCAATTAAATAATCGTAGGCTTTTTCGAGGTCGGTTTTGTTTTGGTCGGGAGCATAAATAATATCAATCGGATATTGTTCTTGCCGAATCTTTTCAGCATCAAAACCTCGGTCAAAATCTCCTAAAAGCACATCTACTTTTATCCCCAATTCCAAAACTCGATTAATAGCAGAATCCAAAACAATCACCAGTGGCGACCATTCCAACAATTCACCCAATAATTCAAAACTACAAGCCTCCCCATTAGCAATGATGAGGGCAGGTTCTTGGGCATCTCTGACGATATGATGTGAGGACATTTGAAATAGTTACGAATTATAAAATATTGAATAAACCGATGATTTGGCAGATTAGCCTGATTTTTACGGATTCTTCAAATACAAATTAAGCGATTTACTACTGAAATAGTAACATTTAACCATCAACAATCTCTTATTTTTACGATTACGTCAATCCTTCTTTCAATATCAAATCTCAAACAGTAACTTTGTATTTTAAAACATAAATCATTTTCAGAAGCGTTGATGTTATTGGTTGCATAACTGATAGCGGTTCGCCACCCTACTTTTACTGATTGCGGTTCGCCGCCCGACTATTCACTGAAAAATATGCAAGCAAATTTTATAGAAGAACTCCGTTGGCGTGGAATGCTCCACGATATGATGCCAGGCACTGAAGAGCAATTAAGTAAGGAAATGACGGCAGCTTACATCGGTTTCGACCCCACAGCAGCCTCTTTACACATCGGTAATTTGGCGACCATCATGTTGTTAAAACACCTCCAATTGTGCGGACACAAGCCTTTTGCTCTTGTGGGCGGAGCTACGGGCATGATTGGAGATCCATCGGGGAAGGCAGCCGAAAGAGAGTTTTTATCGGAAGAAACCCTCCGTTTTAACCAAGAATCTATTAAAAAACAATTAGAAAAATTCTTAGATTTCAATTCGGGGGAAAATTCTGCCGAAATGGTCAATAATTACGATTGGTTCAAAGATTTCTCCTTCTTAGGTTTTCTTCGAGAAGCGGGTAAACACTTGTCTGTCAATTACATGATGTCGAAAGATTCGGTAAAAAAGCGTTTGGAAACGGGTATTTCTTTTACTGAATTTTCGTACCAATTATTGCAAGGTTACGATTTCTATTGGTTATACAAAAACAAGAATGTCCGTTTGCAAATGGGCGGTTCGGACCAATGGGGAAATATCACAACGGGGACAGAAATTATCAGACGCAAGGAGGGTGGTTCAGAAGAAATCGAACACCGTGCCTTCGCCCTCACAACGCCCTTGGTTACGAAGGCAGACGGGACAAAATTTGGTAAATCAGAGGTAGGGAATGTTTGGCTTGACCCTGAAATGACAACACCCTATCAGTTTTATCAATTTTGGCTAAATACTGCCGATGTGGAATGTCCGAGATTATTGAGAGTTTTTAGTTTGTATAATCAAATGGAAATAGAATCTTTGGAAGCCCAACACGCCGAAGCACCGCATCTACGCATCATGCAAAAGGCTTTGGCAAAGGATGTAACGAGCAGAGTACATTCAGAAAAAAACTTTGAAATCGTAAAACAGGCTTCGGAATTATTATTTGATAAATATGTAATGGAAACTTTTGAACAAGTAGAAAATACCGTTATTGAAGTATTAGATAGAATTTCTATCAAAAAAGAGGATTACGCTGATTGTGCAAATGTTACAGATTTATTGGCAATTTTAGTAGTTGATTCTTTGGGTGAACCCCTAATTTTCAAATCAAAAGGAGATACTCGTAAAGCAATTCAAGCCAATGCCGTGAGTATCAACAAACAAAAAGTAACTGACCCAAATAAGGCGTTGGATTTTGTTTTGTTGAGGGAAAAATACTTAATTATTAATTTTGGAAAGCAAAAGGTTTATGTTCTTGAAATAAGGGAGTGATAAATAAGATAAACTTGAACTTGAAACCTTAAAAGTGGTTCGAAACTGGCGTTTTAAACCACTTTTTTAGTATTTTCCCCTCTTTTTTGATTTAAATTAAAAAAGTAATCAATTGCAACTTACCCACAAATCCCACAAAAAAAAGGGCTTCAACCGAAGTCGAAGCCCTTTTATAAAATCTATATTTCAACTAACTGAAATTACTCTATTTTTTTTCTTCTTCCGAAGAAGTTTCTGCCGCTGAGGAATCAGCCGCTGGTGTTTCATCTTCTACAACTGTTGCCGAAGGAGTTTCTTCTACAACTTCTGCCGAAGGCTCTTCTATTGCCACAGCCACTGGAGCAACCGCTTCAACCACTGCATCACTACCTTCTTTCTTAGCACCACCTCTACGACTACGACGAGTCTTAGTAGCGGTTTCAGTAGCAGCAGCCAACATCGTTTCGTTGAAATCAACCAATTCCATCATACACATTGAAGCATTATCACCAAGACGATTACCCAATTTGATAATTCTTGTATAACCTCCTGGACGACTTGCTACTTTCTCAGCAACAATTCCAAAAAGTTCTTTGATAGCCTCTTTGCTTTGCAAATAAGAGAACACAACACGACGGTTGTTTGTATCGTCAGTCTTTGATCTTGTAATCATCGGCTCAACGTATTTTCTCAATTCCTTAGCCTTTGCCAAAGTCGTTTCGATTCTTTTGTGAAGAATCAATGAAGTTGCCATGTTCGACAACATTGCTGCTCTGTGAGGAGCCGTTCTACCTAAATGGTTGTTTTTTTTACCGTGTCTCATTGTATTTGAGTAAGTTTGAAATGACCAGCAAATCCTTCCAACGAAAAACTGCCTATCATTGCGGTTAAGTTAATTCACATCAACTCACCTATTACTGCGTTTAGTTTTACATAAAAAAATTTGGGAGTATAGACGTGGACAAAATAAATCCGCAGTCTAAACTCCCAAATCAGAAATCAAAATCAATCTTCGTCCAAACGGTAGCGAGTTACCTCCATACCAAAGTGAAGACCTTTTTCTTCAATTAATTGCTCTAATTCAGTCAATGATTTCTTACCGAAGTTACGGAATTTCATCATGTCAGAAATTTCTAATCTTGCTAAATCACCCAATGTTTTCACATCAGCCGACTTCAAACAGTTATAGGCACGTACCGACAAATCTAAATCTGCCAATGACGTTTTCAACAACTTTCTCATGTGCAACATTTCCTCATCCACTACATTATCCTCTTCTGCCTTCATCGACTCGAAAGTCATTGTTTGGTCAGAGAACAACATAAAGTGTTGAATCAAGATATACGCCGCTCCTTTCAAAGCATCTTCTGGGTGAATCGAACCATCAGTTTCGATGTCAAGTACCAATTTTTCGTAATCCGTTTTTTGTTCTACACGGGTATTCTCAATACTAAATTTTACGTTCTTGATGGGCGTAAAAATAGAGTCAATCGGAATGTGTCCGAAAGGAGGTTCTGAGTTTCTCGACTCGTCAGAAGGTACATAACCACGTCCTTTCTCAACAATAATTTCCATCTCAAATTCCTTAGATTCGTCCAAAGTACAGATAACTAAATCTGGATTCAAGACTTCAAAGTAATTGGTGAATTTAGAAATATCGCCAGCTTTCAGAGTGGATTGTCCTTTTACTCTTACGGTGATTTTGTTTTCAAGGATTTCCTGAGTTTTCTTAAAACGAACTTTTTTCAAGTTCAAGATAATCTCAGTCATGTCCTCAATCACACCTTCGATGGGTGAAAATTCGTGCTGTACTCCTGCAACCTTTACGCTCGTTACGGCGTAGCCTTCCAATGAAGACAATAAGATTCTACGAAGTGCATTACCGATTGTAACGCCATAGCCTTTTTCGAGTGGCTTAAACTCAAATAACCCGTGAAAGTCGTCGGCTTTTTCCATGACAACTTTGTCGGGCATTTGGAATGCTAATATTGACATATTTCGTAGCGTAATTTACCTTGGAATATATAAGAATGGAGTAATCGACTTGCAATTTACAAACAAACTTGGGGAATATGCAATTTTAAATGAAAAATTTATTAAAAAACTTGATAATCATAAACTATTCGCTTATATTACGAGTTTTAAAAAATTTTAGTTCCCGTTTTGGAGTGTTAAGTATTGAGTATTAGGTATTGAGTAAGAGAAAATCAAACTTATCAATAACACTTAATATTAAAGACCAAAGTTTATTTGTTGGTATAAAGTATCAAATACGAAGCCCCAAGAAAATCTTAACACTTAATATCTGATACTTGATACATACAATATGATTACTTCGAGTAAAGTTCAACGATTGCCTGCTCATTAAAGTTCTCAGGAATATCTGAACGCTCTGGATAAGAAACAAATTTACCAGTCATTGAAGCGGCATCCCACTCCAACCAGTTAAAACGTTTCCCCGCTTTGCCTGCCAATGAATCTGAAACTACTTCAAGAGACTTCGATTTCTCACGAACAGATACCAACTGACCTGGCTTTAATGAATATGAAGGGATGTTTACTAATTCACCATCAACCATAATGTGCTTGTGGATTGTTAATTGACGTGCCGCACGACGTGTTGGAGCAATTCCTAAACGATAAACGGTGTTATCCAGACGTGCTTCACAAAGTTTCAAAAGGTTCTCACCTTTGATACCTTCTCTTACTGCCGCTTTATGGAATAAGTTTTCAAATTGCTTTTCAAGAATACCATAAGTGTATTTCACTTTTTGTTTTTCTTTCAGTTGCAAAGAATATTCTGAAACCTTACCACGCTTACCTTTACCGTGCTGACCTGGACCGTAGTTTTTGCGTGCTAACGCTTTGCATGGACCTAAGATTGCCTCGCCGAAACGACGAGAAATTTTTGATTTTGGACCTGTGTATCTTGCCATTATAAAATAAAATTGAGTCAATAGCCCTCTTGTAGCTAATGAAGTAATTAAGGATGAAACATAAAGAAACAAAGGATAATAATTACTAATTACCCTTCGCTATATTTTTGATTTTAGAAATTGTTATTTGTTTTTAGTTACTCTTTATCAGTCAAGATTGCATAAATAATTATGCAATTCATCTTAATAACTAATTTCTATTAACTAATAACTACTAATCCCCAAATTATACTCTACGACGTTTTGGAGGACGACACCCGTTGTGAGGGATTGGCGTAATATCTTTGATGGATAATACTTCGATACCTGAATTGGAGATAGTTCTGATTGCCGACTCACGACCCGAACCTGGACCTTTTACAAATACTTCAGCTTTTTTCATCCCTGCCTCTACTGCAACCACTGCACAGTTTGAAGCTGCCATTTGAGCGGCATAAGGAGTGTTTTTCTTTGAACCTTTGAAGCCCATTTTACCAGCCGAAGCCCAAGAGATTACTTGTCCTTGGTTGTTGGTGATGGAGATAATGATATTGTTGAAAGAAGCCTTGATGTGTACTTGACCTAATTGCTCAACTACAACAACTCTTTTTTTAGCTTTGTCTTTTCTTTTACCCTGTGCCATTGTTTGTTTTGTTTTCTTCCAGTTTTGAGTACATCTCTCACGCCCTGCGTGATGATCCTCTCATCTTAGAATGTTTACGAATTGGGAAATCTCACGACATCCTCAATCTCAGCTTAAATTTTATTTAGTAGCTTTTTTCTTGTTAGCGATAGTCTTACGCTTTCCTTTACGAGTACGAGAATTGTTCTTAGTTCTCTGACCACGTAATGGAAGACCTTTACGGTGACGCAACCCACGATAGCAACCAATGTCCATCAAACGTTTGATATTTAACTGAACCTCAGAACGAAGTTGACCTTCCGTTTTGATTTCGCCAGCAATAATCGCACGGATAGCACTTGCTTCTTCGTCGTTCCACTCACCCGCTTTCTTATCGAGAGAAATGTTAGCCTGTTTTAAAATTTTCTGAGAAGTGCTACGACCTATTCCGAAGATGTAAGTCAAAGCAATTTCGCCTCTTTTTTTATCGGGAATATCAACCCCTGCAATACGAGCCATACTTTTTTAGCTTTTTAGTTTTTAGAATTAGGTTTTTCACAAAGCCTAATTATCATCCTTGTCTTTGTTTGAACTTTGGATTTTTTTTGTTAATAACGTAAAGTTTACCGTGACGACGAATAACTTTACAGTCAGCACTACGCTTCTTGATAGACGCTTTTACTTTCATTTTCGTAATTATTTTTTACTTGTAACGATATACTATTCTTCCTTTACTCAAATCATAAGGCGACATCTCTAATTTCACCTTATCTCCTGGCAAGATTTTAATGTAATTCATCCTCATCTTACCCGAAATATGGGCAATTACTTGATGGGTACTTTCTAACTCTACTCTAAACATTGCGTTTGAGAGGGCTTCGATAATTACACCATCGGTCTCTATTGATGATTGTTTTGCCATAATTAAATATTAACTAAATATTCTGATTTACTAATTGCTTCTTCAATAAACTTAAACGTTGTCAAAATATCGGCAGTTCCCTTTTTCACCGCAACGGTATGTTCAAAGTGGGCGGATGGCTTTCTATCTTGGGTTCTGATTGTCCAATTATCATTTTCTTGATGAATGGCTCTTTTTCCTTGATTTACCATTGGTTCAATCGCCAAAACCATATTTTCTTTTAGTTTTGCCCCATCTCCTCTTTTACCGTAATTAGCTACTTCTGGTTTTTCATGCAATGATTTCCCAACGCCATGACCCACTAATTCTCTAACAATCGTAAATCCTAATTTCTCACAGTAAGTCTGAATAGCGAAACCAATATCTCCAACTCTTTTGCCAAAAACGGTTTGCTCTATCGCAAGCATTAAAGATTCTTTGGTAGTTCTCATCAATCGTTGCGTTTCTGGATTTACGTTTCCGACTGCATAGGTGTAAGCACTATCTGCGTGAAAACCATTTTTGAAAACACCACAATCTATCGAAATAATATCGCCATCTCTCACCTGATAATTACTGGGTATTCCGTGAACAACAATGTCATTAACAGAAATACAAAGTGAAGCTGGAAATTTATGACCACTTACATTATAATTTAAAAACGATGGATGACCATTATTATCTTTTATAAATTCGAAGGCAACTTTATCTAATTCCTTTGTAGTAACGCCTGGTTTGATAATTTTCGCTACTTCACCATGAACTTGTCCCAATATTACTCCGTTAGTTCTAATTATCTCTAACTCGGCACTTGTCTTTAAAAAAATCATTTTTGAATAGAGTCCTTTCAACTCTTCTGTCTTCAATTTAGAAGCTACTATTAATAAAAGTATTAATTTTGGATAAAGCCTTAATTTTCAAAAGCATGAAACACTAATCCCAAACCCCCAAAACCTAACCCCTAATTAAACAGTCGCTTCTGTTCTACCCGTCACTCTTCCCGACTGCATCAAACCTTCATATTTACGCATCAACAAATAACTTTCAATTTGCTGTAAAGTATCCAACACAACGCCTACTAAAATCAATAATGACGTTCCTCCGAAGAAAGAAGCAAATCCACTGGTGATTCCGAATAAACGAGCAACGGCTGGTAGAATCGCAATTATCGCTAACATGATTGCTCCTGGCAACGTAATTCTATCTAAAATATCAGCAATGAAACTTGATGTTGCCTCTCCTGGTTTCACCCCTGGCACAAAACCACCACCACGCTTCATATCATCAGAAATTTGTGTTGGGTTGATTGAAATAGCTGTGTAAAAGAAGGTAAAAATAATAATCAAGGTTGCAAACAAGAGATTATATCCCCAAGCCGCTGGGTCGCCAAAATTTTGTTGAACTGATAAAGCAAACTCACTCTTATCCGCAAATTGACCCGCCACTAAGCCTGGAACAAACATCAAAGCCTGAGCAAAGATGATTGGCATAACGCCCGAAGCATTCAATTTGATAGGAATATACTGACGCTCACCACTTACTGATGATGCTCTATTACCCACTACTTGCTTTGCATATTGAACGGGAATACGTCTCACGGCTTGTGTAACGGCTACTGCCAACATCACCACAAAGAAAAGAGCAACCATTTCAATCACGAACAACAAAGCTCCTGACATTCCACGAGATTGAGCTTCACCAATAATAGCACTTGGAAGACGAGACACGATACCAATCATAATTAGCATTGAGATACCGTTACCAACTCCTTTATCTGTAATTTTCTCTCCCAACCACATACAAAACATTGTACCTGCAATCAAAATAATGACGGCAAACAAACGGAAAGACCAAGCACTTACCATGATGGCTTCAGCTGGAATTGTGGTTTGTAAATACGCTGTTGCTTGTGCGGCGGTAACTAAAATCGTCAATACACGAGTAATTTGATTCAACTTCTTACGTCCTGATTCACCATCTTTTTGCATTTTTTGGAAATAAGGCAAAGCAATAGTCAATAACTGGATAGCAATGGATGCCGAGATATAAGGCATAATACCTAATGCAAAGATGGAGGCATTATTGAATGCACCACCCGAGAACATATTAAGTAAGCCCAATAGACCTTCTGTCCCTTTCGAGTCTAATTTATTGGCATCAACCCCTGGCAATACAATGTATGAACCTAAGCGGAAGAAGGTAATAAACAACAGGGTATTAAGAATTCTACCTCTTAATTCCTCTATTGAGAAAATGTTTTTGATAGTGTTAATAAACTTGTTCATGCTATCTGTTTAAATAATCGTGAAGGAATATGAAAATCAATTTGGTTAACTTAACATCTAATTACAAATCTGTTGCCAGTTTTCACACGATTACCTAATATTTCTGTTGTCTATCCTGATTAATTTGAAAATTTCCATCACCACAACCTAAATTGTGCCGATGGAAATGCATTTTTTTATCCCACAATTGCCTGACCACCAGCCGCTTCGATAGCCGCTTTTGCTGAGGCAGAGAAACCTTTTACGGTTACTTCCAAGGCTGATGTTATAGCACCACGTGATAAAATTTTCACTAAGTCGTTCTTAGAAACCAAACCGTGAGCGTATAATACATCATGGTTGATAACTGTCAAACTCAATGAATCAGCTAATGCTTGAAGGGTATCAAGATTAAGAGCTTTGTATTCAACACGATTGATATTTTTGAAACCAAATTTAGGAACACGTCTTTGAAGTGGCATTTGACCACCTTCAAAACCAGCTTTACGAGAGTAACCTGAACGTGATTGAGCACCGTTGTTACCACGAGCTGAGGTAGCTCCGATTCCAGAACCTTGACCACGACCAACCCTTTTTCTTGTTTTCGTAGCTCCTTGTGCGGGCTTTAATGAAGAAAGATTCATTGTAATAAATTGTTAAAAAGTTTGCTAAACGCTACTTCCCTGTGAAGTAACTCGCTGATGTAATCCTTGGATTACAATTAGATTTTTTCGACTAAAATCATGTGATTGACTGCACGAATCATACCTTCGATGGCTGGATTCAAATCTTTCACTACGCTTCTGTTCATTTTGCCTAAACCCAATGCTTGCATGGTTAGTTTTTGAACTTTCGGACGTTTGATTGTACTCTTAACCTGAGTAATTTTTACCTGTGACATTTTTTTATTAGTCAAGTAGTTATTTACTATCAGTTATTAATTATTAGTTATGAGTTGAAAACTTTTTTACAACTCACAACTCACAACTCACAACTCACAACTAAAAAACTATCCGTTGAAAACTTTTGCTAATGATACTCCTCTTTGGAAAGCTACTGTGTGTGGGTTTCTCATGTTTACAAGAGCCTGAACAGTTGCCTTCACCACGTTGTGTGGGTTGGAAGAACCTTTTGATTTTGCTAATACGTCGTGAACACCCGCTGATTCTAACACAGCACGCATTGCACCACCCGCAATTACTCCCGTTCCAGGAGCAGCAGGCTTCAACAATACGAAACCACCAGAATATTTACCGATTTGTTCGTGAGGAACTGAATTTTTTAACAAAGCGACCTCGAATACGTTTTTCTTAGCGTCTTCGATTCCTTTTGCAATAGCATCTGTTACTTCGTTTGCTTTACCCAAACCGAAACCAACAACACCATTTCCGTCACCAACCACAACAATTGCTGAGAAGGAGAATCTACGTCCACCTTTTACAACTTTTGCTACACGGTTAATAGCAACGACTTTTTCCTTTAATTCGCCTTCGTTAACCTTAATTGGTTTTGATATTAAATTTTGTGACATTTTCTCTTAATTTGAAAATTTGTGGATTTGGAAATAGTATTGAGTATATGAGTATTGAGTATTAAGTATCTTCAAATAAAACACCTAATATTAAACAGTCTATACTTAACTCATATCCCAAATTTATTCATTAGAATTTAAGCCCGCCTTCTCTTGCTCCTTCTGCAACTGCTTTCACACGTCCGTGATACAAATATCCGTTACGGTCGAAAACAACGCCAGAGACTCCTGCTGCCAAAGCTTTTTCAGCAATTTTTGCTCCTACTTGTTTTGCACTTTCAACGTTTCCATTGGCAAGTCCTAATTCTTTCGAGCAAGCTGCTGCTAATGTATGTCCTTTTACGTCATCAACGATTTGAGCATATATACCTGTGTTTGAACGAAACACAGACAATCTTGGCTTATCGGCAGTCCCAGAAATCTTTGCTCTGATTGAATGCTTAATGCGTAATCTTCTTGAATCTTTTTGCGTAGCCATTGTAATGTTTGGATGTTTTGTGGATTACCGACCCACGAGTTCAACTAATAATTAACAGATAATAATTAATAGTATTGAATGATTTTTATTAAAATTATTCTCTATTAATTATTATCTGTTAATTGAATTTATTTCTTACCGCCAGTTTTACCAGCTTTTCTACGAATTTGCTCACCGACAAAGCGAATACCTTTTCCTTTGTATGGTTCAACTTTACGCAATGAGCGAATCTTTGCGGCAACTTGACCTACTAATTCCTTGTCGATTCCCTCCAAAGTTACCTTTGGATTTTGTCCTTTTTCCATGGCAGTTGTAACTTTCAACTCATTTGGAATTTGAACGAATACACCGTGAGAATATCCCAAAGCTAATTCAAGAATATTTCCTTGATTTGTAGCTTTGTAACCAACCCCAACGATTTCCATTTGTGCTTTGTAACCTTCACTTACCCCAATAACCATGTTATTAATTAATGAACGATACAAACCATGTAATGCTTTATGACGTTTTTGTTCAGTTGGGCGATTAACAGACATTTCTGCACCTTCGATTTCAACTGTAATATCTGGGTCAATAGTGCGTTCCAAAGAGCCTTTCGGTCCTTTTACTGAAACGTGATTCTTGTCGATTGTAACAGTTACTCCCGCAGGAATAGTAATTACTTTCTTGCCAATTCTTGACATGATTTTCTGTTTTGTGCTTAAATGGAAGCCAAATTAATAACTTCTTTCAGCGATGATAATATTAATAAACGTGGCAAAGAACTTCGCCACCTATGTTTAGTACACGAGCTTCCTTATCTGTGATAACGCCTTTCGAGGTCGAAAGAATTGCGATACCCAAGCCATTCAATACACGTGGTAATTCTCCTGCACCTTTGTACTTGCGTAAACCTGGTTTAGATATTCTTTCTAACTTAACGATTGCTGATAGCTTTGTCGTAGGATTATACTTCAAAGCAATTTTGATAGTACCCTGTACGGATGTATCGTCAAATTTGTAGTTTTGAATATATCCTTTATCAAAAAGAACCTTAGTGATTTCTTTTTTGATGTTAGAAGCAGGGATTTCAACGATTCTGTGACGTGCCTTGATGGCATTTCTCAATCGTGTTAAGTAATCTGCTATTGGATCTGTCATTGTTTTCGATATTTGAAACAAACCTTTATTTTGAAAAGGCTTGCAAAATTACGGAATAAAAATTATAAAGACAAGTTGGTTGTGAGTTAATAAAAACTACCAGCTTGATTTGGTTACACCTGGAATTAAACCGTCAGATGCCATTTGGCGGAACGTAACACGGTTGATACCGAATTTACGCATATAACCTCTTGGACGACCTGTCAATTTACAACGGTTGTGTAAACGTACTGGAGAAGCGTTTTTAGGCAGTTTGTCAAGACCTGCATAATCACCAGCGGCTTTCAAAGCTGCACGTTTGGCAGCATATTTAGCAACGGTTGCTTCTTTTTTTCTTTCTCTTGCTTTGACTGATTCTTTTGCCATTTTGTTTTTATCAGTTTGATGCTATGAGCTATGAGCTTCGAGCTTCGAGTTGGAAAACTCACTGCTCATGGCTTATGCCTCATGGCTGTAAATTATTTTTTCTGATTTGCGAAAGGCATTCCCATTGCTGTTAGCAAGGCGTTTGCTTCTTCGTCTGTTTCGGCGGTGGTTACAAACGTAATGTCCATACCTGAAATTTTATTCACTTTGTCGATTGAAATCTCTGGAAAGATAATTTGTTCTTTTACACCTAATGTGTAATTTCCACGTCCGTCGAATCCTTTTTCTGAAACTCCTTTGAAGTCACGTACACGGGGAAGTGCAACGGTCATCAAACGATCTAAGAACTCGTACATTTTGTTTCCTCTCAACGTTACTTTTACACCGATAGGCATATTTTCACGCAATTTGAAGTTTGAGATAGCTTTTTTAGACAATGTAGCTACTGCTTTTTGTCCTGCAATTAGCGTGATTTCGTCAACGCCTGCATCTACCAATTTCTTGTCTGCAACGGCTGCCCCTACACCTTTGTTGATAACAACTTTAGTGACTTTTGGCACTTGCATTACTGATTTATATTGAAATTTCTCCTTCAACGCAGGTACGATTTCAGCTACATACCTATCTTTTAATCTTGTAGTTGTCATTTTATGAAAATTTTATGTGGATTTCCGACCCACTTTTCAATGAACAATTAACAGTTATCAGTGAACAATTATTTTTGACGATAATTGATAATTGGTAATTGATAATTGGTTAAATAAATTTGCCACTTGCTTTTGAGAATCTCTGTAATTTGCCCGCTTCGTTTAATTTACGACCAGTTCTTACAGCTTTACCATCTTCAAGAATTGCGATATTAGAAAGGTCAATTGAACCTTCTTTTTTGATAATTGCTCCTTGTGGTGAATTAGCATTTGGTTTCATGTGCTTGGTTTGAAGATTAACTCCTTCAATGATGGCACGACCTTTTTCTACTAAAACCTTTGTAATAATTCCTGACTTACCTTTTGAGTTTCCAGCGATAACGATAACAGAATCACCAGATTTGACGTGCAGTTTTGGCTGCTTATTAGACTTTCTTTCCATGATAATGTTATGATTAAAGCACCTCTGGGGCTAATGAAACGATTTTCATAAATCCTGCATCACGCAATTCACGTGCTACGGGTCCGAAGATACGAGTGCCACGTGGTTCGTCATTGTTGTTTAACAATACTACTGCGTTGTCCTCAAAACGGATATGTGAACCATCTTTACGACGGATTTCTTTTTTTGTTCTTACTACTACGGCTTTTGAAACCGTACCTTTTTTCATGCTTGATGATGATAATGCTGATTTAACAGTTACTACCACTTTGTCACCAATTGATGCGTATCTTTTGCCTGTACCACCTAATACACGGATTACAAGGACTTCCTTTGCTCCTGAGTTATCAGCTACGCCAGATCTTGATTCTTGTTGTAACATCTTCTGATTATGATTTTATTAACGAAATATTAAACTTCTTTGAATTGTAAAATTAGGGGGAAGAAATTATTTCGCTTTCTCAATAACCTCAACTAATCTCCAACGCTTGTTTTTTGACAATGGACGAGTCTCCATTACTTTCACTGTATCACCGATTCCACAATCGTTATTTTCATCGTGAGCCATCAACTTTGAAGTTTTTTTCATAAACTTACCATAAAGTGGATGCTTTACTTTTCTTTCTACGGCTACGGTGATAGATTTATCCATCTTATTACTCACCACACGCCCAACTCTGATTTTTCTCAGATTTCTTTTTAACTCTTCCATCGTTGGATTTTATATTGTTGTTATTAAATTGACTTCAAGCGGTATGTTGATGAAGTCTGTTATTTAAGTTATCATATTACACAGGAAAGATTCCTGTGCTACGACATCTTACTTTTTCGCTGCTGTGAAGGCAGTTTCCAAACGAGCTACCATTTTGCGAGCCTCACGGATACGCAATGGGTTTTCGATTGGAGAAATAGCATGAGCGAATTTCAAACGTGCCAAACCTTCTTTTTCAGAAGCCAGGGTTGTCGTCAATTCTTCTAAACTCAATTTTTGTATTTCTGCGTTGTTCATGATTTTGAAATTTTATGCTTCTTGGTAATCTCTACGAACTACAAATGCAGTACGCATTGGCAATTTTTGAGCTGCCAAACGAAGTGCCTCCTGAGCAACTGCAAGTGGAACACCCGCTGATTCAAACAAGATAGTACCTGGTCTTACTCTGGCTACCCAATATTCGGGAGCACCTTTACCTTTACCCATACGAACTTCGGCTGGTTTCTTCGTGATTGGCTTGTCTGGGAATACACGAATCCAAACTTGACCTTCACGTTTCATAGCACGAGTTACTGAGATACGAGCCGCTTCAATCTGACGTGCAGTGATGCGACCTGGTTCCAAAGATTTGATAGCAAATGAACCGAAATCAATCTCATGACCACGAGTAGCCAATCCTTTTATCCGACCTTTCTGTTGCTTGCGAAATTTGGTTCTTTTTGGTTGTAACATTGTCTTATTTATTCTACTAATTTCAGATTAACTGAAACTAAGATTATACAAAATTATCTCTTACCGCCTGCTGGTTTGTTACCTCCTGGACCACCTGGACGATTACCGCCTGGTTTGTTTGGACCGCCACCACGGTTGTTATTGTTGTTGTTACGACGTTGAGCATCATCACGACCGCCAGCACCGCCGCCGCCACGATTATCTTTACCTCCACGTCCACCACCTCTACGATCATCATCACGTCCGCCACGGCTATTGTTTCCACCACGAGCATCTGGTCCAGCTGACTGCTGTGCCGCCATACCTGCGTTTGGAGAAAGGTCAGGCTTACCATAGATTTCTCCACGGAAAATCCAAACTTTGATACCAATTTTACCGTAAACTGTCAATGCTTCTGAAACTGCGTAGTCGATGTCTGCACGTAAGGTGTGCAAAGGAATACGTCCTTCTTTGTAGCCTTCTGAACGTGCCATTTCAGCACCTCCCAAACGACCTGAAAGTTTCAATTTGATGCCCTGAGCTCCTACACGCATAGCTGATGCGATAGATTGCTTCATGGCACGACGGAACGAGATACGTGCTTCTAACTGTTGAGCGATAGTTTCTCCGATTAATTTAGCATCAATCTCAGGACGTTTGATTTCAAAAATATTGATTTGAACGTCTTTTCCTGTGATTTTCTTTAATTCTTCTTTGATTTTATCAACTTCTTGTCCGCCTTTACCAATTACTACACCTGGACGAGCCGTGTTGATAGTAAGGGTAATACGTTTCAAAGTACGCTCAATGATTACCTTAGAGATTGCTCCCTTAGGAATACGTGCAGCTACGTATTTACGAATTTTATCGTCTTCTACTAATTTATCGGCAAAACTTTTACCGCCATACCAGTTAGAGTCCCAACCTCTGACGATTCCAAGTCTTAATCCAATCGGGTTTATCTTCTGTCCCATTTTGTGATATTTAGATTTCTTGTCTAATTATTCTGAAATTATTGTTGGTGCTGTTGCCGAGGCAACTACAAGCGTGATGTGGTTAGAACGCTTCAAGATTCTATGACCACGACCTTGCGGAGCTGGACGCAAACGTTTTAATGAACCACCGCCATCTACTGTTACGGTTTTAACGTATAAGTCAGCATCTTCTAACTTTACGTCTTCATTTTTGTTTTGCCAGTTAGCAATTGCCGAGAGCAATAATTTCTCAACATATCTTGCACCAATCTTTGGCTCGTATTTCAAAATACCAAGAGCCTTGTTGATTTTCTGACCTCTAATCATATCTACTACGATTCTCATTTTCTGAGGAGAGGTCGGAACTTTATTTAATTTAGCTACTGCTTCCATGATTCTCTGAATTATGAATTATGAGTTATGAATTATGAATGTCAGATTGTTACTCATAATTCATAACTCATAGTTCATATCTTTTAACGTTTTCCTTTATCTTTTTTAGCTGTGTGACCACGGAAATTACGTGTAGGAGAAAATTCTCCTAATTTGTGTCCAACCATGTTGTCTGTTACGAATACAGGGATGAATTTATTTCCGTTGTGAACTGCGAAGGTATGTCCAACGAAATCAGGGGAAATCATCGAACGGCGTGACCAAGTCTTGATTACAGACTTTTTACCTGATGTGGTCATAACTTGCACCTTGTTATCAAGGCGATAGTCTATATAAGGTCCTTTTTTTAGTGAACGTGCCATCTATTTTTTCTTCTTTCTACTGATGATTAGACGATTTGAATGCTTTTGTGGTGTACGGGTTTTCTTACCTTTCGCTAATAAACCTTTACGTGAACGAGGGTGACCTCCTGATGAACGACCTTCACCACCACCCATTGGGTGATCGACTGGGTTCATAACAACACCACGAACTCTTGGACGACGACCTAACCAACGATGACGACCTGCTTTACCCATTACGGTATTCATGTGATCAGCATTTGATACAGAACCGACAGTAGCTAAACATCTTGATAAAACCATACGCATTTCGCCTGATGGTAATTTCAAAGTTGCATACTTACTATCACGAGCCAATAACTGTGCGTAAGTTCCTGCTGAACGAGCCATTTCAGCTCCTCCGCCTGGGCGAAGTTCGATTGCGTGAACGATTGTACCCGTTGGAATATTCGCTAATGGAATACAGTTTCCTACTTCTGGTGCTGCAGTAGCTGACGAAATAACCGTCTGTCCTACTTTGATACCTGTTGGTGCAATGATATACGTTTTCTCGCCGTCTGCATATTCAATTAGAGCGATACGTGCTGTACGGTTTGGATCATATTCAACTGTCAATACAGTTGCTTCAACATCCATTTTGTTTCTCAAAAAGTCGATAATACGATAACGACGTTTGTGTCCACCTCCGATATAACGCATGGCACGGTGTCCGTTTGCGTTACGACCACCAGTTCTTTTAACAACATCTAACAAAGGTTTGTGTGGCTTTGAAGTTGTTATTTCTTCAAAAGTTGGAGCAATCCTGTGGCGTGTGCCTGGGGTTCTTGGTTTTAATTTTCTTGTAGCTGCCATTGCTGTGCTTAGTTCAATTTATCGGGATGAACTCCCATAAGTTACTCAGTCAAGTATTTGTGATTGAGCGATTGGTGATTGGTGATTGTACTGAAATCCTACAAACAACTAATCCCTAATCCCTAATCCCTATTCCCTAAAACCGAAATTAGATTCCGTCATAGAAATCAATAACTTCACCTTTAGCGATAGTTACGATTGCTTTTTTATACGTTGAAGTAATACCAGACGATACTGATGTTCTGGTGCTTCTTGATTTCTTCTTACCGAATTGGCGAAGTGTATTTACCGAAGTAACTTGGACACCGTACATTTTCTTGATTTCTTTTGCAATCTCAACTTTGTTAGTTTTGTTTGCCACCTCGAAAACGTATTGACCGCCTTTCTGTAAGTCCTGAGATTTCTCAGTAAGAATTGGTCTTTTGATAATGCTCATTTTATTGTTAGATAAAAGATGATTCGATTGTTGAAACAGCTCCTTCAACGATAATTAATTGAGTAGCGTTTACGATGTCATAAGTATTGATTTGACCAGCCGTTGCCACTTTTGCCTTTGGAACGTTACGTCCTGACAAAAACACATTTTGGTTATCTTCTGGCAAAATCAACAATGTTTTTGTTCCGTTCAATGAAAGGGCATTCAACACTGCTAAGTATGACTTGGTTTTTGGGGCATCAAAAGTGAATCCTTCTAACACGGTTACGTTGCCTGATTGTGCTTTGGCGGCGTAAGCTGACTGACGTGCTAATGATTTAACTTTCTTGTTTACCTTGAACGAGTAATCTCTTGGCACTGGTCCGAATATACGTCCACCACCTTTCATTAAAGGAGATTTAGCTGAACCAGCACGAGCACCACCCGTACCTTTTTGTTTTTTGATTTTGCGAGTTGAACGAGAAACTTCTGCTCTTGCTTTCGCTTTGTGAGTTCCTTGACGCTGATTTGCCAAGAACTGCTTTACGTCTAACCAAACAACGTGTTCGTTTGGCTCGATGCCAAAGATTTCGTCAGAAAGGGTTACTTTCTTGCCTGTCTCTTTGCCTTGTATGTTTAAAACTGATAATTCCATTTGAATTTGAAAATTTGGTAATCTGAAAATTGAGTAATTTTAATAAGTAAAAATTTGATTGACAAATGATTACTATTTCAACAATTTCAAATCTATTTTTCAAGAATAACGTAAGAGTTTTTCGCTCCTGGGATTGAACCTGAGACTACGATAAGGTTTTTGTCTGCATAAACTTTCAATACTTGTAAGTTTTGAACTTTTACACGGTTGCCACCTGTACGACCTGCCATGCGAATACCTTTGAATACACGAGATGGGAATGAGCAAGCACCAATTGAACCTGGGTGACGACCACGGTTGTGCTGTCCGTGAGTTTGTCCACCTACCCCTGCGAATCCGTGGCGTTTTACAACACCTTGAAATCCTTTTCCTTTTGAAGTTCCGATGGCATCAACGAAATCGCCTTCTGCGAATAAGTCTGCGTTTACGGTTTCTCCTAATGAAAGTGCAGTTTCAAAAGATTTGAACTCAACGAGTTTTTTCTTTGGAGTGGTTCCTGCTTTTTTGAAGTGACCTAAAAGAGGTTGCGTGGTGTGCTTCTCTTTTTTTTCGCCATAGCCTAATTGAATAGCACTATAACCTTCTTTTTCTACTGTTTTTACTTGCGTAACAACACAAGGACCTGCTTGGATCAGCGTACAAGCTAAGGCAGTGCCGTCAGCGTTGTAGAGGCTGGTCATACCGATCTTTTTTCCGATAATTCCAGACATTTTATTTTAGATAAAACGTTAATAATTGATTGTAAATGAACGATTTGCGATTGTCATCACGACAGTCTCCGTGAAACGGATTGCAAAGGTCGGGTTTTTAATTTGCATAAACTAAGCTATGCGAAAATAAATTTATACAAGAACAGTGAGGGAAATGCGACAAGATACGCTGATGCAGGGACAGACGAAAGTCTGTGATGCGAAAGAATTCTTGTGTAGCTTAATACCATAATTAACAGTTGGGCATTCAACGTATTAACATAATATCAGTTCTGACACTGTTTTGTAAAGTTTTGACCTTTACTGGGTGATTCGGAGTAGGTTTTTATTCCTAAAAAATGTTTCAATTTTATCGAGTTCTGCCAACCCGTATAAAACAAAGAAATAATGGCTCTCTGAATCGGACTGCAAAATTAGGGGTTTATGTTTGAATTACAAGGGGTTGGAGGAAATATTTTTTGATTTCTTTTTTGGATGTCATATTTGAAGTGATATTTATAAAACCACTGTTATATGCAGATAGAAAGGTATGAAACTGAATCGACAGTAAGTAGCTTATTTTTACTTTCGAGAGTGTTGGAGAGAAAATCATAAAAAAGAGAGTGATTTATTCCAAATTTGATAATCCAGAAGATATTGGTCTTTCATTCTATACAAGTGTCTGTAACTTAGGCTTTGGTGATTTTGATGAACAAACAGGGCAATTAAATGACCAAATAATTAGTAAAAATGGAGATACAGAGCAAGTATTGGCAACCGTGGCGGGAACAGCGTTTGATTTTTGGGTAGAATATCCTCATGCAAGTATATTTTTTATGGGTAGCGTACCCGAAGGAGAAAAGGCAAGGCGAACACGTCTTTATCAGATGAAAATAAATAGATATTTTGAAGAAATTAGTGTAGTCGCAAACGTTTTAGGATATGCTGAAGAAGGATGGGAAAAGTTTCAAAGAGATAGAAGTTATGTTGCTTTTTTGATTTCACAAAAAAACCAACTACGTTAGTAGTATTGAAACGCAAGAAAAAATTACAAAAAATGGATATGGCTTCAAGAGAAGTACATATAATCCTGCCCTTGACCACTTGGAAGGGCAAGTTTTTTTCAAAGAGAAAATGGAACGAGCCAGAGCATTTTTAAAAGCCCATCCTATACCAAAGGAATTATTTGAGGAATTGGAAAGAGGAAAGGAAGTTCAGAAGTAAATTTAGGAAAATAAAATATAACAAAAATGCCTCAATCGATTATACTGAGGCATTTTTGCAATTTGGAATGGCGTTGTATAACCTGAATGTCGCTTTTTTGATTTCACAAAAAACCAGTTATTTTAGTGTCATGAAAACAAAAACTAAGAATATCAAAAACTACTTATGAGTTTAAGAGAAGCACTTATCATCCTGCTTTTAATCACATGATGGGCAAAATTTATTTTAAAGAAAAAATGGAACAAGGTAGAGCAATTTTAAAAAAATATGGATTACCCGAACGCTTTATGAAAAAAGATAATTCTTAACAATGGAAAGTAAGTATAATTTTCAGCGAAGCACATACAACCCTGCCCTTGACCATTTGATGGGCAAAAATTTATTTAAAGAAAAGCATTTGGCAGCCGAAGAGTTTTTGATAAAATATGGGCTTCCGAAAGAGTTTTATGAAAAAGATGATTAGCAAAAAAATGCCTCGGTCAATTAGATTGAGGCATTTTTGTTTCAATTAGGCATGGAGTTGCATAATCTAAATATTGGTTATTGAGTATGAAGATGTTTTGGCGTATCTTTACGAACTATTTTAGAAACATATCTTGAAATTTCGATTGGGTTTTCGATTGTCTTTTATTCACTCACTCATTCGCTTATTCTCTCATTCACACATTTTATATTATGTCTTGGTTTAGTAGAAAAGATAAGGGGATTTTGACCCCTACCGAATCCAAACGTGAAGCTCCCGATGGGCTTTGGTATCAGTGTCCGTCTTGCAAGAAGGCTATTCACACTCGTGAACATCGTTTGTTGGCTTATACTTGTTCAAATTGTAATTACCATGAAAAAATTGGCTCACAGGAGTATTTTGAGCTACTTTTTGATGAAACAAAATATACTGAACTTGACCCAATGCTGTCTTCGGGCGACCCTTTAAATTTTGTGGATACCAAGCGTTATCCTGACAGAATTAAGGCTACTGAAAAGAAAACGGGTTTGAAAGATGCCGTCAGAACGGCGGTGGGTAAGATGGAGGGACAAGAACTTGTAATTTCTGCCATGGACTTTTCGTTTATTGGCGGTTCGATGGGTTCTGTGGTGGGCGAGAAGATTGCGAGAGGTATTGAGTATTCTTTGAAGCATAAAATTCCTTTTTTGATGATTTCAAAATCGGGTGGGGCGAGGATGATGGAGGCGGGTTTTTCGTTGATGCAAATGGCGAAGACTTCGGCAAAATTGGCTTTGTTGGCGGAGGCTGGCATTCCGTACATTTCACTTTTGACTGACCCTACAACGGGTGGCGTAACGGCTTCGTATGCCATGTTGGGCGATTTTAATATTTCTGAACCTGGGGCTTTGATTGGCTTTGCGGGACCACGGGTTATTCGTGAGACGATTGGCAAGGATTTACCAAAAGGTTTTCAAAGTGCAGAGTTTGTGTTGGAACATGGCTTTTTGGACTTTATTGTGGATAGAAAAGAGATGAAGGAGAAATTGAGTTCGTTATTGGGAATGCTGGTTTAGGTACAAAATATAACGATTCTAAGTTTTAGTTTCTTTAAAAAAAGAATTTTCAAAAAAAATGGTGTGAGGATTAATCTTCATGCCATTTTTTGTTTCAGATAAAGTATAATACCTAATGGTAATATTCTCAATTAAAAATGAAAAAGCATTTAGTACATAAGCTCATCTTTTTAGGATTCATAGTTTCGTTCATGAATTTTAGGAAATTATGGGCTAATGATGTTTCCAATCATACTAATTTTTCTAAAAATTCTAATTTAACGATACATACTTTTGTTACTAAAAATGCCTTAAATACTACACCTCTTATTGTTGAAACTGATTTGGAATATGATGATTCTCAAACGTTTCAGCAAAATTCATTTTCTTCTGATAACACGATTCAATCCTTGAGTCTATTATTTGGTTATAATGACTATTCCTCAAAAAATGTAGCTAATTTTCATGCCATACAATACCTTTCTATAAAGAGGTATCTCCTCAATTGCATTTTCCTGATTTGATTTTCTTGGATTAATAATAAAACCGTTGGAATAAAACTGAGGGTGAAAGGTGCGTTTATATACTTCAAAAAGACACTTTATGAAAACTCTATTAATATGGATTATGTTGGTGTTAGTCCATTTTTGGGCTTTCACACAGGCTACTGATACGTTACGGATTACGTTGCCCAAAGCTGAACAGCAATTTTCGAAAACTAATTTTTCTTTATTGGCTCAAAAATTTAATATTGAAGCCTCAAAAGCCCAAATTATTCAGGCTCAATTATTGCCCAATCCGACCATAAATTTTGAGCAAACTATTATCCCGACTGCCAATGTAGCGAACAGCGAAACGATTGGGGCTTTTGGACAAAGAGCCATTCAGATTCAGCAATTGATATTGATTGGTGGCAAGCGAAATAAGCAAATTGAGGTGGCAAAAATTGGGGCTGAAATGGCTGAATATCAGTTTAGAGAATTGGTACGAGAATTGGTTTTTCAGTTGAGAAACAATTTTTATTCTATTCATTATTTACAAAAAACGCTTTCAATTTATACAACGGAAATTCAAAATATAACTCGCTTGGTGGCTGCGTATAAAGAGCAAGTTGAAAAGGGGAATATTCCCGTGAAAGAGGTGATTCGTTTGCAATCTTTCTTGATTACTTTACAAACGGAGGAAACTAATTTAAAGAATCAAATTATTGATAATGAGTTGGTTATAAAAATATTATTGGCAGATTTTTCACCAAAATTTGTTGAACCAATAACGAATGATGATGCTTTGGATGGTTTGAATTTACAGTCGATGAAATTGGCAGATTTGCTTGTGGATGCCACTGAAAATCGTCCTGACCGTAAACTCCAAGAGGCTTCGATTCGGATGGCTTCGGCGAATTTAGCTTTGCAGAAAGCCTTTGCCAAACCTGATATTACGGTGGGATATAGCTTTGACCGTGCAGGAAGTTATGTCAATAATTATCATGCCTTGACGGTCTCGATGGGTTTACCATTTTTCAATAAAAATCAAGGAAATATTAAGGTTGCTGAGTATCAAATTCAGGGTAATAAGCAATTTTTGGCTCAGGCAGAAAATCAGTTGGGGAATGAGGTTTTGCAAGCCTATTTAAAGGCTCAAATAAGTGAGGAATTATATCGAAAAATGGATAAAGATTTTCCGAAAAAATTCCAGAAATTGATTCAGGGTGTGTTGGAAAATTATCAAAAACGAAACCTTACGCTGATTGAATTTACGGACTTTTTGGAATCTTATAAAAATACGGTTACCCAATTGAATACACTACAAAATGATAGAATTCAGGCTTTTGAATATTTGAATTTTGTGGTGGGTAAAAGAGTAATTAATTGAATTTTAAATTTCTGAAACAGAAATAAAATATGAAAACAGTACAAAAATTAATCTTTTCCGCTGCTTTTTTGAGCTTAATGGCTTGCTCAAAAAAGGAAGAGGTAGTCAAGGAAGAATCTAAAAATTTAGAACTTTCGAGCCATACCGTTAGTGAATTGAACTTGGCTTCGGCTACGTCTGAAACAGTGCAGAATGTGCTGACGCTCACGGGCAAAGTGATGCCTTTTGAAGAACGTCAAGTGAAGGTTTCGCCTTTAGTGGATGGCATTATTGACAAGCTTTCTGCCAATTTGGGTGATTATGTTCAGAAAGGACAAATGTTGGCAAAAGTAAACAGTACGGATGTAGCAGACATTGAAAATCAAGAGGTTGGCTCGAAAACTGATTTGTTGTCGGCTCAAAAAAGTTTACAAGTTCAGCAAGATTTGTATAAGTCAGGTTTGGCTACTGAAAAGGACGTTACCTTAGCCCAAAATGAAGTAATCAAAGCAAAAAGTTCAGTAAATCGTGCTATCAGTGTCGAGGGGATTTATGGGGTAAAAAACTCTTCATACACGCTTAAATCGCCTATTTCGGGTTATGTGGTAGGAAAAAATAATGCTATTTCTGATAAAATGGCGTATCACGAAGGCGAAACGGGTCCATTTTTTACGATTGCCGATTTGTCGGAAGTACAGATCATTGCTAACGTTTATGAATCAGATATTGCCAAAGTGAAATTGGGCTATCCCGTGAAGGTAACTTTGATTGCGTATCCAGATAAAGTTTTTATCGGAAAAATTGATAAAGTTAGTAATGTTCTCGACCCGCAAACTCGGACTATGGGCGTGAGAATTAATCTGAAAAACCCCAATAATCTCTTAAAACCAGAGATGTTTGCTCAGGTTACGATTGACTTTAATCAGAATAAAAAGATGGTCTCGATTCCTTCGGAAGCGGTGATTTTTGATAAGAATAAAAACTTTGTGGTAGTCTATAAAAATGCTAAGGATGTGCAGACTCGTGAAGTCCAAATTGCTCAAACTACTAATGATAAGTCATTTATTTTCAGCGGATTACAGAATGGAGAGAAGGTAATGTTGAAGAATCAATTGATGATTTATAATGCGTTGAATAATTAGATTTATTCAGGATAAAGCACGAAGGAATTACCTATTTCAACAAAAAAAGATTCTTCGTTTTCCAATGATTGAAGTAAAGGTAAATATTCTTCAAAAAGTTTCAGCATCAACTGATTTGATATATTTCCCAAAATAATTCTAATAAGTTTTTTGGGCGTATTGCGAAAGATATGACTATTTCTAAAATCTTAATCTTTGGTAATAACCACAAAGTCATTAGTATCAGCATATTGACAAATTATATTGTCAGGAGTGTGCCATTTTTCAAGAATCAGGTTGATGTGGATACATTCATGTTCCTTACTAACGAGATACTTACATAATTTATAAGAAACATGGACATCGCAGAGAAATTTCATTTACGCAACGTTTTGTAAGGCACGTCCAGAAACTAATAATCTGGCATAGCTCAATGAAGCAATAATGTCTTCTCTTTCGAGTTCAGGATGGTCAGAAATGATTTCATCGAAAGACATTTCTGACTCAATCATGTCCAAAATTACCTCCACGGGCCATCTCATGCCACGAATACAAGGCTTTCCATGGCAAATGAATGGGTCGATGGTTATTCTATTTGATAACATCGTAATGCTTTTTTTAGTAAATATAGATAAAATAAGATAATGAAAAAACTATTAGGGCTTTCCCTTAAATATAAATTTGCAGTCTTCTTTTTTACGGCTCTCATCGTAGTTTCGGGCGTATTGAGTTTTATGAATACCGCCATTGATGCCTTCCCTGACGTAACCAATACGCAAGTAACCATCATCACGCAATGGCAGGGTAGAAGTGCTGAGGAAATTGAGAAATTTGTAACCGCACCGCTTGAAATTTCGATGAATGGTGTGCAGAAAAAGACCTCGGTACGCTCGACTACCTTGTTCGGTTTATCGGTAATGAACATTATGTTTGATGATGGCGTGGACAATAATTTTGCCCGAATGCAGATAAATAATGCCCTGCAAGGCATCAGTTTACCCGATGGCGTTGAGCCAGACATTCAACCGCCTTACGGACCAACGGGTGAAATTTTTAGATATACACTTGACTCTAAAACGCTATCAGCCAGAAAGTTAAAGGAAATTCAAGATTGGATTATTGATAGAAATATTCGGTCTGTGCCAGGCGTTGCGGATATTGTGAGTTTTGGCGGGGAGGTGAAAACCTACGAAATTAGCGTAAACCCAAATATGTTGCAGGACTACGATATTACGCCTTTGGATGTATATAGTGCCGTCCAAAAAAGTAATATCAACGTGGGTGGCGATGTTATTACCAAAAACAATCAGGCGTATGTAGTTCGGGGCATTGGTTTGCTCAAAAACATCAGTGATATTGAGGATATTTTGGTAAAAAATACGAATGGCGTTCCTATTTATGTAAAAACGGTTGCTTCGGTTTCGGAGTCGGCTTTACCAAAATTAGGACAAGTGGGGCGAGATAAAACTACGGATGCCGTTGAGGGAATTGTGGTGATGCGTAAGGGGGAAAATCCTTCGGAAGTAATTACTAATTTGAATCTAAAAGTGGAAGAATTGAACAATAAAATTCTGCCAGAGGGGGTAAAAATTAAGGAGTTTTACAACCGCCAAACACTATTGGATTTTTGTATCGAAACCGTTACTCACAATCTCATCGAGGGTATTGTTTTGGTTACGCTGATTGTCTTGATTTTCTTGGCAGATTGGCGGGCTTCGCTCATTGTTTCTATTATTATTCCGCTGGCTTTGCTGTTTGCTTTTACGTGCCTGAAATTATTGGGCATGAATGTAAACTTACTTTCTTTGGGGGCAGTCGATTTTGGAATTATCATTGATGGAACGGTGGTCGTTGTTGAAGGATTGATGGTGGTTTTGGCAGAAAAAGCTCATGACGTGGGTATGGAAAGATTTAATGGTTTAGCCAAATTATCCATGATTCGCCGCACAGGTTCGAGCATGGGAAAAGCCATTTTTACTTCCAAAATCATCATTTTGGTAGCATTATTGCCCATTTTTGCTTTTCAAAAAGTAGAAGGAAAAATGTTTACGCCATTGGCTTGGACGCTCGGGGCAGCCTTGGTTGGGGCATTGATTTTTACGCTTACCCTCGTGCCAGTTTTGGTGAGTATGATGATGAGTAAGAACGTAAAACACAAGTCAAATTTCTTTGTAGATGCCATTTTGAAATATTCTATGAAGCTATTTTATTTCTGTTTTGGGCATAAATCGCAAACTTTTATTGCCACTATTCTTATTACCGTGGTTGGACTTTGGACTCTTTCCATTCACGGAACAGAATTTTTACCCCAACTTAATGAAGGCTCAATTTATGTGCGTGCTAATATGCCACGAAGCGTAAGTTTGGAAGAATCGGTACGCTATTCTAATAAAATTCGGAAGGTTTTTGAGAGTTATCCCGAAGTAAAAAAGGTACTTTCTCAGGCAGGTCGCCCTAATGATGGCACTGACCCAACTGGTTTTTATAACGTTGAGTTTTTCGTAGATATTTATCCGCAGAAAGAATGGAAAAGTGGTTTGTCAAAAGCCGAATTAGTGAATAAAATGGAAGAAAAACTCTCGGTTTTTCAGGGTATTAGCTTCGGTTTTTCACAGCCCATTATGGATAATGTTGAAGAAGCGGTCTCGGGCGTGAAGGGTTCAATTGCAGTAAAAGTCTATGGAACAGATTTTGAACTTTTACAACAGGATGCTCAAAAAGTCTATGGTGTTTTGTCAAAAGTACGGGGCATTGAAGATTTGGGAATCATCAAAAACTTGGGACAACCCGAACTCAGAATAGAACTCGACCAACAAAAAATGGACTTGTACGGCGTACAAACTGCTGATGCTGAAGCTGTTATGTCAATGGCAATTGGTGGACAAACCGCCAGCCAATTGTTTGAAGGCGAACGTAAATTTGACATTAGAGTTCGTTTTCAACAACCATTTAGAAAATCAGAAGCGGAGATTGGTAATTTAATGGTGCCAACGATGAACGGGACTAAAATACCCATTAAAGAGATTGCGGTGATAAAATCTTTGACGGGTCCAAGTTTGATTTTCAGAGAAGATACTCGCCGATTTATTGCCGTCAAATTTTCAGTTCGTGGACGAGATATGGGTAGCACCATTGCCGAAGCCCAAGCGGGGGTTTTGAAAGCAATTCCCTCATTACCAAAGGGTTATGAAATGAAATGGAAGGGGGATTTTGAGAATCAACAACGAGCTTCCAAACGCCTTGCCCAAGTTGTACCGCTGTCGATGATTGCGATTTTCTTTATTTTGTATTTGCTTTTTGGCAATTTGAAAGATGCCGCTTTGGTGTTTACTAACGTTCCTTTCGCCATCATTGGTGGGTCGTTGGCTTTGCTGGTAACGGGTACGAATTTTAGTATTTCGGCAGGTATTGGTTTCATCGCCCTTTTTGGGATTTGTATTCAGAATGGTGTGATTATGATTGAGGTTTTTAAGGATAATATTAAACAAAAAATGAATCTTCAAAAGGCTGTGGTTGAGGGAGTTAAGTCGAGAGTTCGCCCCGTTACGATGACTGCCTTTATGGGTATCTTCGGAATGTTACCCGCTGCCATTTCATCGGGTATTGGTTCAGAATCTCAGAAGCCTTTGGCAATCGTGGTGATTGGTGGTTTAATTGGAGCAACGATTTTAACATTGTTTATTTTTCCCCTAATCTTTGAAAGATTTTATCGGAAGTATTTTGATTTGATGAATCATTGAAAAATGGTAAACGGTTAATGGTAAACGGTTTTTTGCAAATGATGATTGGGGTGGCACGGCTCGAAGCCGTACCACCCCTGTAAACTTATTTTAATTCTCAAAATCCCTCATGCTTGCTTCACCGCAACATGGGGATTTTCTGTTTAGTATGGTCTTGAAAATATCAATCGAAACGTATTACCTTTGTGTGTAGAAACCATTATTTATAAAAAACTTTTTAAACCTCTCCCTGCCTTTTACGTAAATGTAACGTTTCGGCTTTATGAAATGAATTAATTCAATTCTCTCAAAACCATTTTTTGATAAAATTATATCAATATAAGTATTTGATAATCGAATACTTATATTGGTCAAAACTTAAATAAAATTAAGAAACAAAATAAACTCAATTATTCAGCTAACAAATCATGTTTTTTAAACAATCAATAGTTTTTTTCCTTTTTTTTCTTTCCTCTCAAATTGCTTTTGGTCAAAAAACCTTCACTTTGGAGGATTGTGAGAGTTCTTTCCGAAAAAATAATCTTCTTTTATTGGCTCAACAATACAACATTAGTGCTTCTCAGGCGGCAGTTATTCAAGCAAAAATCTGGGAATTACCTTTTTTTTCGGGCGAATTTAACTTGATAAATCCCGAAGGTGGGCGGGTTGCGGATGTGGGTGGGCAAGGACAAAAGGCTTTTCAGGTGCAACAATTGATTTATTTGGGAGGCAAAAAAAAGAATGAAGTTACTTTTGCTAAATCAAATATAGCCATTGCCGAATTGCAATTACAACAACTCATTCGCAACCTTCGCTATCAGTTGAGACAAAGTTTTTACGTGTTGTATTTTGAACAACAAAAAATCAAATCTCTCAGTAGTCAAGTTGCCATTGTGGACACTTTGGCGAGGGCTTTTTCGGTGCAAGCGGCTAAAAATAATGTGCCTTTGAAAGATGTAGTAAGACTTCAATCTTTGTCGTTGAATATTACCAACGAAATTCTTTCTACTAAAAAGAACATCAATTCTGAACAAGAAAATATTAAAATTATTACAGGCATTGAGGGTCAAATAGTACCAGAGGTACAGGAAAGGGATTTAGATTTACTTTATAATCAAAAACTCTTGCAAAGCGTTGAAGCTCTTTACGAAACGTCCTTAGAGAAAAATCCTGAGTATTTATCATTCCTTAAAATCATTGAGAGCGATGAATTACGGATAAGATGGCAAAGGTCTTTATCCACACCCGACCTCACATTAGGAGCTTCGTATGACCAGCGGGGTGGTGCATTTGCCAACCAAATAAACGTAACTTTCGGAATTCCTTTGAAAATTTGGGATAGAAATCGGGGCAATATTAAGGTGGCAGAATCGCAATTGGGTCAGACCAAATTAGAGAAAGATTTCAAAAAATGGGAGTTGAAAAACAGGATAGAAAGTGCCTATCTGACTTGGAAACAACAACAGGAGCAATATTTGCAGGTAAAGGAAGTAACCAAAGGAAATTTTGAAATTGTGTATAGAGGTGTTCTACAGAATTTTCAAAAACGTAACATTTCACTATTGGATTTTACCGATTTCATGGAAAGTTATAGCCAAAGTATATTAAATCTGAACGATATTCAAAAACAAGTTGTGCTTTCGAGTGAGGTTTTGAATTATTTGGTTAATGAAAAATTGTTTTAAAAAAATCTCAATTAATAATAAAATGCGTACTAAAATTGCTGTCATATTTTCGGTTTTTTTAATGACTTCTTCTTGTCAGAAGGAGGAGAAAAGACAGGAGGAAGTTAAAACCACTTTTGCTTTGACCGACAAAATGTTGGCTTCAACCAAAACCGAACCCGCCTCCATGCAATCGTTGAGAAACGAATTGAATTTTTACGGAAAAATCACTGCCGATAACAACAAAATTATTGAAGTCTTCCCAGTGGTTGGAGGAAACGTAATCAAGGTTTCCGTAGAATTAGGCGATTACGTGAAAAAGGGTCAAGTCTTAGCAGTTATCCGAAGTACGGAGGTTGCGGGTTTTGAAAAGGAGTTGGAAGATGCTCAAAATGATGTTGTTATTGCCAAAAATAATGTCAAGGTTGCTCAAGAACTTTTTGAAGGAAAATTAACCGCTGAAAGAGATGTTTTGGAGGCTAAAAGTATGTCAGACAAGGCTTTATCTCAATTGCATCGCATCCAAGAGACTTATAAAATTTATAATATCAAAGCAGGGTCAATCTATGAAGTACGCTCACCGTTGAATGGTTTTGTGATTGAAAAACACATCAACCAAGATATGCTTTTGCGGAGCGACAAGACGGATAATATCTTTGATGTGGCTGAAATTGACAACGTTTGGGCGATTGCTAATGTAAACGAAAGCGATATTAATTTGGTAAAATTAGGAGAGACCGCCGCCGTAACAACGCTCAGTAATCCAGACAAAATTTTTAATGGTCATGTTGATAAAATTTATAATATAATTGACCCAGAAACCAAAGCAATGAAGGTTCGTATTAGGTTAGCAAATGCTAATTATCTCTTGAAACCAGAGATGAGAGCGAACATTAAATTATCATTCACCGAAGGTAAAAGTATGTTGGCTGTACCTTCAACTGCGGTTGTGTTTGATAAGAGTAAAAACTATGTAATGATTTTTCATGACAAAGCAAATATCGAAACTCGGCAAGTGGAAGTTTTCCGGCAGATTGGTGATATTACTTACATTTCATCGGGCTTGAAAGCGGGTGAAAAAGTGCTGACTGCCAATCAATTATTTGTGTATGATGCTTTGAATGATTAACATCGAAAAAAAATATCGTGAATAAATTTATTAGAAATATTATTGCATTTTCCATTAAAAATAAGCCATTTACCTTCTTTTGGGTGGGTTTGTTGGTGATTTCTGGATTTATTGCTTTCAAAAATATGCCCATTGAGGCGTTTCCTGATGTTACGAATACGCAGATAATTATCGTAACGGAATGGAATGGGCGAAGTGCCGAAGAAATTGAACGTTTTGTTACGACTCCCATCGAAATTTCGATGAGTTCGGTACAGAAAAAAACCAGTGTTCGAAGCATTACGATGTTCGGATTATCGGTTATCAAAATCATTTTTGAAGATGATGTTGAAGACTTTTTTGCGAGACAACAGGTTAATAATCAACTCCGTAGCATTTCTTTGCCTAATGACGTTTCGCCCGATGTGCAACCGCCTTATGGACCAACGGGAGAGGTTTTTCGTTACGTATTGAAAGGTAAAAATCGTGATACTCGTGAGCTTTTGACGATACAAAATTGGGTAATTGACAGACAGTTGCGTTCTGTGCCAGGCGTTGCGGATTTAGTGGCTTTTGGTGGACAAGAAAAGACTTATGACGTAAATGTTGATCCAAGTCGTTTGGCAAAATATGATATTACACCTTTGCAGGTTTTTGAGGCAATCAATCAGAGTAATATCAACGTTGGCGGAGATATTATTGAGAAGAACGGGCAGGCGTATGTGGTGCGTGGCGTTGGGCTTTTGGCATCCATTACCGACATTGAAAATATCATTGTGGCGGATGCAGGGGGTAATCCAATCTTAGTAAAAAACCTTGCAGATGTCAATGAAAGCTCATTTCCGAGAGTTGGGCAGGTGGGTTTGAACGATAATGATGATGTAGTTGAAGGCATTGTGGTGATGCGAAAAGGTGAAAACCCGAAGGAGGTTTTGGAGCGAATAAAAGAAAAAATTGCGGACATAAACGAGCGAGTTTTGCCCAAAGATGTGAAGATGGAGACCTTCTACGACCGTGATAATTTGATGAATTACACCACCACAACCGTGATGCACAATATGTTTGAAGGCATCCTTTTTGTAACGGTAATCGTCTTTTTATTCATGGCAGATTGGCGAACAACCGTTACGGTTTCCATCATCATTCCACTATCGCTTTTGTTTGCCTTTTTATGTTTGAAATTAAAGGGAATGAGTGCCAATTTATTATCGTTGGGGGCGGTGGACTTCGGTATAATCATTGATGGTGCGGTGGTGATGGTGGAAGGCGTTTTTGTAACCCTCGACCATATTGCCCACAAGAAAGGCATGGCGGCTTACAATAAATTAGCCATCGGCAGTATTATCAAAAAAACGGGTACGGAGCTTGGAAAAGCCATTTTCTTCTCTAAACTGATTATTATCACGGCACTTTTACCCATCTTTGCTTTCCAAAAAGTAGAGGGTAAAATGTTTTCTCCTTTGGCTTACACGCTGGGTTTTGCCTTGTTGGGAGCATTACTTTTTACGCTGACCCTTGTACCTGTACTTTGCCATATTTTCTTGAATAAAAATGTTCGAGAAAAAGACAATCCGTTCGTGAATTTTTGGAATAGAATTGTGGAAAAAGGTATTATTTTTACTTTCAAACATAAGAAAACAACCCTTATTGCTTCGGTACTTCTGATTGCAGGAAGTTTCTTTTCGGCTACATTTTTGGGGACAGAATTTTTGCCCCAACTCAATGAAGGAGCTTTGTGGGTAGAAGCCAAAATGCCAATGAGTAATAGTTTGCCTGAAACCGTGAAAATGACGGCAATTTTACGGAAAGAATTAAGAGCATTTCCAGAAGTGAATGGCGTGTTGAGTCAAGTGGGGCGAAGCAATGACGGCACCGACCCCAGTGGTTTTTATTACGTGCAGATGCAGGTGAATCTAAAACCCAAAGACGACTGGAAACGCAAGATTTCGATGGATGATCTGGTGCGTCAGATGGATAATTCTTTGAAAAAATATCAAGGAATTGGCTACAATTATTCCCAACCCATTATTGATAATGTGGCGGAAAGTGTGGCGGGAATCAATGCCTCAAATGCTGTGAAAATTTACGGAGATGATTTGGAAAAATTGGATGAATTAGCCAATAAAGTGATTGACCAAATTGAAAATGTGGAAGGAATTAAAGACGTTGGTATTTTGAGAAACGTTGGTCAGCCCGAAATTTCGGTGGTTTTAGACCGTGAAAAAATGGCAGCCTATGGTATCAAAGTAGCTGATGCTCAGGCAGTTTTGGAAATGGCTTTTGGTGGAAAAACGGCTACTCAAAAGTATGAAGACGAAAAGAAATTTGATATTCGGGTTCGTTACAGCAAAGATTATCGCAAGGACGAAGTTGATATGGCAAACCTAAAAGTACCAACTTTATCGGGTGTAAAAATTCCTTTGAAAGAGATTTCAAGCATCAAAAGAATTACGGGTCCCGCCTTTATTTATCGGGATAATACTAAGCGATTTATTGGCGTGAAGTTCTCGGTTCGAGATAGAGATTTGGGTAGTACCATCACCGAAGCACAAGCTAATGTTGCTAAAGGAATCAAACTCCCAGCGGGTTATAGTGTGGGTTGGACGGGTGAATTTGAAAACCAAGTGCGAGCCACCAAACGATTGACCGAAATGGTACCAATCAGCCTTGTAGGTATTTTTGTATTACTTTTCATCATGTTTGGTAATATCAAAGATTCCTTGATAGTATTGGCAAATGTGCCTTTCGCCATCGTGGGCGGGATTGCAGCTTTGCACATTACGGGAACAAATTTCGGGATTTCGGGCGGTGTTGGCTTTATTGCTTTGTTTGGAATTTGTATTCAAAATGGGGTGATTTTGATTTCAGAATTTCATAACAATTTGAAAATAAATATACCGCTAAGTCAAGCTATTATGGATGCAGTAAAAGTGAGAACCAGACCCGTTGTGATGACGGCATTAATGGCTTCCATTGGACTTTTACCAGCGGCATTGAGTACGGGGATTGGTTCAGAATCTCAAAAACCTTTGGCTATCGTAATTATTGGGGGTTTAATAACCGCCACCATTCTAACGCTCTTGGTTTTCCCCATCATTTTCTGGGTTTTTAATCGGAAGAAATTTGAGGTGATTGATTAATCGAAAACTCACAAAAAAGCCCTAAATTTTGCGAATTTAGGGCTTTTTTGTGTGATTATCAATGAATTAGCGTGGGGGTAAAATAAATTTTCCACTGGCAATAAAAGTATTTGCTTCATCCAATTTCTTTTGAACTGATGGATGTATTACACCCATTCCTTTTTCTTTTCTTTCTGTAAAAGGATAAGGTTTATAATCAGTGAAAACTGGGATTTCTTCTATTTCTTCTGTTTTCATATTCTTATATTTTTTTTCTAATAACAAATGAACTATATGCAACATGAGGTAAAAACCGTTCAACTTCTCCACTTGAATTGATACCATAAATATCATAAAAAAGTTCCAAATTTTCAATATTCTTAGCAATCATATAACTGTATAAGCTATTTCTACGTTGGTCGCTGCCCCAAAACAATAAATTGATATCGGGTTTTATGTCGGAAAACCGTATTGTAATTTTATAGACCGTAGCCATGATAAATCTAATATCGCCATTATTGCTTACAATATTACAATCAATAGAGTCATCAGAAAGTAAGTCTCCAAAAGCTAAAACGTAGGTATTTTCTACATCTTTTGCTGGATAGAATACTACTTACTTTTTTGTATTTTGCTTACCAATACTTAGAAAATGATAAATATATCTATCATCATCTGTTTCATAAAATTCATAATGTAGTTCGTTCATAAAACAAAAATAAGGAAAATTTGAGTACTTTAAAATTTTATGGAATATTTTTTGCGGCTACATTTTTCCCCTCAATTTCCCCCAAATCTTCTTAAAATCATCCTGCATATATTCATCCTTCGGAAACATATCGGTATTGATGTCTTCTTTTGATTCTGTTTTGCCGTTTTGGATAAACTCAATTTTATTAATGTATTGATTAACAGCATTTTGTACGTCAATATTTGCCTTTTGAAAATGATTTTTGGTAGAATTATTCTTTAATCTCTCCGCAATCATTTCGGCTTTTGGGTTGAAAGGTTCATTGCTTCCAATCAATAAAAATCCTCCAATTTCATACACATACGGGAACACACCCACGAAGGTGTCTTTCACTCGGTTGGTAGGCATCCACGTGGCTACAATTCCACCTTTTTTGAGCTTACTACTCAATACTTCAAAGTATTCTTTGGAATAAATATTGCCCGAATATGAAGACCTCGGACGGAGGGCATCGGCTTCAATAATGTCGTATTTTTTGGCATTATTTTGTATCTCAAAACGTCCATCTTTCAGAATTAGATTCACTCTTTTGTCCGCCAAAATATCGCTTATGTTTCGGTCATTCCTTCGTTTAGCATATTCTGAAAGCACATTTGGTTGGCTTTTTATGACTTCAAAACAATCAATTTGCTTCGTCTCGGGTCGCCCAGCTACGTTATAAAGTGTACCGCCCGAACCTAAACCAATGATGGCAATATCTTCGGGATTTGGATGTAATAAAGAAGGCACAGAACCGAGCGTAATATGAATATCATCGGCATTGAAGGGCAAATGACTTTGTCCGAGACCATTCACAAAAACAACATCGCTGATGGTATTTTCTGAACTCATTTTTATGGACGAAAGAGCCGTATCGTCTTCGGTCATAATAATTTGTTTGGCATCTTTCACTCCCGCTAAAATCTGCCAAAAAGTATTATGTTTGGGTATAAAATAAATGACCGTTAGCAACACTACCGATAAATAGACCGATTGGGCAATGCTGAGGATTTTCCGTTTATACATTAACAGAACATACACAACGCCAATAATTCCTAATAGTCTGATAATGAATGATGTACCCAAAATGTTAAAGCCCACCAACGTAACAAACCATGCTCCCAAAGATGAACCCACGATGTTAATAAATTGCAACCAACCCACTTTTCGCCCCACTTCTGAATAATCATCTTGAATAATGGATTGTGAAATGGCGAAGCTAAAACCCATCAAAAAAGTTGGAATTGACATCAAAATAGGGGGGATAATGGCGTAAGTTATTAGGATGATTTTGGGTTGAAAAGAGGTTTCGTAGCTATAAAAATATTCGAATAAAAAGCGCAAACTTTCTAAATTATTGACTGCCAGTAGCAATAATAAAATCACGCCAATGGAATAGAAATAGATAAAATATTGAGTTTTCAAGAAAATAGCCAATAGATTTTGACGTGGTTTTTGAAGAAATTTTACGCCATAATTTGTCCCAAAAGCCATTGAAATCAAGTAGATAAACAAGACGATGGCAAAGGTCATGGAAATAGATTTGATGGTTACGTCAAGGATTCTGAACCAGATGATTTCAAAGCAAATTGCCATAAATCCCGACATAGCATATTGAATTGCCCAAAACGAAAAACCTCGATTCCATTGAAATGGCTTAGTTTTTTTGACTTTTTCGACTAATTTTTGCTCATCATTTTCATTTTTATAAATCAGTCCTGCGATGATGGCACAGAGAAAATTGAAACCCGCCCCAATATAAACCGAATGGTGCAAACCCACCCAACGAATGAATAAAAGTCCCGTGAAACAAGCCCCCAAACCCGCCCCAAGCGTATTGACAAAATATAATTTACTGATAAATTGAGATTGATTTTGAAGGTCTTTGAGTTGAAAAGCCTTGGAGAGCAAGGGTAAAGAAAGCCCCATCAAAAAAGTGGGAAAAACCAAGACGGCGAACAGAATCAGATAGGTCTGAAAAACACCCGAAGTTCTCAATATTTCGGAGTGATATAGAAAGTCGTAAATGATATTTTTGCTCAATAAAGCAAACAATCCAATGCCCAATTCTGCAAAAACGAAATAGAGAATTGGCTTGTTTTTGGAAGCACGGTCTGCCATAATTCCACCCGCTAAATAGCCCAAACCCAAACCCGCCATGAAGGCAGAAACGATTAAACTAATGCTCAATGAGCCAATGCCTGTATAAAAAACGAGCCAACGTTGCCAAACAACTTGGTACATGAGGGCGGAGAAACCTGAAAGAAAAAAGACCGTTAATAAGGCTTTCTGACGAATAGTGGATGTTGATTTCAAGGAGTTAGGAGATTAAAGTATATTTCTCATTTTACATTGTACTCAATTACCGCCGTAGCTGTAGTTAAAGATTCGTTATGCAAACGGTCAAATGACGTAACGTGATAGACGTAACCCCTTGACTTTTCAGCAGTTGTGTCAATGAAAGTATTTTGTCTGCCTAAATAAAGTATTTTATCAACCCGTTCAAAATCGGGTTTTTCGGCTCTTTCAAAACGATAAACAGCAAAGTAAGTATTCTCATTTCCATCAGTAGCGGGTTCGCCTGGTTGCCATGTCAATATAGGTTTTCCAGTTTCATTTTGCGTGATCAAAACCCGCTGTGGAGCTAACGGTGGCACATTATCTTTCCACGGCATGGGTGGAACGATGGCAGGTTTTCGGTAAAAATCAAGTCTTAACGAGTCTTGAAAACCTCCATAATTTTCCGTTAAAGATTTGGAACTGAAAAAAATACCCCCATCAATGAGTTTATTCTGACGGTCGAAACGGATTTGGGCGGGTGCTTCCGTTAAACTCCATCCCGTTTTGATTTTATAGATACCGTGTCCCACGTAAAGATGTCTGCCAAAAGCATTATCCATCCACCATTTAGAGAGTTCTTTGTAGGGAACTTTGGCATGATTTCGGTCAAAATAAATCTGTGGGGCAATATAATCAATCCAACCTTGCTCAATCCATTTGCGGGTATCAGCGTATAACTGCCCGTGTGAGGTCTGTCCCGCTTGGGTGCGTGAACCATCGGGAGTGGTGTTGCTAAAATTCTTCCAAACGCCAAAAGGGCTAATCCCAAATTTGACGTAGGGCTTCGTTCTTTTAATAGCTTCGCTGATTTTAAATATCAATAAATCGGTATTATTTCTTCGCCAATCTTCAATATTAGTCATGCCATTGGGATATTTTTTGAAAGTTGCTTCATCCTTCAAAACTTGTCCAGTTACTTGATACGGATAGAAATAATCATCAAAATGAATGCCATCCACATCATAATGTTTCACGATTTCCACAACAACGTTTGTGATATAATCTCGTACTTCGGGAATCCCAAAATTTAACAGTTTTTGCCCGTCATACGTCAGCATCCATTCGGGTTTTCGGTTACTGATATGATCTGGGGTGATACTGGTTGCTCTGCGAAAAGTGGCTCTGTTGAGGTTAAGCCAAGCATGAAACTCCAAATTACGGTCGTGGGTTTCCGTAATCATAAAACTCATAGGGTCGTAATAAGGATTGGGAAACCTACCTTGCTGTCCCGTCAGAAACTCCGACCAAGGTTCAAGGCTTCGGGCATAATAAGAGTCGCAAGCATCACGCACCTGCACCATCACGGCGTTGAGGTTCGAACGTTTGTGTTCGTTCAAGATTCGGATAAAATCTTGCTTTTGTTGGTCGGAATTGTACTGCCCTTTTTGGGGCCAATCTATATTTTCAACCGTAGCAATCCAAGCCGCTCGAAATTCATATTTGGGCGAAATACTGAGTGGACGGTTTTTTTGGGAAAGACAACTAAGGCAGATAAAAAACGTAAGAAAGGTTGTCTGAATAAGTTTATTTAGCATAATCAAAGCAAGGAAAGACTCTACTTATTATGCAAGTTATTAAATTTATTCCTCAATCGAAAACATATATCCCACGCCTTTCAAGGTTTTGATGTAATGTTCGGGGATTTTTTCACGCAATTTTCGGATGTGAACGTCCACAGTTCGCTCCACTACATACACATCTACGCCCCAAACTTTCTCCAATAATTCATCCCGATTAAAGACTTTATCAGGGTGTTTTGCCAAGAAATACAGCAATTCAAACTCCTTTTTAGGCATCACCAAAGGGTTGCCATTATTGGTTACGCTATAATTAGTACGATTGATACGAATTACTCCAATGTCGATAATCGTCTCATTATCAGCTTGTTGTACATCACGGCGAAGCGTTGCTTTGATTCTGCTAATTAAAGCACGGGGTTTTATGGGTTTTACGATGTAGTCATCCGCACCCACATCAAAGGCGGCAACTTCGGTATATTCTTCGGCACGAGCCGTGAGGAAGAGAAGGTAAGTATCTTTGAATTCGGGGAGTTGGCGTAATTGGCGAGCCGTTTCGATACCGTCTTGTCGGGGCATCATCACGTCCAAAAGAATCAAATCGGGCTTAAAGTTTTTTGCCACCTCCACCGCCTCAATTCCATCCGAAGCGGAAGCTGTTTCGTATCCTTCTTTTTTAAGGTTGTAAGCTAACAATTCGATGATGTCGGGGTCATCATCAACCAAGAGGATTTTGGGAGTAGGTAAAGCGTTTGCCATGTTGGGTTTTTTCATTATGCCACAAAATTAGTTATCGTAATATTACGGAATTGTTAAATAAAAACGTTTTTATTTTACGAGGAATATTGTCACCTTTATTGGTATGATGTCTCAATAAGTATTTTACCAAAAGGAAATGCCAAAAACGGTACAAATTCAACTTTTATATTATTTCTAAAAATATTAATAATGTACAAAAAATAATAAGTATTGTTTTATTTTGAATGACCATTATTATTGCTAAATTTGCGTACTACAATACCTATCCATTTAAAGCAAATCTTTAAATTCCAATACTACTAAAACTCTACTATCTTCTCTTTAAATATTAGAATCATTTACCACTATTAACCCAGAATCTACTTTTGATTTTGGGGAAGGTATTTGTTGAATTTTAACTTCTAACAGCATTCTCGTGTATTCTTTTATTTCTAAATTTTTAATAAATTATATTATGAATCGTAAATTTTACCTGTCGAGGTATCTCCTGATACCACTTTTGTTTCTCTCATTTCTGACAATCGGTCAGAATAATTCAACGCTCTCCGTTTCAGGAACTGTTAAAGACGAAAAGGGCGAATTGATTGTGGGTTCCAACATTTCAATTAAAGGAACCGTCAGAGGCACCGCAACTGATGCCAACGGAAAGTTCAAGATTGATGTGCCAAATAGTGCATCGGTGCTTGTCTTTTCTTACGTTGGTTTTGGTTCAAAAGAGATAACCGTTGGCAATCAGACCTCAATCAATATGGTCTTATTATCAAACGAAAGTATTTTGGACGAAGTGGTTGTGATTGGCTATGGTACGCAGAAAAAATCTGATTTAACGGGTGCTGTGGGTTCTGTGAAACAAGACCAATTACTCGAACGTCCAGCCGCATCGCTCAATCAAGCACTTTCGGGTAGAATGGCGGGGGTGCAAGTAAACACCAATTCTGGACGACCAGGGGGCAGAACCACCATCCGTGTCCGAGGATTTAGTTCAATCAACTCGTCCAATAATCCCCTCTATGTGGTGGACGGCGTAATGCTTCCGCAAGGAAACCAATCACAATTCAGTAGTGCCATTGACTACATTAATCCCAACGATATTGTTTCAGTTGAAGTACTAAAAGATGCTTCTTCAACCGCAATTTATGGAGCAAGAGGGGCGAATGGCGTGGTATTGATAACCACTAAAAAAGGGAAGGCAGGCGATGGACAAATTACGTACAATGCTGATTTTAGCGTGAACACCATCGGACCAAATCGTCCAGAAGTTTTAAATGCCAAACAATACATGGCAGTAGAAGATTTGGCTTGGAAAAATATGGAAAAATATGACCCAGCGGGCTGGAATGCAGGGAAATGGGCGTATCTGAATCCAAAATTACGCAGAACCGACCCCAGAGTTTTTGATGCCAGTGGCAATCCATTATTCGATACAAACTGGTTTGATGAAACCACTCAAAATAAACTTTCTCAAAATCATCAATTGGGTTTTAGTGGTGGAACAGAGAAAACGCAATACTCATTCTCGTTGGGTTTCAGAGACGATCAAGGGCTTTTGAAAACTACTTTCTTGAAAAGGTATTCGGGAAGATTTACCATTGATGACCAGATAAAAAGCTGGTTGAAAGTCGGTGGAACGCTCGCTTATAATAGTCAGACTGAGAATTTATCGGATATTAACGATGCCGTTCCTCGCCAAATTGTGGAAGATTTCCCTTTTCTTCCTGTTCAATATGCCGACGGAACTTTTGCTAACAACCGAGATTTTCCGTTTGCGGAGGGTACTTTTAGTTCTGTTCATCGATTACTGGGTCGTCAATTTATTCTGAATACGCAGACAACTACTGGTTCGGTTTATTCAAACATCACTCTTGCCAAAGGATTGGAGATGAAAACGGTTTTAGGGGCAAATGTAATCACTCAAGAAAATAATCAGTCGCAAACCAGAACTTTGGCAATCGGACAGCAAGGAACAGCCTCAGTTGCCAACCAGAAGGAAACGTTTTGGTCATTAGAAAATTTCTTGACCTATACCAAAACATTCAACGAAAAACATTCGGTAACGGGTTTATTGGGAATTTCTTGGCAACAAACCGACTTCTTCAACATCGGAGCAAGCGTTCAAGGATTTGCCACTGATTACTTTGGTTTCAACAATTTAGGGGCAGGCTCAACCCTTCCCGCAGTGAGTTCGGGGGCATCCAAATTTGCCTTTAATTCATATTTCGGTAGAGTGAATTACAGTTTGGATAATAAATATTTATTCACCGTTACGGGCAGAGCTGATGGTTCTTCAAGATTTGGCGAAAATGATAAGTTTGCGTTTTTCCCCTCGGGAGCAATTGCGTGGAAAGTGTCGGAGGAGGAATTTTTAAAGGGTAATAATACCATCAGTAACTTGAAATTGAGAACCAGTTTTGGATTAACGGGTAATTCTGAAATTCCTTCGTATTCGTCTTTATCATTGTTGAGTTCAAATTATGCAACCGTTTATAACGATACACGGGTGTCAGGTACGGGTATTTCGAGGCTTGCCAATCCAGACTTGAAATGGGAAAAGACCGCTCAAACAGATGTAGGTTTGGAAATTGGTTTGTTTAACGGCAGACTTAATATTGAGGCAGATTATTATTACCGTCTCACGTCTGATATGCTGCTTGATGCTCCCGTGCCTCAAACAAGTGGATACGGAACCATCAGAAAGAACGTAGGGTCAATGGAAAATAAAGGTTTTGAATTTGCCATAAATTCGGTAAATATCAACTCTAAAAAAATCCGTTGGAATACTAATTTCAACATTTCATTCAATCAAAATAAAGTTCTTTCTTTGGCAACGCCTTCGGATATATTCAATGTGGGAGGTCCTAATTTTACCAATCCAACCAATATTATTCGTATTGGTGAACCCGTTGGTTCTTTTTGGGGGCTTACTCGCTTGGGGATTTGGAGCGAATCTGAAAGAGAAAAAGCGTCCAAATTTACCAGTTATAGAAACGGTTTGACCATTCTACCTGGGGACATTAAATACTTGGATGTAAACGGTGATAATGCCATCACCGATGCCGACCGTTCCATCATCGGAAATGGTAGTCCTAAGTTTTGGGGTGCTTTAACCAATACCTTCAAATATGGCAATTTTGACTTTACCCTCGAATTGCAATATTCGTATGGCAACAGTGTAATGATGATGAATTTGCACCCAAGCGAAGACCGTCAAGCATTAGCCAACAGTTATACGTCAGTACTAAACGCTTGGACTCCGCAAAATCAAAATACCATGATTGCTGAAATCAGAGATACAAGAGCGGGGTACGTAACCAACGTGGATTCATGGTGGATTAAAGATGGTTCATTCCTCCGTGGAAAGAATATTTTATTGGGATATACTTTACCAACGCTTTTAACGAATAAACTAAAAATGAACCGAGTGCGGGTTTATGCAACGGCTCAGAACACTTTCTTGATTGTTAAAGATAAAATTATTGGCGACCCTGAAGTAACTCCAACTAATCAAGGTAACGGAAATAGTGCATTTTCGCAGGGGATGATTTGGCATAATTATCCTAAACCTTCAACGTTTATGTTGGGTTTCCAAATAACGCTTTGATAATGCGTTTGGTAATTTATTTTTTATAAGTTCAAACACTTCAAGAACATCCCCCTACCCCCTTCAAAGGGGGAATTGCACTAATGCTAATCCTCCTTTGAAGGGGGTAGCGGGATGTTTTCGTGGATGAATACACATTTACAATAAAATATTTTTAAATATGAAAGCTAACAATAGAATCATAATTATATCAAAATCCATCAAAATTGCCTTATTCAGTGCATTTTTGATTGGACAAACGGGTTGCAAAGATTTCTTAACCGAGAAAGCCCCGTCAAATTTAACGCCCGAAAGTTTTTATACCATTCCAGACCATGCCGAGGCAGCATTGGCTTCGGTTTATGCTGATATAAGATTTATGGGTGGTGGTGCAGGGATTTTTTCTTCCAATTGGCAACTTTTGGAAGCATTAACGGGTACTTCAACGACTGAAACTGCCCAAAACTCTGACCTGAATAACCTCTACGGATTGGTTCATGATGGAAATACGGCTCATGTGGTGAATTATTGGAATGGGCTTTACCGAGTTATTGCACAGGCAAATCAAGTAATTCTGAAAGTGCCCCCTATCACACCAATGCCCGAGGCTCAGAAGAAAAAAATCATAGGAGAAGCCAAATTTCTTCGTGCTTCTGCCTATTTTACGGCGGTTAGATTATGGGGAGATATTCCATTAATCACCATGCCCCAAACCGCAAGTTCAGCGGATTTTTCACCCAAAAGAAGCCCCAAAGAAGATATTTATAAACTAATTATCGAAGACTTAACGGAGGCAGAAAACGCTGGTTTGGCATGGATGGATGCCAGCGGAAGAGTAGGTTTAGCGGCGGTGAAGGCACAATTAGCGAATGTATATTTGACGATGGCAGGTTTTCCATTGAGTAAAGGAGCATCGCATTATAAGTTATCTGCCGATAAAGCATTTGAAATTATTACTTATGCCAACGCAAACCCAGCGGTTATTAATCTTTTCCCTACCTACGTTGATGTGCATAAAGAGAACCAGAAAAATAAATTGGAACACCTTTTTATGATTCAATATAACACCTTGGTAGCGGGAAATCCGATGGGAAATATGTACCCAAATTTCAAACCTGTTACCTACAACGGACCAGGAGGAACGGGCAGTAGTGTGCCAACGCCAAGTTTTTATAAGTCTTATGAAGCGGGTGACCTTCGGACAAAAGACCAAGAAGGTTATTTTTATACCAGTTATTTCACGAATGGAAACGGAGCAAAATTTGATTTAGGAGCCCCCTATATTTTCAAGCATTTTAACCAAACAGCTAATGGTTCATCGGGCGTGGCAGGAACTCGAAATGATAACTTGAATGTCCCACAAATCAGATTTGCCGAAGTTTTGTTGACGTATGCCGAAGCTCAAAATGAAGTTGGCAGTCCAACCCCTCAGGCTCACGATGCCTTCAAACGCATCCGAGACCGAGCAAAATTGGTTACACCCGACTTGGGAACATATAATCAAGTTTCGTTCAGAGAGGCCGTTTGGAAAGAGAGATGGCATGAACTGTGTTACGAACAAATCACTTGGTTTGATATGATTCGTCTCCGCAAAGCATTCAATGAGAACACGAAAAAATTTGAGCCTTTTGTCGGTCATATCAACGAAAGCTCAAAACAGCCTTTGTTAGAAAAACATTTATTGTTGCCGTTGGGAAAACAAGAAATGTTGAATAATCCAAATTTAACGCCCCAAAATCCTGGGTATGCGAATTGATTAGTATAATTTATTTAGGAAAACGTTGTCAAGATTATGAGTCTTGACGACGTTTTATTTTTGTTGGTAAAATACTACTATTGTCATGAAATTTTCATCCCAAGGCATTTCAAACCTCACTCCACCACAACCTTCCGAACAACTTCCCCTGCCAAATCAATAAACCTCACAAAATAAACCCCCTTCCGAAAATTGGAGACATTAATCATCAAACCCACCTGATTTTTCAATTCTGTTTCATGCAAAACAATTCCAACCGTATTGAAAATAAAGATTTTTCCCGTGCTTGGTTTTGTGAATTTTAGGTGGATTTCCGTACTCGTTGGGTTGGGATATATCGTGAAAATATTGGTCAAATCTTTCTCCAAAATCAGAATTTGAGCCGTGTTTGCTTGTGCCACCGCCACATCCGATTCAGTTTTATCTCCAAAGGCTTTTAGTCGATAATAATAAGTGGAATTGCCCTTCAACAATGAATCTGAATAACCTATTTTATCCGCCCCCAATCTTGCCAATTCCTTAAAAGCATCATTCGGATTTGTCTTTCTTTCCAAAGTATAAGAGGTTACTTTTGGAATAGTTTTCCAAGTAATTTTGAGGGATTGATAGGAAGTTGTCGTTACTGATAATTCGGGCGTACTCAACTTTTGTGGCGTGGTATTTTCTGCCGTGGCAAAATCCGATTCTGTTTTGTCTCCCAAGGCTTTTAGTCGGTAATAATAGGTAACGTTATCCTTCAAAAGCGAATCTGAATATTGGGTTTGATCAGTCCCCAACTTAGCAATTTCCTTGTAAATATCGTTTAAAGCGGCTTTTCTTTCCAAAATATAAGCCGTTGCTTTCGGAATAGTTTTCCAAGAAATTTTTAACGACTGATACGAAACCGTAGCGACTGACAACTCTGGCGTAGTTAATTTTTGGGTTGTAATGGCTTGTATAGTGGCAAAATCTGATTCGGTATTTGTGCCAAAGGCTTTTATTCGGTAAAAATAAGTAACGTTATCCTTTAATAAAGTATCAGAATAAGCCATTTTATCAGCTCCCAATTTTGTCAATATTTGGTAGGAATCATTGAGATTCACCTTCCTTTCCAAAACATAAGAGTTTGCTTTCGGAATGGCTTTCCAAGCAACTTTTAAGGACTGATATGAGACTGTATTTACCGATAATTCGGGCAAGTTTAACTTCGGAAATGTACTCCCTTGTACCGTCCCAAAGTCCGATTCTGTTTTATCTCCCAATGCTTTCAGACGGTAATAATAGGTGATGTTATCCTTCAATAAGGAGTCTGAGTATTGGGTTTTATCCGCCCCTAATTTTGCAATTTCTTGAAAAGTATCATTTGGATTAGCCTTTCTTTGTAAGATGTATGATTTTGCCAGATTTACCGTCTTCCAAGATAATTTTAAGGACTGAAATGTAATGCCACTAACCAATAATTCTGGGGTAATTAGGGGTTCAAAATTGGCAGCAATATAGGGCTCAATCGCCACTTCATCGAACGAAAAAGCCCTCATTCCGATACTATTTTTCAAGAACGGTCCACCAAATTGGGTAAAAACGGCATCATCATGAAAGGCGGGTAAATAATTGATGGTATTCTTGGTGGAAGGAGGATTGTTGAGGGTCAGGATGACTTTGTTATCGACCGACCGCCCCGAAATTACTATATTGTTGAGAGTATTGTTTTCCCCAAAGAAAAACATATTTTTCATGTATTGTCGCACTCCCTGCCCTCTTTTGTCAAACAAGAGCGTATCTTCAACCCATACCATTTTCTGGTCTTGTTCAAAGTCAAGCGTGATTTGGGTTCGGTCTACCTTCGAGAAATAGGCTTTTTGAATATTGGGCGAATTAATATTTTCCGAAAATTTTGCCTTGTACAAATCACGGTCAATCATCCTGAAAAGTTCGGTATTGGTCTGATTATGCCCCGAAGAATCGTAGTGAATACCATCGTAGCCTTTCGTACCTACGCAGGCAATATTTTCTACAAAAGGAGCATAAATTGTTTTAGTACGGCGTTGATAATCTCGCAAAGCCCCCGCATAGCGTTCGGGCCACGCAATGAGTCCAATTTGAAAGATGTAATACTGTTTAATATCGGGAAAATCTTGTCGCCAATATTGAAATAATTGGTCGAATAATCCACCCCAGAAAAATGAGCCACCCGAGGATTCATTTTCACCTTGTCGCCAAATAAAAGCCTTAATTCCACCATTCAAAAAACCCGCCTTTTGAACTCTTGCATAAGTGATTCCGTAGTTATTGGATAAATCGCCAAGATTATTTGCATTTCTTTGCAGACTCAAACCTAAATTAATCCCGCCCACCGCTTGGTTGATAATACAAACGGGAATTTTGTACTTTTCGATGATTTTCTTCTGAATTCCTCCACCTAATTGACCTACTCGATGATTGCCAAATTCGGTCAGTTCCCAAGTCATGGATTCGAAAGGGTAGGACGCTCCGTAACTTCGGGCAAATTTATTACGGTAAGGCGTAACAATCTCTGAAACCAACGCCAAAGCGTTAGATTGTCCCCCGATTAAATAGGCATCACCCGCCACCACGTGTTCTCTGAATACGATTTGAATGGAATCTTTTTTAGCATTTACCACAAATATTTTGAAATGATATTCTGCCAATTCCGCCTTAATCGTTATGGGCATAAATTGAAATTTTCCAATATTACCCGAATACGAAAGATTAGTACGTTGATAGCCAATTAGTTTATCTTCTCTGAAAATTTGAACGGAAAAATATTGCCAACCTGCCTCTTCTATTTGTCCAGAAATCGGAATTTGGGCTTCGCTTTTGTCATTTCTTGGATAAAGTTGCAGATTGTCGGGCAATTTGTCGAAAGTAGTTTTATCAAGTTTTTGAGCCTTTGAAACGAAAAATAAACAAAGTAATAACAGGGTAAATGCTTTTTTCATAGGAATGAGATTAACTAATGAGATGTTTGTGTACGTAAATTACGGATATTCAATGAATTAAGATGAAAATATTAGCCAAAATGAGTGGTGAATTATGAAAAATTTATTTCACGGGGTATATTCTCTAAATTTGAAAATTGATTATAAACAACCGCTATTGATGAAATTAGACCGTTAATATTTAGCCAAAGTAGAGGTTAAAAAAAAGATACTACGAGCATAAAAAAGCGGGGTTTCATTTTGAACGAAGCCCCACTTTTTAATACAAACCCAACAAAATCCTCCGTACCTTTGCCCCATGAATAATCACACACAAATCCTTTCAAAATTAAATATTGAGGCTTTAAATCCGATGCAGGAGGAGGCTCAAAAGGCAATTCTGGCTAATCCTACTACTTTTTTGTTGTCGCCAACGGGTTCGGGCAAGACTTTGGCTTTTCTGTTGCCACTCTTGGAATTGATGAGTTCGGAGGTCAATGCAGTGCAATGTCTCGTCCTCACGCCGTCCCGTGAACTGGCGATGCAGATTGAACAGGTTTGGAAAAGTATGGGAACGGGCTTGAAGGTGAATGTCAGCTACGGCGGGCATGATATTGCTACTGAGATTCGGAATTTCACCAATCCGCCTGCCTTGTTGGTGGGTACGCCTGGGCGGATTTGCGACCATATTACTCGGAAGAGTTTTGCCTTGGATGGCATCAAAACGCTAATTTTAGATGAATTTGATAAATCGTTGGACTTGGGTTTTCATGAGGAAATGTCGTTTATCATTTCCTCTTTGCCCAATTTGACAAAACGGGTTTTAGTGTCGGCAACGTATGGCATCAAAATTCCTGAATTTGTGGGTTTTACCTCGCCCGTAACCCTCAATTATATTCCTGAAAATGAAGCAAAAACTGCCTTGCAAATGCGGGTGGTTATTTCGGAAGAAAAGGATAAAATTAATACGCTTTTCGATTTGATTTGTTCTTTAAATAATGAATCAGCACTGATTTTTTGCAACCATCGGGATGCCGTGGAGCGTACTTCTGAACTGTTGAACGAGATGGGCGTGGTAACAAGTTTTTATCACGGAGGTATGGATCAAGACGACCGTGAGCGAGCTTTGATTTTGTTCAGAAACGGGAGTGTCAATTATTTAGTAACGACAGATTTGGCGGCTCGTGGCTTGGATATTCCCGAAATGAAACACGTTATCCATTATCATTTGCCTTTGCAAGAGCATGAATTTACGCACAGAAATGGGCGTACTGCCCGTATGAACGCCTCGGGAAAGGCATATTTGATTTTTCATGAAAGCGAACACCGTCCTAAATATTTAGATAATCGAATTGAAGAATTGAAGGTTTCGAGCAGTAATCCTTTACCCAATCCACCCGAATTTATCACGATTTACATTAGCGGGGGCAAGAAAAATAAATTGAATAAAGTGGATATTGTGGGATTTTTCTCGAAAAAAGGGGAATTGGAAAGAGGTGATTTGGGTTTGATTGAGGTAAAAGATTTTACGTCCTTCGCTGCCGTGAAAAGAACGATTTATCAATCACTTTTATCTAAAATTAAAGAAGAAAAATTGAAGGGGAAAAAGTATAAAATTGAAGTAGCTCGGTGATTTTGATGCGACCGTTGCTCGGTTCGTTTTTGATGTTCGGATTCTCACACCGTTGTTTGACTACACGCTACAGCATTTAGGTTACGTCACGTTCCAAAATAGTCTAATTAACGTCTGATTCGTAGATAAAATGGACAAAGATTAGACAAGACAGTGCCTTGTCTCTACGGTATCAGAGATACAGATAACGACATAGAGAAACCCGAACACTAAAATCCAAATATCGAATCCTTTTCCGTAATTTTGTACTATGAAAAAATTAGTTTATATTTTGAGTTTAATGATTGTGATTTCGGCTTGTCAATCGGAGTCGGCGGAGATGAAAGTTAAGAAATATTATAATTTGAAGGGTTTAGTAGAAAGACAAATTATAGCCCTGAAATCGGAGAAACCAAAAGTCCGAAAAGACATCTTAGTGAATGAAAGTGCTGAAAATCAGATGGTTGATTCTTTAGATTGGTCAAAAGAATTGGACTTTTTCGTTCAGGCAGATTTGAATAAACCCGCTTTTGTAAGTAGCTATCGGGTGGATAGTTCTTCAATGGGCGTTAAGTATTTTTTGAGGGAAACCGAAAATCTGCCCGTCAAGTTTTTGGAGGTCAATAGAATGGGCGAAGATGGGCTTGAAATCAGGGCTTTGGTTAGTAATAATAACTATTTATACGATTCCGAGAGGAATTTAAAATTATCTTTAAAGCAAGGTCAATTAATTGGTTATCAAATTGATGGCTTTCAGAAAGTAGTCTTTGGCAAGAAGAAAATATTTAAAGTAATTGGCAAAATTTTGAGATAATCACAAAAGATGAAATTCTCAATTTAGTCCCCGATTTTACGACCATTCAATAAGTTTCATTGATAATTGGAATTTTTCAAATTGTCTTTTCCCTCAAATCATCGTACTTTTGTGGTTCGTTAGCACAAATACCCAGAAAACTATTTCATGAATATATTAGGCATATCAGCATTTTACCACGATTCGGCGGCGGCTATTACGCAAAACGGAGAAATTATTGCGGCAGCACAAGAAGAACGTTTTACCCGTATCAAACACGACCCCGCTTTTCCCACCAAAGCCGTTGAATATTGCTTAAAGGAATCAGGGCTAAGTTTAGATAAACTTGACGCTATTGTTTTTTACGACAAACCACTCTTGAAATTCGAGCGTTTGTTGGAAACTTACTACGCTTTTTCTCCGAGTGGATTACGCTCTTTTTTAACGGCAATTCCTGTTTGGTTGAAAGAGAAAATGTTCTTAAAAAGAATGTTATACGATGAGCTTTTCAAGATTGGAAATTTCGATAAAAAGAAAGTAAAGCTCCTTTTCCCAGAACACCACCTGTCGCACGCTGCCAGTGCTTATTACCCTTCTCCTTTTGAGGATTCCGCTATTCTAACGATTGACGGGGTGGGCGAATGGGCTACGGCTTCAATTTGTCATGGAAAAGGTAAGGATTTATCCATTCTGAAAGAACTAAAATTCCCTCATTCGCTTGGTTTACTCTATTCTGCCATCACTTATTTTGCGGGATTTAAAGTAAATTCAGGTGAATATAAATTAATGGGATTAGCCCCTTATGGCGACCCCACTTCGGCAGATACGCTCCATTATGCGGATATTATCCGTACCAAACTCATTGACATTCATCCTGATGGTTCAATTTGGTTGAACCAAGAATATTTTGATTATGCTACGGGTTTGCGAATGGTGAAGGACAAAGAATGGGAAAAACTGTTCGGTTTTGCTCGCCGTGAATCCGAAACCAATCTTCAACAAGAACATTGTGATTTTGCGTTGGCGGCTCAGATTGTTACCGAAGAAATCGTGATTTTGATGGCAAAAGAAGCCAAACGTCTGACGGGTTCAAAGAATATCTGTTTGGCAGGAGGCGTTGCCTTGAACTGTGTGGCAAACGGAAAATTGCAAGATGCCAAGATTTTTGAAAACGTCTATATCCAACCCGCCGCAGGTGATGCTGGGGGAGCTTTGGGGGCGGCGTTGGCAGGTGAATATATTTATTTCCAACAAGAACGAAAATTGACTCCTGGGGCAATTGACGAAATGAAAGGCTCCTATTTAGGACCTGAATATTCGGATGTGGACACTCGTTTAATGGCTCGTCAGTACAATGCGATTTATCAACAATACGATGATTTTGAGGAGTTAGCCGCTAAAACTGCCACGGCACTTGCCGAGGGTAATGTGGTTGGTTGGTTTCAGGGACGGATGGAATTTGGTCCTCGGGCTTTGGGTGGTCGTAGTATTTTAGGCGATGCCCGCAATGAGGAAATGCAGAAGAAATTGAACCTAAAAATCAAATATCGGGAAGGTTTCCGCCCTTTTGCTCCCTCAGTTTTGGCGGAAGATGCGGCTGATTATTTTGAATTAGAAGGCAATTCACCGTATATGTTGTTGGTACACGGGGTTCAGAAAAAGCGTCGGAAGGAATTGCCAGCTAATTATCGTTCCTTGCCTTTGATGGAGAAATTATATTACCTACGTTCAGATTTGCCTTCGATAACGCACATTGATTTCTCGGCTCGTATTCAAACGGTTCATAAAGAAACCAATCCAAAATACTGGACTTTAATTAATGAGTTCAAAAAACAGACAGGTTATGGTTTGGTGGTAAATACCAGTTTCAATGTTCGTGGCGAGCCTATTGTATGTACACCCGAAGATGCCTACAAGTGCCTTATGCGTACAGAAATGGACTATTTGGTAATTGGTAATTTTATTTTTGATAAAAAACAACAACCCGAATGGACTGAAAAAGACGACTGGAAGGATGAATTTAAGTTGGACTAATCCGTAGCACATGAACATTTGGCGTATAATTTTTTGGCTCTTATTATTAATAACCCTCGGTACTTTGGGGTTGGTGATAATAGACAATTTGAAAGGTGATGGCAACGGAATTGTGGCGGGAATCAACCTTGGTAGCATCGTTAAATACCTGATTTACGGTTTTTTAATATATTCACTTTGGTATGCCTTCAAATATAAAATTGCTTGGTTACAGAATACGTTGATGTTGGGCATGATGATGGTTTTGACGGTGGTTTTGTTGGAGTGGATTTGTGGAATTGTATTGAAAAAACAAGCCGAAAATTCTCCAAAAATCGAAGGACCCAATCACTCTATGATGTTTGATGAACATTTAGGTTACAAACCAAAACCTGATACTTCACACACGGGAATAAGGACTGTTAATGGGAAAATTATTTACAGTATCAAGTTTAATACGGATGCTAACAGTCTAAGAATCACGCCCATAGATAGTACAACATCTCGAAATAAGTACGTTCAATTTTATGGTTGTTCCATGACTTTTGGCGAAGGCGTACAAAGTGATGAGACTTTGCCTTATTATTTCGGAAAATTTGATAGTACCTTTCACCCTTATAATTTTGCGTATAGTGGCTACGGACCACACCAAATGTTAGCTCGTTTGGAGACGGGTTCGCCCAAAAACATCGTAAAAGAATCTACTGGCATAGCTTTTTATATTTACATCAATGACCACGTAAACCGAGCCATCGGCACTATGACTAATTATGGATATAACGGTGGCAATGCTCCTTATTTTCATGAGATTGCCAATGAATTAAAACACGATGGTTTGTTCAAAAATACTCGAAGAATCAGAAGTTGGTTTTATGAGGTGATGTTGAAAAGTGATATCCTAAAATTGTTCAAAATTGGCTATCCTTTCAGCATATCAGAAGCTGATTATGAACTGACTGCCGAGATAATGGCAACGGCTTCGAGAGATTATAAAAAGCAATTTGGCAATGATAATTTTTACGTAATTATTTATCCCACCACGGTAGATAGTTCACTGATTATCAGATTATTAAAACAAAAAGGAGTGAAGGTTTTAGACTACTCAAAACTCTTTAATCCGACCGATAAAAAGTACGCTATTCCCTACGATGAACATCCTACGGCATTGGCAAATGAAATATTGATTAAACAATTAGTAAAAGATATAAATTAAAATAATCATGGATTTTCTAACAGACCTTTTTAGTTTTTTGAAAGAGCGTAAAAAATGGTGGCTCTTACCCGTAATTTTTGTATTACTTTTAATCGGTATCCTCATCGTAATTGGTGGTGGTTCAGCCATTGCTCCGTTTATTTATACGTTATTTTAACAAAAAGAAGCCCCCCTAACCCCCAGAGGGGGAGCTTTTTAATTCCCCCTCTGGGGGTCAGGGGACTATTATGAAAAGAGAAAAAAATCTTGAAACCATGCTTGTCATCACGGTGGGAATGTTGGTGTTATATTTTGTTTTTAGAACAAAAACTTGGTCTAATTATCTACTAATTGTTTCTCTGGTAATTGGACTTATTGGCGTATTTTCTGATTTTCTGAGCGAAAAAGTGGCTTGGGTTTGGGGAAAAATCGCTCATATTTTAGGTACGTTTAACTCTTACGTACTCCTCACCATTATTTTCTTTGTATTCCTTACGCCCGTAGCCTTTTTATTCAAATTGACTCGCAAGGATAATTTGAAACTAAAGGTTCAAAAAGGTTCGGTTTACGAAGAACGCAATCACTTGTACGAAGCCAAAGATTTGGCGAATGTATGGTAAAAATCCTCATTCCACTATACAATGATTGGGACGCACTGGAATTATTGCTCAGTGAAATAAAAGAGCGTAATTCGGTTGAGCTTTTCAATAAACTTTCCTTTGTGGTGGTGGATGACTGTTCTTCTATCCCTTGTGATATTCAACGATTTGCGGGGTATAATCTTTCCATTATTAGGCTTTGGCGGAATGTTAGTCATCAAAAAGCGATTGCTTTGGGATTGGCTTATCTAACGCAAAACGTTAATTTTGAGAAAGTTATCGTCATGGATTCGGATGGTGAAGACCGCCCAGTCGATATTCAAGCACTCTACGAAGCCTCTCTAAAAGACTCCGACAAAATCATCTTTGCCAAACGTTCTAAACGTAGCGAAGGACTGATTTTTAGATTGGGTTACTACACTTACAAATTTCTGTTTGGGTTATTGACAGGTAAGACCATTGAGTTTGGCAATTTCAGTATTTTGCCTTTTCGACAAGCCCAAAAGTTGGCGTATGTTTCTGAAATTTGGAATCACTTTCCAGGCGGAATTATTCGCTCAAAATTGCCATATACCTCCATTCCAATTGAAAGAGGAACTCGCTTGGCGGGGAAATCTAAAATGAATTTCGTGTCTTTGGTATTACACGGTTTGAGTGCGATTTCGGTGCATTTAGATACAGTGGCAGTCAGGATTTTGATTGGCTCGTTGGTCATGATTTCGGTGGCGGGTTTGGGATCGGTTTTAGTGCTGATTATCAAGTTTTTATCGCCCGAAAATGCTTCGCCAGGCTGGGCTACAACGCTGGTAACGGCTTCGATAATTGTGATTCTGCAAGCGTTTTTGAGTTCCTTATTTCTTATCTTTACGGTCTTGAATTATCGTACTCAAAAACATTTTATTCCCGCCAAAGAATATTCTGATTTTATAGAAAAAATTGAGAAGATTTGATATTAACTTTAAAATTTGAATGTGTGTTTTAAGGAAAGCTTCGTTCAAAACGAAGCCTTCCTTCTTAATAAAATATGAAACTAAGCGTAGTAATTCCTGCCTATAACGAAGAAGAATCTCTTCCCGAAACCTTGCGTTCTTTATACGAAACGTTGGTAAAACACAACATCGACCACGAAATTTGTGTAACCAACGATAATTCTAAAGACAATACTGAACAAGTTTTACAGAACTTGCAAAAGGAAATTCCCAGCCTTGTTTATTTTACGAACAAAGGACCAAATGGTTTTGGTTACGCCATACGCTACGGTTTAGAGCGTTTTACGGGTGATTGTGTGGCGGTAATGATGGCGGATTCATCCGATTCACCCGAAGATTTGGTGAAATATTATCGCACTATGCAAGAGCAAAATGTGGATGCCGTTTTTGGGAGTCGTTTCATCAAAGGTGGTTCAGTTAACGATTATCCGAAGGTCAAATTATTCATTAATCGAGTATCAAATTTTGTAATTAAAATGCTTACGGGTATCAAAACCAACGATACTACTAATGCTTTTAAACTCTATAAAAAAGAAACCATTGAGGGCATAAAACCTTTCATGTCGGCACACTTTAATCTGACGGTGGAATTGCCTTTGAAAGCCTTTGTGCGGGGGTATTCCTACACGGTTGTACCCAACAGTTGGAGGAATAGAAAATACGGTAAATCGAATCTAAAAATCAAAGAGATGGGAAGTCGATACTTGTTTATTTTGCTGTATTGTATGATTGAAAAGTCTTTTTCGAGAGGCGATTATATGAAGAAATGAGCATAAATTTGATGGCATTCTTAATTTTTACCAAAAAGTAATTCCATTAATCCTCCTTCGGGCATTTTTATGCCTAAATGAAAAATAACGTAGCATAAAACTATTCCCCAAAACAAGGCAAAAACCAACATGGTAAAGATTATTTTGGGAATGGGGACTTTGAATGAAAGAGCTAACAACGTACCACCTACGGGCGTAAAGATTAGAGGTGTAAAACACGCAACCCCCCAAATGCCTAATTTGAGCCATATTCTCACGGCAAATCGTGAACGTTTAGAAAATAACGTAGCTTTCTTGGTTCTATATTTTACTAATAATCGTTGAACTTGTTCGCCCAAAAACGAAACGATAATTACTGTGGTCATCATACCGATGATGCAACAGATAGCGGTTTCCCACCACGTTAGATTTAAGAGTAAGCCCGCAATGGGTCCGTTAAAAAATTTTATGGATGTGGCAAGTATGACGGCAAAATATTTTCCGAATGGCATGATTTTAGGGGCTAATTTATCGTTATCTTGCGAAGGTTTTATCGCTGGGCTTATCCCAAACCCTTTTTAGATTATGTTAAAAAAAATACTATTCCTTACACTAATACTCTGTTTATCAAATATTTATTGCTCAAAATCTCAGAGTGTTTTTGCTCCTTTGAACGAAGACTACTATCATTTAATTGACCGCTATGAAATAAAACGGGGAAAGTTCTCGGAAGGTTTCCATACTACGGTGAAACCTTACACTCGCAAAGGTATTGTACAATTAGTAGATAGCATTTGGGAAGATACTTCCATTTATTTATCATCGCAAGATAAATTTAATCTCGAATATTTACAAAATGATAGTTGGGAATGGACAAAACCCGATACAGTCGGTAAGAGTCGCAAACCGCTTTGGAATACTTTTTATTTCCGAAAAGCCGATGCTTATTCTTCTTCCAATGATGTATTGGATATTCACGTAAACCCTGTGTTCAATTTTGAAATGGGAGTGGTTGACGGCAAAGACCAAAAGACAACAGTTTTGAATTCAAGAGGTATCGAAGTTAGAGGAATGATAAATCGCAAAGTGGGATTTTATACTTTCATTACCGATAATATTGCAGTCATTCCTGACTATGCTAAAGAATTCGTGGACAAATATAACCAAAATGAGTTTAGAACAATCGAAAGGCTTCCTGGAATGTCTGGCGAAGGTCTGACTAAGGCGTATAAAGGCGACCCGTACAGTACCGATTTTTTCTCGGCAAGGGCTTACATTACTTTTCAAGCCACAAAAAATATCCAATTACAGTTTGGTCATGATAAAAATATCATCGGAAACGGCTTTCGTTCTGTAATCCTTTCGGATAATGCCGCTCCGCTTTTATTCTTAAAATTCAAGACCAATGTAGGTATTTTTGAATACCAAAACCTTTTTACGCAATTGGTTTACACGGGCTTTAAACCTTATGACCAAATCTTTCCAAGAAAATACATGACGCTTCATCATTTGAGCGTTAATTTATCCAAAAAATTGAACATCGGTTTTACGGAAAGTGTTGTCTTTCAGCGAGATAGTACCACGGGAAGCGGCTTTGATTTGAATTATCTCAATCCCGTAATCTTTTACCGTTTTGTAGAAAGTTTTCAAGGAAGTGCCGATAATGCTTTTATTGGACTTGATTTTAAATATAATTTTGCGAAGAAATTTTCGCTCTACGGGCAGTTTATGCTGGACGAATTTAGTGCCAAAGAGTTCTTTAAAGCGAATGGATATTGGGCTAAAAAATTTGGTGTTCAAGGCGGTCTCAAATATATTGATGTGTTGGGGATTGATAATTTGGACTATCAGGTGGAATACAATATGGCTCGCCCTTATACGTATAGTCATTATGATGATGCCAATTATACGCATTACAACCAAGCCTTAGCTCATCCGTTGGGGGCAAATTTTGAAGAATGGTCGCACATCATTCGGTGGCAACCCATCAAACGTTTACAATTGACGGGCAAAGTGATTTACGCTAAATTTGGAGAAGATAGAACAACTACGGAAAATTGGGGTGGAGATATTCTAAAAGATTATGACACCCGAAGCAGAAAAGTGCTTTATAATGACCTCTACGGTAATTATTTAGGGCAAGGTAGAAGTACCGTAACGACCATTATTGATGTTCGGGCTTCGTTTCAAATCAAGCATAATCTATTTCTGGAAGGACATTATATGAACAGAAAATACGATAGTGCCGTTGATAGATTAGATTATACTAATATGATTGCCTCTTTCGGCGTGCGTTGGAATGTGGCGGCAAGACAGATGTTATTTTAAGTACTGTCTTAAGTCATAAGTGGTTGATTAGATAATCATTAAATAAAATCAAACTTACGACCTATAGACTTACGACATACGACTCTTTTTTACTCCATCTTCGATCCTTTCTTGCAACAACTTGGCAGTTTATCATAACCAACCGTTTCTGCCACCACTTCATCAGCATCATATCCCACTTCAGCAATGGCTTTTTTAATTTTTTCTATGGATGTTTTCTTAGGGTTGAAAATCACCGTTACTACTTTGTCTTTGCTATCAACATCCAAGTTTACATCGGTTACGCCTTTGGTAAAAGCCAGCTTTTTCTCAATGCGTTCTTTGCACATTTCACAAATGGCAGAGGTCTTAATTTTGACAGTTTGAGTTTTTGGTACGTCCGCAAATGTGATGACTGATACCAATAAAAGGGCGAATAAAAGGATTTTGCTTTTCATGATTTCTTGTTTGTAATTATTTGATTTTTAAATGTTTATACTATTACAGACTGGCTTCCGTATTACAGATTTAACAAAATTATTCCGATAATTACCATCGAGGAATTTTCGATAATAGTTACGGTACTCATCGGTAAATTAAAGACTGTTCCCAGGCACGCACATTTGATTTTTCGTTTATCCACCACACTCTGTATTACGCCCAACGCTCCAAAGCCCATAATGATAATATCGGCTATATAAACGTATTTTTCTTGAAAATGGATTAGACACAACAAGCCCAATGCCAATTCAATAAAGGGATAAATTTTGCCGTAAGCTGGAACTTTGGCGGCTAATAAATCATACATCTGAAAACTCTCGGCAAAGGCTTTAACATCCAATAATTTAAAGAATGAAAATACTAAAAAGAATCCAGTCATAAAATTATGAAGGAACATTTTTAGTTCAAATTGCTTTATTTCATAAATTCCTAAGTGAAAGGACGTTAGAAAACTTACCATCGTAATAAACCCTGCAATCAGGAACAGTGGATAATATTGACTTGTCCACGATTTTGTTTCTGTTAATTCCAAATTTGATACCAAATCAGAACTTTTGATTAAGGCATATTTAGAATGTGGTTTTAAAATTTCCTTTATTTTTACTTCCGAAATTCTTTTGGAAGTTTCCAATTCCACTTGGTTATTTGAATGGCTCGCTATTACTGAACTCACCGTTGGAATTTGGGAGAGGACGTGCTGAATTTTATATTCGCAAGCCTCGCAGGTCATGCCTGATATATGGATGGTTTGTTTCATTTCAATTTACACCTCATCCCCACATAAACCATTCTTCCAATAACGGGACCCCAAACCATTGAGGCATCGAAATTTTTACCGAAAGGGTCATTGGTAGCAATTATTGGGTCTTTTTGCGTAAAGTTATTTAGGTTTTCTCCACCAACGTACAGTTCCCATTTCAAGAAACCCTTGGTAACTTGGGCATTAATATTGGAGAATGCAGGAGCAAAAACCGCTGGCGAAGTGGCAGAATGTAAGTGTCCTTCTGTGGTATTTGGAATCCTTCTTTGTCCGTTCCATTGCCACGTAAAATCAAATTTCCACTTGTCAAATTTGGCAGCATAAGCCCAGTTTAATAGGAATCTATCCCGATTCACAAAGTGTTTAGGCAATAAAGTCAACTCTTCTGTGGGTGTTTCCACATCATTCTGCACATCAAAAACTCGATATGCTAATTTCAAATCCATCCGTTTCATCAAAGTATAATTGACCTCTGCCTGAAAACTGTTCGAGAATGAACGCCCTTTTAAATTATAAAATCTTACATAGTCTCTACTTTCCATATCCACAATTAATTGGTTCTGAAAATCAGTTCGATAAGCGTCTAAAATGAGCGTTCCTTTTTGTCCGAAAAGGTAAAAATCGTTGCTTAAACTTACGCCAAAATTCCATGATTCTTCAGGTTTAATCACCTCTCTTACAAGGAGTTGTCTCGAATTGACCAACATTCCAAAGTTCTCGGCAATGGCATTGGGCATTCGCCAACCTTTACCCGCACTTAGGCGTAAATGCGTTTCGGAATTTAAGTCATATTTTAAGTGAAAACGGGGCGTAAATCTTGTTCCATACAAATTATGAAAGTCCACCCGACCGCCCAAAACGAATATTAATTTATTCGGAATAGTCTCAGAATATTCCACAAAAGCCCCAGGCACAGATTCGGTTCTTTTGAAAGTTGAATCAATGTATTTTTCGTTATAATCGTCCAATAAATAACTCAATCCTGCCTTGTATTGATGATTGGTATTGTCAATAATATTCTGATAAATCAAATTGGCGTAAAGACTTTTCTGTGTTCCTGCATAATTTTTAAAACCAAAATAAGAGACGTTATCGTGCAATATTCCGTTGATAATTAGTCCCAAACCTTGATACGGTTTTGACTGATATAATTTAGCCGTTTTACTGAAAAATTCGTATCGTTGAGTTTTACTACCAAAACCGTAAAACTTTCCAGAATTACGGTCAGTATCGGAATTAAAATTGACCTGCCCCCCTACTCTATCCTCAAAAAGTGCCTTCACACCGAATGAAGCCATCATTTTACCCGATTGATACTTCCACCGATTGATTCCGTTGAACTGGGTATAAAGGGGCAAATCCAGAAAGCCGTCCTTATTTTGGTCCAATTTAGTCTGCAAGGTACTGGCGTGGGTGAGCAAACCAACCGACCATTTTTTATCTAATTTATGGGCTAAATTCAAATTGATTTCTCCCCTACCCTGACTATTTCCATAGATATTCAGGTACAATTTTTCGGGCGAATCAGGTTTCACTAATTCAATATTCAAAGCTCCCGTCATAGATTCGTAACCATTCACCACCGAACCTGCACCCTTGCCCACATCAATAGAACTCAACCATGTGCCTGGGATATAATTCAAGCCAAAAGTGGTGTTCAAACCTCGGATAGCAGGAATATTTTCGACATTCGTTTGCACATAATTGCCCGACAAACCCAACAATTGAATCTGTTTTGCCCCCGTGATGGCATCGGAATAGCTGACCGAAACGGAAGCATTGGTTTCAAAACTCTCAGAAAGGTTGCAACAGGCGGCTTTGGCAAGGGCTTTGGTCGTGATTATCTCGGTATGAATCGGGTTCATTCTATCAATCGTTGTGGCTTCGCTCCTCACCGTAACTTCTTGTAATTTAGCATTTTGTGGTATCAAATAAACTGTGAAATACTCCAAACTATGAGCCATCAAAGTATCGGTTTTATAGCCAACCGAACTGATAATCAACTCATGATTTCCTGCCGATTTACTTAAAGAAAACTCACCTTTCGCATCGGTTGAAGTGCCACTTTTAGCATTTTCCCAACGTAAAGTTGCTCCAATTACGGGTTCGGTTTTACCATCTGCTTTCTTTTCTAAAACCATTCCTCTTAGGGTTTCGGTTTGGGCAAGAGCCGTTTTTGAAATCAGTAATAAGCTGAAAAAGAAGAGTTTATATCTTATTTTAAAATTCATTTCTTATGTTATTTATCTTCAACACCCTTTATCCGTACAATCATCCGCCACCTCAAATTCGAGCGTGGCGTGATGAATATTTACGTGTTCTAAGTGGTGTTTTATAGTTCTTTTTAATATATTAATCTTCTGAAAATCAAGTATTTTATCCAAAACTATGTGAGCCGTCAAAGCGTTTTCTGTCGTGCTGATTGCCCATACGTGCAAGTGATGTACGCTTGCCACTTCGGGTGATTCAAGGATTTCTTCTCGTACTTTATTGAGGTCTATGTCGTTTGGGACACCATCTAAGGATAGTTTCAACGTATCTTTTACCAATGACCACGTGCCGCCAATAATCACGAAAGCGACAATTAAACTCAACATAGAGTCAATCCAAAGCCAGCCTGTATAGTATATCAAAATCCCACCAATCACCAAACCCAAAGACACCACGGCATCGGCTGCTAAATGAGAGAAGGCACTCTTTACGTTCAAGTCAGAATCTTTATCTCTGAAAAACTGTAAAGCCGAAAATCCATTAATGAAAATTCCCACCGCCGAGACTATCGAAATGGTTAAACCTTCTTGGGCTTCGGGCTTGAAAAACCGTAAAATTGCCTCGTAACCAATCGCCCCAATGGACACCAGTAATACCAAAGAATTGAGCAGTGCAATCAAAATGGAGGCTTTTTTATACCCAAAAGTATATCGTTCGGTTGCTTTAATACTTGTCAATCGAAATGCCAACAATGATAATGCCAAGGCAATAACGTCCGCAAAATTATGAAGGGCATCCGACAATAAAGACAATGAATTAATCCTTAGTCCTACAATAATTTGGAAGACAACGTACCCCAAATTAAACACAATGCCAATAATAAACGCTCGACTGAGATTCGTAATTTTGGGTGCGTGATGGTGATTGTGGTCGTGTGCCATTTTTGAGCTTTGAGCAGTGAGCTTTGAGTAATGAGTAAAAGTATATCAAATCTAAACAAATAGCTTTAAAAATACATTTTTCCCATAAAATTGCTCAATATCAAATCAACAAAGATTGAACAAAGATGATTCTATCTCGTCCAGAAAGAGGAGGTGAGGAATTGGAATAAAGAAATGTATTGAGGGATTTCCTTTCGCTAACTTGTATGTATGTAAAGGTATCACAAAGCGTACGCAAGTACGCTGGAAAAGGAATTTTAAAATCAATTTTATGCCCCTGTGAGGCATTTGGGCTGATTTTATGATACGTTGTTTGGTCAGAACAGCATTTTGCACGCTTTAAAAAAGAATGTTTCTCCTCAAAATTAATCCCTTTATTAACCGAACAAGATAATTTTTTAAGGGCAGATAAATGGAATAAAGTAACGCCTTTTATTTTGCAGAAATGCTTATATCCCGCAAACCCTGTGTTGGCAAACAGCACTTGGAAAGCCAAAAACAGGCAAAATATGCGAGTCAAAGTTTTGTTCATCATTTTATTAAAGATACTTTTTAAACGTTTTGATTTTTTAGTTTAGTTCATTTTGTGTAATAAGTATTTAATTCCATCCATCGAAAACTCTTGGTCGTAATACAAAAACGACACTTCATGTAGAAAACGCTTGAACATTCTCAAAACGCTTACACCTTTGATACACAATGACAAAGCGAATAAACATAGAACTCATTTTTTGGATTGGTGGGCTAACTTATTTAGCCTTTATGAACCCTTCGGAATCGCACTTTTCGCTGTGTCCGATAAAGAATTTGGGGTTTAGTTTTTGCCCAGGTTGTGGATTGGGGCATTCCATTTCTTACCTGCTGCATGGAAATATTCAAGAATCTTTCCATCATCACCCACTCGGAATTTTTGCTTTGGTGGTAATTTTAGGAAGAATTTTTCAATTGATTAAAAACAATACATTTTTACATACAAATAACTGATTATTAATAATTTATCTCTCAAACGTTTGCCGTGAATCGTTCATCGTGAACCCAAATAACAAAAAAATGAACACTACCATTTTGATGATGCTTTCTAACCTTGACGTTGAAGAAGCCATGTTTATCCAAAATTTAATCAAAGATATGTCCGAAGAAGAACAGCGAAACTTCGTGATGATGTACCAAAATAAACGCCGAGATACAACGCTCATTTTAATAACCACCATCGTAGGTTTCTTTGGATTTGCAGGAATCCAACGCTTTTTGACCGACCAAATCGGGATGGGAATTTTATATTTCTTCACGGGCGGATTGTGTTTTATTGGAACAATTGTCGATTTGGTAAATCACAAAAGTATTGCCTTAGAATATAACCAAAAAGCGGCTTACGAGACCTTGAACGTAATGAAGGCTTGGGGAAAATAGGTAGTTGATGAGTGATGGATGAGATGTGTAAACTGCTTTATTTAGGGAAGGCTTCGTTTAAAGGTGATGCCCAATCCGAAACCTTCCCTTTTATTGAAAAATTTGAAATAATACTCTTCTGAAAGTATAGTTATTCCAAAAACTTATTGTAAATTTCGTTGATTTTCAAGTATAAATCTAAGAAAAAGAACTCTTGGTTAATGTACTGTTTAATCATAAAAATGGAAAAATCAATTTCACGTCGAACTGCCCTGCAAAGCGTCGGCTTAGTCTCCGCAACCATGCTCACAAGTTCGCTCAGCAACCGCATTGAAGCGGCTGATAATCAGATGGATACAGGTTTGAAAGGACGTATCAATCACTCTGCTTGTCGTTGGTGTTACAGTGCAATTCCTTTTGATGATTTGTGTAAATCTGCCAAAGAAATTGGCATGAAATCCATTGAATTGACGGGACCAGCCGAGTGGGAAATCTTGAAAAAATATGACCTCACTTCGGGTATGGGTTGGGGCGAATATCCGAAGGGAATGGGTTTGCCTAATTTCTTCAACAAGGTTCAAAATCACGACCAATTGGTGGCTTTTTACGAAGATTTGATTCCGAAAGCGGCAAAAGCGGGTGTGAACAATGTGATTTGTTTTTCGGGAAATCGGGATGGTTTATCGGATGAACAAGGGCTTTTGAATTGCAAAAAAGGGCTTCAACGCATTATGAAAACTGCTGAAAAACACAATGTTACGGTTTCGATGGAATTGTTGAATTCAAAAGTAAACCATAAAGATTATCAATGCGACCACACCGAATGGGGCGTTGTTTTATGCGAAATGGTGGGTTCTGATAAATTCAAATTGCTTTATGATATTTACCACATGCAAATCATGGAAGGGGACGTAATTGCCACGATTAAAAAATTCCACCCTTACATCTCTCATTATCATACGGGTGGTGTTCCTGGACGTAATGAAATTGATGAAACTCAAGAACTTAATTACCCCGCCATTATGAAAGCCATTTTAGACACGGGTTACAAAGGTTTTGTGGGGCAAGAATTTATCCCCGCCAGACCTGATAAAATTGCTTCGTTGAAACAGGGAATTATGATTTGTGATGTTTGATTTTTAGGGGTTAGTGAATCTGCCCAATATTAACACCAAAAAGAGCGTAAATTTTAGCATAAGGGAATTATTCCGAACGCTAAAATTTACGCTATTTTTATGCAAAACTTATTCCTAATTATCAATAAATCAATACTTTACGGGTTTTCTCTAATCCGCCCGAACTGATTTTTAAGATATACATTGTTCCGTGAAGATTGGGTAGTTCAATTCTTTTTGGGGTATTAAATTTATCAATGGTATAATCCGCCATGATTCGTCCGTAAAGGTCATAAATTGTAACTTTTGCTCCGATTAAATCCTCAATTGCTTCTACATTTATCACCCCGTCTAAACTTGGATTGGGAAAAATACTAACGCCTTCAAAACTAATATCCTGCACGTATTTTATCACGTCCGATACCTTTGAATAACAGACCAGTTTTCCACCCGCAATGTTTACGCCCGTGTAGGTATTACTTGCCTGAACCTGATAATTTCCGTCCTTTTTGGCTTTAATCAGTCTGGTAATAAGATCTTTTTGCAAATCGCCATTCAATCTCCACAAGTATCCATTTTCATCACCAAGTCCCTGAGCATCAAGGGTAAATGAGCCTATTTGTTTAATAATGGTTGGCGTTGGGTTAGGTTTTGAATCTACGGCAATTTGGGCTGATGCTAAGGATATACAACCGTTATCATCTTGTACTTTGGCAAAATAGCTTCCCGTTTTAGAGGCAAAAATGGACGTATTATCTTCTCCTAAACCAATGGAATCAGTCGTACTTCTAAACCAGTAAGCCTTGAAGGCACTTGAAGAAACGATACGAACCTTTGAACCTTCACAAAAAGTAACATCTCCATTTGCGGTCAATTTTGGTGAAGTTGGTAATGGATTCACTCGAATCAAAACGGATTGTGAGGGCTTCGATAAACACCCAAAACCGTTGATGGCTTGCACGGTAATATTACCAGCGATATTTGTTGTAATAGTTTGTGCAGTTGCTCCCGTACTCCATTTATAAGTTACGCTATTGACTCCTATGGCACTTAAAGCTACATTTCTATCGGCACAGAATGGATTTGCACCCCGCACCGTGATGGTTGGTGAGTTGGGTAAAGGATTGACCGTTGTACGAATCGTATCAGAAACGGCGGCGGCTTTGCAACCGTTTGAGTCAGTCAAAGCTACTGAAATTACGCCTACTTTTTTCCAAGAAAATTGTCTTGAATAAGTTTGTAAAACCGTCTGTCCATCCACCATCCAGGCGTATAGGGTTCTATTACCAGCGGGCGTTGTGCTTGCTAAACTTGACTGAACCACAACACTATCTTCTTCACAAAATACCTTTGGTTTTATGAGGGTCAAAGTGGGTTTTGTTGGTAATGAATTAATGGAAACTTTCAGTGGTTTTGAATATGCCGCAAAGCACCCAAAGACATCCCTGACTTTTACGCTAAACGTTCCCGAAGTGATTACTGAAACTTCTGGTTCGGTTGAAACTTCTTGTAAAGTGCTTTCATCTCGCCAGCTATATTTTGATATATTTCCATTGGCAACCAAGGCTTTCATCGTTACTTTTCCACCTAAACAAACCGTTGCTGAACGTGGATCGGCGGTGATACTGGCGGGTTGGGGGGCGTTTCGAATGGTAATGGTAACATTTCTTGAAGTATCAGAAACGCAACTTTTATCACTGACGGTTCGGACATAAAATTTACCTACTTTTTCAATTAATGCGGTATTAAAAAACTTGCTCGTAGTATCAATCACAACCGTTTTTTTGGTACTAAATTCAGAATTATCTTTTGCATTTATCCATTTGTAAACGCCCGTTGGCGAATCAGTTGAAGTAAGCGTGATGGTAGAATCTGGACAGAAAGTTAAAGGACCACCTGCTGAAATATTAGGGGTGGTTGGCAAAGGATTTATGGTAATGGTTACCACGTCAGAAGTTTCTCTTGACTTACAAGCCTTAGGGTTATTGGCAAAAACTGAAACTGATTTTGCAGTAATTTTGATGATTTCAGCGGTCGTTAATTTTGCTGAACCCGCTACATCAATCTGCGAACCAGTACGATTTAGATAATCCCATTCAAAAGTAGCACCCGCCGTAGTTGATGAGGCTTTTAAGGTGGTAAATTGTCGATAACAAAGTTCCGTCAAAGGTGGTTTTGTTACATCTGGGCTTGTAATAGTTGGTTTGGCTGGCAAAGGATTTATGGTTACTACTGATGCCTGTGAAGATAAAGACGTACAGGCAGGAGTTTGTGTATCGGTATAAGTAAGGGAATAATTTCCCGCATCTCTAACGGTAATGCTTCGGGTGGTTTTGCCGTTACTCCACAAATAACTTCCCGAACCTTTACTATCAGAGGTTAAAGTGATACTGTCTAACTCGCAAATTCCTCTTGAACCGCTTAAATCAATTACGGGAGGTAATGGTTTCAAATTGACCGTAACCACAATGGGCAATGAAGGCAAGGACGTACAGCCATTGGTATCTTTTGCTTTTACGGTTAAAGTATTGGTTGTACGTACAATAATGCCATCGGTTGTGGCGGTGGTGGTATCTACGCCTACGGTTCTACTCCAAATATTGGTGGTAGTTGCGTAAGAAGATGTTAAAGTAACTGAACCTCCTTCACAAAAAGTTATTATTCCGCTTGCTGTAACCGTTGGTTTTGCTGGAACCGTTGGGAATAATTGCAAAACTACTGCCACAGATTCATCCGAAAGACAGCCTACTGAATTGGCATAAGAGACCGTATAATTGTAAGTCCCTCCCGTTGAAACATCTGTTCCCGCCACTATGAGGTCATTGGTTGTGGTTGAAGTTGTAACAGCAACTGCATTTCTTTTCCAAGTATAAGAAGTTCCTCCGCTGGTAGCAGACAAGGTTTTTGTATCAATACCGCAAATAATATTGGGCGTGAATGAAGCGGGCGTTATCGTGGGTGTTAAAGGTTTTGGAGAAACTTTCAAACTAACTGCCACTGATTCATCCGAAGCACATCCTACCGCATTCAGACTTGAAACTGTATAGGCATAAGTTCCAGGCGTTGTTACGTCCGTTCCCGTTACCGTTATCGAATTGGTTGAGCCCGTAATGGCAACTGCATCCCGTTTCCAAGAATAACTGGTAGCTCCACTTGCCACCGTCAAAGCCTGTGTGGCAACTCCACAAATTGGTGTCGTAAGGGTTGCAGGACTAATAACAGGTGTTGCAGGTTTTGGACTTAATACCAAAGCCACAGGAGCTGAATCATCCGAAGGACAACCCACAGAGTTTACATAAGAAACTACGTAATTATAAGTTCCAGCGACAGTTTCTGTTCCCGTTGCAGTATAAGTATTTACGGTTGAACCCAAAACGGTTGATCCTCTTTTCCAAGTATAAGTTGTTCCTCCACCCGTTGCCGTTAAAGTCGTTGGCGAAGACCCACATAAAAGATTTGGCGAAACGGGATTAATGGTTGGCGTGGCGGGTTTTGGGGAAGCTTTAATTGCCACTTGATTACTAATTGCCGAACAAGCCGTTGCAGGATTCAATACGCTCACGGCATAATTATTAGTAGTTGGAGCAGCAACTGAATTGCCCGAAACCCCATACGTTGAAGCAGTTGCTCCCGAAATGGCAACACCATCTTTGAGCCAAGCATAATTTGCAGCAGCACTGGATGTTAAGGTCTGAGTAGCTGAACCACAGATGGGCGTTGTAACCGTTGCGGGTGTAACTGATGGAGCCGTCGGGACAATACCCAAAGCAATGGTAAATGGTCCGAGCGTACTATTGACCCCTGACTTTGTGATAATAACCGTAAAAGCACCACTTGCTTGCACAAGCGTAGGTCCCGTTCCCACAACCGCATTGGCAGAATTTCGCCAGCTATACACCGTGATGCCCGTAGTGGGTGAAACTGAAAGCGTAGCACTACCTGCCCCTGTACAATTATATACCGCTACGATACTTTGTGCTTTTGACATTTGCGAAGCTAAGAAAACTACGCAAATGAATAACAATTTAGTAAAATTCTTCATTTTAGAAACTTATGCTAAAAATTCTTAGGTATGCTTCAATTTTAATTATGAGTTACGAAATATGAATCTCATATTTCATAACTCATAATTATTTCCTTCCTCCTCCTCAGTTTTCGCCTCCAAAACGGGCTGTGCATTTTGTAAAGTATTCCAAATTAAATCCTTCAATTCATCCAAACCTTGTTCCATAATGGATGAAAAGAAAAGGTGCAGGATGCCTTCGGGGATTTGGCTTTCTATTCTTTGGCGATGCTCGTCTGATTCAATTAAATCCATTTTTGAAATGGCTAAAATCCTTTCCTTATCTAATAACGCTGGATTATACTGTTTTAGCTCATTCAATAGGATATGATATTCTTCTTCAACGTTTTCTGCCGAAGCGGGAACTAAGAAAAGTAGGATTGAATTTCGCTCAATATGTCGCAAAAATCTCGTACCAAGCCCTTTTCCTTCGGCTGCTCCTTCAATAATTCCAGGAATATCCGCCATCACAAATGAACGAAATCCACGGTAAGAAACTACGCCTAAATTAGGGACAAGGGTCGTAAACGGATAATCAGCAATCTCTGGTTTGGCGGCTGATACCACTGATAAAAGCGTTGATTTACCCGCATTCGGGAAACCTACCAAGCCCACGTCTGCCAATACTTTCAATTCCAAAATCACCCATTTATCTTCGCCGTCTTCGCCTGGTTGGGCATAATGGGGGGACTGATTAGTAGAAGTTTTGAAATTATAATTTCCTAAACCACCACGTCCCCCATTCAACAAAATCACTTGCTCATCCTGCTTGGTAACTTCAGCAAGAATTTCGCCAGTTTCGGGGTCTTTCACAATCGTTCCCAAGGGTACTTCGATAATGGCATCAAGTCCCTGCGAACCCGAACGTCTTTGCCCTTCGCCTCCGTTGCCGTCTTTGGCAAAAATATGTTTTTTGTATTTGAGGTGCAGCAAAGTCCAATGGTCGGTAGTTCCCTTCAAAACCACATGACCACCTCTGCCACCGTCTCCCCCATCGGGTCCACCTTTGGGAACGTGTTTTTCACGGCGAAAATGGCTCGAACCACTCCCCCCATGTCCAGAACGGACGTTAATTTTAACGTAATCTATAAAACTTGAAGTCATTTTTTTATTTTGAGTTAATAGGTTAAAAGTTTGTGAGTATTTTCAAGGGCTTAAACCTATAAGGTTTCAAAAACCTTATAGGTTTGAATCACTCATAAACTTATTAAACTTTTAACTCATAAACTCTCAACTCATAAACTCCATTATAGCGAATCTATCGCCGAGCAAACATTTGTAAAAATATCCTCAATATTACCAATTCCGTTTACCTTCGATACCTTGTTTTGGGTTTCGTAATAAGGTAAAACGTGAATTGTCTTTGAGAAATATTCGTCAATTCTTTTAATCAATTTATCTGCACCATCATCCGCCCGACCCGATATTTTCTGGCGTTCGGCGATGCGGTGTTTAATCTCATCTTCATTTACCTCCAACTGAATTACACTCGTAATTGACTGTTCTTTGGCTTCCAAAAACGAATCCAAAGCCTCCGCCTGAGCCACTGTGCGAGGGAATCCGTCAAAAATAAAACCTTTTGCCGCTGGATTATTTTGTACTTCCTCTTCCAACATTTCAATCGTAATAGAATCTGGTACTAATATACCATCCGCCATGATTTGCTTCACTCGTTTGCCGAGGTCAGTATCGTTTGAAATGTGCATACGGAACATATCGCCCGTAGAAATATGTACTAACTTATATTTTTCAATCAATTTTGCAGATTGCGTTCCTTTACCTGCCCCAGGAGGTCCAAACAAGACGAGATTTAACATTCGTTTTATGAATTGTTTAAGTGATTATCATTGAGAACCACAAAGTTACGATAAGCATAGCAAAATAAATAGTGAATTGTGCTAAACCAAAATATACAAAATTATTATGCAAGCATACCATTTTGTATTAAATTTACAAAAAACATAAACAAAAGATGGAAGAATTATTCGCAACTGACAAAACCCGAGACATATTACCAAGAATTAAAGAATTTTTAGTCAAAGAAATTTATCCCCTTGAAAACGGGGAACACCTCACGGGCAGGTTCTCGAAGGTGGCAAAAATCCTTGACCAAAAGCGTGAGTTAGTCAAGAAAATGGGACTTTGGGGCTTGCAACATACCGTAGAAGAAGGCGGTTTGGGATTGACCCTTTGCGAGTTCGGACAGGTGTCGGAAGTGTTGGCAACTACGCCCTTCGGACATTATACTTTTAATTGTCAAGCTCCCGATATTGGCAATATGGAATTGATTGGCAAATATGCCTCTCAGCCCATCAAAGACCGTTTTTTACACCCTTTGATTGAAGGAAAAATTCGTTCGTGCTTCTCCATGACTGAACCAGATTACGCAGGTTCAAACCCTGTGAATATGGGGACAACGGCAGTGCGGGATGGTGATGAATATGTGATTAACGGTAGAAAATGGTTTACGTCTTCGGCGGATGGAGCGGCTTTTGCGGTGGTGATGGCGGTAACAAATCCTGATGCTGCACCGCACAAAAGAGCGAGCCAAATCATTGTACCGACTGATACGAAAGGTTTTAAAATTGAAAGAAATATCAGCATCATGGGCGACCACGAAGCTGACCATTGGGCAAGTCATGCGGAAGTAACCTACACGGATGTACGAGTACCAGTGAGCAACCTCATTGCGGCAGAAGGCATGGGGTTTATGCTGGCTCAGGAGCGTTTGGGACCAGGGCGAATTCACCACTGTATGCGTTGGATTGGCATTGCGGAACGTTGTTTTGACCTCATGTGTAAGCGTGCCGCCACCCGTGATATGGGCGATGGTACGATGTTGGGCGAAAAACAAGCCGTACAATTCTGGATTGCCGAAAGCCGAGCCAACATTGATGCCGCCCGTTTGATGGTATTGAGAACAGCGGATAATATCGACAAATTTGGGGCTTCGGCAGTACGGAATCAGATTTCGGAAATCAAGTTTTTTTGTGCCAATATTATGCTACAAGTCATTGACCACGCCATTCAGGTACACGGAGCTTATGGCATCACGGACGATTTATTATTATCATTTTGGTATCGCCACGAAAGAGGTGCAAGAATCTACGACGGAGCCGACGAAGTACACAAATCAGCCTTGGCAAGAGCTATTTTGGCAGGGTATGGTTTGGAGACTAAGAAGAAAGTGGTGCAGGTGGCGTTTAGTCGGTAGAATTGGGGGTTGATTAAAAAGCTATCTTGGGCAAAATACAGGATATTAACACCATTAGGATGGTTTCATTAAAATAAAAGCAAGCATTTAAGAGATAAAACCTTGCTTTTATTTTGATGAAACTGACTTAATTATCCTCAATTCGATTTTTAATATTTATGTCTTGTGTTGAAGTATAACTTACTTCTTTATTATTACTGTAATTTGTATTATCTTTTTTATGTATGATATTTAATTCTTTAATTAACAAATAAAACAAAAAGCCAAACAAATGCTTGGCTTTTTGAAAAAATTAGTTTGAACGTTTTAAATATCTATTTACCATTCGTGATAACCACCGTCTTCTTCTCAACCCCAACCCCCGTAATCGTCAAAGATTTCCAAGTCTTTGGCAATTTAATATCTTTGATTTGGGTAATGCCTTCTTCGCCGATGTCCAGACCTCCGAAACCGTTTAGGATGGTTTGTAAAAATCCGCCTGCACCCGTGGCAAAATAGGGGTTTGTGCCGCCTGCCGTTTCTGCCAATACGCCAAATGGTGGTACTTCGTTGGGTTTATAGCTCTTGGTGAAAAGTTCATCGGCGGCTTCTTTGAGTGCTTGTTTTCTGTATATTGATACAGCCACTCCTGCACAAGCCCTTCAATTTGCTCTGCACCGATACTTTCAACCAATGAATCTTCCAGTTTTAACGTTATCTGTGTCATAATCTTTTTTTACAAATTTATCTTTTTTTCGGAGATAACGCTTTATTTGTATTATAAACTATGACAAATGAAACGTTATAATAAACACCCCTCACCCCAACCTCACAAAAAAACAATCCATTGTCAATTCATTTTGCACCATCGAAGAACTACAATTATTTTTGGTAAGTCCGAAAGTGGTAATCATGGATACCCAGCTAAAATCAGTCTTTTTTAACAGTTATAGCTGATTATAAATCAATACCCAGCTAAAATCGACATTTTTTACCAATTTTAGCTGGGTATGTAAATTTTGTAAAATCATTTTCCTCATTCAATACGCTTCCACTTTCCGCCCGTAGCCTTTTCTAAGCTATCCATCATTCTATCCATCTTTTTATTTAATTCTTTCTGCATCTTTTTCATATCACTATTGTCAAAGCCTTTTGGAGAAGCGGTTAATTTTTGATAAATGGGATATTCTTGATTTGCCTTGTCGAAGAATTTTTGGGCATTCTTTTTGTCGCCTTTGCTCAATAATTCATTGCCTTCCGTTTCTAATTTCTTAGCAGACAAAACCTTTTTAACTTTCTGGTTTTTATGATTAGAATTATCTTCCGAAATCTCGGTAGCAGCTTCTACGGTTGCTCTTCTGATGGATGCCCGCACGGTGTCTGAATGCGTGGTTTCCTTCAAACCGTCTTCGATAGCAATGAAAAAAGTAGGGTCGAGAGCTTTCATAACTTGAATAGTGGCAATCTGCACATCCGATTTTTTATCTACGTAATTATCAAGAAATAATTTGGTAATTTCCAATCTCCGGCGTTCTTTTTCTAAAGTAGCATTTTCGAGTTGAGTCGTGTGATTTTGGAGGTAGCCCACCATCAATTGTACCAAAGGAATGCCTACGGAGGCAATTAGAGCGGCAAGTCCAATTTTGTTTGTTTCGGGTTTTTTAGCTTCTTCTGCCATTTGTGGTTAGTGATTAGGGTTTATTGAAAATATATGCTCTAAAATAATCAAAGATTTTTTAAATGCTTAATTATTGATTGTATTTTAGGCAAAATAGTGATTATTCGCTATTTAACGGAGCTTTTTCCTATAATAAATCTCTCAAAATCAATGGTTTGCAACATTATTCTATAAAGAAATCGGTTTATTAAATTGTAACAAAAGCGAATGTCAAATTATCCATAGCGAGGGAATTAATTCCCTCGCTATGGATAATTTGACAAGTCTAACATAATTCCCCAATCCCCTAAACCTTACCTCAAACCAAAATCCGCTTCCCCGTCCTTGCTGCCTTATAAATCGCTTCCACTACTTTCATATCTTTCATGCCTTCTTCGCCCATGATGTGGCTGGGGAGTTTTTTATTGTCCAAAAGCACTTTGCTGATACCGTCCAATTGGGCGGCTTGTTGGTTGATGTCGGGGAAATTGAGTTCGCCTTTGGTGGTTTTTCCTCTGAATGGTCCATAACTCACGGCTGGGCTAAGGTCAAAAGTGCCTTCATCGGCGGCGGCATAAAATCTGTCCACGCTACAACTGTATGAACTGGTGGAAGTGGTGATTGCTCCACTCGGAAAAGTCATTTGCCAAGTGATTGATTCTTCAACTTCTGAGTATTTATCAGGGTCAGAAATCGTCCCAAATTGTGCCGTTACTGAAACGGGTTCTTCACCTAAAACATATCTACACGCCTGAATACAATATACGCCCAAGTTCATCAAAGGTCCGCCGCCCGACATTGCTTTTACCAATCTCCATTCTTTGGGAATAGTCTTTTCGGTTTTATATCCTAATGAAACCTCAATTAGCCTGACTTGTCCGAATACTTTCTCTTGCCCAAGTCGTTTGAGTTCCAAATGGTAAGGTTCATAATGCAGACGATAACCCATAGCTAATTGTACGCCCATTTCATGACAAACTTTTATCATTTCCTCACAATCTTTCACAGAATTTGCCATCGGTTTTTCTACAATAATGTGCTTCCCCGCTCTTGAAGCCCTGATTACGAACTCTTTATGCATTGAATTTGGCAAAACCACATAAACCAAATCAATGGATTTATTATTGATAATTTTGTCAAAATTCTGATAATTATAAACGTTTCCAGCGGGAATATTATATCGTTTTGACCAGTCTTCTGCCTTGCTTGGCGTACCCGTAACGATACCCGCCAGATGACAATATTGCGTATCTTTGAAACTTTCTGCCAAATATCCAGCGTATCGTCCCAAACCACAAAGGGCAATGTTTAGTTTTTTACTTTCGTATTTTTTTGAAGGAAAATTAGTAAAAGAAGATTGCGAAGCCATCAAGGAAACTGCCCCTGCACTGATGCCTATTTTATGCAAAAACGAACGTCGGGAGAAATTTTTCATGAGATTGGGTTTTATGTTTTATTAGTCTCATACCTTAAATAAATATTACAATTATAGGGTAAAATAGTCATTAAGTTCCTTATTATTTTTACAATGTCAATACCCTAAAAACATCCTATTAAAAATTGTTGAGTTTTTAGAGATAAAACGTTATTTTTGAATGAAAACTGGATTCTTTTCTTAAATCAACCAAAATCACAATGAAACTAAAATTATTCTGTTTGTTACTTTTAGCTCAAATTACATTTGCTCAAAATGACATTCCTACTTTTTTAGACCAAAAATTTACGCATTATAGCGAGCTTTCTGATAAAGTTTGGAAATTTGCCGAACCTGGTTATTTAGAATCAAAAACCTCAGAAGTATTGATTTCTGAACTGAGCGAAGCGGGTTTTACCATTAAAAAAGGCGTGGGCGAAATGCAAACTGCCTTCATTGCCAGTTATGGAAGTGGCTATCCCGTTATTGCTATTTTGGCGGAAATGGATGCTTTACCTGGGCTTTCGCAAGAGGCTGTTCCGTTTCGTAAAGCCCTAATTCCCAATGCTTACGGACACGCTTGTGGACATAACTTGTTCGGCGTTGGTTCGGTGGCATCGGCGGTTGCAATCAAAAATTGGTTGGCAAGTTCTAAGCTCAAAGGTACGATTCGCCTCATTGGAACACCCGCAGAAGAAGGTGCTGGCGGAGGGAAAACGTATTTGGTAAAAGAAGGTATTTTTAAGGATGTTGATGCGGTGCTACACTGGCATCCTGGCGATAATAATAATGCCAGTCCGAATTCATCGTTGGCTTATCGAGTTGCCAATTTTTCGTTTGAAGGTTTGGCGGCTCATGCCTCAGCAAGTCCCGAAAAAGGTCGTTCGGCTTTGGATGCGGTGGAAGCCATGAATTATATGGTAAATATGATGCGGGAACATATTTCGCCCGAAACTCGGATTCATTATGTGATAAAAAATGGGGGTCTGACTTCAAATATTGTCCCCGATTACGCCATAGTCGAATACACCGTGCGGCATCCCTCCGCCAAAGGTTTGGAAGAAACTTGGCAACGTCTCCTCAAAGCTGCCGAAGCAGGGGCATTAGGCACTGAAACGAAGATGAAATATGAGATTTTGGCAGGGCTTTATAACCTATTACCCAATGAAATTTTAGCCTTAGAAATGCAAAAAAGCCTTGAAAAAGTGGGTGGCATAAAATATACCAATGAAGAGAATGACTTTGCGGATAAATTGCAAAAAACTGTTTTCTCGCAAAGTAACCCTCTTATTTCTACTGCCAGTGAAGTAAAAGGGTACAAATCTGGCTTATCTTTTCCTGCCTCTACCGATGTTGGAGATGTAAGTTGGGTTGTGCCAACGGCTGGTTTATCAACCGCTACTTGGGTGCCTGGCGTACCCGCCCACAGTTGGCAAGCGGTTGCGTGTAATGGCATGAGTATTGGACACAAAGGCATGATGAATGCCGCTAAAACGATAGCTCTGACCGCTCAAAATCTTTATCAAAATACTAACATTATCGAAAAAGCGAAGACTGAATTATACGAACGCCGTGGGGCAAAAGAATTCGTTTATAAATCATTAGCGGGGGACAGAAAACCTCCTTTGGATTACAGAAAATAGGATTATCACTTAAAATTTTTAGCGTAAAAACATATCGCCATGAACGAAGACGACGAAGAAGAGGACGATTATTTGTCTGAAGAAGATAAAGACAAATTGAGCATTGAAAACGAAATTATGAAAATCAAACTCCAAATGCAGTTTGGGGACGATTTTATCATGCGTTCAAACGGGACTTTGCCCCCAGAAATTGAAAATCAGTTTCTGAAACAAGTTATGGCATTTGAGGCAAATCATGGCTCAGGCGAAGAAGTAACCGTTTTTGAGAGAATCGGAAAGCCTGATTTCAAGAAAGTAGAAGACATGAAATCTGCCGAAATTAGTGTGGAATTGGATAGACTCAACGAAATCATGGAAACAAACGGCATCATGCTGAATGTCTGCGATGGACCGTATGACGATGCCGTGATTTATCAATTTATTACCGAAGAATTATTCCTTGAAAATGTAGAGAAAGAGTTTGTAGAAAACACGATATGCAATTTTATTTACGAAGAATTTCACCTCAACGACAAAGCCGAAATTACGAAAAATACGCACGGATTCATGAAACAATGGTTCGCCAGTGAATTTACTGAAAATAGTTACGAATTGGCAGATATGTTGGTAACGGCAGAGGGAAAACAGTTGCCTTTGAAGGAATTATTCAAGAAGATGTCCTTGTTTTTTGAGGCATTTGATGCCTTCAAAAATGATGGGTACAACATTGATGAAGTAAGTTTTGAAGTAGATGAAGAGGGCAACGGAATGGGGTTTGCTGAAGGAACGGTAAAATACGATGCCATGTTGGACAACGGCGAAGCCATCCATTTTGAAGGCGGTTACAAACTATATATGCAGCGTGGCAACGACTGGTGGGATATTTTCTACTTTGTGATGCCTGGTTTTAATTGGTGATTTGGTTATTGGGAACTGGTTATTAGAGGGTGTACATAACTTCCTAATAACCAATTTCCCAATAACTAATTCCCCAGTAACTAATCTCCAATAACCAATCCCAAGACTGCCTCTTTAAACTGCCTTCCTCTATCCTCATAATTTTTGAATAAATCAAAACTTGCACAGGCGGGGGACAGCAAAACTACATCGCCTTCTGTTCCTAAATCTGCGGATAATTGTACTGCTTTTGGCAGACTATCTACCGAGAAAATCATGGGTACCTTTTTACTGAAAAATTCTACTAATTTCGAATTATCCGTTCCCATACAAATCAGGGCTTTTACTTTTTGTGCTACCAGTTGCTCAATTTGGCGGTAATCGTTGCCTTTGTCCACGCCACCCATGATGAGGATGATAGGTTCATCAAAACTTCCCAAGGCATAGAAAACCGAATCGACATTGGTGGCTTTAGAGTCATTGATGTATTTTACGCCTTTGATTTCGCCACAAGGTTCAAGGCGATGTTCAACGCTTTGAAAGGATTTTAGTCCCGAAGTAATTTGCTCATTCCCAAGCCCCAAAGATTTTGAAACCAAGATTGCCGCCAAAGAATTTATCACATTATGCAACCCTTTAATGGGTAATTCCGCCTGTGGAAATTCAAAGGTTTCATTTTTATAATTAACTTTTAAAATTTCATTTTCTAAATAGCCTCCCTGTTTGGTTTCTTTGACTAACGAAATCGGTAAACGATTGACCATTAAATCATTACGCTTTAATAATTCACCCGCCAAAGCCTCACTTTCTTGAAAATAAATAAAATTATCGAAGGCGTTCATGTTTTGGAGAATCCTAAATTTTGATTCGATATAATTCTGAAATTCGTAATTATACCTATCCAAATGGTCGGGGGTTATGTTCAATATAATAGCAATATCCGTCTTGAAATCATAGCAATTATCCAACTGAAAACTACTGAGTTCCAAGACAAAATAGTCGAAAGTATCGTTAATTACTTGCTTGGCGAAACTCTCGCCCACATTGCCCGCAAGCCCCACATTCAAGCCCGCATTTTTCAGGATATGATAAGTCAAAAGCGTGGTGGTGGTCTTTCCGTTACTGCCCGTAATAGCAATTATTTTTGCTTTGGTATATCGAGCCGCAAACTCAATTTCAGAAATAACGGGGATTTTAAGAGAATGTAAATTCTTGATTAGCTCCACTTTATCAGGAATCCCAGGGCTTTTGATAACTTCATCCGCCGACAAAATTTGACTTTCGGTATGTTGTCCTTCTTCAAAGGGAATATCATTTTGAGCCAAAATCTCTTTGTATTTTTCAGACAGCATACTCTTATCCGACAAAAAGACCTCAAAGCCTTTTGCCTTAGCCAATAATGCCGCCCCAACGCCACTTTCTCCTCCTCCTAATATGGTTATTTTTTTCATGGTTTGTTTTTTGTGGTAAGTATTTCAGATTTGCTTAAAACATGAAGGCAATCTCTATTTTAAGCTACTTTTAAGTCCATTAGTTTTCATGGTAGATCTTCCACCTGTTGCTTCCCAAAAATTAAATAGGTCATTATTGCCATCATCTCCTTGCTTACTAAACCATTCAAGGTCGTTATTTACAATTGCCCACTCAGATTCACTCACTGGATTTACACTTACTATTACAGTGAGAACTCTGAATGCTTTTTGAGAATTATTTACATTAGGTAAACGTTCACCATTTACAGCAATAATATCATCAATAGTATAAGTTTTGACATTATTTGCAAAAAATACGCCCTTCCGTGTTTCATTAAGGGGTAAACTAAGTCCAGAATAAACTTTTAAAGGGGGCACTTCATTTTTAGGAATTAATCCCCAAAGATATAATTCGATTTTTGAATAAGGAACCCTGTTTCGTCCATTAGAAGTAATCCCAAAACCTTCTTCTTTTCCTTTAAATCCTGCTTGATATTTATTAGCAATCCCATCTAAATTTGAAGTAACAAATTCTGGTTTAAATCCTCCTAATTGCCCTCCTGCATCACTGTAACCCCAATGGTCGTAATGATTAATTTGTTTGCCATTGTTATCCAAAGCATACGTATTCACTATATAAGCTGCACAATGATGAGCTAATTCATGTAAACTCGGTCCTTCTTTAACAAAAGAAATAGCTGGAAGTGTGATTGTGCCTTTAAGTTTATTTCCTGAACCGAAACTTTCAGAATAATTATAGAACCCACCGCCTGCCCCTGTAATACTGTTATTTATTGGATTAAATAATCCCGCATAATTAGTAGTACTTGGCATTTGGGGATTATTTAGAACCATAAAAACAAAATCAAAATCATCGTTAAATTTTTTACAAACTGTTGCAGTTAGTTTTGTAACGTCTCCCTTATCATTATTCCAAAATTCTAATTCACCAGAAGATATTCTATACTCTACTGCCATATCAGATTGATGCAAAAAAACATTATCTCCTAAAGATTTCAAGTAGGGCTTTTCTTCAATTACAAGAATACTATTCTCCTTACAATTTGTGAAGTACAGAAACATCACAAACAAAATTAAGTATGTCTTTTTCATTATAATTTACAGTTTAGATTTTTTGATATGATGCCGTTGAGTAGTCTTCATAATTTGGAGACATTATAGAAACGAGCTTGTTAATTCGTTATTTCCCCAACAAAAGTAAACTCAAAAAGCCAGTTTTACTGAGTTGTACTAAGTAAAACTGGCTTTTTGAGTTTTGTGGGCGTAAGATTCAAATATTATCAATGTTCATCTTCGCAATTTCAACTGCACGATGTAATTTATCAGCAAACCATTCTTTTGAGGGTAATTCCGTCAGGTATTGAGCCACTTTTATTTCTTTTTCATCCAGCATCAATAGTTCAATGTGTTCGGTATTTCCTTCACTACAAAGCAAAAGCCCAATCGGTTTTTCTTCGCCTTTTTGAATTTCGTATCTTTCCAACCACTTCAAATATAACTCCATTTGAGCTTTATGTTTTGGTTTGAATTTCCCAATTTTCAAATCAATCGCCACTAATCTGCGGAGTTTTCGATGATAAAAAAGTAGGTCTAAATGATAATCTATGGCATCCACACTAATACGTTTCTGACGTTCCACAAACGCAAAACCATTACCCAATTCTTGAATAAACTCTTGTATATGGCTAATTAAGGCATTTTCTAAGTCTTCTTCTGAATACGACCTTTGCAAATTCAAGAAATCAAGTACATAACTTTTCTTGAAAAATAAGTCAGGATTTATCGTATCTTCCGTGGTCAATTCTTGCAAAGCCTGTTCGATTTGCTCGGTTGGTTCTTGTGCGATGGCAGTACGTTCAAAAAGCATTTTATCCATCTGGTCAGCAAGTGTTCGAGTATTCCAACGTTGGCTGATTGCCATTTCCAAATAAAATTGCCTTTTGATAGGGTTCTCTTCGTAAGCAATCGTTTTGATATGTGTCCAACTCAATTGTCTCCGTACTGCGTAGATAATTTGCTCTTCCTCAATTGTCTCCGCACTGCGGAGACAATGTCTGAGATGCTTATCGCTCCAACCACTTCCAAAATTAAGCGTTAGCATTTCCGATAATTTGATAATTATCTGTTTGCCATAAGTCGCACGATTACCTTGAAGTACAAATTGGTGAACTGATTTACCAACTTTCCAGTATAGCATCGTTAATTCAGTATTGGCAGTTATCGCTACTTTTATTTTAGCTTGTTTAATAAGCTCGGCAATACTTCCATACAGCGTTTGTAAATCTTGCTGAATTTCAACTTCCATAATTTAGTGTTTGATTGTCAAGTTAAGACATCCACAAAAGTAAACTCAAAAAGCCAATTTTACTGAGTTGAGCTAAGTAAAACTGGCTTTTTGAGTTTTGTGGGTATGCGACTAATTTTAAACTACTTACTAATCTCCAACATCGCCTTCAAAGCTTTCAACGCTGGCACACGCACTTCTTCGGGTACTTGAATTTCGGGTAATTCATAAAACATGGCATTGTATAATTTCTCCATCGTATTCATCTTCATATACGGACACTCGGCACAGGCACAGGAGTTTTTTTCATTAGCAGGAGCTGGAATTAATTTTTTATTGGGAACTGATTCTTTCATTTTATGCAAAATCCCTGCTTCAGTAGCCACAATAAATTCTTGACAGTCGGAGGTTTTGACGAAATTTAAAAGAGCAGTTGTCGAACCCACAAAATCGGCTTGCGATAATATTATTTCCTTACATTCAGGATGAGCAATCAACAAGGCATTTGGGTTTTCTTCCCTGACAATACGGAGTTTTTCTAGGGAAATATCAATATGCACCATGCAAGCACCTTCCCACAAAATCAAATCACGACCCGTTTTTTTAGCCACGTATCGCCCTAAATTTTCATCGGGAGCAAAGATAATTTGCTTGTCCGCAGGGATAGATTCCACCACTTTCACAGCATTGGAAGACGTACAAATCATATCCGTCATTGCCTTAATATCGGCAGTACAATTGATATAACTAACCACGACAGCATCGGGATATTTTGCCTTGAAAGCCGCAAATTCTTCCTTCGGGGCGGCATCAGCCAAAGAACAACCCGAATTCAAATCTGGCAAAACTACCTTTTTGTTGGGGTTCAAAATTTTGGCCGTTTCAGCCATAAAATGCACGCCGCAGAAAACAATCATACTGGCATCAGTTTTCTCGGCGGCTTGAGCCAATCCGAGGCTATCGCCCAAGTAATCGGCAATGTCTTGAATCTCGGCATCCACGTAATAATGAGCCAAAATAACGGCATTTTTTTCTTTCTTCAATTTCAAGATTTGCTCTTTCAAATCGCCTCCCTTGAAAGGAACGGAACGGCTCACATAGCCCACTCGTTGTGATTCTTCTAATAAATTCATTGTTATTGTTTTTGATGGAACACGGATCTAACGGATTATACACGGATTTATAAAAAAACATCCGTGTCTAATCCGTTAAATCCGTGTTCCATAAACCCCTAATACGCTTTTAAACTCAAATCTAAACTATTCACATGGTGCGTCAAAGCTCCGCATGAAATATAATCTACGCCACACTCGGCGTATTCACGAATCGTAGTTTCGTTGATACCGCCTGATGCTTCGGTCATGAATTTTCCGTCAATTATCTTCACGGCTTCACGGAGGTTTTCAAAGCTAAAATTATCCAACATAATGCGATGAACTTGCCCAATTTCCAACACCTGACGTAATTCATCAAGATTACGAACCTCAATTTCTATCTGCAAATCACGCCCTGTGGTTTTTAAATAATCAAGTGCTTGATTGATGGCGTTATGTATTCCGCCCGCATAGTCCACGTGATTATCTTTTATCAAAATCATATCGAACAAAGCGTAACGGTGATTGACGGCTCCCCCTATTTTACACGCCCATTTTTCGCATAAACGGAAATTGGGTGTGGTCTTGCGGGTATCTAAAAGTTTGGTATTTGTGCCTTCCAAAAGTTTCACCATCGAAGCCGTGTAAGTGGCAATGCCCGACATTCTTTGCATACAATTCAAAACCAATCGCTCGGCTTTGAGGATGGACTGCGACGAACCCGCCACCGTCAGCACAATTTCGCCTTTGGAGATGGATGCTCCGTCTTGCAAAATGGTTTCTACCTGCAAATTAGCATCCACTTCGGCAAAAATCATTTTGGCAATTTCGACTCCCGCCAAAATCCCCGTATCCTTCACCAAAAGCCTCGCCCGACCTGTGGCAGTGCTTGGAATGGTGGATAATGAAGTATGGTCGCCATCACCAACGTCTTCGGCAAGGGCAGTTTGGATGAAGTTTTTTATGTATGTTGGTTCTAAGTAATTGAACATTTTGAATTTTGGTTTTGATTAAGGGCATACTTTGTAGGTGGTGTTGGGGTCTTTATACCAATCAAACTTTATTTGATTTAAACTATTTACACAAATAGACTGGATACTATTTTTATCGCAATAAAAACTTTTCAAACCAATATTTTTACCAACATCAAGACTTAGTAATTTGTTATTTGAACAATTGAAATTAACCAATAAAGGACTACTACCTACATCTAAACCAATCAAATTGTTGTAGTAACAATGAAACCACTTTAAGTAGATATTTTTGCTGATGTTTAAATTAGTCAAATTATTGTTATTACATCCAAACGTTTCAAGTAAAATGTTCCTACGAATATCTAAATTTACTAATTGATTTGAAGCACAAGATAATATTTTTAAATTTTCATTATTGCTTAAATCTAAGCTTGATATTTGATTTTCTGAACAAATTAATCCTGTTAATTGTGGGTTTTTACTGATGTCTAAACGAGTAAGTTGATTATCGCTACAATCTAAAAATTGAAGGTTAGAATTTTTACTCACGTCTATGCCTGTCAAGTTATTACCATTACAGACTAAGGCTTTCAAAGCGACATTTTTTGAAATGTTTAAACCTGTTACGTTCGCATTACTGATGTTAAGACTTTCTAAATTCGTAAATGCTTCTATTCCTGTTAAATCATTAATACTACCATATCCTTTTGTAGAAAAATAATCCAAAGAAGTTACTCTAATGACATTTGCTCTCAGCACTTTTCCATCTTGAATATCATCAATTTTTGACTTTATTAATGCTTTTTCAAAATTTACATCTGGAATTGTTACAAATTCCGATTCTGGGTTAATTTCTGTCGATTTACAAGCCCCAAAAAATATAAAAATTATACCAAGAAGTGCGAAAGCGAATTTTTTGAATCTCTTAGATTTTGAAATTCTAACAGTAAAAAGGTGATTGTTCATAGAGAGTTATGTTTGAATAAGTTGAATTTTTACAAAGATATAGTTTGAGTCATAAAGTTGAATGTAAAGACAAAAAAAGAGGTATCATTCTTCGGGGATAATGATACCTCTTTTTTTGTCTTCACTTTTCCCATGATTCTAAAAGATTTTATGCCCTCTTTATATTTTTATAAAAAAGGCTAAGGTCTGTTTTTGATAACAATTCGTTCATTTTTTTTAGTTTATCTTGTACAGCCTCTTCCTCTGTTGCATATCTGGTTACAGATTTAACAGGTTTTTGTGATAATGTTTTTTCTACTATTTCCATGATTTTAAAAGATTTGTTCCTCAAAAATAAGAATTGTTAAGGAATAATTCATGGTATTTGAAAGATAGTTCATAGAATTTTGGCACATAATTTGGCATAATACTCAAAAAGGTACTACTTTTGTCATTCAAAATGCAAAAATCAACCCACATAGCTCGTTTGTTTAGCGTCTTTATGATGTCGCTGATGCTGATGTTTACTGTTTTCGGTAAAACATTCTCGGCTTCGCAAATGCGTGTACAGGCGATTCAAAAGGCAAAAACGGAACAATCTGGACAATCAAAAGAGTCTAATCAATGTTCGGTTTCTGAGCTTTCGGTGATGCAGGTTTCTGCCCCCGTAACGATTGATTTTGCCCAAGATTTTATTTTTATACCCCAAGTGTTTTCGTTTTTGAGTCCTAAAAAAAATACTCAAATCTCCCAAAAACTATCATTTCGTCTTCCTCATCTCGAAATCCTTTTCGAGCATTTTATCGTTACCAACGCCCCTTGATTCTTTTCAATTTTGAATGATTGAATGAGTGAATGATAGAATAACTACGTGTCTATTCTATATCAATTGCTTCCATCATTTTATCTGGCTAAAATTATCTTAAAATTTACTATTCACTTTATATTAAACTTGTATGGTGATATGAAATGAATGAATCTGAAATGGTAGTATTATTCTATCATTCACTCATTCTATCATTCTATCATTAGCAAAAACCAAAAACCATGCGTTACAAAAATGCCATTCTCTGGCTGACTGGAATTATTTCAGCCTTGTGTTTATTTTTCCTTTCTTTTACTTGGAAAGCGGGTGCTGTCCGTGAAGATGCTATCAAATACGCCACTTCAAAAACAGGTCAATTAGACCCTACTAAAAAAACTCACTACGTTGATTCGCTTTGGAAACAACCCGTTTATTTAGGATTTACTTTACAGGAAGTTACTACCTACGCTCTTCACAAAGGTCTTGACTTAGAAGGCGGTCTTCATGCCGTTTTAGAGGTTTCTCCTGTGGAAATTTTACGGGCTTTGTCGGGTAAAAGTAATAATCCAAATTTCGAGAAAGCCCTTGTTGAGGCTGGAAAAGCTCAGGCTAATTCTACCAAGCCTTTCAACGATTTATTCTTTGAAGCTTTCGCTAAAATTGCTCCTAATGAGAAATTAGCGTCTGTTTTCGCCAACTCAACTAACGTTGGTAAATTGAACTTCTCTTCAACCGATTCACAGGTGAAAAAAGTAATCAATGACGAAATTGATGGTGCAGTTGACCGTGTTTACAAAACTATCCAAACTCGTATTGACAAATTAGGAGTTGCCAACCCTAACATTCAGAAATTACCAGGTACAAATCGTATTCAAGTAGAATTGCCAGGCGTTGATAATCCTGAGCGTGCGAGAAAATTATTATCGGCGGCTTCTAAATTAGAATTTGTAGAAGTAGCTGAAATCGGTGAGTGGGGACAAGGTTTGAATTCTTTGGGTACATATTTAGCTGCCGAAGAAAAAGCGAAGAAAACAACGGTTGCTTCAACTGGAAAGGTTGATACTACTAAAACAGGAGATTTGGCTGGTCAGTTATCAGGTTTGAACAAAACGGCTTCTGCCAAAAAAGATTCAACCGCTAAGAAAGATACAACGGCGGGTTCGGCTTTGACAAAATTGCTTTTCCCATTGGATAATCAGCAAAAAACTTGGGGTGTTTTCCGTAAAGATACTGCTCGTTTCAACGAATTGATGAGTCGCCCAGAAGTGAAATTGATGTTCCCTCCTAATCTTGCTTTCTATTGGAACGCCATCGGTATTCCAGCGGTAAACGGAGACGAAATCATTCAGTTTGAGGCATTGAGAAAATTGCCAGGTCAGAAAGCGGCTTTGGACGGAGAAACTATCACGGATGCGGGACAAGATTATGACCAAAATGGTCGTCCAGAAGTTACGATGGCCATGAACGGAACGGGGGCAAGAATCTGGAAAAATATGACAGCTGCTAACGTTGGAAAACGTATCGCTATCGTATTGGATGATTATATTTATTCAGCTCCAAATATCAACGGAGAAATCGCAGGTGGACGTTCTTCTATTTCGGGTTCATTCACAATTGAACAAGCAAAAGATTTAGCAAACGTGATTAAATCGGGTAAATTATCTGCTCCAACTCGTATTGTGGAAGATGCTTTCGTGGGTCCTTCATTAGGTGCTGAGGCAATCGACCAGGGATATTTGTCAATGGGTTTAGGTTTGTTGTTAGTAATTATCTTCATGATTGGCTATTACGGAAACCCAGGATGGATGGCAAACGCCTCCCTTTTCCTCAACGTATTCTTTATTGCGGGTATTTTAGTACAAATCCAAGCGGCTTTGACGTTACCAGGTATTGCGGGTATCGTGCTTACTTTGGGTATGGCGGTGGATGCCAACGTACTAATAAATGAGCGTATTCGTGAGGAATTACACCAAGGCAAGGGTTTGATGGAAGCTATTAAATTAGGCTATGAAAAAGCCCTTTCTGCCATTATTGACGGTAACGTAACCACAATCCTCATCGGTGTTATCTTGATTATCTTTGGTTCTGGTTCGGTAAAAGGTTTCGGTGTAACGCTATGTATTGGTTTGGTAACTTCGGTGTTTACTTCGGTTTATGTATCACACATCTTGGTCGATTGGATGGCAAAACGTGCTATCAAAGCGGGTAGAGAAAAAGAAGTAACCTTTGAAACTTTCATTTCGAAAGACCTTTTCAAAAACTTCAATTTTGACTTTATCGGAAAACGTAAATATTCTTACTGGTTCTCTTGGACGTTGATTGCGGTGGGTATGGCAGTTTTGGTATATCAAGGAGGTTTCAATTTGGGCGTGGACTTTAAAGGTGGACGTTCTTATGTGGTTGAATTTAACAAGCCAGTTTCAACGGGTGATGTTCAAAATGCTTTGAAAGATGATTTCCAAGGAAAAGGGGTTGAAGTAAAAACTTTCAATGGAGATACTAAATTAAAAATTACGACTTCGTATTTAGTTGAAGATGAATCATTGACTGCCAACAATACCGTCCGTACTGCTTTGGAAACGGGCTTAAAGCAATTTTCAGGGGCTGCCCCGAAAATCGTTTCAGAATCGAAAGTTGGAGCAACCATTGCCGATGATATTTTGAGACAATCGTTCATCTCAATTCTTTATGCCCTCATTGCCATCTTTATTTACATCTTGCTTCGTTTCCGCAAATGGCAATATTCATTGGGCGGTATTGTAGCTACGGTACATGACGTATTAGTGGTTTTGGGTATGGTAGGAATTGCTCGCTTATTTGGTTTTGAATTGGAAGTTGACCAAGTATTTATTGCGGCGGCACTTACCGTAGTAGGTTATTCAATCAACGATACTGTGGTAGTATTTGACCGTATTCGTGAGGAAATCGGTATTGATGCTGACCTTTCAAACAAAGAATTGATGATTAAGACCATCAACCAATCTATTAACCACACCATGAGCCGTACCGTAATGACTGCCACAACGGTATTCTTGGTAGTAACGGTATTGTTAATTTTCGGTGGTGATATTTTGAGAGGTTTCTCATTCGCAATGTTTATCGGTGTAGTGTTTGGTGCCTATTCTTCAATCTTTGTCGCTGCCCCAATCGTAATTGATTTTGGTGGTGGGAAAAAGAAAGCAGTTGAGCCTGTTATGACAAAAGCGTAGAGTATTTTAGATTTTACGGAAGTCGTTCTTTCAGAGAACGACTTCCGTTTCTATAAATAACCATTTCTTTCTCTTAACAATGTTTTCAGACTGGAATCTAAAAAAAAGCACATAGAATTAATAGCTTGATAAATGATAGCATCCATTGCCACATCCTTAGGGATTTACACCATTTTATCCATCATCATTTTTATTTCAGCAACTTTTGCTTACTTAAATTTGAGATTTATAAAAATGCCCTTTGTTATCGGTCTATTTTTTCTTTCTACTCTACTTTCTCTGGTTATTCTGAGTAGCAAATTTTGGGCGGGAGATTTTTATTTCCAAATCCAAAAACTTATTGAAGACATTGACATAAGCCAGTTTATCTTGGAATATATGTTGGGATATTTACTATTTGCGGGTTCATTACATACCGAATGGCACAATATCCGTAAACAACTCACCACCATTAGCATTTTGGCATTGTTCGGAGTCATTCTCTCCACACTTATTATTGGGAGCCTACTTTATGAACTTTGTCAATTATTTAACTTAACGGTTAGTTATATTTATTGCCTATTATTTGGAGCTTTAATTTCCCCAACTGACCCTATTGCCGTACTGGGAATCCTCACAAAAGCCAACGTACCCAAAAAGATTGAAGCAATAATTGTGGGCGAAAGTTTGTTTAATGACGGCGTGGGAGTAGTAATTTTTATTGCCCTCTTAGAAGTTTTGAAAAGTGGTGATAGTCAAATTAATTTTTCACATTTTGGAATTTTATTTGCCCAAGAAAGTTTAGGAGGAATTGGTTTTGGATTGTTGGCAGGGTATATATTACATAAAATTTTAGCCTCCATTGACCATTATGAAACAGAAGTCTTAATTACGCTTACTTTTGTAATGATAGGCTATAATTTATGTTTGTTTTTTCATATCTCAGGGGCTTTGGCAATGGTTGTTATGGGATTATTTGTAGGAAACTATAACCATGAAAAAGCCATGAGTGATACCACAATGGACTATGTGGATAAGTTTTGGGAATTGATTGACATCATTCTAAATGCTGTTTTGTTCGTCATTATTTCTTTTGTAATTGTTGTAGTAGATTTCAATATTAACTATTTTATCATTGCATTTTGTTCAATTTTCATTGTATTGCTTTCCAGAGTTTTGATAGTATTAGTCCCAAAATTACTATTTTCTCGATGGGTAGATTTTTCTTTAAAAGAATCAAAAATAATAATTTGGGGAGGTTTACGAGGTGGACTTTCGTTGGCATTGGTATTATCCCTACCCAAAGGAGAATCTCAGAATATCTTATTAATTGCCACTTATCTATGCGTAGTTTTCAGTATTTTAGTCCAAGGGCTTACCGTTGCAAAACTGGCAAACCAATAAATCTTATGTTTAAAAAAGGACAGAATCAGTAAATTTTGACTTTTTATTGTGAATCAATTTTCCAAATAAACCAAATTTTCATTAACTTGGAATACTTATTGCAAAATAAGATTCTGATAAACCCTTAATTTACCATCAAACTAAAAAGTATATGGAACAAAGTATATGGCGTAAAAAACCCATGTCAGCTTACGAAGCCGACATCAAGAACAATAAATTAAATAAAGTTCTGGGTAAATGGAGCTTAACCGCTATTGGAATCGGTGGAATCATCGGTGGAGGTATCTTTGTATTGACGGGAACAGCCGCTCATTATCACGCTGGTCCCGCTTTGGCATTATCATTTGTAGTGGCGGGTATTGGTTGCGTTTTTGCCGCCCTTTGTTATTCTGAATTTGCCTCAATGTTGCCCGTAGAAGGCTCTGCGTATGCGTATGCCTACGGAACAATCGGGGAACTTTTTGCGTGGATTATCGGCTGGGGACTAATCCTCGAATACGCTATGGGGGCAATGACCGTTGCCGTCAGCTGGTCGGGATATTTCAATAAACTTATGCACCTTTTTGGAGTCTCCATACCCTATTATCTAACCAACGACCCTTTTTCGGCAAAACAATATGCGATTGATAATAATATTACTGACCCTTCAAGTTTCTCTTTTAATTTACCCGCATTTTTGATTACTTGGCTCGTTACTTGGGTTTTAGTAAAAGGTATCAAAGAAGCCACCAACACGAATAATTTAATCGTAATTCTTAAATTATCCGCCATTCTGTTCATCATTATTGTGGGGGTATTTTTTATCAATGTCGATAACTGGCATCCATTCATTCCAGAACCCGAAATGGTAAAACACGCCGACGGTTCAATGAAAGAAGCCTACGGAATCAAAGGGATTTTGAGTGGTGCAGCCGCAATTTTCTTTGCTTACATTGGTTTTGACGTAGTTTCTACCTCGGCAGGTGAAGCCATCAATCCTAAGAAAGACATTCCATTTGCCATCATTGCATCTTTAGCAATTTGTACGGTTTTGTATATTTTAGTATCATTGGTTTTAACGGGTATGTTGAACTACAAGGACATCACAGGTGATGCTTTGAAAGCCCCCGTTGCTTTTGCCTTTGATAAAGTTGGACAACCTTGGGCGGTATTTATCATTACAACTGCCGCAACCATCGGTTTGGTTTCAGTAATGTTAGTGATGATGTTGGGACAAACCCGTGTATTTTTGGGCATGGCGAAAGATGGTTTAATGCCCAAATTTTTCAGTAAAATTCATCCAACTTTCCAAACTCCTTGGAAAAGTACAATCTTGGTTGGTTTAGTAGTTTCTTTAGTTGCCTCATTTACGCCAATCGGTGTATTGAGTGATATGACCAGTTTCGGAACATTATTTGCCTTTGCGATGGTTTGTTTGGCAGTATTGATTCTTCGTCAGCGTGAACCAAATCGTGATAGACCTTTCAAAACCCCAGCCTTGATGTTGATTGCCCCTTTGGGAATTATCACCAACGTAGCTTTAATGTCATTATTGGATAGCAAAGCCCAACAATTTGCCTTAATTTGGATGGCGATTGGCTTAGTGGTTTATTTCATTTATAGTAGAAATAAGAGTAACTTGAATGAAATGTGATTTTAGGGGTTAGGTTTTAGGGATTTGGGATTAGTGTTGTCCCACCTTATCAATTAAACAATTATTATAAAAACGGCTCGTTGGAAAATTCCTTCGAGCCGTTTTGTTTTCCACTAAATACCATTAACTAAATAATACCATTTTTCATTGCGTTTGTAAAGAATTTCAGTAACCTTTGAAGGCTATAAAAAGCTGATAAACAGAATTTTAACCGTCAAACTATTAAATTTAACGAACATGAAAAAATGTAATTGTTTTTGCTCAATCATTCCCCCAATTATGGTGGATAATCTTAAAAAAAATGGTGTTGATATTGGCAAAGGGACCGTCAATATAGACAAAAGTTTCCGTCTTCGCAGAATCTTAAAACAGGAAAGTATAGACATGATGGGCGTAGTTCAGCCCTTAGTCGGCAATGCCAATCGCCTTATTTACGACTGCCAGCACACAACGAATCGGCAATTGGCTTTGATGAGAAATGAAGGCTCTCCCGTCAGTGCCGATGGTTCAGTCAATAATGCTTATGATTTTTCGGGGAAGGTTCGGGAGTTTTATAAGACCATTTTGGGTTGGAATTCTATTGATAATAACGGATTAGACATGATTCTCAACGTCCATTACAGCAACAAATATAACAACGCCTTTTGGGATGGTACACAAATGACTTTTGGCGATGGCGATGGCGTAATTTTCAAAGATTTTACAAATTCATTAGACGTAACGGGGCATGAAATGAGTCATGGCGTAGTGCAATATACCGCCAATTTAACCTATAATAAGCAATCTGGGGCATTAAACGAACATTATGCCGATGCTTTGGGAATCTCCGTAAAACAATTTGCCCTCGGACAAACCGCCCTAACTTCCGACTGGCTCATCGGTGCGGAAATCATGGGACCACAATTAGCGGGCATGGCAATTCGTTCGATGAAAGCCCCTGGCACTGCCTACAATAGTCCTTTGTTGGGCAAAGACCCTCAACCCGATAATATGTCAAAAATTTATACGGGTGCGGCAGATAATGGAGGCGTACACATCAACAGTGGTATTCCAAATAAGGTTTTTTATTTAGTAGCGATTGGTATTGGCACTATGGAAACCGCAAAATTGTGGTTTGAAACTTTGAAGAAGTTAAAGCCTACTACCAATTTCAACAGTTTTAGAACTGCCATTAAAAAAATGACGAAGAAAATGGTGACGGCTGGTACTTTACCCGCTACCACTACGGGAATTGTGGATAATGCTTTCACAACGGTCGGACTTTAATATGAATATCAAACTAACACGCTCGGGTGGATTTATGGGTGGACTTTTTGAGAAAGAAATAGCACTTGAAAAACTACCATATGAACATCAAGCAACTATTCAAAATATCATTGATAATATGGCAATTTATCAAAAACTCAAACTTTCTGACCACCTCAGAGATGGTTTTGTTTATACTTTAGAAATCAAGAAACAAAGCCCAAAACTGAAATTTAGTTTTGATGATGATAGTTTTCCGAAGGAATTAGCTGGATTGATTGAATTTTTGCAAATGTAGCACGGGAAGGGACTCCCGTGTACATTGTTCGCTGCACGGGAAGGGATTCCCATGCTACATTGTTCGCTGCACGGGAAAGGATTCCCGTGCTACATGATTCCCGTGCTACATAATATGAGGTTTGTCTTTTTATGAGTAATTTTGCATTTTATTTATAATATGACAACGATACAAGACGAAATTCATAAACGCCGAACCTTCGGTATTATCTCTCACCCCGATGCGGGCAAAACTACTTTGACCGAGAAATTACTCCTTTTTGGAGGGGCAATTAATTCGGCGGGGGCAGTAAAATCTAATAAAATCAAGAAAGGAGCAACCTCAGATTTCATGGAAATTGAACGCCAAAGAGGTATTTCGGTGGCTACTTCTGTGATGACTTTTGAATATAATCATCTCAAAATCAATATCTTAGACACCCCTGGGCATAAGGACTTTGCGGAAGATACGTATCGAACATTAACGGCAGTCGATTCAGTTATTTTGGTAATCGACTGCGTAAAAGGCGTTGAGGAACAAACTAAACGATTGATGGAGGTTTGCCGTATGCGAAACACGCCCGTTATCGTTTTTATCAACAAAATGGATAGAGAAGGGCAAAATCCTTTTGACCTTTTGGATGAATTAGAGTTAAAATTAGACATTAAAGTTCGTCCACTTACTTGGCCCATCAACATTGGGTCAAATTTCAAGGGGGTTTATAATCTCTACGATAAATCCTTGAATTTGTTTAATGCCAACAAAACCAAAATCGAAAAAAATGTAGAATCGGTTGATATTTGGACGGAGGCATTGGACAAAAGAGTAGGCGAAAAAGATGCCAATCAACTGCGTGAAGACGTAGAATTGATTGAAGGCGTTTATTCTGAATTTGACCGTGAGGCATATCTTTCGGGTGAAGTTGCTCCAGTATTTTTTGGTTCGGCAGTGAATAATTTTGGCGTACAGGAATTATTGGATACTTTCACGGAAATTGCCCCAAGTACCCAAGCACGACAAACTGATGTGAGAATTGTTGAACCTGACGAAAAGAAATTTTCTGGTTTTATCTTCAAAATTCACGCAAATCTTGACCCCAAACACCGTGATAGAATTGCCTTTTTACGGGTGTGTTCGGGAACTTTTGAACGTAATAAATTTTACAAACACGTTCGGTTAGATAAAAATCTTCGTTTCAATAATCCATATACCTTCATGGCCCAAGAGAAAGAGGTAATTGAAGAAGGTTTCCCTGGGGATGTTGTGGGCTTGTACGACACAGGAAATTTTAAGATTGGTGATACCATGAGTGAGGGCGAAGTCTTTCAGTATCAAGGAATACCCAGTTTTTCTCCCGAGATTTTCAAGGAACTCATGAACCTTGACCCGATGAAATCTAAGCAATTAGAAAAGGGAATCCAGCAATTGACCGATGAAGGCGTAGCTCAATTATTTGTTCAACCACAATTGGGCAATCGTAAAATTGTGGGAACGGTTGGAGAACTTCAATACGAAGTAATCCAGTACCGTTTGGAACATGAATACGGAGCAAAATGCCGTTTCGACCACCGTGATTTTACCAAAGCCTGTTGGATAACCTCGGAAGACCCCAAAAAATTAGCAGAATTTATCCGTTTAAAAGGACAAAATATTGCCCAAGATAAAGATGAGAATTACGTCTTTTTGGCAGAATCAGACTGGATTTTACGGATGAATATTCAAAACAATCCCGATATTCAATTCCACTTTACTTCGGAATTTAAACGAGCAATTGAGGCGTAGATTTCGATGTTCGATATTAGTTTTTCGATGTTCGGGTTTAAAAAATACCAACCACGGCAAAGAAATAAATAAAAGTCCCTCAATTTCAGATGAAATTGAGGGACTTTTATTTATTTCTTCTGGAACTATGTACTATTTGGCGGAAAAGATAATTTTTAGAATAAATATCTTCCAATATCCATAGCGAGGGGTTTAAACCCCTCGCTATGGATATTGGAAGGAGATTCCGCTAAATAGTGCATAGTTCCGTTTTCTTTAACTAATATAAAATCCCTTTTATGGAAATACTTGGCGTTCCATTACTTTTCAAAACTGCCGTTCTGGTGGCAACGGGGTCATAATCCCATTGGAAAGTGTTATTTTCAATGATATCCGTCAATGGCTTTACACCCGCCGCAACTATGCCACTTATGCCACTCAATAACTGGTTTGAGTCGTAATAATAAGTTGCCGTTGTCGCAAGCCTCGTAAACTTAATATTCCCTTTTGAATCAAGTGAGGGTTGATAATATAAAACCCCTGCCCCATTGAAAACTACTGTATTATTAGGTTGTGTGCGGGTATAATCAATCAACATAACAAAAACACCATCATTAGGGAGATATTGTAACGAAATATTACCTAATACTCTGACGGGTGCTACTGTTGATAGCGTTATAACATCACTTTTAATTTTGGAATACAGTGCTTTATATTCTGCCGTTTGCGTTGGGATATTAGGATTCATCGTGAAGCCTACGAACAGATTCCCCAAGGCAAAATAGAAGGGTAACGTTGGTCTGTTAGCACCCACAATGTTTACTCTTTTGCCACTTACATTGATAAAATAAACCTTCAATGCGGCATCCCAGAACATTTCTTGGAAAGTTGTACCACCAAAAGTAATGGGGTCTTTTAATTGAATTCCTGTGGTTGTTACAATAAAGGCACTACTGACCGCATCAATATTTCCACTTCTATTGAGAAAATATAATACTAAGAATTTATTAGTTAAATCAATCTGCAAATCCGCCTTGTCGCCCGTTGGCAATACTAAGGTCAAGAAACTTGGTGAATTAGCGTAATTGGCAGTTCCCTTAAAAACCGAAGCAAATGTTCCATTTGCTAAATTATCCGAGTCAATTTTCGTGATTTTTGTCAGGATTAACTCTGTTTTATTAACATTTCCAACGAGTTTGATGGTATTGTCAGTGGCAGAGACGAATTCTAATTCCAAATCAGCGAATTGTCCCGTACCTCCGTTATAATCAGGATTTACCAATTCGTGCAGATAGGAATAGGAATCAAATATTAGCGTTGGCTTTTGTAAGGCTTTTACTTGAAAAGTGGTTTCAAAGGCTTTTTCGTAACCATTACTAAAATAATAAAATCCATCAATATCTGAGTACATCGTTAATTTGCCCGTTGCATCAAATTTGAGATAGAAACTATATCCTCCCGCTTGTCCACCATCGGGATAATAAGCTCCCTTCCATCCGTATTGGGCATCGGTCAATTGCTTCTTATAGCCTGAAACGGCATTAGTGGCTCTCTGATTAGCCGAATCTGGAAATAGTGGTTCAACCTCGCTTTTTTTACACGATAAAAAGCTGAGTTGAACCAGAATTATATAGATAAATATTTTTTTCATATCCGTGAATTTTGAGTTAAAAGTCTATAAGTTAAAAGTTTATGAGTTAAATCGGATTTCTTAACCTTTATGAGAAAATCTATTAAACTGATGAACTTTTTTACTTCGTAAAATTAATAATCGCCGTTTGGGTTCTGGTTTGTAATCGAGTGAAATCAATATTATAAGTTGCCTTCAAATAGTCAATCACAATCTGTCCCTTTTGGCGAAGAGCTGCTCTTCCCGAAGCGGTCGGAATGGAATTTACCTTGGCATCATAAGCCGTTTTTCCTTCTACTAACATGGTAGCTAAAACCTCCACAAAATCTTCATCCGTTGTGAGCATCGAATACGGCGTGATATACCCCAAAGACAAAGCCTCATCATCAGAAACATTGTACCAGTTGGAAGTATAAGTCCCTGGTGTGATACGCTTATACGCCAGTGGAGTAGCAATATTTTGTTGAAGAATATGCCCAAATTCGTGGTGAATTGTATGCAGCATCTGTTTTACGCCAAATACATTTTTTTTGTCAAATTCATTGATTTCATACAAAATCACTTTTTTCCCTCCTTCGGCAGTTCCCAGGGTTATTGTTCCGTCTGAGTTCCAATTGGCACTTCCCACGAGAACGTACTGTTTTGGACAGAATTTTTTAATAAAATCACTTCCCGCTTCTGCTTCGTAAGGGTCAATCCAGATGGCTTTTACGCCCTCCATCACGGGTTGAACTTTTGAAACCAAAGGTGGTACTAATGTTTTGAAAGGCAGTTCATTGGCATCCCAACGGTATTTTACTTCAATATTGTAAGGTTTTGTAAAGTTGGTTTCTATCCAAGTATCAATGGGTTGCTTGGTCAAAATGTCTCCTCCCAAGCCCTCAACTTTGGCACTTACATCATCAATTTTCGTACTGCACGAAAGCGTCAAACTCATCAACAGGGTCAAAACGAATATGTTTATTAGTATCTTTTTCATGGTATTCGATGTTTTAAATATACTTGTAAGGTTTCAAAAACCTTACAAGTTTGAATTTGTTAAATCTACTTATAGAAAATATCAATATTATCTCGGATTCTGAGTGAGTCCCGATAGTGAAACTTCTTGTGGAATCTGTAAAACTTTTCGTTTATCATCCGCCGCAAGGGTTATCGTTGAACTTTTACCATCTGATGCAAGCGTATTATGCGTTACGGGTATTTTATATCTCAGAATATCAAACCAACGCATTCCTTCGTGCATAAATTCCCGTCTTCTGTAATCTAAAATGGTTTGCAACAAAGCTCCGCCTGAATTGCCAGTACTATAAAAAGCATTATTTTTGGTTATTGTTAAATTATGCAAAGCGGGGCTGTATGATTTTATTCGTAAACTCAAAAAAGTATTCAAGTCCCCCAAAGCACCCGCAGCATCGCCTTTATACACATAAGCCTCCGCCCGATTGAACAGTACCTCTTCCGTTTGGAATAAAGGTATCATATTATATCCATTTCCAATATTAGCATTTGCCGTTACTCTTACAAAATATTCGTTGTATTTCGGTAAATACACGCCTCTTTCACTTCCAAACAGCGAATAGGCTAATGCTCCCCCCGATGGATTTGCACCAAAATATAACGTTCTACCTAAGTTGCTGTTAAGTCCATATTTTTGTCCTGCCCAATATCTACCCCAAAAAGAACCCGTTTCACACAACAATAAATTAGATTTCTCCGTAATTTGAGAATAAACGAATGATATTTCGGTAAAACTTTTCATTGAATAATCCGAGTTCCAATTTCTCATATTCTGGGCAAAACCACCCGAACCAGCCACTTTCGTAGCGTATTCAATCACTTTATCATAATTTTTTTTGTACAGGTAAAACCTTGAAGCAAAGGCATTTGCCGCATTAATATTAAAATGATAGGCAGCTACTTTATAGGATTGGTCGCTCAAAAGGGGCAAACCTTCCAATAGATCTTTTTCAATCATATCATACACAAAAGCTACGGTTTTGCGGTCATATTTTTTGATAACCACTTTCTCAACTTCTGTAACATACGGAATTCCCGCATCAGTAGCTGCGGAGGCGGCATCATAAAATTTAGAAAATAAATTGACTAACATAAAATGGCAGTAAGCCCGTGCCACCAACGCTTCCCCTTTTTGTGGATTTAACTCTTTGCCACCTCCCAACAATTTAATAGATTCCAATGCCTGATTAGCAGCAGCAATGGAAGCATAACAAGCCGACCAATACAATTGCGGCGAATCTTGGTCAAGTTGCAAGACATCTTCCCACAAATAAGGCTTACCGTAGATTTGACTTGGGGCAGACCCCACGTAATTATCACTGGTGTTGTCCGACATCAATTCACAAAAAGCCGAGTAATTGGCAGTTGGGTAGGCGTGTACCAATAGCTCGGATATTTTCCCTGGCGTATTGATATCGGTTCTATTATCTGGAACGGTATCCAGATATTTATCACAGCCCGTTAAAGTAAACAAACTGAATGTAAGTAAATATATAAGTATTTTTTTCATGTAAATTTTATGTTTTCGATGCTCGGTTTTCGATGTTCGATGTTTGGTTTTCGATGCTCGATTCTTCCGAACATCGAAAAACGAACATCGAATACCGATTTAAATACTCGCTTTCAAAGAGAAAGAAATTTGTTTAGAAATTGGTAACGCTACCCCGCCCGACCCAAAGAATTCTGGGTCCTGACCATAAAGTTTTTTATCCGAATACAACAACAATAAATTGGAAGCCGAGGCTTTAATAGAAAGCCCTTTCAAACCCAATCTTTTCACCACCGCAATTGGTACTGTATAACCCAAAGAAACATTTTTGAGTCTGGCAAAATCACCATTTGCCACCCTTGCCGATGAAAGATTATAGGCTGTGTACGGAAACTCTCCACTTTCAAAGGATGCTTGAGTTCTTCTATCAATAATAGAAGGAATATTTGTGATAGCTTCATCCCCAGGCACTATCCAGCGGTTAGAAAACTCTTTGGGCGAAGCCGTCAAATCGGTATATGATTGATCAAATTTAGGGTCAAGTTTAACTTTGTTTCCTCCCTGAAAAGACACAAAGGCATTCAACGACCAGCCTTTGTAATTAAAGGTATTCGACCAACCGCCAAAATAAGTAGGGTCTCTTGGTCCTTCATATTTTAGGTACTTGGTTTCTTGGCTTTGCACGTCCACAATGGTACTTTTTTCACCTAATTCATTCGTAAAAGTTGGAATCCCTTTTTCATTCAATCCACGGAAGTCAATGGTAAAGATACCTCTCACGGCATATCCTTGCTGAGCCCCACCCTCGGGTTTGATAAGGTCATAAATCAAAGGCAAACTTTTGAGGGTCGTTATTTCGTTTTTATTGAAACCATAATTGAAACTGGTTTTCCAAGTTAAATCCTTGTAATTCACCACCGTAGCGGATAGTCCAATATCAATTCCTTGAGATTTCATATCGGCATAGTTGGCATTTTTGAAAAATTCACCCCCAATACCCGATGTTTTGATAAGACCAATAAGGTCAAATCCCTTACGTTGATAGGCATCCACCACGATACTGACACGATTATTGAAAAGCCCCAAGTCAAAACCTACATTAGTTTCATACTGTTTTTCCCAAGTCAATTCAGAGTTTTCTAAATTAGAAATATCAATAACTGATTCTTTTTCCCCCAAATAAGGTCGATTGGTAACGGCATTCGTAAAAATGGCAGTCGAGTTTTTAGCCTTGCCGATACTGGCAGTAAGTCCGTAAGTTCCTCTGAACGACAATCGGCTAATCAAATCATTATCTTTCAAAAAGGGTTCTTCTTTGACATTCCATGAACCACTTACGTTCCAAGTGGGCAAATATCGGGCAGAAGTTGCTTTACCTAATTGGTTTGAACCATCCACACGGGCAGTACCATTGAAAATATACTTTCCTCGGTAAGCATAACTGGCATTAGAAAAGAAAGCCACGAAACGGTCTCTGGTATTTTGAAGACTGAAATAGTTAAAATTGCTTTCTAAGCCTTGTTTAATGATTCTGTAATCCGTGAAAGGAATACCGCCTTTATCAAACTGATAGCCATAACCCGTAGAATTAGACTCCTGACGATTCGCAAATTTTACTTCCTGTCCCAACAGTACGTTTACCGAATGGTCTTGCTTGAAGGTATTATTCCAGTTAAGTTGATGTCTTCCGTAATAATTCACCAATTTATCCTCATTTCTTTTATAGATACCACCGTAAGGCAACACTACTACGGGTTCAGCTTCTGGGTTATCGGGGTCTCGATAAAGAAATTTATTAGCCTGTTTCACCGTTGCATTATCAGCAGCACGGTAAGCATTTGCCTGATTAGAGTTTTCATAGGTATTATTTTCACGGGTTGATTGTACCTGACGTATCGTTCCTACTACATCGTAAGTCAAATGTTTATTGAATTTATACTGACCTTCCACTTGAAATTTCAAGTCTAATTGTCCCAAATTCAAGAAGTTAGTTTCCGACTCTTTAATAATATTGAAAGGGGCAAAATCACGTTTGAAGTATTCCAGATTTCCGTTTTCGTCATAAGCCGTCAAAGCTCTACTGGTATTGAGAGCATAACTAAACGGGTTCAAATCAAAATCTCTATCGTATCTTCCTTGGTAAGCATTGTTTACTCTATCCTGCGACCCAGGAGTACGTTGTTCACGAATCGACCCAACCGTTGTAAAACCGAGGGATAACTTATCACTAAGTTTATAATTGGCTCGCATGGTGGCGGTATATCTACGCACATTGTCCGCAATTGTCCAGCCATTATCATCATAAATAGAGGTTGAGAAATAGTATTGAGCCGCATCCGTTCCAGCAGTAATACTCAGCGAATGTTCCTGCGTGAGTGAATTTTTGAACAATAATTTGAACCAATCCGTATTCACCTGTGCGTAACGTTGCAGGAAATTTGAACGAACTTCGGGCGTATTCGACAAGCCAAATTGCTTAGTGTTTGGGTCGTAGGTACTAACTAAATCATACATTTTTCCATACACTCCCGTGTTGGCTCGGCGTGAAACATCACTATAGGTAAGCCAGCCTTTGCGTTCCAATTCTGCATATACTCCCATTTGCTCGTTGGAGTTCATGATGTTATAGTCATCATAAGAAGGGCGGAGGGTGAAAGCCATATTGGCAGTGTAACTAACGGTTGGAGCTTGAATACGTCCTTTTTTGGTCGTAATCACCACCACACCGTTCATGGCTCTGGCTCCGTAAAGGGCGGTCGCCGAAGCATCTTTCAAGATTTGGAAACTCTCAATATCGTCTGAATTCAAACCCGCCACGGCAGAACCCAATAAAGTATTGGCATTTCCCGAAGAAAGGTCGTCATTAGAAATATTCACGACATCTTCCAAAACTACACCATCAATTACCCACAAAGGCTTGTTTTCCCCCGAAATTGAAGTTGCTCCACGAATCCTGATTTTGGGAGCCGTTCCGAAAGTACCCGAAACGTTTTGGACAGAAACTCCAGCCGCTCGACCTTCCAACATTCTGCCTACGTCGATAGTACCAGGAATTTTGATGTCATCAGTTTTCAGTTTCACAGCAGCACCCGTAAAATTGGCTCTATCAATTTTCTGATAGCCCGTAACGACTACTTCATCCAAACTTTTGGAATCCGTTTCTAACACGACATCAATAATTGATTGATTGGTTATCTTGATTTCTTGGGGAAGAAACCCAATGGCAGAAAAGACTAAGGTAGCTCCATTTTTGACTTTGATGGAATATTGACCATTTCCATTGGCAGCTACGCCATTTTTAGTACCTTTTTCACGAACGGCAACCCCAGGAACGGGGGAAATTTTACCATTTTCGTCTTTTTCAGATACCGTACCCGTTATGGTAACATCAGCAAGCGGAGCAGAACTGTATGCCAGCAGGTTTGTAAGATTCGTCAGCAAAGCTAAACAAACCACCAAACCACTAAACCCCCTGAACCATAATTTAGTAATGTTTTTTTTCATAATAATATTAGTATGGATTTTAAACCGCTGAGGTTGGTGAATTTTGTTTATTGTTAGCGTGAAATGAAGGAAATGCCATGTACCAATAATCATTAGTGGACATCTATTACAACAATAAATATAACGATTGGATTTTTATTTTAATATAAAAATGATATTTTTTGATAAAGAAGTTTTACAAGATTTAGGGATTTTTGGTTTTTAAAGTGATTTTATAAAAAAACAGGCTATTTCTTTGGGGGAAATAGCCTGTTTTTTTATAAAAATATACCTCATTTCAAAGGTCTTACTCTTGTTTCTAATGGAATAATAGTTTGTCCGTTGTCCAAAGTTATTAAAAAGAAAAATTGTAAATCTATAGGTACTCCCGCTGTCGATGCACGTAAAGCGGTGAGTCCCTTTTTCTTGAGGTACTCATCAACAGTTGTTGTAAAAGTTACTGTTTTGCCACTGCCAGAAATCACAGCGGTGTTGTATAAACCCGTTGTTGTTTGTACCGATGTAGCATTAATAGCAGCATTTATGGAAGAAGCATTTACTCGTGTTATTTCCTTGATATTATTAGGACTTGCATCATCTAATTTAAAGATAATTTCTATTTTCCCGCCCACTGCTTGAGTAGTTACGAAAGGGAAACGTTCATAATAAGCCACATTTGCCACCGAGATTGCATCCGTAGCAATGGCATCACGGAGCGACAAATAGTCGTAATCTTTTTTACAAGAGCCAAACCCCATCAAGAGCATTAAAGCTATAATCAAATTATATTTTTTCATGTTGATTTCTGTTTAAGTTTTAAATAATACTAATCTAATCAATATCCCACCATACTCGGTCGAAGGTTTTTGGTCCTGGTGTTGGTACGTTCGGATTACTCAACTGCTCGTTACCTGTGTATGGAATACGAACTGGAATGGTATTATCATCACCACCCGTAGCATTCAAGGCTTTTTCTAAACGAGGGAAACCCCAACGTCTCCAATCATTAAATGCCTCAATACCGTTTCCACAGTTAGCAATCCATTTTTGAGTCATTATCTGATTAATTTTCATAGCATTTGAACCTGCCAATGTTACCACAGTAGGATTTGCCTTGAAATAAGCATCAATTTCAACCGTTGCCAAACCTGTTTTCAACATAGATGCTCTGATACCTTCTTCGTACAATTTTTGAGCATCACCAGCCGTATTTAATGATAAAGCCGCTTCTGCCAACATAAAGGCACGTTGAAAGTTAGTAATCATTCTGATGGGTGCTTCGCCAGATGCACCAGTTAAATACGTTCCAAAGCGTGAACGTGTGGCAGAAAGAGGCAATGTACCAGTTGCACCATTGTTCCAAGCCACATAAGTTGTACCACTTGGCAAGGTAAAGTATTTAGTAATTCGTGGGTCTTTGAAAAGCAATAAAGTGTCTCTGAAACGCTGACTCAATAATTGGTCATCAGGACGGTTCACAAAATTAAAGGCATAAATAGGATTTTGAGTACCTGCCGAAGCCGCAAATGCCACCTGAAAATCTTGAGCATTATCTACAATCAAACCTGCAGGTGAAGCTAATACACTCGCAATTTCAGTTTTAGCACGGTCTGGTTGAGCTCTACTAATAATCATCGCAAAACGTAATAACATGGTATTACCCAATCTCTTCCAGTTGGCTAAGTTTCCTTTATAAACAACATCATCAGCAGCAGGATTTAATACACTTTTCTTATCCAAATCCGCCATCCCTTCTTTTACCAAGTCAAATAAACTTTGAACAGTAGCCGTTCCCAAATAAATATCTTTTTGAGCATCCAATTTTGGCGTTAGATTACCAGTTCCCTTCAATGTCTCTGAATATGGTACATCACCCCATAGGTCAGTGGTAATACTAAATCCATAAGCCTTATAAATTTTGGCAATTCCTGCATACACTGGGCTGGTGGTTTGGGTATTATCAATCATCTTTTGGGAGTTGATTAATAAACCAGCGTATAATTCTCCGTTCCATTGGTTATCCGAGTTTCCCCGAAGATTATACGAATCGTAAGTGGCAACCTGGTTTCCAACTCCTGCCTGATACTGCATCAAAATTGAAGTAATACGGTTCAAGTCATTACTGTTGACAAAAGCAGCATCATACGCCAAAGTTGTGAGCAATGCCGACGGCGGTACGGTAAGTGGATTGTTGGGTGTATTGTTTACATCCAAAAAATCACTTGAACAACTCGAAGCTAAGAACCCCAAAGCTACGGATGTTGCATAAATTATATTTTTTATATTGAATTTCATGATAATTAATATTTTCGTGATAAAATTTTACCTACTTCGCTTAGAATGTTAATCTTAAATTAACGCCATAGTTACGAGTGTTTGGGCTACTTTGTAATTCCAAACCTCTAATATTACCCGCACCTTGCGTACTCAACTCTGGGTCGATTAAGCTGTTAGGAGCAACGAAAAATAAGTTACGTCCAGTGAATGAAAGTGATACACCACCAAATGGCGTTTTAGCCAAAAGGATTTTGGGTAATGAATATGATAAAGAAACCTCCCGCAAACGATATACCGTTGCTCCATAAACGTTCAAGTCAGTCTGTAAACCTTGATTGAAGTAGTTTTGAGCATCAATTTGGATATTATTTGGCGTATAAGAACCATCTGCGTTCAAGAAGACTCCATCAATAATTCTTGGTTTTTCACGATCAATAGCTGTTTCCTTCAAAGCTCCTGAACCTTTCAATGATGCTACCGTAAACGAGATAATCTGTCCCCCCTGTTGTGAATCAAACAAGAATGAAAGTCCAATTCCTTTATAATTGAAAGTATTCGTAACACCAATAATAGCATCTGGATTTGGATTGGCAATTTCTTGATTGGCAATAGCAGGAACCCATAAACCTGTTTGTGGATTCACGATGAACTTAGTACCGTCTGGCGTTCTGGCTCTTTTGTTACCCAAAATAACCCCGTAAGGTCTTCCTTCTACAATTGATGGAGCTGAACCAATAAATGAACTTCCTGGAATATTGAAAGCGGTTACGCCAGCACCAATGGCATCCACGTTGTTTCTATTCACCGTATAGTTAGCAGTAACTGTCCAGCTAAAATCTTTATTATTGAATATTTTGTAGGCAACCATTGCTTCAATACCCTTATTACTTAGTTGACCAATGTTGGTAGTGCGTGTTCTATAACCCGTTGTAGCGGCTACGGTTACATTTAAAATTTGGTCTGTACTAACAGTCTTATAAGCCGCTAAATCTAAATTTAAGCGATTTTTAAACAAACCGAGATTAAGTCCTAATTCATAAGCAGTTGTAAATTCAGGCGTTAAATTATCACCGCTACCAATTCGTGTACCAATTGAGAAACCCGCCTGGCCGTTGATTGGGAAACTGATACTTGATACGTTGTTACCTTGAGCAGTTACGGAATAAACAGAATTTAACAAGTAAGGGTCAGCATCTTTACCCACTCTTGTATAACTACCTCTAATTTTTCCAAATGAAAGTATATCACTCTTAATCTTAAATGCATCAGTAATATCAAGACCTACTGAACCCGAATAATAGAAGAACGTATTATTGGCTTTTGGCAAGGTTGAAGATTGGTCCATACGTCCCGTTAATTCCAAGAATACAAATTTCTTATAATCAAATGAAGCCTGACCATAATATCCAATTAATCTCCTTAATGAGTTTGATTCGCCCGTTTGACCATTTGAACTTGTATAAGTGGTAGCATTATTGATGTTGTAGTAATTAGGCAATGTCAAACCTCCACCATAAGCAGATATGTTTTGAAATTTACGTTGATTGACGTTATATCCTAACAAACCCGTGAAGTTGATATTATCACCAAATAATTTGTCTTTCTTGAAACGGAAAATCAAATCACTGTTGATTTCACTTCTATAAAAAACATCTTCAAGCACTGCACCCGTTGGCAGACGTGCCGCACCAATCGCAAAGGTTTGCTTACGACGGTCTGTATATTGGTCTAAACCTAAACGATACGTAGCTGTTACCCACGATGTAATAGGATATTCTAAATTTAGACTACCAGTAATACGGTCTACACCACTCACTGTTTTATTATTCTCAATTGACCAATAAGGGTTATCGGCAGAGGTAATATAAATACTTCTACCATTGAGATCAGTATAAGGTAAGCCTTGCAAATCGTAACTTCTTGGCATCGAAGAAAGCACCGCAGGAGGGCTTGCATTATTACCAGTCAAGAAGTTGTTTTGACTCGTTAAAGTATAATTGATATTTCCACCAAACTTGATTTTATTTAACAAGGTTGTATTTCCTCCAAATGAAATATTAGTGCGGTTAAACTCAGAACCTGGGATAATACCTTTTTGTCCAGTATTAGCAATCAGCAGTGAGTAACTTTGAGTAGCATTTCCCCCTTGCAAATTGACTGAATTTGTAGCAATTGACCCTTGTTTGAAAAAGCCATTAACGTTGTTTGGATAGGCTTGATAAGCATAGTCAGTACCATCTGGATTTTTACGAGTGCTACCATCAGGCAATAATAAACCATTGGCAGTGGTTGGTGTTGTTCCAAATTTTGGTCCCCACGAATTTAAGGTTGCAGGATTGAAGATATTAGTTAGTCCTTGTCCATAATCATTCTGTAATTCTGGATAACCATACACATTCTGGATGGTATAAGATGAATTAACCGTTACTTCCAGTTTCTTATTCACTGTACCACCTTTACCAGCTTTGGTAGTGATGATGATTGCACCCGAAGCCGCTCTTGAACCATACAAAGCCGCCGCCGCTGGCCCTTTCAATACATCAATTGATTCAATGTTTTCTGGAGCAATATCCAAAGCACGGTTTGATGATTGAGGTCCACCCAATGTACCGTTTGGTCCGCCGTTGGTACGGTCTAAATCATTACTGATGGGAATACCATCCACAATAAACAAAGGCTGATTACTTCCCGTGAATGAATTGATACCACGAATGTTGATGTTAGTTGAGGCACCCGCTTCACCACTGGCTCCAACAATTTGAACACCTGCTATTTTACCTTGCAAGGCGTTCAAAACATTTGGTTCAGCTTTTTGAGCAATATCAGAACCTTTTACGGTTTGCGTTGCATAGTTCAACTCTCGCTTATTTTTCTCAATACCAAGAGCTGTTACCACCACCTCTGAAAGTTCTTCAACATTAGAGATGAGTGAAACATTAACCTCAGTACGATTACCAATGGGTACATTCTGAGAACTAAATCCTACGAAACTAAATACAAGCGTTGCTTTTTCTGGCACGGATATTTTGTATGTACCTTGAGCAGAGGTTGTTGTACCTCTACTTGTACCTTTGATTGACACGTTTACACCTGGAAGAACTGTTCCGTCTTCAGAAGCTGTAACTTTCCCTGAGATGGTTCTGTCCTGTGCCACAACTCTAAACACGAGTGCAAGCAACAATACAAAACTCATTAGTAGTTTTTTGTTCATTTTTAGTTTGTTTTATTGATGAAATAATGATGTTGTAATTTGCTAAATAAATTGGTTACTAATTTAGCAGATTTTCGTGTACGTACATTAAATTCTAAAACATTTTTATTGAGAAAATGTTTGTTAAATGCCTATATAAAAGAATAATCTAAGTATTTCTACCTTAAATACCAAATTACATTCTGTCCATAACCGAATCGCAATATTAATTCTTTAGCCCAGTAAATAATTTTTACGATTAGATTTCAGTAAGCTACGAGTATTAACCGAGCATTAGACTTGGAGAAATCCGAAGTAATTCAGTAGGTTTAGGCGAATAGCATAAAGGTGAAGGTTCTTTGAAAAAAAAAGGAACTGCTCTTTTTGAACAGTTCCCTAAAATTTTAAATAATATTGAAAATTAGTATCCAGGGTTTTGTTGAGTTGCCAACGTTGGATTAGCTTTAATCTCACGGTCTGGTATTGGCAACAATGCTTGATTATTGTTCCAATTAGTTAATTCTTTAGATGCTCTACCAGTACGTACTAAATCAAAGAAATAATGTCCTTCCAAGGCTAACTCTAATCTTCTTTGTAAGAAAATTTCATCCTTCAACGCCGAACCTACAAGTGTAGCAGGAGAAGCCATAAGCCCTGCACGTACCTTGATTTGGTTTAGTAATACCAAAGCATCAACATCGTTTCCTTGTTCTGAAAGGGCTTCTGCTTTGTTCAACAATACTTCTGCATAACGGAAAACAATTGGAAAATCAGTTCCATTGATACGGTAATATTTCAATTGAACATCATAAGAACTCGTCAGAATACGACGAGAATCTGTTAGTGAATATGCTGCCGTCAAAGCTGGGGAAGGACGAACTTCGTTACGACCTCCCAAAGAAGATGAAAACAAGAAAAATGCTAAAGAATTACTGTTGGTTGTTTCATAATTCAGCTCCCAAATACTTTCCTTCGTATTTTGAGTAGTGAATATACTCTGAATCGTAGGCATTAAAACATATTGATTCAGTACTTGTATCTGATTGGCTACTGAAACCACTGTTGCGTAATCCTTCTGATACAAAGCTGCACGGCATTTCAACGCCAAGGCAGTTCCTTTGGTAACTCTCCCTTTACTTGTTGCCAATAAATCTGGAAAAGCTGCATCAACATCTGAACCAATTTGTTTATACACTTCAGCTACTGTATTACGTGGCAAGTTTAAACCATCAGTTGAAGAAGTAGGTTCGGTAACGATTGGGACTCCGCCCCACCATCTTACTAAGTTAAAGTAATGCAAAGCTCTCATTACTTTTGCTTCAGCTACAATTTGCTTTTTTTCTGCATCAGTAAAAGAAGCATCTTGAACAAGAGGAACTGACTTGATGATGATATTATCTCTAAGAATAGAATTATAAATTCTAATCCACATATTTGTTACCGAAGCATTATTTGTTTGAATAGAACGGTTGGATAGTTCACTAAAATCTCCAAAAGTACCAGTCCAACGTAAATTACCACCTTGTAAATCAGGTAATAATTGATAACGAGTTCCATAATAATCCGCAGATTGAAGTCCGTTATAAGCACCATTCATTACAGCTCTTGCAGTTGCAGGATCCTTGATGTCGGTTGTTACTTGACTTTGGGGGTCTTGTACAAGCACCTGCTCACAGGCAGTTAGTCCCAAGAAAAAAGCACTGATGATTAATAATTTATATTTATTCATTTTTTTATATCTTTTTGATAATTAATATTTTAATACCCTATTTCTTAAAATCCAATATTCACGCCAAACGTATAAGTTTTAGCTTGTGGGAAAGTCAAGAAATCCGTTCCTTGGGCTGCATTGGCAGTAGTATTTCCTCCACCTGTACCTTGAATAGCAGTATTGGCAGAGTTAAATGTACTAACTTCTGGATCCATTCCTTTGTAGTTTGTAAACGTCAAGAGATTCTGAGCTTGCACATAAAATCTTACTCTATCTACTTTGATTTTACTGGTCAAACTCTTTGGAATAGTATAACCAAATATTAAATTTTTTAAACGCATGTAAGAGCCATCTTCCACAAAAATGTCTGATGTTCTACGGTTGTTGTTAGGATCTCCCCAAACGGCTCTTGGAACAGTAGTGTTTGTGTTTGTTGGAGTCCATCGGTTCAACACTGCCTCAGTTTGTCCAAACGCACTATTCATCCCTTCTGAGAAATTACGAGTAAAGTTGAATAGTTTATTACCCGATACAAATTGGAAGAAAATACGTAAATCAAATCCTTTATAGGTAAAATCATTTGAAAGACTACCAAAGAATTTGGGTTGAGCCGAACCTAAAATAGTTTGATCGTTGGCATCAACTTTACCGTCACCATTCAAGTCTTGAAATTTAATATCACCAGGTTTTGTTAATGCTGATTGATAGACCGTTCCACCAGCGGCTTTGGCAGCAGCGTTAGCCGCATCTATTTCCTCTTGATTTTGGAAAATTTTATCAACCTTATACCCCCTAAATGAACCTAATGCTTCGCCCTCAGCAACCCAGCTGGCAAACCCAGCAGCAAAGGCATTACCAAAGATTTTCTTTATCGTATTTTCATTTGATGAGATGTTGAAGCCAGTTGTCCAGCTGAAATCTTTCCCTTTAACATTTTCTGTTGAAATGGTAAATTCTAAGCCTTTGTTCTGCATTTCACCAAAATTTTGTAAAATGGTGGTAAAACCAGACGTAGAAGGAATGTTTACGTTCAACAATAAGTCTTTGGTATATTTAGAATAATAGCCCGCAGAAATAGTTATTTTATTTTTCAATAAACCTAAATCAAGACCTACTTCTGAGGTGGTAGTAGTTTCCCATTTCAAACCTGGATTGGCTAATTGATTTGGAGTAAGAGCAGCTTGTAACTGATAAGCACTTCCAGAACCCAATAAACCACGAGAAGCAAAATTAGGAATTTCTGAGTTACCCGTTACGCCATAACTTGCTCTTATTTTCAAATCACTAATTACTGCTACTTCGTCCATAAAACGTTCTTTGCTCACCCGCCAAGCACCTGAAATGGATGGAAAATATCCCCATTGATTATCTTTTCCGAAACGAGAAGAAGCATCTGCTCTTAGTACACCTTGAATCAAATATTTACTTTCAAAGTCATAGCTTAAACGACCATAGTAAGAAACTAATCCCCATGAACTACCATCAGAGCCAGCGTCAGTTTTGGTAGCTCCAGCCGATACTTTCTTTATTGAATTGCCTGGAAAACCCGTAGCCGCACCATATACATAATCATAAGCAGATTGCTGATAGTCTGCACCCAAAGTTGCCATGATGTTGTGCTGATTTTTAATCGTATGATTATAAGTAAAGAAGTTGCTTGTACTTAGGTTTAAGTTACCACCCGCCGTTGCAATACCAGAACCGTTTACACCAGAGGCAGCATTCAGTGTATTAGGCAAAAATCTATCATCCTTAAATGTTACTTGGTCAATATTCCAAGCAGATCTAAATTTTAAACCTTTAAAAATGTCCACTTCGGCATTAAGACTCCCCAATAAACGACCAAAAGTAGATAAGTTATAAGGTTCATAAGCGGCGGCAACAGGATTCTCAACCGATGATGAATTATCTTTACCGTAAGCACCATTGGCAAATCTTACTGGAATATCTGATGCAAGCAAGATAGCAGCACTTAGTACTCCATAAATGTTATTATCATTATTAATACGGTTTGAATTTCCATAAGTATAACCCAACGAAGCACCAATTTTAACGTTTTTACTCACTTGATTATCCACATTTATTCTACCCGTATAACGCTTATAGTCAGAACCTACAATGATTCCGCTTTGATCGAAAATTGAGCCAGACACAAAGAAAGTTGTTTTCTCATTTCCACCTCTTGCCGAAATATCATACTGTTTCACAGGAGCAGTTCTGAATATTTGGTCTTGCCAATTGGTACTATTAGCCTTTGAAGGATCTTTGAAAACATCGACCGTCCTAATTCCTTTTGCTTTTTCAGCATCCGAATTCAAAAATAATAATTTAGGACCACTGCTATTGGTGGAAGCATTTGCATCTGAAGAAAAGAAAAAGGCAGCAGCATCCGCTGGTGAAGCCCAAGCAGATGTACCAGTTCCAAATGCTGGTGTAGTAAGATTTCCAGATGCATCAGTTACGCCATAACGGTTTATAACCATTTCCTGTAATAACTTGGTCTCTTCTGCCCCTGAAATACTTCTCAAAGTAGAATTGTACTTTTGAGAAGAACCCATTGAATAATTGAAGCTAATTTGAGTTTTACCAGCCTTACCTTTTTTTGTAGTGATCAAAACCACACCATTGGCAGCCCGAGAACCATAAATAGCCGAAGCCGCTGCATCTTTCAAAATGTCAATCGATTCAATATCAGTAGGAGGAATATCATTCAGGGCATTGGTTGTTTGGTTTCCAAAACCCAACTGAGAAAAGCTACCTGTACTAATGGGTACTCCATCTACTACGTACAAAGGTTCATTACTGGCAGTAATTGAACTACCTCCTCGCAAACGTACATTTACTCCTCCGCCTGGACTTCCTGAACTTGATGTTACTAACACCCCTGCCGCACGACCTTGCATGGCTTGATCAAGACCTGTAACGGGGATGTCTTTAATGGCATCACTTTTGATAGTTGCAACTGAGTAGGTTGCCTTAGATTTAGCTTGAGTACCGTAACCAACGATAACCACTTCTTCTAAATCAGTAGCAGACGAACGCAAAACCAAATTAATTTCTGTTTTTGCTCCTACCGTAACATCTTGTGAATTAAAACCTACAAAACTGAATAGTAATTTTGCACCGTTTGGTACACTGATTTTGTATCCACCACTTGCGTCTGTGGTAACACCACGAGTTGTACCTTTTACGGTGATACTTACACCTGGAAGAGCAGAGCCATCCTCTAATGATGTAACTTTTCCTGAGACTGTTCTGTCCTGAGCCGCAACTCTAAATACGAGTGCAAGCAACAATAAAAAACTCATTAGTAGTTTTTTGTTCATTTTTAGTTTATTTTGATTGATGAAATATTATGCTGTTAATAATTTTTTAGTAAATCAACTTACTAAATTAACAAAATTCGATGTATATACATCAACTTTTTTAACATTTTTATTTACAAAATGTTTGTTAGAAGTCATTATAAAATAATAATCTAAGTATTTTTGTCTTAAATGCCGAATAATATTTTGTGAAAATAAAAAACACAATTTACTATTTTCACTCAGTATAGCATATTATCGGGTGGAATACCCCAAACTTTAAATAAACCCTTGTGATAATAAAACAGGCTATTTCTTTGGGAGAAATAGCCTGTTTATTTTTGGAAAATAACCACATTCATAGGAAACTAAATCCTACTATTTTAGCACTTATTGAAGAGCAATTCTAAAACCAACTCTTCGATAACTTTCAGTGGGTTTTATATTATTACTTCCATCCAATTTCAAAACGACCAATGCCGAACGCCCTGCAACGGGCGTAACATTCTGAATATTAAACTGATATTTTGCAAAACTGGTATCAGTTTTCATCGTAAATTTTCCTCCGTTTAGGGAGAAATGCGTTCCTTCTACGGCACGAATCGTAGAGGCATTCAGAAATTTGTAAATGGCAGTATCAACCGTAACCGTCATTTCTTCGGCAGTTTTTAATTGTTGTCCAATTAAATTGGCAACGAGTGTTTGAGTCCCTGAGGTACGTGTTACACTGATTATGGGATAAATCGCCCCTGCGGCAGGTGTTCTTCTCACGGCATCTTCAAGTTCTACTTGGGCTGCCTTGTCGTATTTTATGGTCATATCTTCAAAACAAGAAGACATTAAGGTTGAAAATAAAATTAGACCAAATATGGTGATTATCTTTTTATTCATTTCTAATTATAATTAATATCCTGAGTTTTGAGTTAGATTTTTATTGGCTAAAATTTCCGAGTTAGGAATCGGGGCAATCGTGCGAGTATCGCCATAAGGAACATTTCCCGTTGTTTTGATAACGTCTCTGCTCCAACGTTTTAAATCAAACCAACGATGTCCTTCAAAAGCTAACTCTAAGCCTCTTTGTAATTCCATTTCGGCAATTACCGTTGCCTGCGTTGAAGCCGTTGATGGCGTTAATCCCGCACGAACTCTGATTTGATTAATATCTGCCAACGCAGCCGTCAAATTTGGCGTAGCTAAACGGGCATAAGCCTCCGCACGAATCAAATACATTTCTGAGGCTCTCAAAACAGGAACGTTATCCATGTAAATTACGCCCGATTTACCTAAAAACTTGGTGTTTTCAGTGGCAATAACACCACTACGATTTAATCCGTCTTGATACAATCCACGACGAACATCGGCTGCATTGTACAAGTTCAAAAATGCCGTTGTCGGAACAACTGCACCGTACCCATTTGCCACGGGAAGTGGCGTTGGACGACTTGCTAATAAAGAAGAAGCCTGAGAGACGGAGGCAATAGTTGAATACGCCGACTGTATTGATTCATTCACCCCAATTGATTCTTGACGGGTTTGAAACAACACCTCAAAGATTGACTCTGGGTTACTGTTTGCTCGCCAAGCCGCCACATATTCATTATTACCAACAAATCTACCTACACCACCCGCCAAAGCGTCAGTGGAATATTTGATGGCATTTGGGTAATCTTGATTGTACAAAGCAACTCTTGCAAAAAGGGCATTTGCTGCCGCTTTGGTAACTTTATTGGGTCCACCAGATGCAGGAGATTTAGCAATAGCATCGTTCAAATCTTTATACATTTGAGCATACACCTCATCAACCGTTGAACGGGAAGGATAGGTGATTTCAGAAGGGCTATTAATACCATCCAAAAGCAACGGAATCCCACCTTTGTCGGTTAGTGGATTGCCAATCTTGGGTTCATACGCATAAATTCTGGCTAAATTGAAATACATCAATGCTCTCAAAAATTTCATTTCACCCTCAATTTGGTCTTTACGAGCCTGAGTTGCTGGGTTGAGTGGAAGGGCCTTCAATATCAAATTAGCTTCGTTGATATTTGAATAATAATTTGCCCAACCACCAATGTGCGTATTAATGACGTTGGATGCTTCATTTACATAACGTCCACCCGCACGGTTAATCACTCTGGTATAATCACCAAAAGCTTCTGTACTCGCTATCAAACTTCTACCGTATAAAGCGGTACTTTTTAAGTTTGAATACACACTAACTACCGCCGCTTCAATGCCATCAACGGTTGATAAAGCTACGGCAGTATCAACGAATTGGCGGGGTTCTATTTTTAATAAATCGGAGCAACTCAATAAGGTTACTGCGAAAATCAAAAGCGTTATTTTTATTATTTTATTCATTTTTCTAAAGTTTTCGTTTTGATTATAAACCTAATTGAACGCCAAATGTGAAGTTTCTTGACTGAGGAATAACGCCTTGATTTCCATTACCACTCAAATCAATAAATTCTGGATCAAAGCCTGTCCATTTTGTCCAAGTGTATAAATTAACCGCTTGCACATATAGTTTAACTGCTTGAAAGCCAATTGATTTAGACATCGTATTTGGTAAATTATACGAAAGACTTACAGTTTTCAATCTAATGTATGAGCCATCTTGATAGAAACGGTTAGTTTGCTGATAAGAAGAAACTCTACCGCTGATTTCAGTTCTAACATCGGCTGGACGAGGCACATCGGTTATTTGTCCAGGCTTTGTCCATCTATTATCCCAATAATATTGTAATCCATTTCGCAAAGCACCCGCATTATCTGCCAATCTGAACTCTTGAAGATTTGGTAAAACTCGACCAAAGTCATACTGCAAGAAAGCCGATAACTCTAAACCTTTGTAAGAAAAAGTATTCGTGAAACCGCCAAACTGTTTTGTGAGCGTGCTGTGCCCAAGGGGTCTATTATCGGCAGTTCTGACCAAATAAGAAATATCACCATTTAAGTCATACCACATCGGACGACCATTGGCAGGATTTACGCCCGCAAAAGGCACACCAACGTTTGTTCCTAACGGATAGCCCACTCGCACCGATAAATTACCAGGCAATACATCTTGACCCTCGTAAAGCTTTACGACTTTATTATCCAAGAAGGTAATATTGAAGTCTGAAACCCATCTGAAACCTCCTAAATCAAGGTTAGTTGTGCTTATGCCAAATTCAAGTCCTCTATTTTGAACCTCTCCTACGTTTTCTGTGATACTCGAAAATCCACTCGTAGTTGGTAGTGATCTTGTTAGTAACAAATCTTTACTGGCTCTATCAAAAACATCAATACTACCTTTCACTTTTCCACCCCAAAAGCCATAATCAAGTCCTATGTTAAGCGTAACATTACGCTCCCATTTGAGGTTTGGATTTCCTAATTGACTTGGAGAAATGGCTGAAAACCCTTGATACACCCCACCAAGCCCATACAGTCTGCGAGAAGCAAAATTTGAAATTTGGCTATTTCCCGTTGTACCATAACTTACCCTTAGTCCCAAGTCAGATACGGTAGCACTATTTTTCAAGAAAGATTCTTCTATAACATTCCATTTGGCAGAAATTGAGGGGAAAAATCCGTACAAATTATTTTCGCCGAACCTTGAAGAACCATCGTAACGTCCTACAACATTAATGATATATTTTTTATCAAAATCGTAGTTGGCATTTGCAAAAATACCCGCTGTTTTTACGGCTGTCCAAAATCCGCCTACCGAAGAGGGTTCAGCCGCTGCATTGGCAGTATTTAATTCAGGCGTTGGAAATCCATTGGCGTTAAAACTTGTACCCGTATTGGTTTCCTCACGGTATTCTGCACCCGCTAAGATTTTAATTTCATGTTTCTTGGCAAATGTCTGATTGAAATTAATGGTAGCATTGGTGTTATAATTTAAGTTGTTATTATTGGCTTCTGACAATGTTCCTCTATTGGCAGCATAATCGGACAAGCGTGGGTCACCAAAGAAAGACGTTGACAAAAGTCTATAATCAAGACCTCCTGCGGCTCTTACATAAAGATTTTTAGTAAGATTATAGGTTAAAGCCAAGTTAGAAACTAATTGATTGGTCTTGGAAGAAGATTTAATTAAATCCGAAGCAGCAACCACATTACCAGATAAATCTCCTACCATGACTATCCCCGAAGCGGGAAGTCCATAATAAGAACCATCCGTGTTATAGATAGGATTAAAAGGCAAAAGCAAAGGAGCGGCATATTGGGGGGCACTGAAAGCCGTTGAACCATTGGCATCACCATAAGGTCCACGTTGATTTACTTGACTCACATTGAGCCCCATTTCCATTTTAAACTTTGAACTTACTTTGTGGTCAATGCTTAATCTTCCCGCAAAACGGTTGAAATCAATATTGATTAATGAAGCATCCTGTTTATTGTAGGATAATGAAGAGTAAAAAGTAGTTTTGTCATTTCCGCCCTGAATAGAAGCTTCATAGTTATCAATTGAACCATTTTTATACACTTCTTTTTGCCAATCATAGGTTGGAATAGCATTAAAGGCATCAGGAGATAAATCTCTATTGAAACCCAATGCAGCCAATACGTTCCCTCTCACGGTTGCGGCTGCGAGGGTTGGATTAACGGTTTGGACTGCCTCAATACGAGCATTAATAAAATCCTGAGAACTCAATACCTTTAATTGTGATACTGGTTGAACAAAACCCTTGAAATAGTTTAAGGTTACTTTGGTTCTACCACCTTTTCCTTTTTTTGTGGTAATTAACACAACGCCATTAGAGGCTTGAGCACCATAAATTGCCGCAGTAGCAGCATCCTTCAAAATATCAATTGATTCGATATCATTAGGATTAAGAAATGATAAAGGATTGGTATTGACCGTTGCACCGCCATCATTACGGTTATTTATCTGAATACCATCCACCACATAAAGCGGTTCGTTTCCCGCAGTAATCGAACCCACACCTCTAATCCTAACCGATACTGCACCGCCTGGCACACCATTGGCAGAGTTTACCTGAACACCCGCCGTTCTTCCTTGCAAAGCCCTATCAAAACTCTGTAAAGGAATGTTCTCAATGACATCACCCTTGATGTTTGAAGTTGCACCAGTAGCCTCTTTTTTCTTGACGGAAGCACCATAACCCGTTACGACAACCTCCTCCAGATCCGCAACATTCGACACCAGTGATACATTCACCACTGCACGATTATTAACCGCAATGATTTGGGTAATAAAACCCACATAGCTAAATCTCAAAGTTGAGTTGGCAGGGGCAGAAATCTTAAACATTCCATTGCCATCCGTAACAACACCTTTTGAAGTTCCTTTCACTGAAATACTTACCCCTGGAAGAACAGAGCCGTCTTCTGAGGAGGTAATTTTTCCTGAAATAGTTCCTTCTTGTGCAACCACTCTAAACATTAGTGCAAGCAACAACATAAAACTAATTAGTAATTTTTTGTTCATTTTTAGTTTATTTTGATTGATGAAATAACAGTAAGTTGATAATTTTTTAATAAATCAACTTACTAAATTAACGAATTTCGATGTATATACGTCAACTTTTTTAACATTTTTATTTATAGAATGTTTGTTAAAAGTCCTTACAAAATAATAATCTAAGTATTTTTGTCTTAAATGCCGAATAATATTTTGTGAAAAAATGAAACACTATAATCACTACTGAATCCAATAAATAATTTTTAACTTTGAGATTATGTAGTATTAAGTAAAAGAGTATTGAGTATCAAACCTGATTTATACTCAATACTCTTTTACTCAATACTCAGCTATTCACTTACTCAAAAAATACTATGTCCACAGGATTAGACTCTCTTACCAAAAACAAAATCAATACATGGCTCGCTGGTAATTACGATGCTGATACCAAAGCCAAAATCCAAACATTATTGGATGACAATAAAGAAACTGACCTTACAGATTCTTTTTACAAAGACCTCGAATTTGGCACGGGCGGAATGCGTGGCGAAATGGGTGTGGGCAGCAACCGCATGAATAAATATACGGTTGGTAGTGCTACGCAGGGTTTTGCTAATTACCTAAATATGAGTTTTCCCGAAGGTAATATTAGCGTTGCCATTGCCCATGATTCACGGAATAATTCGCCTTATTTTGCCCGAGTTGCGGCGGATATTTTTTCGGCTAATGGCATTAAAGTATTCTTATTCAAGGAGTTACGCCCAACTCCTGAGCTATCTTTTGCCATTCGTCATTTGGATTGCCAGGGTGGACTGGTCGTTACGGCTTCGCACAATCCACGTGAGTATAACGGGTATAAAGCGTATTGGAATGACGGTTCGCAAGTAGTTGCTCCGCACGACAAAGGTATCGTGGCAGAGGTAACTAAAATTCAATCGGTTGATGAAATTAAGTTTGAAGGTAATCCCGCTTTGATAACCATGATTGGTGAAGAAGTGGATGCAGAATATTTGAAGACGATTGAACATAACTGTATTAATCCCGATGTAATTGGTCGTCAGCAAGATTTAAAAATTGTTTATTCTTCCATTCACGGAACGGGGATTACATTGGTGCCAAAGGCGTTGCAAATGCTTGGTTTTGAAAATGTTAGCGTTGTGGAAGCCCAAGCTGAACCCGATGGAGATTTTCCAACGGTAGTTTATCCAAATCCCGAAGAAGCCGAAGCCATGTCCTTAGCCATGAAACAAGCAAAGGAATTGGATGCGGATTTAGTTATCGCTACCGACCCCGATGCCGACCGTGTGGGGGCTGCTGTGAAAAATCCTGCGGGAGAATGGGTACTTTTGAACGGTAATCAGATGGCAAGTTTGATTATTTATTATCTATTGAGTGCTTGGAAAAAAGCGGGAAAATTAACGGGTAAAGAATTCATCGCCAAGACCATTGTTACAACCAATATTATTGATAAAATGTGTGAAAATCAGGGCGTTAAGTGTTACAATACCCTCACTGGTTTTAAATATATTGCCGCCGTTATTCGGGAATTGGAAGGCAAAGAACAGTTTATTGGCGGAGGCGAAGAATCGTATGGCTACCTCATCGGTGATGCCGTGCGGGATAAAGATGCCGTGGCTTCCTGTGCGATGATTGCGGAATTAACCGCCTACGCCAAAGACAACGGCAAATCCTTATTCGACTTCCTGACGGAGATGTATATGGAAAACGGATTCTATTACGAAGGCTTGATTTCATTAACCAAAAAGGGAAAAGCAGGGGCAGAAGAAATTCAGCAAATGATGGTCAATTTGCGGAATAATATCCCTTTAAAGGTAGCAGGGTCTGAACCCGTAACAGTTTTGGATTATAATAATTTGACTTCCAAAAACCTCAAAACGGGCGAAATTACCATCATTCCCGAAGGCTTAGGCATGGAGAAATCCAACGTAATTCAGTTGGTTTTGGCAGATGGTACAAAAGTGTCGGCTCGTCCATCAGGGACAGAGCCAAAAATCAAATTTTATGTGTCAGTAAATGCCCCTTTAACTCATCCAGAGGATTTTGAGTCAGTTTTATCAGGTCTAAAAACGAAAGTGTCGGATATTCAGGAGGATTTAGGTTTGAAGTAGTTGGAAATGTCATTCAAACATGATACATTAGTAGAATTTATGGTCAGTTGAATTTTACCACATATTAAATTCAACCGACCGTTTACTAAATTTCGCATTGTGCAGATTTTAAAAAGTGTTTACTTTACGTAGTTGGATAATCTAAAAACATTATCACTAAATCAATTTTTCAACCTTAATTTCTTATCAAATGAAAAAATTACTAACTTTTTCCTTCCTTCTTGCTTTAACAGCAGCCACTTCTTTCAAAGGTTTTTCACAGGCTTTCAAACAAGGAGACAATTTATTGAATGCAACCGTTGGTTTGGGTAACGGTTTTGGCAGTCTTAGCCTTGGCGGTTCTTTTGAACACGGATTTACTGATGCAATAAGTGCTGGCGGTGGAATTGACTATTTGAGTCTGGGAAGTGGTTATGGTTCTGGTGGTCTTCTTTACGTTGCCGCAAGAGGTTCTTATCACTTGGGTGAATTATTGAAAGCAGGTGATAAATTAGACCCTTATGCTGGACTTGGTTTGGGTTATTTATCATGGCCTGGAACAGGTATTGGTGGCTTGAGTGGAGTTTTTTTTCAAGGACACATTGGTGCAAGATATTATTTTTCTGATAATATTGGTGGTGTTGCAGAAATTGGAGCAGGTGCTGCCACTCTGAAAGTTGGTGTTGCTTTCAAATTCTAAAAACATACCGTTTACTCATAAAAAAAAGAGTTAATCTTCATTGATTAACTCTTTTTTTTATGTTTATGTTGCTCACTATCATATAATAATGAAACCCAAAACTCAGCTTAAAATTAGGTTTCTTTGTTTTCAAGGGAGGCAAAACTCAATTTCCGTTCGTATCTTTGTAACCACATAGGTGGGATAAGAAAGTTAGGTTTTAAGGGGTTTACTTAGCTATTTTGTAAATTATATTTTCTAATCCTAATAATTCTAACCTTCCTATCCTACCTATGTGGTTAAGAAATAATTTCATGAAAATATCCATTATCACCGTTTCCTTCAATAGTGCCAAAACTATCCGTCAGACCATTGAGAGCGTACTTTCGCAAGATTATCTCGACTTGGAATATATCGTGGTGGACGGTGCTTCCAAAGATGGAACGGTCGATATTTTGAAGGACTATGAAGGTAAAATTAAGTATATTTCCGAACCCGACAAAGGTATATATGATGCCTTAAACAAAGGCATAAAATTAGCCTCGGGTGAAGTAATTGGAACGATTGGCGGAGATGATTTTTATCCTAATACGCACGTAATCAGTCATATAGCCAAGGCTTTTGAAAAATTTAAAACCGAGGCTATTTACGGCGATAAACAATACGTAAACATGGGTGATGATAATACAATAGTTCGCTACTGGCGTTCGGGCGAGTATCTGCGGGAGAATTGGCTGAAAGGTTGGATGCCTCCGCATTTGTCATTTTATTTAAAAAAGTCGGCTTTCCAAAAGTACGGAAATTATGTTACAAATTTCACCTGTTCGGGAGATTATGAACTGATGCTCAGGATGTTATACAAACATAAACTCACGGCACATTACCTCCCCGAAGTAGTAATGACGATGCGAAACGGAGGCACCAGCACCGCCTCATGGAAACATCGCTACCGAGCCAATATGGAAGACCGCCAAGCTTGGAAAATCAATGGTTTGAGACCCTATTGGTTTACGCTTTGGCTGAAACCCATTTCTAAGATTTCACAATTGTTTATGCGTTAATTGGTTACTGGTTATTAGAAATTAGTTACTGGTTTGTAAAGCAAACTTATAATCAATGTTTCAAGATAAATAAAATTCCATACACCAGTAAACAATAACCAATTTCCAGTAACCAACTTATATGCGAATAATCCTTTTGACACAAGACGATCCATTTTATTTGGCTCAAAATATTGATTATCTTATCACCAATCTGCCTAAACATTCCGAAGTGGTGGCTACGGTAGTTTTTGATGTTTCACCCTTTGGCAAACGGGAATCCTTTAAGGATAAACTCAAAAAAACTTACGATATTTTCGGTTTTGGATTTTTCGTAAATTACGGTTTCAAGTTTGTTTTCTCCAAACTAAATCCTCATAAAAAAGTCAAAAATATTTTGGTAAAACACAACGTTCCTTTGGTGGAAATTGAAGGGAATATTAACAAAGCCGAAAACTTGGAGCGTCTCAAAGCCTATCAACCCGATTTATTGATTTCGATTGCGGGAAATCAGATTTTTAAACTCCCCCTCATAAATCTCGCCCCAAAAGGCTGTTTAAATCTTCATACGGCACTTTTACCCAAATATCGTGGATTGATGCCTTCATTTTGGGTCATGAAAAATAACGAAAAATATACGGGCGTATCGGTTTTCTTTGTCGATGAAGGCATCGATAGCGGGGAGATTTTGGTTCAAAAGAAAGTGGAAATCGGCAACCGTACCCAAGCCGAACTAATTGACCATACTAAACTTTTGGGAATGCAAGCCATCTTGGAATCCGTAGAAAAAATCCACGAAGGAAACTATCAGTTAATCCCCAACCCAGAAGCAGAAAAAACCTATTTTTCATTCCCCACAAAACGGGACGTAAAAGAATTTTTGGAATCAGGAAAGCGATTTTATTAAGTTAATTATGAGTTATGAATTATACGTTATGAATTTGGGGAACGTCATTACTTACTCATTTTCAGGTATTTACTAATAACTCATAGTTCATAATTCATAACTAAAAAATGAATATCCTTACCTTTGACATAGAAGAATGGTTTCACATTCTGGATAATGATTCCACCAAAACCGAAGCCGATTGGGCAAAATATCCCAGTAGAATTCAGGAGAATATGGAGCGAATTTTCCAGCTTTTGGAAGAAACTAATCAGCAAGCTACCTTCTTTTGCTTGGGTTGGGTGGCACGCAAGCACCCCCATATCATACGAGCTATTGCGGATAAGGGCTACGAAATTGCCACGCATTCAGACCTTCATCAATTGGCGTATGAGCAAAGCCGCTTAGAATTCAAAAATGACTTAGAAACGTCCATCAAGGCTTTGGAGGACGTTATTGGTAAAAAAATCAGAGCGTATAGAGCTCCTGGGTTTTCGATAAAACAAGAAAATAAATGGGTCTTTGAGGTCTTGATTGAGAACGGAATTGAAGTGGATTGTTCTATTTTTCCCGCTAAACGCTCGCACGGAGGTTTTGAGCAATTTGGCGTAGCAGAACCTTGTTGGATTGATATTGACGGGCATCGTTTAAAGGAATTTCCCATCAATACTTTTAATGGTTTGGGCAAGCCTTTGATTTTTTCGGGAGGTGGATATTTTCGCTTGCTTCCCTACCCTATTTTACAACAATTGACCAAACATTCTGAATACGTAATGACGTATTTTCACCCCCGAGATTTTGACAAAAATCAACCCATGATTGAAGAATTGAGCCGTTTACGCAAATTCAAATCGTATTATGGTTTGTCGGGATGTTTGGATAAACTAAAAGATTTATTAGTAGAATTTCCTTTTATCGACTTAAAGACTGCCGAAAGCCAAGTGGATTGGAAGGTAGCGAAGACGGTCTTGATTTAGGACTAAAAATTCGCTACTCTAAACGGGTTCACTTCAAATTTTTCCCAAACTTTTTGCAAAAGGTACGGTTCATTATCTATCCAATTTTGGAGTTCTGATGGATTTTCAAATTGCAAAATCATGGTTGAACCAATCATTTTTCCTGCCTCATTCAACATTGCCCCGCCAATGATAAAATTTCCATTTTCTTTCAGCTTTTTTGCCACCTCCAAGTGAAAAGGTCTTACGGTCATCCGTCTTTCAAGGGCATTTTCATCCGTGCCATCGTAGGCAGTGATTAAATATTGATTCATACGTTTTTTATAAATTTGGTTTTAATTGGACAAAAATATCGCATAAGGGTGACTTGTCGTGAGGAAATCGGTCATAATATAGTTCCAAATCAAATCCGTTGCGGATAAAACACTTTTTATACGGCTCTACACCGTTTTTACGCTGAGATATTCATTAATTACCATTTGTTATGTTACTTTATGGTTAAGATATCGTTTTTTTGGAACAATTAATCGTGCTATTTCAAACAGTTTAAGAATCCGCCCCATACTAAATAACTACCCATGACTAAAATTTTTATTGAATTTATCAGCCAAATTACTACTTTCACTGACGAAGAAATAAAACTCGCAGAGCCTTTATTCATTGAGCATCATTTGAAAAGAGGTGATTTCTGGATTAAAGAAGGCGAATTTAAAGATGATTTATTATTTGTTAACAAAGGAATGTTCCGTGCTTTTTTCATGAAGGGAGAGATTGAAAAAACATTTGACCTAATTACTGAAAATCAAGTTTTTTCCTCCGCCAATTGCTATTCTTTGGGAGTGCCAAGTAGGGATTATATTCAAGCCGTAGAGGACACTAATTTTATTTCTATTTCAAAAGAAAATTTAGAGATAATATTTGCCAATTCCGCAAAATGGGAGCGTACAGGCAGAATTGTGGCTGAATTTTACACCGTTGAGCAAGAAGACCGAATTCGCTCATTCATTGTGGATACTGCTCAAGAAAGATATGAAAATCTGGCTAAAAATCGCCCTACATTAATCCAAAGAACACCCCAGATTTATTTAGCTAATTATTTAGGCATTACGCCCCAATCATTAAGCCGTTTGCGGAGGAATATTGTTACTAATCACGGTTAATATTTTCAATTAAATACTAACCGTGAACCAATCAGACCGCCAAAATCACCTTTTCGATAATATCACAAGCCTCATTCATCTGAGATTCCGTAATGACCAAAGGCGGAGCAAAACGAATTTTGTTACCGTGCGTTGGTTTTGCCAAAAGTCCATTGTCTTTGAAGGCTACGCAGATATTCCAAGCCAAATCGCTTTCTTCGTCCGTGTTTACTTCAATGGCGTTCAATAGCCCTTTACCTCGTACTTTCGTGATTAATTTAGGGCATTTTGCCATCAAATCAGTCATTCTTTTTCTGAAAAGTTGCCCCATTTTATCCGCATTTTCTGCCAAATTTTCATCCTGAACCACTTTCAAAGCCGCCATCGTAACGGCACAAGCCAAGGGATTTCCACCATAAGTTGAACCATGTTCACCAGGTTTGATGGTCAGCATGATTTCGTTATTGCAAAATACGGCTGAAACAGGATACATTCCACCCGAAAGAGCTTTGCCCAAAATCAGAATATCGGGTTTGAAATCCTCATGGTCGCAAGCCAAACGCTTACCCGTGCGAGCAATGCCCGTTTGTACTTCGTCGGCAATGAAAAGGACGTTTTTCTCCCGACACATTTCATAAGCCTTCCGTAAATATCCTTCATCTGGCACCACCACACCTGCTTCGCCTTGAATGGGTTCAACCATGAATCCAGCCACATTTGGGTCTTTCAAAACCTCCGCCAATGCCTCTAAATCATTGTAGGGAATAATCTCGTAACCCTTCAAAAGTGGTCCATAATCTGAATAACTGGATGGGTCGGTGGATGATGAAATGGCAGCAATGGTTCTTCCCCAAAAATTGCCCGCCGCATAAACGGTTTTGGCTTGGTCTTGGGCAATTCCTTTGACTTTATACGCCCATTTACGAGTCAATTTCAAGGCGGTTTCTCCTCCTTCTGCTCCTGAGTTCATCATCAGAACCTTGTCATAACCGAAGTATTCACAAAGAAATTTTTCACAAATACCCAATTGGTCGGAATAAAAAGCACGGGAAGTAAGGGTCAATTTAGTAGCTTGATCAATCATTGCCTGCACAACTTTCGGATGGCAATGTCCTTGATTTACAGCACTATACGCCGAAAGAAAGTCGAAATATGGTTTATTTTCAACATCCCAAACCATTACGCCCTGCCCTCTTTGAAGAACAACGGGCATGGGATGATAATTATGAGCCCCGAAGCGGTCTTCGAGATGCATGGCACGGTCAGAAGCCGAGGCGTAATTTTGTTCTATGGAAATCATGGTATTTTTTTGAAATGAAGGCACAATGGAGTAATTCGCAGAGGCACAGAGTGATTAAATGAGACGGATAATTTCTGAATTTGGATTAGCCCAGAAATTATTGACCAATACCAAACAGACTAATTACGTACAAGATTTGTACGAATACGGAAAGGATGCGATGAATTTTGCAGAAATGACCATAAAGCGAACCCGTAGTGAACACACGGCTACTCATACACCCAATGTGGGTATTAGCAACAGAAAAGTATTTTAGGTAAAAATCGCTCATGAGTTGAATTGTGATTGTTCAAATTTACAAAAAAATGAACATTTTTCCAATTTCAAAAGTTGAAACCATAGCAGTGAACAATATTCCCAACATAGAACTACTGATTTAAGAATGGCTACCATTACCAAAAAGAAAGAAAATAATATCAGAAAAGGACTCCTGCCCGAAGACTTTTATATGACTCCCGAAGGCTTTATGGTCTTCACAGAAATCTATCATCAAAAGAGGGGTTATTGTTGCAAAAATGCTTGCCGACATTGCCCGTATGGATTTTTGAAGGGATAATAATTTGTAAAAAACAACTCTCTTTATTTTTGTTTTCAACCGACCTTGCCATTTAATTGATACATTCGCCCATTTTACAATTTTTTTTGGGGTAAATACAAAAGCCAATCTTACTTATTTTCAGAAAGTAAAATTGGCTTTATTTGTTTGATTAAATACTGATTACTATATTGGCGAGAAGTAATAATTATGGGTTACTAATCCAAAACTATTTAAAAAATGGCTATTGTTTTAGAATGTTCTTTTTAGAATTCAACATCTTACTTATTTTCTGTTCCAAAAAAGGAAAAATATACAGTTTATCGTGTATTTTTCGTTTTAAATTTAAGATGTTGTCGGTTTTGAGAAACCGCCCGTCCCTCACAAATTATTGAAAAATATCTTCAAAATAAATTTCTCAATGAAATATTGAGAATCAGACCTTATGAGACATTTACCAAGATTAATCATGATGGTTTTTGCTCTATTCTTGCAAAACTGTGATGAACGAATTAACCCCACTCAGACCACTCAGACTGCTCCCGTTGAGGTGAAACCGCCCACGAAAACCGAGATTCTAACGGCTAATTCTTGGCAGTATAATGAGGTTCAGATTAAGGGCGGAAGTGTTACAAAAGTAGCATTTTCTAAAATTGCGAATCCGATTATTGGCATAAATTCTGATTATGCCAAAACAACCTTGACATACAAAACTAACGGTTCAGCTGAAAAAAATGTGAGTGGAGGCATTGAAAAAGTAACATGGAAATTTTTGAATAATGAAACGCAAATTGAAACTACCTCAGCAGATGGTAAGCTAAAACTTTTGTATAATATAGACTTACTTACCAAAGATAATTTGAATTTAATAAACATTGCTACCAAAATAGCTTACAATGATGATGCTTTTTGGATTGGTTATATCACGAATTTAGGTTTTCCCAATACGATTACTGAATTCTCGAATGTCTATAAGTTGATTCCTGTTAAATAGATTTTGAATTGTGAATTATTTCCAAAAAAGCCTGCCAGATATTTGAATGTTGCAGGCTTTTTTGTCTAATTATATTCCAAAACATCACTAATCAAAAATGATTTATCGGCAGAAATTACCTTAACGTCCCTTTTATATTTTACATTCGGTTCAATATCTTCAACGATACAATCAAAAAGATAAACTCCAGCGGCAGTTTTGTTTTTCAGTTCACATTTTGATACTTTAATGTTTTGCCAATCTTGCCCACTAATCATAAATCCAACGCTCGCACCCGCAAAGTTTGTATTATATTTTTTGCTCCACTTCTTTTTAAATTCCAAAGGGGTCATGCCACCGTCCATATCAACACCAATGGCATCCGTTTTGTAGGCTTCGTATTGGGGCGTACAGATACTCTTCATTTCCCCTTGATTCGTTTTGAAAGTGGTCTCAACGGCTTGAATTAACCACTTTTTAGCCATTTCAGCACTGTCAATTTCTACATTTGTGGAAGCAATAGAATCAATCGGTGGAATTACTTTTACAATCGTGGTTACTTCCTTTTTTGCTTCTTTATTTTGGCAAGCTATAATGGTAAGGACTACCAACAAGTAGGTACTAATTTTTTTCATTTGTTTATGTGATTATTTTTAGTAGAGAAACTAAAAGTTCGTCAAAGTAGCACATTAAATATGGCTAAGTATTGATTTGATACCGTTTTGATACTGTGTTTTGTCGTAGCGATTTGGTAGGCTCTTTCGGTAAAATCAGTTTTTAATGACTTGTCGTTTAGGAGTTTGTCAATTGATTTGGCAATTTGCTCACTGTCTCCAACATCACAAAGTAAGCCCATATTTTCTACTGTTTCAGTGATACCTCCTGCCCGAGTAGCTACCACGGGGACACCTTTTATGAAAGCATCCAAAAGACTACTGCCCAAGCCCTCTTGTCGGGAAGTCAAAACGAAAATATCGAAGATGGCGTAAAAATCTTGAATATCGTCATGATAACCCACAAATTGGTATGAATTACGAATGCCTAATTCTTTAACTCGCTGAATTATTTCAGATTTCAACTTGCCTTCGCCAAAATGCAGGAATACAAAATCATTCCTCAACTTACTCAAATAAGCGATTGAATCGACCAAAGTTTGAGGGTCTTTTTCTTCGGTGAAAGCGGCAACGGTGGCAATAATTTTCTTGTTTTGCCAACCATTCTTTTCAAGAAAACCGAATACTCTTGGCACATTAACGACTTGGTTTTCCACAATGTCCGTAATAACCGATACATTTTTTACGCCAAAATTTTCCAAATTTTTTTTTACTTCCTCCGTAATTGCCACTACTTTATCGGTAAAAAAAAATTTCCATTTAGTGAAAAAACCTCTAATCGGAAAATTCACCCTTCGACTGTAAACGATGGGTTTTCGATGGAATGGTTTTGTCAGAATCGCCAACAGTTGAGCTTTGGAGGTTTGGGCGTGGAGGATGTCATAATTACTACCATTTTTCAGTAAAAATTTAACTCCTTTCCAGCGACTTGTAATCGTATGGGTTTGAAAATCAGCATCTTGTGATTTTATGGAAAGATTACCTCCCAATTTCGCTAATAGTTCTACTTCTACGCCCATTTCCCGCAAACCTTCCATATTTAAGTACGTTTGTCGTTCGCCACCACGCCAAGAAGATTCAGTATTTATTTCAAGAATTTTCATTTATTTTACACGGGAAAATCCCCGTGGTACATGTATTTTACTTCTCAAAAGGATGTTCTTCCAATAGTTTTGAAGCGTTATAAATTTCCTGTTTACCCGCCACGGATGCTCTAATTTGCTTTACTTTTTCGGGCGAAATAACGGAAGCCTGATTGCCAAAAGAGTTTCTGATGTATGTCAATACACCCGCTACTTCCTTATCGGTCATCAGTCCGCCAAATGGGGTCATTGGCACTTGACCTGGGTAATTTTTGCCATTAACCTCAATGGGTCCCAACATTCCTTTTAACACTATTTTTATCAAGCGGTCTTCGTTACCCGTTACCCAATTTGTCCCTGCCAGCGGTGGAAAACCCGAAGCGGGAAGTCCTTTGCCATCGGCTTGGTGGCAAGTGATGCAGTAGCCTTCTTTGGCAAAAACGGTTCTGCCCAAGGTAAATAATTCTAAATCTTTTCCTTTTATATTGGTTGTACTGTAAACCTCGGGGGTTTTGCTGACGGCTTTTCCGCCCAAATGAGCTACGGCGGCTTGGTAGGTATCTTGCATCCAATCGTCCAAAGGCATCTTTTTGGCTTCGGCTAAAATAGGTAATCCCTTTTCTCTACTAAGCCAAGATGCCGCCACAATTGCCTCCAAACGTACTCGATTACTTTCGTCTCTAACGGCTTGCCTCAATAGATTTGGTTGGTCAATAACTTGATGTCCCGTGAAGCGTAAAACCCGCACGGCGGCGGCTCGGGCGTGATAATCTTTTGCTTTTAATAATTGACGGAGTAACGTTTGATTCACTTTATCCAAGCCCCAAGTTACCCACAAAGCCTCCAACAAATTGTGTTCATATTTAGGATCATTTTTGTCTAAATTAGCTACCCAATTAGTAACTTTTGGCAAAACTTCATTGGCATCACGCCCTCTTAATTCCCTTCTGACACGGTAACGAGTACGATATTCGGGTAATTTCAAATTTTCTAATAATTCCTCAATACTTGCTCCAAATACTTTGGCGGGCTTCACTAAGGGTCTGTCGGGATAAGTTACCCGATACACTCGCCCGTGAATATGGTCACGCAAGGGGTCTCTGGCACTGTGTTGCATATGACCAATCAATATATTATGCCAATCAATGAAATAGAGTGAGCCATCGGGGGCAAATTCCATATCAACGGGGCGAAAATTACGGTCTTCGCTGACCATCAAATCCATACGATGTTTGGTTTTATAACCCGTGCCATCGTCTTGAATTTGATGCTGTTTTGTACCCAAAAACCCAATGGTATTGTTGATAAGCATATCGCCTTGCACCTCATCGGGAAAATGCCGACTTGCCACAAATTCCAAACCAGAAGTAGGACGCACCATTTGATCTTTTTCAATCAGTTGTTTGGATTTTGGATTTGACTGACCGTATCGGGGTAAAATCGTCCCTGGCATCATCCAACGTACATCGGGACTGGAAGTTTCGGCAAAAAAGTTTTGTCCCCAATAGTCAAATGCAATGCCCCACGGGTTCGGAATTGCTACTTGGGCGGTGCGTTCTAAGTGTCGGCGTTGGGGACTATATCGGTAAAAACCACCATTGGTTGCTCGAACTGTTCCATAGGGCGTTTCCACATTGGTATGCAAAAATACCCCTTCGCCCATATAAATTGCCCCTGATTCGTCGGCAACAAAAGCACTGATTTCGTGGTGCGTATCGTGGTCGTCGAAGCCACTCAAAATAATTTCTACTTTGTCGGCTTTATCATCTCCATTGGTATCGGTATATAATTTTAAGTTCGTTCCCTGAGCCACAAAAACGCCTTCGGGGGTAATTTCAAAGCCTACTGGCACGTGCAAACCGTCCACAAAAACCGTTTGTTTGTCGGCTTTTCCATCATTATTAGTATCTTCCAAAATGATGATTTTATCATTCGGTTTGGCATCGCCTGGTTTATAATGCGGATAACTGGGCATGGTGGCAATCCAAAGTCTTCCCTTATTATCAAAGGTCATTTGCGTGGGTTTGGCTAAGTCTGGAAATTCAGTTTCGGAGGCAAAAAGTTCTACTTTATAACCAGGTGCCATTTTTATTTTCTTAACCGCCTCTTCACCCGAAAGATAGGTAAGACTACCGTTTTGGTCGGGATTAAAATTTGTTTTTACGGGCAATAAAATCTTCGTTTTAGCATCGGCGGAGGCAATATCCATTTTCTTGCCCGATGATGCCGCTAACCAAATGGCGGTATCTCGAATGGTAGTCATTTGACGAATTTTCTCTATTTCGGCAGGATAATTGTCTGAACCAAAAGGGTTGAAACGCCTTCCGTACACGTGAACACCATTCGGAATTTTATAGTCATTATGCCACATCCAGTTTTTCTCCAAAACGGCTTCCTGCACTAATTTTCGGTTCTTCTCCGCTTTGGGAGGCATTTTACCGAAAACTTTATCGGTTAATAATAACGCCATTTTTTTATACCCCTCATCATTTAATTGGCAACCGTCAATCGTCAAGGGTTTTTTCGTGGTAGCGTACCAATTTTGAGAAGGCGTGAAAGCATCCACAAAAAGTACCGATTTATGTTGTTGAACCACCTCTTTCATTGCCAAAGTGTAAAGCAAAAGATTTTCATTTTCATTTTTTCCATTGGGTAAATCATGAAGGGCAGATAAATCTTCAAAAGCAATGGGCGAAACGATGGCTAATTGTGGAGGATTTACGCCATTATAATTTTGTTGAAGTGTATGATTAATGAAGGCATTCAATTCAGCTTTATAATTTTGCAGCCCCGCCTTGCCTTGAAATGATTCACTATATCCAAAAAACGCCACAATAACATCCGTTTTCAAGCGACTCAACCATTGGTCAGGATTCTCAAAATGCCCTTCACTGCCCGAACTAGCGGCATATTCGGTTTGAAACTTTTCTGCCCCAGGGAATGCCCAAGGCGAAAATTTAGCGGAATGTGGTCTGAACCCAGGCGTATCTCCACCATCGCACATATTGCGGATGAAAAGCTGACTGTCGGGATAACGGACGTTCATCTCGGTTTCAAAATAACCATAATTCATCATGCGTGAACCAAGATTTCCGCCAATTAAGGAAATATGTGTCCCTTTTTTAATTTCAATTGCATCAGTTTTGACAGATTGAAATGAACTGATTGTTAAAATAGTTAGGACAAAAGCACTAAGCCATTTGATGAGTTGAATTTTCATTAATTTGAATTTTTAATTCTTCGATGATTTATTTGGGTAGTTGGAGTTGGCTCAAACCTATGAGTTTTCAAAAATCTCATAGGTTTATTATGACGAAAATTACTTCACAATACCTCTATATGGCACATTTATATCAATTTTACCTTTCCATTTTTTAGGAACTTTTTTGCCTAATTCCCAATGAATGGCATTAATAATAAGGTGTTGAAATGATTCAACTTGAAAATCTTCAGGATGTCCCAAAGTGGTAAAAAATATCTTCGCTCCGAAAGAATTTTTACCCGTCCAAGCCACTGGATTATCGATGGCAACTTTGTCGGGATTTACTGATTTACCCATCAATAACCACTCAGAACCCTTGATTGGATAATCGGGCAAAACTCGATAAAGCCATGAATTTACGTGAAAAGTAGGGTTAACACCCGTGAGAATGGGGTGCTTTTTGGCGGCTTCGATTACGCTCACATCCGTAGTGCTTTTGTGTCCGTAATGCGTATGAGCCGCTTTTCCGCCCCAACCAGGTGGAGCATTGAAGGCAAATTCACCAAAGGCATTCCATTTTTCAGATTCGTGTCCTTTCGGAAAATTGAAAGAGTGCGTTGAAGTTCTGAAACCCATCACAGGCTTACCAGATTTTAAATATTTTTCAATTTCCGCCAATTGGTCAGTCGGTAATTGTCGCCAACGGAGAAAGAAAACCGCTAAATCCGCCTCTTGCAAAGCGAATAAATCAGGAATATTTTTTTCGGCATTTTGATTGGGAAATGCCTTTAAAACTTTGGTACGAAAACCATAATTTTTCTCTAATTCTGCCGCTAATAAAGGCAAGGTTTCTTCGCCACTATATTCATGATCGCCCGTAACAAAAACGATTAAAGGTTTACGCTTTTCCTGACCCAAAGTCTTGAAAATGAAACTACTGGCTAATAGAAAGAAGAGGAGGGTTATGGATTTTTGCATATTGTTGGAAGGTTATTGTTAAGAGAATTTGCTTCGTGATTAGTGATAACATCATTATCGTCAAATTAAGGTCAAAAATCAGCGAAATTGTAGAGACAAGGCGACCAACGCTCGGCACTGCCTTGTCTAATCTGTGTCCCATTTTATCAACGATTTGGACGTTAATTAGACAAGGCAGTGCCTTGTCTCTACGTGTTAACCTGATAACTATTTTCATATATCATAAACTGAGAAAAACGATATATTCTACTTCAAAAACTCACTCAAATTTTCCTTTGTTACTAATTGAAAAGGAATAATTGTTTGCTTTTCAACGGATTGTTTTTTCGCTAATTTTAGGGCAGTTTCAATAGCTCCCGCTCCTTGTTGTTTGGAATTTTGAAAAACCGTAGCATCCATTTCGCCTTTTTTCACGGCTTGCAAGGCATCTTGTATAGCATCAATTCCTACCACAATTACTTTATCTTTCATGTTGGAGGCTTGCAATGCTTTCACCGCACCCAAAGCCATTTCATCACTTTGAGAAAAAACGGCATTAATTTTTGTTCCGTAAGATTGAATCCAATTTTGCATTAAATCCATCCCTTTTGCTCGGTCCCAATCTGCTGCTTGGGTGGCTAATAATTTGATATTAGGATAGGATTTTAATACCTCATTTGCTCCTTTTTCTCGCTGAATTTGGGCTGATTGACCGATAAAACCCGTAATCATCAATACGTTTCCTTTACCTCCCAATTTCTCAGCAATATATTTCATCGCAATGCGTCCCGCTTCTACATCATCTGAACCCACAAAGGCGTTTGGAGCGATGGTAGTAGCAGAATTTACGCCAACGATGGGTATTTTGGCAGCAATGGCTCTGGCAACAGCGGGCGAACTTGCCTCCACTTCACAAGGATTTATGACAATTAAATCCACTTTTTGAGCAATAAAACTCTCCACTTGCTCCATTTGTTTTAGGGGCGAACGTTCGGCATCCACAAGGATTAATTTTACGCCCATTTCATCCGCTTTTTTTTGCATTTCATCGCTGATATTTACGATAAATTCAGTTTGCATACTGAGCATCGTTGCTCCCACGACAATCTGGTCTTTTTCTTCTTTTTTAGAAGAATTACAGGCTATAAATAGGCAGGTAAAAGTTAGTAAAAATATATGGTTTTTCATCTGTTTGTTTTTAAATTCCAACTATCTAATAATACGGCTCCGATGATGATTATGCCCATTGCCACTTGCTGATAATAGGAACTTACGTTTAATAAATCTAAGCCATTATTTAATACGCCAATCAAAATTACCCCGAATAAAGTGCCTGTTATCGTGCCAATTCCGCCCGTGGTGCTGGTGCCACCAATTACAGCGGCGGCGATGGCATCTAATTCAAAACCAACTCCTGCATTGGGCTGTCCCGTGGTGATTCTGGATGTTAATAAAATTCCTGCCAAGCCCGATAATAGCCCACAGAGGGCATAAACCGCCATTTTCACTTGATTTACATTAATTCCAGAAGCCCAAGCCGCTTGTTCGTTGCCCCCAACCGCATATACATAACGCCCGAAAACGGTTTTTTTCAAGACGATTGAACACACTGAAAATACGATAATCAAGATAATAATGGGAAATGGAATCCCTAAGATTTCACCACCACCAATAAAATTAAAAGAATCTGCAAGGTTAGAAATCGGGCGACCATTACTGATGATTAAAGCCACGCCTCGCCCAATTGTCATAATGCCAAGCGTTACGATAAATGGAGCAATCTTACTTTTAGTAATCAAAAATCCGTTCAAAATTCCTATAAATAATCCCGTTAATAATCCTCCCAAAATGGGGATAATTAAGGGGAATTGGTCAGGGTGTGCCAACGTTGCCACCACTATCCCCGAAACCGCCACGACTGAACCAATCGAAAGGTCAATGCCGCCCGTTATTATCACAAAAGTTACCCCAAAAGCTAACAAAGCGTTGATGGCAACTTGGGTAAAAATAATTAACCAATTTGAGATGGTCAAAAATTGGGGGCTGATAATTGTTAAGGTTATACAGATAAGGAGAAAGGCGATGAAAATACCGTATTCTTTGAGTTTTTTAATGGACTGCATAGTGCATAATGTTTTCTTGTGTGGCTTCGGATTTTGAGAGTATGGCGGTTTGTTTACCTTTTGAAAGTACCAAGATTCTATCACTCATACCCAAGATTTCGGGTAATTCGGAAGAGATGATAATGACGGCTAAACCTTTGATTTTCAGGTCGTTAATTAATTTATAAATTTCAAATTTTGCTCCTACGTCAATTCCTCGGGTAGGTTCATCTAAAATAATAATTTTGGGATTGGATAATAAAACCTTACCAATAACCACTTTTTGCTGATTTCCGCCACTCAAATTAAGCACTTTTTGTTGAATACTCGAAGCCCTAATTTTTAAATCATGATTCATTTGAAGAGCCAACGTTTCTTCCCTTGAATCTGACATAAACCCAGCCTTGGAAAATTTCGGCATACTGGATAAAGTGATGTTGTGTTTTACCGATAAATGAGGGATAAATCCAAGGGCTTTGCGGTCTTCGCTGACGTAGCCAATGCCATATTTCATGGCATCTTTTGGAGATTTTATGTTAGTTTCTTGCCCATCAATTAATACCATTCCACTATCGAAAGTGTCTAATCCTGCAATTGAGAGAGCTATTTCAGTTCTTCCTGCCCCTACCAAACCCGCAATGCCTAATACTTCTCCCGCACAAACTTCAAAATTAATGCCTTCAAATTTTCCTTTTTTAGTAAGATTTTTTACGGTTAAAATGGTGTTTCCTCTTACGGTTTCTATAACAGGAAAAAGGTCTTCAATTTCTCTGCCCACCATCATCGAAATTAACTCATTTTGGGGAAATTCATGCGTGTTTTTGGTAGTAATATATTTGCCATCTCGCAAAACGGTAATTCTATCCGAAATTTTATAAATCTCATCCATTTTATGAGAAATATAAATGACGGAAACGCCTTGGTTTTTGAGGTCTTTGATGATGGTGAAAAGCGTAGAAACTTCCCTGTCAGAAAGGGCAGACGTGGGTTCGTCCATGATAATTACCTTTGCCTTGTTTGAAATCGCTTTGGCAATTTCTACCATTTGTCGGTCGGCAATGCTGAGGAATTTCATTTTTGTGTGGGCATCAATTTCAACATTTAGGGTTTTGAGTAATTGCTGAGATTTTTGATAAATATCGCTTTCATTGAGCCAATTAAAACGGTGAGTTTCTTTACCCAAAAAGATATTTTGAGCAACGGTCAATTCAGAAACCATTAAAATCTCTTGGTGAATCATGGAGATTCCCCGCTTCATCATGTCGTGAACATTGCTGTGTTTTATTTCATTTCCTTCCAAAAAAATCTTTCCCGCATCGGGTTGAATTAAACCCATCAAAATCTTCATAAAAGTAGATTTTCCCGCTCCATTTTCTCCCAAAAGGGCATGAACTTCTCCTTTTTCGAGTTTAAAAGTGATATTATCTAACACTTTCACGCCCGAAAATGATTTGGAAATATTATGTACTTCAAGGATTAGATTCATAATAATAATAGTGAGTAGTACGCAGATGACGCAGATACTTCGTAACGCAGATTTTCGCAGATTTTAAAAATGATTTTTAGGATTTTTTTAATACAATATTCAAATAAAAAAATCTGCGAAAATCTGCGTTACCGAAGGTATCTGCGTCATCTGCGTGCCATCATTAGCCCTATACAAAATCCCCATCCACGCCCGTATCTTTCCAACTCCTTGAATTGGCAGAATCAATCACGGCTTCGCATACTTTTTGGGTTTGTAAGGCTTCTTTAAACGTAGGAGAACATGGTTTTCCCGTTTCTAAACTCTTCAAAAAATCGGCTACTTGATGCACAAAACTGTGTTCATAGCCAATGCCCAAGCCTGGCACCCACCACTTATCCATATAAGGTTGGTCGCCATCGGTTACGTGGATTGAACGCCAACCTCTCACGATTGAATCATCGTTGTGGTCAAAATATTCCAATCTATTCAAGTCGTGCAAATCCCAACGGATGGAAGCATTTGCTCCATTTATTTCAAAAGTATAAAGGGCTTTGTGTCCCCGTGCGTAACGGGTGGACTCAAAAAGACCCAGAGAACCGTTCTCGAAATGGCAATGAAAAATACAGGCATCATCAATTTTTACGGGTTCAACCTTGCCCGTCAATTGGTGCATCCGTTCTTTCACGAAGGTTTCGGTCATGGCAGAAACATCGGTAATTGCTCCGTTGAGCCACATTGCCGTATCAATGCAATGAGCAAGAAGGTCGCCCGTTACACCCGAACCCGCCGCCTCAGCATCCATTCGCCAAAGTCCAGTTCCACCTTGTGGAAGGTCGGCACTGATGGTCCAATCTTGCAAAAAATTGGCTCGATAATGATAAATTTTACCCAATTTACCCGAATCAATAATTTGTTTTGCCAATGAAACAGCGGGAATTCTTCGGTAATTGTACCAAACGGTGCTATTGACCTTTGCTGCCTCAATAGCTTCAACCATTTTTTCACCTTCGGCTAAATTGCGAGAAAGGGGTTTTTCGCAGAGAATCATTTTTCCTGCCGCCGCCGCTGCAATTGAAATTTCAGCGTGCGTATCGTTGGGCGTGCAAATATCGACAGCATCAATATCATCTCGGGCAATGAGGGTTCTCCAATCCGTTTCCACAGATTCGTAGCCCCATTGTTCGGCAAAGGCTTTTACATTGTCAAAATTCCGAGAACAAACTGCCTTCAAAACGGGCGTATATGCTAATGCTGGAAAAAAATTTGCTACTCTATTATAGCCATTGGAGTGAGTTCTACCCATAAAACCCGTTCCAATTAATCCAATTCTAAGTTGTTTTTTTGTCATAGTTTTTTTTAAAAAAAGCCTGAGTTTCGTATAAATTCAGCTACTAAAATTCCCCAATAAGTCCCCGTTGCATTACCCAAAGCACCTACTAAAATGCCGGGTAGTGTTAAGTCGTTTCTATTGAGACTCCGAGAAAGTGCCATTGCCGAAGCCGACCCGCCCACATTGGCTTGTGATGCAATCGAAACAATGTCCCAATCTTGTTTGAGCAAAGCCCCCATTCCATAAATAATGAGTCCATGAACAGCTACTAATATACTCACAAAGCCCATGAGAACTACTGCCAGCTTTCCGTCTTTTAATAAAGCGGGTACATCACAATAAGCTCCAATAACCGCCAAAAACAAGTAAATACCCAATAATCCTAATAATCTCTGACCTTTTAATCTGTTTACTGCTGGAAATTGTGCCAAAATCAAAGCGATGGTAGTAAGCCATAAAATGCTTGGTACTTGCGGAATTTGAGAACTTAGCCAAACCGAAATTCTAATGCCCATAAAACTGATTAACAGCAATAGTGCTAAATCAAAGGGGCTTACACTTTCAATATCTGAGGTAAAATTGCTGGTTTCAGCTTTGTTTTCCTCTAAATTTTCTACTACTTTTTTTCTTGGATAATATTTATTCAAAAGTTGCGGTAATGCTAAGGTTGCAATTACCCAAATGGCAGTAATAATGTTATCGGCAACGGTAGCGGCTGAAAAAAGTGTTCCTTGTTTCGACACCCCGTAGTGCAGAGCAACGCCGTTAAAATTTGTGCTTCCTCCTATGTATGTACCCGTGTACATTCCTCCCAATGCGTAATAAAATTCCCCAATTTGAGTTTTGCCATTCATTACCCACATGGCTACCAACGTTCCAATTACGGTTGCTACCGACCCCAAAAGAAACATAATAAGCATCGGTTTTCCTGCTTTTTTAAGGCTATTCAAATTGATATTAAGCAACATTAAAAAAATAGAAAGCGGAGCAACGTAAGTGAAAATACCGTCATATAAGGGCGTTTCGGGTGTTGAGGCTGGAATTATTCCCAAATTTGCTACGATTGCCGTCAAAATAATGACCATCAATCCTGTACCAACGTGTTTGAAAAAATCCTTTGTATTGAGCCATTCCGCTAAGGCAATATTTAGGCATAAAACTGCCAAAATGGAAAGTTGATTGTTGAACATAAATAGCTGTGAGTTGTGAGGAATGAGCCGTAAGCTACGTTTTCATCTTTAATTTTTAGAATAATTAGCTTTGAGTTCACGGCTCGTAACTCAAAGCTCACTGCTCAAAGCTACTCAATCCACCCGTGTTGCTGACGTACTTTTATCATTGCCGCCAGAATATCATTCCAAGTTTGTTGTTTGGTCATCACGGAATTATCAAACATACAGCCATCCCAACAAATATGTTTGAACGCTTTGGTGAGTTCTCCGTCATTGTTGCGTAGCCACAGACCCGCATCGTGGGTAATATCTAATTTTCCGTTGGGGTCATTAGCTTGGCAGTGGCGACCCGTTTTATCATGCGAACCCGTGCCGTGAACCGTTCCATCATTTTGAGCCACGTGAAAATCAATCGTCCACGGGCGAAGGGCATCCGTTAGCGTTTTTAATCCTGCCAAAAAGGTTGCTCTATCTTCCCATTGGAAATCAGCGGGCAAAATTCTATCATCGGGAGCATTATAACCCAACAAATATAAAGTAGTATGCGACATATCCGCCTGAAAGCCAATATTGGGTCTATCCACGGCTTCGAGGGTTTCGAGCATGGCTTTCCAACTGTGCATCCCTCCCCAACAGATTTCTCCTTCGGCCGCTAATTTTTCACCATAATCTGCCGCTACATCACAGGCTTCTCTGAATGTATCAGTAATTAATTTTGTGTTATTAACAGGGTCTTTTGCCCAATTTTCAACACTACTTGCCGAGTCAATTCTAACAACTCCGTGCGGACGAATACCCATTTCACGGAGTTTTTGCCCGATATGACACGATTTACGCACCATTTCGATAAATTGTGAGCGTTCTTCTTTTGAACCCATCGCAGGTCCGCCCCAAATGGGTGCGACCAAACTACCAATTTCAAGATTGTGTTTGGCAACTTTATCGGCTAACCTTTTGATGGCATCATCAGAAGTGTCTAAATCGTAATGTGGGTCAAAAAGTCCCAAATCAACGCCATCAAATTTTACGCCATCGACTTCGGCGGCGGCGGTCATTTCGAGCATCGTATCTAACGAAATGGGCGGTTCTGAATCAGGACCTTTTCCAACAATACCGGGCCAAGTAGCATTGTGGAGTTTTGGATAATTATTTTCTTGCATAGTTTTATTTGGCTTTTGGCTGTTATTAGCTTTTGGCGATTGGTAATTGGCTTTTGGCTTTTGGTAAAGTATATTAATATTTGCAAATGAAACTTCTACAATAAGCTGATGGCTGATTGCTAAAAGCCAATAGCTATGAAACAACCAAATCTGGATTATTAGGTCCAAAATGTTTCAGCATTACGATTGGGTCGGTGGATGAATGGTTGGTAATTTTTACACCTTCCATTGCCGCTTTTTCAGTAATGAAAAATTCATCATTGGTTAATTGTCCGTAACGGATAGAAGTTGGGGTTTCGATATTCCAAACGCCCATCGTTCCGTGTCCTTGCATCATAATCATTCCGTAGGCGGCACTGTCTTTGATGATGACAGTTTTGCCTGGTTCAATGGTCAATTCTTTAGCAGAAAATGCCTCGGAACGGTAACAAATCCAGTTTTCTACGTATCCTTCAGCTTGCATTTCGGCAACTGCTTTCACGGGTTTGGGAGCCATAAATCGAGTTTCCAAGATGTTCGGATTCACGTTTAATTCCCAATCAATTACTTCCATTAATTGATCATAATCGCCAATTCGGTCGGGTGGCGTGCCATTCCACAATAATGCTTCGGGAATAATTGCCTCATTTACCAATGATTGGTACATGGCAAAAACGTCCGATGCTTTTTGCGGTTCATACGTGCATAGACTCCCGGGGGCGTGCAACATTCCTGGGGGAACGTCCCAACCCGTGCCAGGTTCGAGGCGGAAAGCCTGTGAATAATTGGTCAATTTATTGTCGCCTTTTGTAAAATTCATCAAACATTCTTTTATCTGTTCTTTGGTAGTACCTGGGGCAATTCCGAAGAAAGTATAAGGAAAATCTCCACCATGATTATTAAGTTGTGGAGGAAAATAATAGGCTTCTGGCTTGCCCAATTGTCCAATTTTGGCAGCGTGTTCGTCATTGTGATGAATGTGGTGAGGGAGAGGTCCCATGTTATCAAAAAACTTGGAATACATCGCCCAACTTTGGTATTTATCCCAAAGTCTATCGCCAATAATTTCGCCCTTCAATTCGTCAATGGTATCTTTCAAAAGGATTCGCTCTTCCTTTTCGCCATTCATAAAAACGATAAAACTCAAACCTTCATGTTCACCCGTGAGTGGACCATTTTTGGCGGGTGTAGTTGAAGAAAGCCAGCGTTCATCAATGCCCCCACGCTCGCCACCCAATACGTAATAATCGTCGGGATGTAATTTTATTCTACGCCCTGGCACACAAAATGAGCGAGGAACCCACGTGGGCGTTAATCTTAAAATTCCTTGTCCTTGTTCAAGGGCTGCTTGTGCATTATTCATTTTTTTCAATGGGTTTAAAAATGCTTGCCACTAAGGCACTAACACGCTAAGTTTTTTACTTTGAAATTTTTTATTTTCAAAGTAAATAATTATGGATTTCGCCGTTGTTAGTGTTTTCACCAACAACTCGGACTCAAAATTATTGTTGTTGATAAAATTACTATGACTGCGATTTTTATATTTCATTATTTTGTTCGTTTAAAGTCGTCTATTAATAAAGTTATTAGCATTATATCTACCATTAATGCAATAGCAGCTATTGAGTAAGTATTAAATAAAGGGATTAATTTAGATAAGAAATATAATCCTATTGTATTGAAAATAATAAATACAATTAATTTTGGTAATATTTTTATATATCGAAGCTGTTTAAACTTTTGAAAAGTATTCCCAAATAAGTGAGAATTTTGTGGTGCTAAATCATAAAAAATCACGCAATGGGAATACTTAGTAAAAGTACAATTGATACGTGGATTATCCCACATTTAACCGTTGGA
>JBBRMR010000002.1:0-161500 GCA_038230735.1 Cytophagales bacterium
AAGAGGAAGAGGAAGAGGAAGAGGAAGAGGAAGAGGAAGAGGAAGAGGAAGAGGAAGAGGAAGAAAAATAATTCTTCAAAAGAAAAGGGAGCTAAATTTTAGCTCCCTTTTTTATGGATTTTAAAATTATTCTAAACCCTGTTCGTGTTCCAGATGAATAACTTCCAAATGTCGCCCTTTGATGATTTTGCGGAATTTGGTATTAGTCATACGATGTTCACGCTCGAAACCAGCATGATAAAAGGCTCTGATAAATAATGACAAAACTAAAGGTAGTGTGTCGGGGGAGTATTGAACTATAAAAAATAGCCCCATCGCCAACATTAAACCCACTATGATAAAATAATAGCCATACCAAAAATCACGGGCTAATTTATTTTCAGATAAAAAGAAAATAATGGGTAAGTGAAAAGGAAAAGCCCAAAGGAGGTTTTTGTTGTAATTAGTAACGAAGTGGTCTGTTCCAAACCAAAGGAATAATAAAACCCAACCTAAAACACCCACCATCCCAAAAAGGATTTTATCAAAGAGATAACCTTTCTGTCGTCTTTTCCAGTTCATGTAAGTAATAAAAAGCGTCATTGCCAACAACAATCCAAACCAAAATAAAGGCGTTAGAAAAAACATCGGTCTTTCATCTACACTTGTTGTTGGGTACATTTCACTGGTACTTTTCACAAAATAAAAAACTCGATGATTCGTCATCCTTCGGGCAACCGCCATACTTTTTTGAAGATTTTCGGGCAAATAACAAGCATTATATTGCAATATACGCTCATCAGCAGGGCTTCCCAAACCCGCATTCATGCCCACTGCAGCCCAATAATGATGTTTTCGCATCAAACATTTATTCATCCATTGGCGGTACGAACTATCATTCATGGCAGGAATATCTTGCAAATGCACACTATCCGAACAAGCAAGCATCATAGCATCACGGATTCGGGTTGAACAGTTATCATAGAAAAATTTATACATATAATTTCGCTTGGTAGGGTCATTATACGTATTTTCTAAATAATCATAAAGCCTCTGTTTTTGAGCCAAAGAATAACTCATTACTTGCTGAGTCATTTTACGATTATTTTTTTGATAATATTGCTGATACAGGCTAATTGGGTACTGCCCCATTTTATAAGGCAATTGTCCCTTTACGAATTTCCAGTAAAAATTATCCGTATTATAATCGTATTCTCCAAAATTATAGGCTTTATCTATTTGATTGGCAGGGTCAAATATCCACAAAATGGTATGCCCGAAGGCATCGTTGAGTTCACTACCAGGTTCAACTGTGATGAGAGTTACCTTTGTGCTTTTAGAAAGTTGTTGAGCATAAGAAGTTGCAGCTATGAATAGAATGGAAATTAAGAGACATACTTTTTTCATAGGATTATGTATTTAATACGGTTTATGTTGATATTTTAGTCTTCCTTTCCTGCCACCACAATCACAATCTCACCCTTCACTGTATTCGGATTTGCTTGATAATGGGCTAATATTTCTAATAAAGTTCCCCGTCTATTTTCTTCAAAAATCTTTGTCAATTCACGAGAAACACACGCATGACGGTGTGAACCCAAATATTCACCTAATTGTTCGAGTGTTTTCAAGAGTCGATGGGGTGATTCATAAAAAATCATGGTTCTTTCTTCTTCCACTAAGTTTTTCAAGCGTGTTTGTCGTCCCTTTTTATGAGGTAAAAAACCTTCAAAGGTAAAACGGTCGGCAGGCAATCCCGAATTGACCAGAGCGGGTACAAAAGCCGTTGCCCCAGGCAAACATTCCACATCAATTCCTTGTTTTAGACATTCTCTGACCAACAAAAACCCTGGGTCTGAAATAGCGGGTGTTCCTGCATCCGACACTAAGGCAATGGTTTTGCCTTCTTTCAGTAACTTTACCACACCCGCCGTTCCCTGATGTTCGTTGTGGGCGTGATGTGCGTACAAAGGTTTTATGATTTCTAAATGTTTCAATAAAAACCCTGTATTCCGAGTATCTTCCGCCATGATAGCATCCACCGATTTCAGGACTTTGATTGCCCTCAGCGTAATATCATCAAGGTTGCCGATAGGCGTGGGTACGAGGTATAATTTCATTAATCGTAAATGTAATTTTCAATAAACAATTTTCAAGGAAAATAGCAATTTTTAATTCACTAATTTATCAATTGCTTTTGCCAATTTATGGTCTTTCTCCGTAACAACATCCCCAGCATCGTGCGTATTAAGCTCAATATCAACGGTATTATACATATTTGACCACCAAGGATGATGATTTTGTTTATCTGCCAACATGGCTACACGAGTCATAAAAGCAAAGGCTTCCGAAAAGTCTTCAAACTTAAACGTTTTTTTTAATTTGTTATCTTCTTCTTTCCACATAATTTTTGGGGATTAATTTTGAGCTGATTGATAGTGTATATTAAAATTACAAATTCCTAAGCAATAAAAAAAGCCCAAAACTTTTCAGTAATGGACTTTCTTAGTAGAGAGCTAGGGATTCGAACCCCAGGACCTGTTACAGTCAACAGTTTTCAAGACTGCCGCAATCGACCACTCTGCCAGCTCTCTTTATGATTGATGATACAAAATTAAGGCTTTCTTTCTTTCCGTACAAATCTGAATTGAAAATATATTTTTATTTTATGTCATTCAGCCGTCCAAGCCCTGATTATCAAGTAGATAAATTTGTAAAAACTTTTTATGAGTTTATTTCGTATATGTATTAGAGGAGATAAGATTTGGGAGTTAGGATTTAGTGAAATTCCAAAATAATTCTTTTGTAATTTTCACTAAATCCTAAATCCAATAACATAATTTCCAAACAAAAATCAACAAAAAAATGAAAAATCTATTGGGAATTTTGGCTTTTGCCAGTATTATTTTTGCTTGTAGCGGATACGCACAACAAGACAAACCTCGCAAGTTTGAGGTAACGAAAACCGACATGGAATGGCGTAAACAATTAACCCCTGAGCAATACGCAGTGGCTCGCAAAAAGGGTACTGAGCGTGCATTTACGGGCGAATATGCGGATAACCATGAGAAGGGAAAATATCAGTGCATTGGCTGTAAATTAGACCTTTTTAGTTCTGAAACTAAGTTTGAATCGGGAACGGGTTGGCCATCATTTTATGCACCAATTATGGATAAAAACGTTTTGGTTGCTACTGATAATACATACGGAATGACTCGTGATGAGGTAATGTGCAGTCGCTGTGGCTCTCATTTAGGACACGTTTTTGACGATGGTCCAAAGCCAACTGGAAAGCGTTTTTGTATGAATTCGGCTTCGTTGTCTTTTGTAAAAGGAAAATAAGAAGACTGAAAAAAGTAAAAAGGGAGAAAGGAGGCAATTTAAGTCTTCCTTTCTCCTTTCTTTTAACCTGTTTGCTAAGAATCCATCATCTTTGGCACTCTAAAATACTCTCCATCTTGTTTGGGAGCATTTTTTAAGCCTTGTTCTCTACTAATATTAGGAATGACTATATCTTCACGTAAAGCATTGATTTCTAAGCTCATGTGGATTAAAGGCTTTACATAATCCGTATTAATTTCATTCAGTTCTTCCATCCAATTCAAAACGGAGTTCAAGGAATCTATCATTTCCTTCTCGGCAGATGCGGGCATTTCTAATCTTGCCAAATGTGCTATTTTTTGAAGTTGTTCGCTATCAATCACGGTTTCTCAATTTTTTATCGTCCATATTTTTATTCAAAAACTCATTGATTTTCTCAATGTCAATGGTACGATTAATTTCTCCGAATGTATTTATCGAAATTTCAAACCCTTCCAAATCTTTATGCACTTTGGGAAGTTCTTGTTTTGGTGCTTCTTTTTTCTTTGCCATGTTTTTAATATTATTTTGAGTTATTTCCCCGTAGAATTCCCTTCCTCTTTCATAATTTCAGCCGCACGGTGAATAGCTTGACGAATGCGTGGATAAGTTCCACATCGACAAATATTGCCCGACATTGCCGTATCAATATCATCATCGGTTGGATTGGATTTTTCTTTCAATAATGCCACTGCCGACATGATTTGCCCCGACTGGCAGTAACCACACTGAGGTACTTGGGCTTCTATCCAAGCCTTCTGAACGGCATGGTCGGTATTAACTGAAATTCCTTCGATGGTCGTAATTTTATTACCCGCTTTCAAGGTTGAAATTGGCGTTGAGCATGAACGAGCGGGTTGTCCGTCTATATGGACAGTACACGCCCCACAGAGAGCCATGCCACAGCCAAATTTTGTGCCTTTTAAGCCCACGTAGTCTCTGATTATCCACAAAAGAGGGGTATCGGAATCGGCTTCAACGTTATATTTTTTTCCGTTTACGGTAAGATTATATTTTGCCATTTTATTTTCGATTTTCATTTTTTTTGGGCGGTGTTCCGCTTTCATGCTCAATTTTTGAAAACCTCATATAAAAGTATAAAAATTAAGGGAAATGTTCAAAATATTTCTTCAAAGTAAAAATAAATTGGACAAATTAATCAAAAGTTATTACATTTGTTTTAACAAAATAATAAAATATGGTACAGGCACTCCGAAAAATTGGAAATTCAAATGGTGTTTTAATTCCAAAAACGATGTTAGCAACTTGCGGCATTACAGATGAAGTCGAAATGGAAATTTTGGGAGATTCTATTGTTATGCGTTCGACTAAAAAACATCCACGTGATGGTTGGGATGAAGCATTCAAGCAAGCAATTGCAAATGGAGATAAACCCGAAGATGATATGTTTGAAGGAATGAAAAATACATTTGATGATTCTGATTGGACTTGGTAAACCTCCTGATAATGATTATAAATCGTTTTGAAATATGGCTTGTTAGCCTTGACCCAACACAAGGAAGTGAAATTGCAAAGACTCGTCCTTGCCTTATTATCTCACCCGATAGTGCTAATAAATTTTTGAATACTGTTTTAGTTGCACCTCTTACACACACTCGTAAGGCATACCCAACACGTGTAAATTGTGAATTTGCAGGTCAAGATGGTCAAGTAGCATTAGATCAAATGAGGGCAATTGATAAAAAATCTCGACTGGTAAAAAAAATTGGTGTTTTAGAAAATATTACTTGCGACCAAATCTGTAAAACATTGGAAGTAATGTTTAAATATTAACCTCACCATTCAGGCGTAACTCCACCACGCACCCGTGAATTCAGCGACAGACGAATCCCAAATTGTGTATTTTTGAAACCATTATTTGGTAAAGGAATTCCCAAAGTATTATACGCAAAAACTGCTTCAACTCGTAGGATTCTGGCAATTCCGTCTATACCGTAGCCAAATTCTATGTTGTGAACTTTATTGTTAGCGGTGTATAAATAATTAGCAAAAAGTTCTTCACGGAGACCCATTTTACGGATTCCCAGCATGCGAGTTAGGGCAAATTTTCTCATCCCCAAAACCGTCATAATATCCAAATACGCTCCGTTGGTTGAATAGAAATATTGGTCTATCAATTTTTTGCTGGCTCCCCACACGTAATTATCATAAAAACCCACCAAACGATGCGTTGTGAGGGCATCGCCAATGGAAATCATGTTATTGTTTCCGTTGAAGTGCTTAAAATCAGCAAAGGTCATATTGTTGGCACTCAGGAAAGTTCCCGCCTGGGCAATGTAGTTGAAATTGGTATTGATGTTAATGGGAAAGTTGTGAGTAATGCCCAATTCAATTGTATGAAAATCAGCTTGTGAAGAGAATAATTTTGGAATAGCCCCTCGATATTTGAAGGTAATCAAAGGCGATGACCCAAACTGAACCGAGCGAATATTATTGCGATATTGTTTCTTTAAAAATGGACGATAATTAACTTGAAAACTTGCAATAAAAGCATCATTTGTTTTGAATTTAGTCGCTCCAATTTCTTGATTTATTGGAAAATTTTGCGTGTAGGGGTCATTTCCAATATCAAACCAATACAGATTTGTGGTATTTTCGAGTGGATACCTTCTTGCCCATTCCAACGAAGTTTTAATGCTCCAAGTATTAGAAAAACGGTCATTGAAACTGATATTTACAAAATCTTTTTCATAAATTTTAACGTTATTTTTCTTCAAAATTAGGGTGGCCAAAGAGTTCAAATCCAGTCCGATAGGCGTATCTACGTTATATTGTGAAACGAACCTACCGCCCGCAACGCTGAAATCTTCCTTCTGGGTTTTCCAACGTAATTTAACCATTCCCATCGAACGATTTTGTGAGGTAGAATATCGCCATGTTGGGTCAATTTCCCACCAATCATACCGATTTTTGCGGTATCTAAATATGGTTCCCGTGTTCCAAACGTAACCTTCCACAGTATTGAAATTGAAATCCAAAGGGATTGATTTATAATAAATTTCGTAAGGATAATAACCTCTTTCGGTACTTCCCCAAAAGAATGAACGACTAAATAAAATACTTGAAATACCGAATTTCAGATTAGCCTGACGGTAGGTAGAAAATTCATCGGGCTGAGAAGGAAGGGTATTTTTATTTTTAGAAGAAATCGGTAAATCGGGCGTAAATACTTTGAAATCAGTATTTTGTTTTATTTCATACCAGGAATTATTCACTCTTTCGTTCGCATCTGGTGAAATTTCTATTTTGTCATACCGCTTCAAACCCGAAGCAATATTGGCATCACTCCACTGATTGCGAAGGTTATTTGCCAGTGCCGACATCACTTGCTTGAATTGCTGAACCTCGAAATTTCTTTCTTGCACGTTTACAATTTCGTGGAAAGTATTTTCATGTGGTCGCTCAATTTTTTTTGCCGTTTCAGCATCCAATGTTTGATACTTCCAAACCTTCGCCAAATACTGATATTCACCTTCAAAAAACATTAGTTCACCCTTTGTTTGAATATTGAATTCTTCGGGAAGCCATTGATTTAGATATTGCCCAAACTTAATTTGGATGTGATAATCAATATCAACGTGCCTAACATTTAAGTCTATATTTTGCAAAGAAAAGTCATCACTCGTTAGGGTGATTGTTCCGCTAAAAACCTTTTCGTCATTGAAATGCTTGGGCGTTACTTTTATCTGAAAAAGTTTAATGTTTCCTAATTCCAAAACCTTAACTAACTGATAATCATAATAATAGAATCCATTGGGGCAAAGAGGAGAAATAGCTCCCGTACCCAAAATGGGCTTATAGAAATTGGGGTTCACTAATTTATCGGGATGTTCTTGGGCGTGATAATTGTTACGAATTGCCTGATATTCAAAGTGATAATCATTAGACTGATTAACGGCAAATTTGGCAAAAGATTCGGACTGGTAGGTTAGTCCTTCGTCCACTCCTTCAACTGCCAAAAGGCTTTTCCAAATGGATGGAATGCGTGTCCATTTGCCTGAATTTTGAATAAAAGTTTCGGCTTGGTAATTGGCGTAAGATTTATCGTGTGCGGGGGCGGCGTTAATGGCTTTTTGAATAATGGAATTGACCGACAGAGTATCGCCCGAAAATTTATTAAAAGCCTGTAAATCAAACGAATAGGATAAAACAGTTAAGTATATGAAAATAATAAAAAATCTAAAAAACATATTGAGTTTGTTTCAAATCAGAGTTCTTGATGAAAGGCTTTTGGATAAGTTTTATAAATTTACGAACAATCTTTGAGAGTATTATTTTGTAAGTATTAATTATTGGCATTGATATGTAAAACAAAACGCTTATATTTTAATAACCAATACAGATAAAACCAAAGTTTGTGTTTATTTGTTAGAACGTAGTTACCTGTAAACCCTTAAATTTATTTTATGCAATCAACACAATTGAGTACAATTATCAAAAAAATAACCGATTTTTACGGGGTTGCTTTTAATAATTTTGCCTATCATTCCCCACTTTTCGAGGACAAAACATACACTCCCGAACAATATCCAAATTTCGTCAATGATTTGATAGAAGCTGCCCGAAAACAGCAACTATTGATGATAGAAAATTATGCCAGTCTATCAGATTTTCGACAATTGATTCAAGAAAATAATCATCCTATCATCTTTTTTGAAGCTGATAAAGTAATAATTGCTGGTAGATTGTTGAAAAATAATAAACCTTTTTTCTATCAAATTGCTAATAATCAAGACTTTGAGGAGATTTCCGAAGATAGAACGTATAATCCATTAACGGTAGAAAACGCCCCGAATACTTCTCAAAATGGAAAAGTTAAGTTTCTAACCGTTTTCCCCTTAGAAAATGTAGCTGATAAAGGTGATATTGAACATTTATCGCCCCTAAAAAGACTTTTCGGAATGTTACGCCCTGAGCGAAAAGATATTATCAACATATATATTTACGCTATCGTAGTCGGTATCATTAGTTTATCCTTACCCCTTGGTATTCAGGCAATTATCGGTTTGGTTTCGGGTGGATTGGCGTTTAGTTCGGTCTATGTCTTGATTTCCGTGGTGATAATTGGGGTTATTGTTTCGGGCGTTATGCAGATTTATCAATTGACTTTGGTGGAGGTCTTGCAAAGGCGGGTATTCACGAAGGCTGCATTTGAATTTACTTATCGTATTCCACGGGTGAAATCGGAAGCACTTTTGGGCAGTTACGCCCCCGAGTTGATGAACCGTTTTTTCGATATTGTTAATGTGCAGAAGGCATTGCCCAAAGTGTTGATAGATATGACGGCAGCCGTTATCCAGATTCTTTTTGGTATTCTTTTGCTTTCACTTTATCACCCTTATTTCATCGCATTCGGGCTTTTAACAATTTTTATTGTGGTTTCTGTTATTTATTACAATGCCCCCAAAGGTATGGAAACCAGTTTGGCGGAGTCGAAATATAAGTATAAAGTGGCTCAATGGCTGGAAGATATTGCCCGTACTTTGTACGCTTTCAAGTCGGCAGGTTCAACCAATATGCCGATGCAAAAGATGGATTATTTGGTTAATAATTATCTCAAATATCGCAAAAAACATTATAAGGTTCTCTTAAATCTCTACGGAAATGCGGTGTTTTTTAAGGCTTTTATCACGGGTCTTTTATTAATTTTGGGAACGTCTTTAGTCATTGACCGACAGATTTCTTTAGGTCAATTTGTGGCTTCCGAAATTATTATTGTGCTGGTGGTCAATTCAGTAGAAAAACTTATTTCGGGAACGGAAACGGTTTTTGATTTACTGACTGCCATCGAAAAAATGGGTCATGTAACGGATTTACCTTTGGAAAGACAAAGTGGTTTGCGAGTAAATTTCCATGAGCAAAATCATGGATTAGATATTAAAATTCAAGACTTATGGTATAAATATGCCGATGGAAACAAATACGTTTTGAAAAAAATTAACCTTGAAATTAAAGCGAATGAAAGTATTTGTATCACGGGTATGAATGGTTCGGGGAAGGAGACATTATTGAAAATTTTATCGGCAATATTTACAGATTTTGAAGGTGCTATTTCTTATAATGGTTTGTCTATCAGGGATGTAAACTTAAATTCTATTAGAGATGCCATCGAAAGGAATTTAGCTTCTGATTTAATTTTTGACGGAACACTCTTGGATAATATTGTGATGGGAAGGGCAGGAATCACGCTTCAAGATGTAATGTGGGCATTAGAAAACCTGAGAATGTCTGAAAATATTGGCGAATTGCCCGAAGGATTAACTACCCCAATGATTGCAGGTGGCAAGCGTTTTTCGGAGAGTTTTATCGCCAAATTATCGGTTGCTCGTTGTGCCGTTGAAAAGCCTAAATTGTTGATGATAACTGATATTTATCGTGAATTACATAAATCTGAAAGAATGAGTGCTGCCGCCTTCTTGACGGATAAAAAGAATCCGTGGACACTCCTAACCATCTCAAATGACCCCATGGTAATGGCTGCCTGCGACCGTGTAATTGTCTTGAATGAAGGCGAAATTGTACTGAACGGAAAGTATCAAGATTTAATTAAAGATGCTCATTTTCAGGACGTTGTGGACTGATTAGTAGTTATGAACTATGAGTGATAAGTTATGAATAGCTATCTTAGAATGTTTTTAGCTACTTCACAATTCATAATCTCAACACCGAACCGCTCATAATTCATAACTCATAACTATTTTATTATGTTAAACATATCTAAAAATACCGTAGGCAAACAGATTGAAGAACAGTTTGAACTACATTCCTTAAAAACGTTACATACGCCCCGTTCTGCCGTGATTTTGCAACGGTGGCTTTTGGCAATTGGTATTATTTTGCTCTTGGTGTTGTTCCTTCCCTGGCAGCAAAACGTTACGGGCAAAGGTGACGTATCGGCTTTTACGCCCCAAGACCGACCGCAAAACATTCAAAATATCATTGCGGGAAGGATAGAAAAATGGCTGGTTCGGGAAGGGCAATTAGTTAAAAAAGGCGATACGCTTTTAGTTATTTCCGAAACAAAAGATGACTATTTTGACCCTAACTATCCTAAACGTTTGCAGGAGCAATTAGTGGCAAAAGGCGATGCCATTAGTAGTTATCGTTTAAAGATTGAAGCCCTTGATAATCAGATAATTGCCTTAAAAGAAAACAATCAGTTTGGTCTGCAAAAAGCCAGAAATAAAGTCAAGCAAAGTATCTCCAAAATTACGGCAGATAGTACGGATGTGTTGGCGGAACAGGTGCAAGTAAACATTGCTAAAATCCGATATGACCGAGGTGAAGAACAATATAATAATGGTGGTTTGGTATCATTAAGCGAAGTTGAATCTCGTAAATTGAAATTGCAGGAAGTAAGGGCAAAATTGATTTCTAACCAAAATAAATTACAGATTTCAAGACAAGATTTAATTAATGCACGCATCGAATTGAGTTCCATCAATGCTGATTATGCTGAAAAGATTTCAAAGGCACAATCAGACCGCAGTTCCGCATTTTCTTCACTGGCAGCGGGTGAATATGAACTTTCGCAATTGCAAAATAAAATTACCAACGTGGATATTCGCAGAGGTCAATATTTTGTAAAAGCACCCCAAGAAGGATACATTGTAAAAGCCTTGAAAGCGGGAATTGGTGAGACGATTAAGGAAGGAGAATCTATCTGCACGCTCCAACCTTCTGCCCCCGATATGGCGGTTGAAATGTACGTTAGGGCTATGGATGTGCCTTTAATTGAGCCTGGGCGTGAAGTTAGGATTCAGTTTGAAGGCTGGCCCTCGTTAGTGTTTTCGGGCTGGCCCTCGGTAACGGTTGGAACTTTTGGCGGTGTTGTCAAAGTGATTGACCGAATTGATAATAATAAAGGTGAATACCGATTATTGATTACCCCAAAAATACATCAAGGCGAGCAACCTTGGCCCAAACAGTTACGGATGGGGTCGGGCGTGGTGGGTTGGGTAATGCTGGACGATGTGCCTGTATGGTACGAAATCTGGCGACAATTGAACGCCTTTCCGCCAAGTTTGAAGCAAGAGCCGAAGGCGGCTTTGAAGGAAAAGTAATTTTTTATACAATAGTCCTAATATATTGACAATCAACAGATTATATGATATTTTATTTATTTATTCTATTACGATTAATAACATTAGCCGTGGTCATTGTCCTCACTGCATCCGCCAGATTTGTCCGTTTTTGTAGGGACAAGGCGACCAAAATTCTTGTAATAATATTATATACCACACTTTCTTCTTCCTCTCTTTCCCAAACCCCTTTCAGTTACGAAGATTTTAAAAGTTTAGTTTTAAAAAATCACCCAACTATTAAGCAAGCTAATCTTTTTCCGCAAGAAGCCGAGACTGAAATTATGCAAGCCAAAGGGGCGTTTGACCCAAAATTGACTTCTTATTTTGACCGTAAGGCTTTCAAGGGTGATGAATATTATAATCGTTGGGATAATATCTTAAAAATTCCTACTTGGTCGGGTGTGGACTTTAAGTTAGGTTATGAAAGAAATGCTGGGAATAAACTTTTAGAAGAAGAATCAACGCAATTGTATGTGGCGGGTTTAAGCATTCCCATAGGACAAGGTTTAATCATTGATGCCCGCCGTAATACCTTGAAACAGGCACGTTTAGCCAAAAACTATGCCGAAGCCGAACGACAAAAATTGATAAATTCGACCATTTATTACGCCACGAAAAGTTATTGGGATTGGTGGTTTTCATTTCAACAATTAAAATTGATTCGAGAAGGATATGACTTGGCCGACAAACGTTTTATCGCTACCCGTGAGCGGGCAAGGGTGGGCGAACAAGCTACGATTGATTCGGTTGAGGCAAAAATAACGCTTCAAGACCGTCAAGTAGCCGTTGAACAGGCAATTATTGAACTACAAAATAATCGTTTAGCCCTCTCCAATTACCTTTGGAGTACCAACGAAATACCTTTAGAATTACCCGAAGATGCTCAACCTCCGCTTGCCCCAATTCGTAAAGTTGATGAAATCACTTTGCAGTCTTTAATCAATCAGGCAAGGAATCAACATCCTGAAATTCAGAAACTTAACGTTAAAATTGACCAATTACAAATTGAAGAACGTTTTAGAAAAGAGATGTTGAAACCTATTTTTAACGCCAATTTTAATTTCATTGCGGATGGTTTTGTGAACAAACCTAATACTAATTATCCAAACTCTTTTTCGATAGATAATCACAAATTAGGTTTTGAATTTACCATGCCTTTATTTCTAAGAAAAGAAAGAGGAAAATTACAACAAGTTAAAATCAAACAGCAATCAACGGGCTATGAATTGAACATGACTCGCCGAGAGATTTTAAACGATGTTTATGCGGCTTATAACGAAGTAAAAAATTACGAAAAACAGTTGAAAATTCAGACGGAAGCCACTCAAAATCAAGAGATTATGGTAAGAGGAGAGCAACGCAAATTTGATATTGGTGAAAGTACACTTTTCCTGATTAATACCCGTGAAAGTAAATTAATTGAGATGCGGACAAAGGTGGAATCTTTAAAAAGTAAATACGAAAAAGCCATTGCAAACTTGGCATATATGGCGGGTTTAACGGATTTCTAAGGAATTCGTAATTATCTTTGGTGATATTTTCAAAGCACATCATCAACCCAAAGATTTTGAACAATTTACTCGCCCAACTCATAGAAATCAACGCCAGTGAAAAAGAATTACAATGGCTTGACGCTCAAAATATTAAAGATAATAAAGCCTTGCAAAAGACCTTTGTAATCACGCCCAGATTTATTAGTAAAAAAGAAGTGGAAATAGTGATGGAAAAACCCGTTACTACAAAACCAAAATACGGAACTCCAAAAATAACGGTAGCGAATCGTAACATTGACAGCATCGAATCGGAACGCCGACCGAATCAAATCTGGACACTCGACCGTGTTGTGCGAGTTTTGTTATTGACAAATGTTCAAAATAAATCCGAAGAAGATTACTGCCAAACCATCGAATCGCTTTTTGAAACTGCCGAAATCAACGAAGCCGTAGCTCTTTACACGGCTCTTCCCTACCTACAATATCCCGAAAAATGGCTTTATCGAGCCACCGAGGCAGTTCGTTCCAACATGGGTTCAGTCTTTGATGCTCTTGCTTTCCACAATCCTTATCCCGCAAAATACTTCTCGGAGTCGGCTTGGAATCAGTTGGTTTTGAAGTGTATTTTCAATAATAAATCCATCAATTTAATTTCAGGTTTGGACGAAAGAGCCAATCAAAACTTAGCCAATATCCTCTCAGATTTTGCTCATGAACGTTGGGCTGCCCACCGCACAATTCCTTCGCAAGCATGGCGATTAGTGAGTAAATACATCACGCCTACAATTTTAGAAGACATTACTAAACTTTTCGATTCTGAAAACATCCAAAACCAACAGGCTGCCGTATTAGTTTGTAAAGAGTCTGATAATCAAAAAGCAAAAGATTTATTGGTTATAAAACAGAAGGATTTAGCTTTTGATATAAATGGATTATCTTGGAAAAGTTTGGAAGAAAAATAGTATCGCAGGCTTTAGCCTCTCCTTCTCAGTGAGAATTATAGGCTAAAGCCCGTGGTACGTTATAAAATTGAAAAATGTGTCAAACCAATAATAATATTCCTCAAAACCCTTCTCATTTTGAAGGTTCGTTGGAGGAAAAACATACCGCAAGCCAAGTGGAAAGCAATTTTATGGATTATATCAAAGACATGAAATTTTTTGACCCGCACATCCACATGGTTTCCCGCACCACCGACGACTACCAAGCCTTAGCGGATGCGGGTGTAGTTGCATTGATTGAACCCGCTTTTTGGTTGGGGCAACCCCGTACGGGACTTTCCAGTTTCAAGGATTATTACAGTACTTTGGTGGGTTGGGAGCGTTTTCGTTCTTCTCAATTTGGTATAAAACATTACTGCACCATCGGGTTAAATTCACGAGAAGCCAACAACGAAGCCCTCGCCGAGCAAGTAATGGAGGTTTTACCTTTGTATTTGTACAAAGAAGGCGTAGTGGGCGTAGGCGAAATTGGCTTTGATGATCAAACCACCGCCGAAGAAAAATATTATCGTTTGCAATTGGAATTAGCCAAAGAAGCCAACCTTCCCGTGCAAGTTCATACGCCCCATCGAGACAAAAAAAGGGGAACAGAACGCAGCATGGCAATTGCTCTTGAACACGGTTTAGACCCACAAATGGTAATTATTGACCATAATAATGAAGAGACGGTAAAAAGTGTTTTGGAGCAAGGATTTTACGCAGGATTCACGATTTATCCTTTCACTAAAATGGGCAATGAGCGAATGGTAGAAATTATAAAACAATATGGTTCAGAAAGAATAATGGTCAATTCTGCCGCAGATTGGGGTATTTCCGACCCTTTGGCAGTTCCCAAAACAGCGGCTTTGATGAAAATTAGAGGGATTTCGGATGATGATATTCGGTTGGTAACTTATCAAAACGCCATCACTGCCTTTGCTCAAAGTGGGCAGATAAATGTGGAAGATTTTGAGACGATAAAAGAAATTGACCGTAGCCTAAAATTCAACGGAAATACAATCCTTAGGGGCGGACAACAGCCGAGGATTGATAAAAATTCGATATTTATTCAGTAATCAAAATCACTCTCTTGAAATCCTACCTACAACTCATGCGTCCTGCCAATTTAATCACCGCTTTTGCCGATATATTGGCAGGAATGGCAATTGCGGGACTGCATTTTACGACCGATAATTTCCTCTGGGGTAATGCCATTTTACTTTCCATCTCCACCGTTGGACTTTATGGCGGTGGTGTTGTTTTTAACGACGTTTTTGATGCTGAATTAGACGCCATCGAACGCCCCGAAAGAGCCATTCCAAGTGGTAGAGTTAGCAAACAAAATGCCTCTATTTTAGGAATCAGTCTATTATTTGTCGGAATTTTGACCGCTTTTATAGTTAGTCAAATGAGTGGCGTTTTCGCCATAATCATCAGCGTTTTAGCCCTATTTTACGACCGTTTCGGGAAACACAATAACCTTTTCGGACCGATAAATATGGGATTTTGTCGGGGCGTAAATTTATTGTTAGGAATTTCCATCATCAATCCATCCGTGTATGAGTGGTGGTGGGTGAGTATTGTACCCATCATATACATCTCCGCCATCACCATGATTAGCCGTGGAGAGGTACACGGAGGAAATAAGAATCACCTCTATTTTGCAGGATTTTTATACGCTCTTGTCAGTATTTTTCAAGGCTATGTGGCTTATTCATCAGGAAATATCACGTTGGTAATTTTATTTATTTTATTGCATATATTCCTGATTTTCAAACCTTTAATACAAGCAATTGTTTTGCCAATTGGTAGTAATATTGGCAAAGCCGTCAAGGCAGGCGTATTATCATTAATCGTGATGGATGCCGCTTGGGTAGCCGCTTCGGGAAACTGGGGTATAGCAATTTGTGTTTTAGTTTTACTACCAATTTCTATGCGAATTGGGAAGTATTTTGCGGTAACTTAGATTCATTTTTCGATTTTTGGAAAGGGAACTTAGGCTTAATTTTTGTAATTTTATCATAAAATTATTCATTATGACAATAGCATCAGCACTTTATGAGGTTTACAAAACACTTCCAAAACAGTCAAGGAAGGAGTTTAAAACCCTCATTGAAACGGAAGAAGAAAGTTCTGTTTTATTATCTGAAATAAAAGAAGGGTTAAAACAAGTGAAAGGAATCAGAGAAGGGAAAATAAAGCCAAAAAATATAAAAGACGTATTACATGGCTAATAAGATAGTGCCGACACCCCTTTTTGAATCTAAATACAAAAGATTCAAAAAGAAATTTCCTTCCTTAGAAAATGAATTATCCGATTTGATGGAGGACTTAATTGACAACCCAAGACAAGGGCAATCACTTGGAGGTGGTTTGTATAAAGTCAGAGTTGCTAATGAAGATAAGGGAAAGGGGAAAAGTGGAGGGTTTAGGCTGACAACTTACCTTCTCAAAGAGTCGGATGATGGTACAGATATCTATTTAATTACACTTTACGATAAATCAGAAGATAGCACAATCAAAAAACAAGTTCTTCAAAAACTTGTTAAACAATTGTTTGATTAACGCTACTCACAATATCCACAATGACCATACTTCATCAAAATTTTCAGGTACAATTTTCGTATAATATTATTTTTACAGAAAATCTATTTTCACCTGAAAACACTACTTTACTTGATTTCTTGCAACAATACGGTAATACTGATTTTCGTAAAAAAATTCTATTTCTGATTGATGCGGGCGTTGCTACGGCTCATCCGCATTTATCGGAACAGATTCAGCAATATTTCGCTCCGCAAAATGCCATTGAATTAGCTGCAGAAATCTTGATTTTGTGGGGTGGCGAACGGGTAAAAAACGACCCTCAATATTTATCCCAAACCCTCCAAGCCATTGATGATAATGGCATTGACCGCCATTCTTTTGTGGCTGCCATCGGGGGAGGTGCATTTTTGGATATGGTCGGTTATGCCTCTGCCATCGCTCATCGGGGCGTAAAGCATATTCGCATACCCACAACGGTATTGTCGCAAAATGATGCGGGTGTTGGGGTAAAAAATGGCGTTAATTTCTTCGATAAAAAGAATTTTTTAGGCACATTTTCGCCTCCTGTTGCAGTAATAAATGATTTTAATTTCCTGAGAACACTTTCAGAAAGAGATTGGCGTTCGGGAATTTCAGAAGCCGTAAAAGTGGCTTTAATCAAAGATTTAGCCTTTTTTGAGTGGTTAGAATCCCATGCAAAAGCTCTATCAGAACGTGATGAAGTGGCCATGCAAAAGCAAATTGTGCGTTGTGCCGAATTGCATCTTCAACATATTTCAAGTGGCGACCCTTTCGAAATGGGTTCGGCTCGTCCTTTAGATTTTGGACATTGGGCGGCTCATAAATTGGAGTATTTGACCAATTTTGAAATTCGCCATGGAGAAGCCGTAGCCATTGGTATTGCCTTGGATTCGGTTTATTCATTCTTAAAAAATAACCTCACCGCTGAAGAACTCGAAAGAATTTTGAAGACCTTAGAAACCTTGGGCTTCAAAATATATCACGAAGCCTTATCCGAAAACGATAAAATCAACCTGTGGAAAGGACTCAACGAATTTAGAGAACACCTTGGCGGACAACTTACCATCACCATTTTACAGGCTTTAGGCAAAGGAATTGAAGTACATGAAATTGATTTTGAATTGGTGAAAAAGGCAGTGGATATTTTGTCGGTAAGGCACAATAATTAAACTTTGGATTAAAGATTTATAGAACAGAACTTGTATATTTACGGAAGGCTTCGTTCAAAACGAAGCCTTCCGTGTTAATGCTCAAAACTAAAACATGAAAACTCCATACGGACACCTCACTTATTGCTCCAACATCCACACGGGCGAAGGCTGGGAGGAACATTTTTCGGAACTAAAAAAGAATATTCCTGACATCAAAAAAGCTGTTTGCCCTGATGCTCCGATTGGTATTGGATTACGACTTGCCAATCAAGCCAGTCTTGATTTATCCGAAACTCAAAACTTGGAAATGTTCAAAAAATGGCTTGCTGACAATGATTGTTATGTCTTCACCATGAATGGCTTTCCTTACGGCGGATTTCATGATGTGGTGGTAAAAGACCAAGTTCACGCTCCCGACTGGACAAATCAGGAACGAGTGGATTATACCAACAGGATGTTTAAGATTTTGGCTAAAATACTGCCAGAATCAATTACCGAAGGTGGAATTTCAACTTCTCCTCTCTCTTATCGTTTTTGGTGGAACAGCTCCGATAAATTAATGAAAGCTACCGAAATAGCTACGCAAAATATTCTTTCAGTAGTTGATAATTTATTGATTATCAAAGAGAAAACTAATAAAATTCTCCACCTTGACATTGAACCCGAACCCGATGGGATTTTAGAAAATTCCTCTGAATTTATTGATTGGTATAATAATATTCTGTTACCGATGGGCGAAAAACATTTTATGGCAAAAGGTTTTTCTCAATCAAATTCTCAGGAAATTATTCGTACTCATGTGCAATTATGTTTCGATATTTGTCATTTTGGCGTGAGTTATGAAGAACCGCAAGATGTCGTTGATAAATTAATTTCACAAGATATTCGTGTTGGAAAAATACAAATTAGTTCAGCACTGAAAGTTGATTTTAACGCTGATGAATTGGCAAAATTTGAGGCAATTGCTCAATATGACGAATCTACTTATTTGCACCAAGTAATTGCCAAAAAGCAAGATGGTTCGTTTGAAAAATTCAGCGATTTAAAACCTGCTTTAGATGCTTTTGAAATAGGCAAATATTCAGCATGGCGAGTACATTTTCATGTGCCATTGTTTTTAGATAAATATGACTTGTTGTCTTCTACCCAATCTGAGATTATCAAGACTTTATCTATCCAAAAACAAAAACCTTTTACTAACCATTTGGAAATCGAAACATATACGTGGGGCGTATTGCCAGCGGAGTTTCAAGTGCCTCTGAATGAGTCCATTATTAGAGAAATGGAGTGGGTTAATTCAGTTATTAATAAAGAGTAAACAGTTGTCATTTTTATTAAAAATTAGTTTGTAGTGAAAATATCTTATAAATACCCGTTCCTTATCAATAGCGAGGGATTTAAATCCCTCGCTATTGATAAGGAACGGGTATTCTATCGTAGTTATTCGTAGCATGATGCAAAAAACCGTAGTTATCAATATCGTTGGACTCAGTACGAGTGTCATTGGCGAACATACGCCATTTTTGAAAAAATATCTCTCAGAACATTATTTGAGCCTAATTAAGCCCGTTTTGCCTGCCGTAACCACGACCTCGCAAAGCACTTATCTGACGGGAAAACTGCCCAATGAACACGGAATTGTGGGCAATGGTTGGTATGACCGTGAGGACTCAGAAGTGAAATTTTGGAAGCAATCTAATAAATTGGTGCAGGGTGAAAAAATTTGGGAAGCCGCCAAAAAAGCCAACCCTGCCTTTACTTGTTCCAAAATGTTTTGGTGGTATAATATGTATTCAACGGCAGATTTTTCAGTAACGCCTCGCCCACAATATCACGCAGATGGGGTGAAAGCTCCCGATTGTTATTCATATCCCGCTGATTTGCGGGATAAATTGCAAGCCGAATTTGGCACATTTCCACTGTTTAGTTTTTGGGGTCCCAATGCTAATATCAAGTCTTCCAAATGGATTGCCGATGCTTCAATTTGGGTTGATAAAGCCCAAAATCCAACGCTTTCTTTGATTTATTTGCCGCATTTAGATTATTGTTTGCAGAAATATGGCGTTGATTTTCAGAAGATTAGCAAAGAATTAAAAGAAATTGATGAGTTGGTGGAAGGGTTGGTAAAACATTACGAAGCCCAAAATACCACGATAATTTTATTGTCGGAATATGGCATCAACAACGTAAATCGTCCGATACATATTAATCGGATTTTGCGAGAAAATGGCTTACTTTCTATCCGAATGGAACAAGGTTTGGAACTTTTGGATTGCGGTGCTTCCAAAGCCTTTGCCACCGCCGACCACCAAATCGCCCATGTGTATGTGAACGATGCGAGTGAGTTGGCACGGGTGAAAAGTATTTTGGAAAATACCGAAGGCATTGCTATGGTTTTGAACGAAGAAGGCAAGAAAAAGTACCACCTCAACCACGAACGTTCGGGCGATTTGGTGGTTGTGGCAGAACTCGATAGTTGGTTTACTTATTATTTCTGGTTTGACGATAACCTTGCTCCCGATTATGCCCGTTTGGTAGAGATTTTCAAGAAACCTGGCTACGACCCCGTAGAAATGTTTATGAACCCCAAAAATCCCCTGATTAAATTGCGAGCAGGATATAAATTAGCCCGTAAACTATTAGGATTCAGGTATTTAATGGACGTAATCCCCTTGGATGCCAGTTTAGTAAAAGGCTCACACGGAGCAATTAATGCCCCCAAAGAATTTTACCCAATCTTGATTTCTGATAACAAATTATCCAAAGAGGAGATTTTGGCTACTGATGTTTATGGGGTGATTTGGGGGAGTTTATTTGGGGGATAGGTTTCCGTTTATTTTACGCAGTATCAGTGAAAATGTGATTGATGGCACGATGAGGTTTTCATAAATAGAAAAGACAAAAGGCACAAAGAAATACCAAAAAAGAAGTGAAATGTATGCCAATTTTTACAAACCATAAAACGCATCAACTGATTCTCAATGAACTTTATAAAAAAGGAAATTTTGAGGAAATGGTTATATTTTGCTCCGATGAAATTGAAAAAGATAAACTAAGTTATTTACTTTATGGTGCAAGAGGTAAGGCTTTTTATGAATTAAAAAAATATGAATATGCTGAGACTGACCTTTCAAGAGCAATAGAATTATTCCCCGAGTATGGTGCTGGTTTTTTTAATCGAAGCCAATGTTACATTGATTTAGAAAAATACGATTTAGCTATTTTAGATATTGAAAAAGCTCATTCCATTGATAATGAAAGACGTTTTTATGAACTTTTAGGATTTGCTTATGCTAATGTTAATGACCATAAGAAGGCAATTGAAAATTATAATTTATTTTTGATGAACCACCAAGATAATGAGGTATCTGAATGGAAGGCTTTTTCACATATTTGCCTTAATCAATTGCGAGAGGCATTAAAAATATACGAATCTATATTGTTAACTGAAATAAAGGATATTGGAAATTTGGAAAAAATCAATGAAATCACTGATGATTTTTTCCATGAAATTCTCATCTCAATAGACAACTTGGATGTCTTAGAAATGATTATTCAAAATGGTTTTTCAAACATTATAAACAATAATACAAGCGGAATTTATATTCTTCAATTCTGTAACAATGAATATTATATTGGACAAACTACCAACATTAAGAAAAGGTTAAAACAGCATTTTAAAAAGTTTGATGATATTGATTTTTATTATTTCAAGCCTGTAAATGAGGATTTTCTACTGGATGAAGAAAATAAGGCAATTTCCTTATTTGAGAAGCAAGGAATAAGAATAAGGAATTTAAAGCAAATTGATTTTAAAAATATTTTTAATAATACGCATCAAAATGAGTGGATTACTAATTCTGAGTATAATTATTTATCAGGAAGTAAATTTCATAATGAAAAACTTAGAGCAAAATATAGCGAAAGGTTCAAACTATTACAAAGCAAATCATACTTTCTAAAACTTGTTTCAATAGCCACTATTTATGTAAAGGCTACTGTTCCAAATTATATAGCAAGTGAGTATAATTATTGGAATATAACTTGCCTACCGAAATATTTGGTTAAAGAAAACTGTATTTCAAGAATAAACATTAATGGAGTTCCTGTGATTTCATTTTTTGCAAATCAAGATGGTACATTCAATATAATGCTTTTCGTTTCAAAACTTCCATTTTTGAATTGGCTACAAAGAGAGAAGCATTTTGACGCACTATTTGACAATATATCTTCTTTAAAACTGGAAATAAGAAATGCTTTTGAGGTAACAGAAGGAGATGAAATTACGTTATTTATTGAGGAATCAGACTTTATAAATGCAATTAATAATGAGGTAATACGCTCCGCAATACGACTTCTCAATTTGAGAATGATGAATAAAATAGGCAAAGAAGATGAATATAGACGAAGTGTAGCCCATTGCTTAGATTTATCAGATTTGATAGTAAAATGATATCATTAATTAATTCCTCTTTCAAATGATAACTACAGGTGAATTTTTGCCTAAAGTAAACCGCCTCTTAAATAATCCCCAAAAATCTTTGAACACTCCATTTCCTCTTACCGAAGCCGAAAAAACCTTCATCAAAACTCACCTCAATGATGAAGTAACATCGCTATTATTGCAAGCCAAAAAATATCCTAATCTCAACATTCCTGATTTGGTTTGGCAGATAAAAGCACGTCAGAAAGCGAAGATTAAATTGCCAGAATGGTTTAACAATGAGGATATTATCTTTCCAAAAATGCTTTCCGTAGAACAATGTTCCTCAGAAATTACGGCAAAATTCAAAGCAAGTTTAATGCAGGGCGAAACGCTTATTGACCTCACGGGAGGAATGGGCGTGGATATTGCCTACATGAGCAAGAACTTCAAAAAAGCCATTTACATTGAACAAAATGCAGATTTATGCGAGATTACAAACTGTAATTTTGAGCAGTTGGGTATTAAGAATGTAGATTTTGTTGGAGGTAATTCAATCAATTTTCTAAAGAACGAAACTCTAAATTATTCATGGATTTACCTTGACCCACACCGCCGAGATGATACTGGAAATAAGGTAGTGAGTCTGCAAGATTGCGAGCCTAATATTTTAGAAATTAAGGGCTTTTTATTTACTAAAACTGATAAAATCCTCTTGAAAGCCTCGCCAATGTTGGATATCAATTTGGCAGTTTCTGAATTGCAAAATGTCGCAAATATTTATGTGGTGGCGGTGGAAAATGAGGTGAAAGAGATTTTATTTCATTTGGAGAAAGACTATCAAAATGAGGCTCAATATCACGCCGTTAATTTAAAAAGTACCACAAGCTTTAGCCTGTATAATTCTACCACATTAGACAGGCTGAAGCCTGTGGTACTTTTGTCTTTCAGGAAATCAGAAGAGAAAGATGCGATGATAAAAGTGGGTTCGCCACAAACCTATTTATACGAACCCAATGCCGCTATTTTGAAGTCGGGAGGATTCAGAATTGTAGCACAACACTTTGATTTACAGAAGATTGCCCCGCATAGTCATCTCTATACCTCCAATGATTTAGTCAAAAATTTTCAAGGTAGAACTTTCAAAATTGAAGGCGTTTGCAAGTTGGATAAGAAAGAAATTTCTAAGTTTTTATCCGAGAATAAAGCCAATATTACCATCCGAAATTTCCCTTTATCGGTAAAACAAATTCGGGAGAAATTAAAACTTTCAGAAGGGGGAAATACTTATATTTTTGCCACTACCGATGCCCAAAATCAGAAGATTGTAATTGTGAGTAAAAAGGTAGCTTTGGGCAGAGAGGTATGAGTAATGATTAGTAATTACATTTTAAATTCATAATTTTAATTTTTAATTGCTCTTTTTTCGTAGTTTAGTTTCCAAAAAACAATTCAATTCACAAATAAACATGAAAAATCAAATTATTGCCCTTATTTTGCTTGCCTCACTTTCGACAATGGCACAAAAATCCAATACGCTTACGCCCAAAGAGAAAAAGATGGGTTGGAAACTCCTTTTTGATGGAAAAACCATGAACGGCTGGCGAAATTTCTATAAAAAAGACCTTTTGGGAGCTTGGCAGGTTTCGGATAATGCCATTATGCTCAATGATACTTTCAAGGTGGCTGGTAAGAAAGTTGCCGCAGGGGAAATTACGACCGATAGTATTTATGAAAATTATGAATTTTCAATTGATTGGAAAATATCGGAAGGGGGAAATTCTGGAATTATTTTCAATGCCCAAGAAGATGACCAAAAGAAACATCCCTACTCATACAATACTGGTCCAGAATTTCAAGTTTTGGATAATGACAAACATAGTGACGGTAAAATTCAAAAACACCGTGCGGGTAATTTGTACGACCTTTTTAAATACGAACCCGAAAATGTGAAACCCCAAGGAGAATGGAATAGAGCTGTGATTAAGCAAAAAGATGGTTTTGTTGAATTGTATCTAAATGGTAAAAAAGTGATTGAATATAACAACAATAGTGAAGAATTTAAAAAAGCGGTTTCAGAAAGTAAATTTCGAAAAATGCCGTTTTGGGGAACATTTTCCAAAGGACATATCGTACTGCAAGACCATGGAAATCGAGTTTGGTTTAAGAATATTAAGATTAGACAGTTGTAAATTACGGTGAATGTTTCACGGTGAACGAAATAACGTAAAAGAGTCTTGTTGTTATAAAACAAGGCTCTTTTACGTTAAAATGGGGTTTCCCAATTTTTAATAGTAAATTTGTAGGATAGCATTGCAGCTAAAAATATAATGATACAATTATGCTCAAATCAATGACTGGCTTTGGAAAAGCTACTTCTGAATCAAGTAGTTTGACCGTTACTGCCGAAGTAAAAACGCTAAATTCTAAATTCACCGATATTTATTGTAGAATTCCTAAAAGCCTGTCTTTCAGAGAAATAGAAATCAGAAATCTATTAACACAGGCTTTGGAAAGAGGTAAAATTGAGTTTAATCTGACTACTAATTATTCTGACGTAGCCAGTTCCGGCACTAATATCAATCAGCCTTTAGTGCAGGCATATATGAAGGATTTGAAACAATCTGCCGATGCTTTTGGCGGGGCAGATACTACCGAATTGTTCAAAATTGCTTTGACATTGCCAAATGCTTTCAATACGGAAGTAGCATCTGAAGAACAAGCTACGGCAGAGTGGCAACAAATTTTGAAAACCGTCAATCAAGCCATCGAAGAGTGTACTAAGTTTCGTTTGCGTGAAGGGGCAATCGTTTCTCATAAATTTATTGAATATATTGATAAAATTGGCGAACTTTTGACCGAAGCCGAAGCCCAAGATATAACCCGAATTCCCAACGTGCGTGAACGTTTAAGAAAGTCGGTAACTGACCTTTTAGGGGATGAAGAGTTCGATAAAAATCGCTTTGAGCAAGAGTTAATTTATTACATTGAAAAATATGATATTTCAGAAGAAAAAGTTCGTTTGCGTACCCATTTAAACTATTTTAAGGATGTTTTGAAGGAGGGAAATGGTAAGAAATTAAACTTCCTTTCCCAAGAAATTGGTCGTGAAATCAATACCATTGGTTCAAAAGCAAATGATGTAGTTTTGCAAAGAATTGTGGTAAATATGAAGGATGAATTAGAAAAAATTAAGGAACAAACTTCTAATGTTTTGTAAGGAGGAAAGGAGTTAGGAAAAAGGGAGACAGGAGGTACGATTTTCGTATAGTCTGTCTCCCTCTTTCCTGTCTCCTTACTCCACTTTGATAAGCCTTTTAAATAAAGTATTTCCATTCTCCATCAAAATTGAAAGCAAAATCACCCCATTTTTTACACCCGATGCGTCCAATTCTACGTTATTCAAACCTTCCAAAACATCGTATTTCACATTCTTTAAGAGTGTCCCTTGGGCATCAACCAGTTTAAAATTTGCTACTTGGTTTTTGAGAGAATATAACCTCAACGTATATTTCCCATTGCTCGGATTGGGAAAAACTTCTTCCAAATAATCTTGATAAGCAATCTCCTCGCAACTTTGTCCTTCGGGGCAAACGGTATTGGGTTTACAGTTCAAATATCGTTGTTCGGGCGTGAATAATTTGGTAATTGTTCCACCAAAACGAACGTATAATTGCTTGTCTTTCCCGTTTTTAAAGGAGTCTAAGGTCGATTTTGGCACGGCGAAACAAAATGATTTATACAGCAATTTATCACTTTGATAATTAAAGGCTAAATCCGTTCGATAACCCTTATTGGCGGGTGTAGAGCCAATTAATTGCTTATCCAAGTAAAAATCAACCGTTATATTATCATCATAATTCTGACTATCAAACGCCCAACCTTTGATGCTACAACAGTTTACTGATTCCACCCAACCTCTGTATGTTGTCGGGGCAATTCTACCCGCAATATCGTTGGGGTCGTTGAAGGGTTTATCGGTATCAATCGGAACGTTGCAACCCACACAAGCCTGACCTTTTCCTTTCTGGATGACGTAAAAGTTCTTCGTAACACCCTGCCCCGAAACGGTCAATTTTCCGTACCGTGTTATCGTCTCTGGATTTGGTTCAATCCGAAGTCCAAACGAGCCATTATCAAGGTCTGTTACAGGGTCGGTGGTTATCCAATTGACATTTTTGGTGAGTTTCAATTTCACATTTGAAGCTACCACTACTCGGTATTCAGCCCCGACAAAAGTAATAGTAGTTATAGAATCTGGCGAAACGGTTAAGTAGGGTTGTCCCACTCCTTTTTGAGCAATCGTTATACTTTTAGTCAAATTCCCTGCCGTTAGTGTAACCTTCGCCTTACGAGTTCCCGTGTCTGGATTGGCAGTAATTTTTAGCATAAAAGAATTATTAAAACTCCCCGTATCGGCATTGACTGTCAGCCAATTAACATTTTTAATAATATTCCATCGGGTATTTGACGAAACCGAGATTTTATAATCCGTTGCTCTGGTCAAAACGTTAGTCAATGAATCGGGTGAAACAATTAGGCGATATTTTTGTCCGCATATTCCCGAACCCGTCCCCTCACAAGCGAGCGTTTTCAAATCGCCACTGTCCTCCAATAAAGTGCTGGTATTGGCAAATCGAGCATAAATCCTTTTGACTTGTCCAGATTTATACCAAGCCGAATCGGGCAAAACAAATGTGAATCCTCTGAAATTTGCTTTATTGGAATTGAAAGTTGTTACCAAATCGGGGCGATTGCCCACGTTTGCTTGGGTTGTGCCAATTTTTATACTGTCCACATAAATATCGACTGTCTGGATTTCATCTAAATTTTTGGTATTAATTGCCCAACCCGAAATTCTGTCGCAAGTAGAGATTTCAATCATGCCTTTTAGGTTATCAGCAGCTTTTGGTTTCATACCAACTTTCTGACAATCATTTGAATACGTTTCTTTAAAATTAGCGATTGAACCACAAGCCGATAAATCATTTTGGGTTAATTTGAAGGGTTTTCCCGTAATAAAACTTTCATCTAATATTACTTTGACTGGTTTATCACCATTTACTTTTTTCAAATTTGCCCAATCTCTATATGAACGACAATCACTTTGGGGGTCAGATTTTTTGAAAGCACAGCCGCCATCTTCCAATAATTCATAAACTGAACTTATCGTAGTACCGCAGGTTTCAATCTTTTCGACTTGCTGATTTCCTTTGATAAATTTATTGGTCATTCGTTGCAACATTTCTCTATGTGCTTGATTATTAACGACATCAAAGGCAAAAGCACCCACCAACTTTGCTCCGTGCGTAAAGGCTTCTATGAAGTGTAATTCCTGCAAATCGGTTCTATCTCTAAACGATTCCACTTCCATCATCACCCATTTATCGGGAAAATTAGTTCGGGCTACGTCCATAATAAAACGATGGTCTTGGTAGGGCGAACTGTTCATTTTCACGCCATCCGTTCCTTCGCCAATATCTTTGAAAGAAAATGAACCTCTTTGTACGCTGGGTTGGTCATTAATTGAACCATAATCATTGACAACTTTCAAACGTGCATCGAAACCTTTAACGGTTTTCAAAAAGGCTTGTGAATAGTTTTTTAAGACAAAATGGCGGTAGGTGTACCAATCATTTCCCGCTTGTCCCAACAGAAAAACCGACCAATTAAATGACCCCGTTGGGCGAGGGGGTTCAATCGTATTGAAGCCCGTAAAAGTGTTGGCATAGCTTCCCCAAATGTTTTTTAACTTCGTAAAATCATTGGCATATTTCACCCTTACCCATTCTCGAAACCCGTTTATCATAGATTGCGAATAGTCAAAAAGCGAAATTACCACACCATCTAAACCCTTGGTTGTCGAAAAAGGGAAGCCAAATTCTTGTTCGGGTGTTATCACTGCGGATGCATAAATCACCTCCCCTGCATCCACGATTGCCTTATATCTTTGCAAAACTTCGAGTGTGAAATCTTGCATATCTTTAATGGTTTTGGCAGCCGATAAACTGGTAGTCATCATTTGCCCACAATCATCAAAAACATCACAACCCGTATAACCAAAAGACTGCTGATGAACTCTTGCAACACCCTTAGCATCAAGCCCTAACATTCTTTCGGAAGCCTCAAATCCACTGCACGTTGGTACATTATTATTGAGTGGTTCACCCACAGTTTTATTGTTGCACCACGTAGCAAAAACGATTCGGAAACAGATTTTCATACCCCGCTGTCGAGCCACTTTTATCTGATTATCATACTGTTCCCAAGGGTTGGTGGCACTCACTTTTTTACCCACAATCACATCACGACGGATACTGATAATAAAGGCATTCATTCCCAAATCCGCTGCTTTGTTGATGTCGTCCAACTGCGGATTTCGGTGTTCGAGATTGATTAATGAGAAAGCTAAATAACGTGGATTGTCTTGTGCAAATGTGATATTAGCAATCAATAATAAAGCAAGCGGAATTAATAGTTTTTTGATGAACATTTCGGTTGATTTTACGGTAATATACAAGTTAGCACCCAACAGGTAATTTATTGATGAAACGGTGTAAAAATTTGTGCCTAAAAAATATTCTTTTGCGATATTTGTAGATGAAAATAGATATATTTGAGTATAAAAATTATGATAAGTTTCTTATATCAATAATTACTGAGTACAACGATAGAATTCAACAAATTTCAAAACATAATAAAATGCTTGATTTTCAGATAAAAGAACCCACAACCGTCTATGATGTCGTCATTGTAGGCTCGGGTGCGGGTGGTGGAATGGCTGCCCATGAACTCACCAAAGCGGGTGCAAAAGTGTGCGTCTTGGAAGCAGGACAATATTTTGACCCCGCCGACCCTAAGTACATAACCCAGTTGAAAGCTCCGTGGGAATCTCCCCGCCGTGGGGCTAATTCAACCCGTGCATTTGGCGATTTTGATGCTGCTTACGGTGGTTGGCAGATTGACGGCGAACCTTATACCACCACAAAAGGCACAGAATTTAACTGGTTTCGTTCCAGAATGTTAGGCGGACGTACCAATCACTGGGGACGAATTTCCCTTCGCTTCGGTCCTGATGATTTCAAGCGTAAATCCATTGATGGCTTGGGCGATGATTGGCCCATTGGTTATGATGACGTAAAGCCATACTATGATTATGTTGATAAATTGATTGGGGTTTTTGGCACAAATGAAGGAATGCATAACAATCCTGATGGATATTTCCTTCCTCCTCCCAAACCACGTCTGCACGAATTAATGCTTCAACGAAGTAACAAAAAATTAGGCATCCCAACTATTCCCTCAAGACTATCAATTCTGACAAAAGCCATCAATAAAGACCGTGGAGCTTGCTTTTATTGTAATCAATGCAGTAGAGCTTGTTTAGCTTACGCCGATTTTTCTTCCTCTTCGGTCTTAATGATTCCTGCCATCAAAACGGGTAATTGTACCCTCATAACGTATGCGATGGCTCGTGAAGTATTGACTGACCCCACAACGGGCTTGGCTTCGGGCGTATCTTACGTGGATACCGTAACGATGACTGAAAAAACCGTGCGAGGCAAAATTGTCATCTTAGCAGCAAGTGCGGGAGAAACTGCTCGTTTATTATTAAATTCAAAATCAAGTCGTTTCCCGAATGGTTTAGCTAATTCGAGTGGCATCGTAGGAAGATACATCAACGACTCAACGGGTGCATCACGCTCTGCCATTATTCCCGCTTTGTTCGACCGAAAACGTTATAATGAAGACGGTGTAGGCGGAATGCACGTTTACACGCCGTGGTGGTTGGATAATAAAAAATTAGATTTCCCTCGTGGGTATCATATTGAATACGGTGGCGGGATGGGTATGCCAGCTTACGGTTTTGGTTGGGGCATTGAAGGAATTAATGAGAAACATCCCACTCGTGAAGGCATCAAAAAAGCTGCAGGAGGCTACGGAGCATCCTTGAAAGAAGATTATCGAAGATTTTACGGAGCCTATATCGGTATGGCAGGTCGTGGCGAACCCGTGCCTGATTATAATAATTACTGTGAAATAGACCCAACGGTGGTGGATAAATTTGGTATTCCAGTCCTGAGATTCAATTATACTTGGTCGGATTACGAAATCAAGCAAGCTAAGCACATGCAAGATACTTTCGAGCAAATTATTCACGAAATTGGCGGGGTAGCATTAGGTGGAAAACCCGATGCAAAAACGAATTACGGTTTGGCAGAACCAGGCAAAATTATCCACGAAGTGGGAACTGCCCGAATGGGAAATGACCCCAAAACGTCGGTGCTGAACAGTAATTGCCAAGCCCACGATGTCAAAAATCTGTTCGTAGCTGATGCCGCCCCATTTGTTTCACAGGGTGATAAAAATGCTACGTGGACGATTTTGGCACTATCAGCTCGTACTTCCAATTACATCATAGAGCAAAAGAAAACGGGTGTTCTATAATACTCATCAAAAAATCAAACAATGAAAAAGAGAGATTTTCTTAAAAATATAGGGCTATCATCGCTCGGAATGGCGGTGGTTGGCAATGACGCATTGGCGGCTGAAATGTTGGATGGTCCAAGACCAAAACCCAAAGCAAAAGTGGTTTCGTCCACCGCAAAATATACGTATGGAAGAACCAAAGACGAAATAGAAAGGGATGCCCGACTGTTGGCAGAAAAATTTTATTCCGACCATGAGATGAAAACTATCACGGTGCTTTCGGATATCATTATTCCCGCCGATAAAATTTCGGGGAGTGCCTCACAATCGGGTGTACCAGCTTTTATTGAGTTTATTACCAAAGACAAATCCGAATTCAAAACTCCCATGCGTGGGGGCTTGCGATGGTTAGATTCAACTTCAATTAGGCTGTTTGGGAAAAACTTTGTGGATATTAGTTCCGCCCAACAAATTAGTATTGTAGATGAAATTGCTTATCCAAACAAAGCCAAAAAGGAATTTTCACAAGGAGTTGCATTCTTTTCGTTAATGCGAAATTTGACAGCATCAGGTTTTTATTCCTCCGAAATGGGACACAAAGACATGGATTATCAAGGTAATAAACCCAACAGTTGGGAAGGTGTGCCTGATGAGGTTTTGAAACAACATGGGTTGAGTTATTCTTAGAAAATAATTCCATAAAGTAAAAGAGTCGGTGGTTTTAAAAACTCATCGACTCTTTTGCATTATTTTCATTTCAAGTAAAAATTCATCAATTTTGGCTTTTCATAAAAGAAAAAGGCAATCGAAAAATCTTTCCATACTCTCAAAATTTATCTCTAAAATGAATCCCCAAAAACTACTATTACTTATCACATTACTTGCAAATTCTCCTCTTTTTGCCCAAAGACACTATGCAGAAAAAATGGCACAAACCATCATGCAAACCTATCCAGATTCGATGGTGGTGATGAAATATGCCAGTCATTTGGAACAGGACAAGCAAATTCCTACGGGCATGACAGCTGACCAAGCTCAAAAAGCCCGCCCTGCCAACTGGAACTATGAAATGGGGGTAGTTTTTCAAGGTTTTGAACGGCTTTGGCGTACTTCAGGTGATGCTCGATACTTGGAATATATGCGTAGAATTGTGGATAAATTCATTACGCCAGAAGGAAATATTCGTACCTTCAAAATGGATGAATACAACTTAGATAACATTCCAACGGGTTGCCAATTGCTTACGCTTTATCAAACTTTTAATGATAAAAAATACAAACTCGCCGCCGATTTATTGTATAATCAATTAAGCGTTCAGCCCAGAAATAAAGTGGGTGGATTTTGGCATAAATTAAAATATCCAACGCAAATGTGGCTGGATGGCTTATATATGGCAGAACCTTTTTATGCTGAATATTCACTGATGACGGGTAATAATCAAAACTTTGATGACATTGCCAATCAATTTGTCTGGATGGAACGCTACGCTCGGGATGAAAAAACGGGTTTGCTTTATCATGGTTGGGACGAAAGTCGTCAGCAAAAATGGGCAAATCCTCAAACTGGTAAATCGCCCGAATTTTGGAGTCGTGCGATGGGTTGGTACATCATGGGGTTAGTGGATGTCTTGGATTATTTCCCGAAAGACCATCCTCGCCGTGCTGAATTAATTGCCGTTTTGGAGCGTACTTCGGCAAGTATTGTGAAATATCAAGATGCCTCATCGGGTGTTTGGTGGCAAGTAACTGACAAAGGTGGACAAGCGAGTAATTACTTGGAATCTTCGGGTTCTTCGATGTTTGTTTACGGTTTGGCAAAAGCCGTTCGGATGGGTTATATTAGCGATTCTTATTTGCAAGCTATTAAAAAAGGCTATGATGGATTAATTAAAAACTTCATCGAAACTGATACAAAAGGTAATGTTCACCTGACAAAAGCGGTTGGCGGAGCAGGTTTGGGTGGCACTCCATACCGTGACGGAACGTATGATTATTACGTAAAAGAACCCACCCGAAGCGATGACTTGAAAGCAACGGGACCGTTTATGGAGGCTTGTATTGAAGTGGAATTATTGAATAATTTTTCCATCGGAAAAGGTAAAAATGTTATGCTTGATAATTATTTTAATAACGAATATAAAAAAGACAATGGACTGAAATTTCACTATACTTGGGAAGACCGTTTTGATTCTGGATTTCAATGGTTCGGCAGCATTTTCAATGATTTTGGAGCAAAAACTTCCACTTTGAGGGAAGCACCAACGGTTAAAAATCTCAAATCAGCGGATGTGTATATCATCGTAGACCCCGATTCTAAGAAAGAAACTACCAATCCTAATTACGTTAATAGCACTGATATTCAAGAGATTAGCGATTGGGTAAAAGCGGGAGGAACCTTGGTAATGATGGCAAATGATACCTCAAACTGTGAGATTCCTCATTTTAATGAATTAGCAAAAGCCTTCGGAATTGAGTTTACTACCAAAAATCGTAACATGGTGCAAGGTGTACAATTTGAACAAGGACGTTTGGATATTCCTGTGAATAATGAGGTTTTCAAAAATACGAAATCTATCTATGTAAAAGAATTAGCAACGCTTGCCTTGAAAGCACCCGCAACTTCCATTTTGACGGATAAAGGTGATGTAATTATTGCCATTGCCAACGTTGGGAAAGGACGAGTTTTTGCCATTGGCGACCCGTGGCTTTATAACGAATACGTAAATGCTCACAGCATTCCGATGAGTTTTGAAAATTTTAATGCCGCCAGAGATTTGGCGAAATGGTTATTACAAGGGAAGAAATAAAATAAATATGCAACACATTGAACACATCGGCATTGCCGTAAAAAACTTAGAATTTTCAAACGATTTATTCACAAAACTCTTAGGTTCAGCCCCTTACAAACAAGAAGGTGTTGAATCAGAAGGCGTAATGACCTCTTTTTTCCAAACGGGACAAACCAAAATTGAATTATTAGAAGCCACCAATCCAGATAGTCCGATTGCCAAATTTATTGAGAAAAAAGGCGAAGGCATCCATCACATTGCCTTTGAAGTAGTAGATATTATTTCCGAAATGGAAAGGCTAAAATCGGAAGGATTTGTATTACTGAATGAAGTTCCCAAAAAAGGGGCGGATAACAAATTGGTGTGTTTTCTTCATCCGAAGGGTACGAATTCGGTGTTGGTAGAGCTTTGTCAGAGTGTTTGATGTGCTTGTCATTGCGAATACGCTTTTTTGCGTGTGAAGTAATGATACATAATATTCTATTCTATAAAAATAATTATTCTAATGCAACCCTTCTCTCCCTCAGTTACGTCTAAGCTACAAAAGACCCTAATTTCATCGTCTTCATTTTCCTAAATCTAAAAATACAATGCCCATAATTTGGTCAAAAAAACTTATACAATTATGAAGAATCTCATCACCATATCCCTTGTTCTATTAGTAATATCAATCTCAACTTTTGCCCAAAATATACCCAAATTAGTTTGGGAGAAAAAAGTTGTTGAAACTAATTATTCACCAAGTAAAACATCATACCTTAACGGTATTAATCTTTCACCCGATGGAAATATTTTAGTAAAAGCCAATTATGCTAACAAAGCCAACAATGGTGATGACTATGCAATCAAGGCTTTTGACAAAAATGGAAATCAACTTTGGAACATTTTTGATTACAGTAAAAAACCCAATTCTATATTTGAAAGCCGTTATGTTCAAGACAAATATCTTTCTATAACCTCTGCTGCTAAAAACCTCAAAAGTGATACTGCTTTATATTTTGATAAAAATTTCACATACCTCAAAACCTTCAATACAAATTTTCCAAATACATACTCCCTTGATGTAGAAGATGGAGTAATCTATGCTACCACGGATAAAAAATTTATCAAATACGACCTTAATGGGAAGGAAGAATGGCAATATCAGAATATCGAACCAACCGTTTTGGTCAATTCCACTGCCCCTTATATTGGTTTGGAAGGAGACACTTCTATTCAAAAGAAAAATATCCTCATTTTGAACAAAAATGGCAAAAAAATAGGACGAACCGAACCCCAAGTCTATTATAAAACCTACTCGACATCCGATAAAGGTTTCTGGCTTTTGACCGACGGTAATTATACCCAAGCAGCATACATAAAGTTTGATTCAACGGGAAAACAAACGGCTAAATTTATGCAATCAGATTTACCCGCTCGTTGGCAAAGTGATTTAGAGATTAGATTGGACGTGATGAAAAATAATGGTCTTTTTTCCATTTATATGAATGATAAAGCCGAGATTGTTTTCTTGCGGATGATGCCCGATGGAAGTTTGAAAAAATCAGTTAAAAATCTGGAAATCAGTAATGTAAAAGATAATAGAATAACGCTTGAGTATAGTCTTGTGGATGAAAATAATTGTATGTTTTTGTGTCACTATACCAAAGTAGGACAATTTGTAGGAAATACTTATATCGGAGTAGCCAAATTTGATGATGTTAATTTGGGATGGAGCAAGCAAATTAATGATACTGGTTTAGGAAAAACCATAAGGTTTAATCTTGATAATGAGAATCTATTTTGCGTTGTTGATAATTATCCCACTACTAAAGTTGGACCAACGGTTGGAGTGTTATCTATTTATAATTATGATGGTAGTCTGCGTTGGAAACAGACAAATCAAAATCAGGGAGTAGTAGATTTTAGAAGAATTAATGATGCTCTTTACATTGAAAAAATTTATATAAACCTTGAATTTACCTCTAAAGTAAAATACAACGATGGGGCATTAATTTGGGAGAAACCATATTTCATCAATTCATTAGCAAAAGATATAAAATTTGATAATTTAGGTAACAATTACATCAGATACACTTATTGTCCAGACAGTTCTTATACTTATTGCTCTAAAAAATTTAGCAAAATTGTGGTCTCTAACAAAAATGATGAAGTCATAGGTGAATATTATGAGCCTAAAGTTAATAATTCATTTCTTGTTGATTTTGATATTGATAAAGACAATAATTTAATAACCATGTCTGTGGAATCAGTAAATGGTAAGGTTAATAATAGCTATACGCTCCGCAAAATAAAATTCTGTGGAAACGCTTTCAGCACTATCACTCCTCCACAAATTTCAGGTATCACAGATGCTTGCCCTGGGGAGAAAATCAAACTCTCTATTCCAAAAGTTGAAGGCGTAAGTTATCAATGGCAAAAAGACGGAAAAGACTTGCTTGTGGAAGGCAAAGATGCCGTTCAAGATGTTGCCGTTTCAGGAAATTATACGGTTAGCCTCAAAGACTTAACTTGCTTAAATTCAGTTACTTCCAAGGAGTTAAAGGTAAATATTCGCTCACTACCCAATTCAGAAATTAAAGCCTTAAAACTTAGTTTTTGTCAAGGTGATAAAACCACTATCACTTCCACTACCAATGGTACTTTTTTTCAATGGCAAAAGGATGAAAAGGATATTCCAAACGCCACTACTGCCAATTATGAAGTTACTCAATCAGGTTTTTATCGTTTGGGCGTAAGGGATGAAAAATGCCCACAAATTGGCTATTCTAACATTATACCCATTGAAGTAAAACCCTTGCCCGATGCCATCATTTCTACCGACATCAAAACGGTAATTATTGAACCTTTTACCGTGAAAATGACCGCCAATGTAGGTACAGGTTTGAGCTATCAATGGGCAAAAAATGATACTATTATTGCCAATGCAATAACGGCTATTTATGAGACAAAAAAGACGGGAAAATTTACGGTAACGGTTAGCAAAGATGGGTGTTCAAAAACTTCCGAACCCTTACTAATCAGCATCCAAATAGCCTTGGCGAATGATACAGAAATGGGAGAAGATGAAGTAAAAATTTACCCCAATCCGAATCAGGGAGAATTTAAAATAATGCTTCCTAATAGGTTAAAAGGTGCTGATATTCAGTTGTTTAATTTACTTGGACAAGAGTATACACTTATACATACGGGTGATAAAATGCAAGCCCAAGGCGTAAAGCAAGGAACGTATTTTTTGAAAATTAGCAAGGGAGAAAAAATCCTTACTTCTAAGATTGTAATTTATTGAGCAATCGGCAATAAAAAAGCGAATCTTGGGAATTGGATTTCCTCAGATTCGCTTTTTAGATTTAGTACTTTATTCCAAACCCGATAGCCTAAAGCTAACTGCCGATAGCCAAATCAATATCTCCTCACCTTTAAAGACTGCAAACCGCCTTCAAATTTGATGGTGATTTTCTTGGTGGCTTTATCATAATCGGGCGTTTCCCAATGACCATCTTTTTGAATAAACCCGTCAAAATCTTTATCATTCAAACCGCCATCAATCTCAACTCTACACCCTGTGGTGGTTGGCACTTGAAATTCAATATCGGTCAATCCAGACTCAACTTTTACATCTAAATTATCTACCTTGTCGCCTAATTTTACATCGGTTTCTGTTAAACCCGTTTTGATGGAAAGATTTTTGATTTTATAAGCACTCAAATCGAAATCTGCCTTGCCCGCTCCAAATTCAAATTTCATGTCCCAAATCACATCAGGATTCAGTTTTAGATTGACCTTATTATGATTGTTATCGCCAAAATCAACTTTATTGGTTTTGCCTTTCAAGGTGAAATCAACCGTTGGGCTATCAGCGTCTCCCGTTTTCTTTAAGGAAATATTGCCAAAATTTAAAGTAGCATCGGCTTCTGCCAATTGCGAAGTTGTTTCCTTAATATCAAATTCAGCCGCACCACCTTTAAATTCAAGCTTTGCACTTTTGATATTGGCATTCATGGGTTCGGATAACTTTTGATTCGCTCCTTTGAAAGAGGTGTCTCCATCATTATCTTCGTCATTATTGTCATCATCATCGCTACCATTAAAATCGAAGTTTCTACTACCAATGGCGTTTTCAACTTTATTTGAACAACTCCGAACAACAATCGTTGGGATGGCGATGCACAACAATACAATCGTAACGACCGTTGAGGTTTGGCTACTTTTGCCCAAAACTGCCACCAAGCCCAAATAAATTAGTAGGAGAGGCCATAAACGAAATATTTCGTGCCAATTGACATTAAACCAATCCAGTTCTTTTCCCAAGAAAAGGAGACCAAGCAGAATCAAAATCCCGCCCGAGAATAAATTTTTAGAGTTCATGATTTTTCAGTTAATAGTGAAAAAATAATAGAGAATAGTTTTAAAAAATAGTTGATAAGACCAAAATTTTGGCTTTTCTATCAACTATTAATTATTCTTTATTAACTGAGTTATTTTTGTCTTTGAAAATAATATACCCGCCTACGGCAATTAAAATGAGAGGCCAGAATTTGCCAAAATCAAAATCGGGAAGCCATTCGTCTAAAAGGAAAATTGTTCCAAGGGCAATCAGAATGATACCCCATACTCTATTTTTGTCGTTTTTCATGTTTGTTAGTGTTGCGTTAAAGGATGAATCGGTTGAGGCATTAGCATCACCCATAGATGCTGTCTGCCATTGGTGTTGTACGGGCAATGATGCCCACAAGATAATATAAATCCAGAAGAAAATGCCGTGTGTGAAAATTAATCCTACGGCTAAAATTATTCTTACTACGGCTACGTCAATGCCAAAACGTTCTGCTAATCCTGCTGCTACGCCCCCCAACTGTCCACGTGAAGGTATGCGAAATAAAGTCTGGTTCATGGTTTATGCTATTTAGACTGTGTAAAGGTACTACTTTTTTATACATAGTACCTTGTTTTATGTCTGAAAGGTATAACGAGTTTTATGAATGGCAATTGAGAACTCAATGAACGGTAAAGGGGAATTAAGAATGGATAAATTTTCGTTTAAGGATTTATTACATTTAAAAGGTACACGGTAAAAGGTGAACGTTTGCTTCGGGGATAAAGTAATTCTCTAAAACACAACAAAAAGGGCTTATGAAACCATCATAAACCCTTTTTATTTTATCGGAGGTCAAATCCGTTCACCGTGAACCGTTTACCCTTCACCGAAAATTACAACTTCGGCACTTTCGCTTTTGCCTCCTCAACCTTCTTCATTTGAACATTTGAATTTTCAGCCGCCGAGATTTGGTCTTTTTTGTTTTGCTCAACATCCGTCAAAAGTTTTTCCAGTTCAACACGGTTTTCTTCAATCTTTTTCAAGAGTTTCTCTTTGTCCTTTTTATTATCCTCAATGGCACGAACCATTTTATCGCCCATTTTGATGGTTTTGGTCTGTTTATCCTTCACATCTTCCATCGTCTTCTCTTCAATTCTAACGGCTTCTTGCAGATTAATCATTTCAACAAAATCGTTCAAAATCTTCTCGGCTGCGGCATATTTAGGGTGCGTTGCATTTACATATACCTCATCACCCAAACCCAATGACATAAAGATTTTTGAACGTCCTTTTTCGTAAGAAATCCTACTGACCATCATAACAGGGTCGCCTGAAATGGTTGGCATAATTGCTCCATTTACTTTATAAGCCCCACTTCTGCCCGATTCTACTTTGCCATATTTGGCTAATTCCACTTGCCATGATTGCTTGACATATTTGTCGTCCACCGCAACGGACGTATAAAGACCTTCTTTATTCGCTTTCTCTACTTCTTGTGTTCCCGAGAAAACTTGGGCATTAACCGACTGAAAACCACCCAATAACGTAATGAATAATAATAGCTTTTTCATAAATAATTTTGAAATTAAAAGATTATATGATAAAAATGATTTCCTGCAATTTATGGCATTGTGCCTAAATAACAAAGATTTGACTGTTAAAGGTTTAGGAAGTAACTTTCTAAATTACTTATTTGTAGTTTTAAATGATGTATTGCCCATTTTTTATGAATAGATTTGTTCCAAAAAAACCTTAATTCCTTAATATTTTAAAAATGAAACGTAACACAATCCTTATTTTATTACTGATAATCAGTCAATTAGCTTTTGCCCAAAGCAAATATTGGCAAATTATCCCTTTCGTAAAACCCATAGAAAACCCAATTCTCCAAGCGGATTCAAGCTATATTTTCAATTGCCCCATGCGTCATGAACCCGTGCGGTGGCAAAAAGCGGATGTTTTTAATCCCGCCGCCATTGTTAGACATGGAAAAATTTATCTTTTATTCAGAGCCGAAGATATTCCTGGGACAAAAATTGGCTTCCGTACTTCCCGCATCGGTTTGGCAATTAGTGAAGATGGTTTACATTTCAAAAAACGAAAAAATCCCGTTTTATATCCTGCCAAAGATGAATTTTCCAAATACGATAATCCAGGCGGTTGCGAAGACCCACGCATCGTGGAATCTCCAAAGGGAAGGTACATCGTAACCTATACCTCATGGAACAGAGACGTTGCGAGATTGAGTGTTGCCTCTTCCAAAGACCTCATTCATTGGAGAAAGCATGGACCAATTTTCGAAAAACCTTTACACGGAAAATACCTAAATACATGGTCAAAATCAGGCTCAATCGTTACTCAGCTAAGAAAAGGCAAAATTATAGCCGCAAAAATTAAGGGCAAATATTGGATGTATTGGGGTGAAAAAGGGGTAAATTTAGCCACTTCACGAGACTTAATTCATTGGACTCCCGTAACAAACCAACAAGGCGAATTGGTATATGCTATGCAAATCCGACCAAAAAAATACGATAGTGATTTAACTGAACCTGGTCCACCAGCCCTATTAACTAAAAATGGAATCGTACTTTTTTATAACGGTAAAAATGCCAAAGGTGAAAATTCTGACACAACTCTTTTAGCAGATACCTATTCGGGTGGGCAAGCTCTTTTTGACAAAAACGACCCCACAAAACTGTTGGATAGAATGGATAATTGCTTCATCAAGCCCGACCGCCCCCACGAAATGCGTGGTCAATATGCCTCTGGCACCACGTTTATTGAAAGTTTAGTCTATTTCAAAAAGAAATGGTTTCTCTATTATGGAACGGCGGATAGTATGGTGGGCGTAGCAATTAAGGAATCAAAATGAAAATATCCGTCTTAATCCTCGCCGCTGGTAGTTCCAGTCGTTTGGGGCAACCTAAACAATTAGTAGAATTTGAAGGACGAACGCTCATAGAGAGAATTACTCATACCGCCTTGTCAGTTTCGGAAGAAGTTTTGGTTGTTTTGGGAGCCAATATTGAATTGATAAAACCGAAACTTTCTGCCTTTTCAGACCGTATCAATGTTATCGAAAACGGTGATTGGGAAGGAGGAATGGGGACATCTATAAGTCTTGGGATAGGAAATTTAGCCTCAAAATCAGATGGGGTTATAATTTTATTAGCTGACCAGCCCTTTATTTCACAAGTTCTTTTGCAAACCATGATGCAAACCTTTGCAGAAAAAAAATACCCAATTGTGGCTTGTGATTATGGCAATCAATTGGGCGTTCCAATATTGTTTGATAAATCATTTTTTCCTGAACTTAAAGACTTGAAAGGAGAACAAGGAGCAAAATCATTTTTTAAAAATTATTCTAAAAAAATTATTTCTATTGATTTTAAAGACGGTTTATTCGACATTGATACCCCCGAAGACCTGTCGAAATTAACATCATTGTAAAACAAAAATACCGAAGAATAATCTTCGGTATTTTTTGTTTCCTCTTCGCAAATAGCGAATCGTAATCTTTAACTGGATTTTGTTTTGGTATGATTGATAGTGGTTAAATATTCTGATAGTGGTTATACAAATGATTAATGATCAAATATTTAGTAAACAAATACTGAGAATTGTCATAACTATCAATATTACAATGCAAAGTTCTGCAAATTTTAGACAATAATAAATAGCCAAATTGGCTATTTTCTGACATAAATCAATTATTTTTGTTTGCCTTCGAGCAAACATTGCTATTAAATTATGGTAACTCTTAAAATTATTATTCCTCCTTTATGCAGAATTTGCCCAACCATTCATTAGAGCAATTATATCGTAAATGTTTGGAAGCCGTAAGTAGTATTTCGGGTATTGATTCAGAGAAATCTACGGAGAAATACTTACAAGAAATGGGGTTTTTCAACAAGGATACCACTTATATGAATGCCGTGTATGGTATTATGGATATGTCTAATCTTTCTTTTAAATACATCGTCAATACGGACGTAGCTTTGGGAATTCCAGTTGATAATTTTATGCAAAAAGGATTTAGTCAGTTTTTGGGGTCAATGATTCCTGATTCTAAAAATGTATCTTCTATTCCAACGCTTTTCAAATTTATGACCGATTCTATTCGAGAAGCACCCGTTAAAATCAGAACCAATTTTATCGCTTACGGTTTTGGGATGAAGCATTTCAGACCAAGTGGACAGCCTTTTCATACGATGGTTCAGATTTTTGGATTAGAATTTGATGAAACAGGAATCCCAACGCTCTGTTTTATTGTGGACCAAGACATTGAACATCTTATTAAAACAACCGATAATTATCTGGGCAGATTGAGTTTCAATGGAGGTGAATTTGTTACAACATTTTCTTCCAAAGAGCAAGTTTTGAAAAAGCAAGATATTTTTACTGAACGTGAATTAGACGTATTGAAGTTACTTCTTAAAGGTTACGAATCTAAACTGATCGGCGAAAAACTGTTTATTAGTTCAAATACAGTGGATAATCATCGGAAAAATATGATTCGTAAAGTGGATGCACGAGATACTACGGCACTCATTCAGATTTCAAAACAATTGGGTATTTTAAGATAAACACATTTCATCAACACTAACACACACTCATTATTAACCTCAAATTATTTAACAAAGTCGGTTTTCTTCACAGATACCGACTTTATTTGTTTTCAGTCCAACCGTTATGAATTAACTTTGCAAATTAAAAGGTAAATGGTTAAGGGTGAACGGTACACAGTAAAGGCTATACATGAAATCACTTCATATTTTACTTTATTGAATACCCTAACACTTTTCATTAACCTTCTGATTCATCTCATTAATTTAATTCAGCGTTTTCGAGTATCGTTCACCGTTTCCCGTAAACCGTTCATCATTTCCCGTGAACCGTTTACCGTAAATTGTGAACTGTTCACCGTGAACCGTTTACCAAAAATTGACATTGGAACATCAAACATCCCTCCCCACAGTTGAAACTGCAAAAAAATTAGGGCTTCTTCCCGAAGAATTTGATAAGATTATTGAAATCTTAGGACGTACTCCCAATTTTACTGAATTATCTATTTTTTCGGTCATGTGGTCGGAACATTGCTCTTACAAAAACTCAATCATCTGGTTGAAAACCCTTCCGAAAGACTCGCCACGAATGCTGGCAAAAGCGGGCGAAGAAAACGCTGGCGTAGTTGATTTGGGCGATGGCTTGGGCTGTGCCTTCAAGATAGAATCACACAATCATCCATCGGCTCTTGAACCTTATCAGGGTGCAGCAACGGGCGTAGGCGGTATCAACCGTGATATTTTCACGATGGGTGCAAGACCAATCGCTCAGTTAAATTCCTTGCGTTTTGGAAATATTAACTCTCCCAAAACCAAGTGGTTGATGAAAGGCGTAGTAAAAGGAATTGGCGATTATGGCAATGCCTTCGGAATCCCAACGGTGGGCGGTGAAGTTCAATTTGATGATTGTTACAACATCAATCCTTTAGTAAATGCTTTTTCGGCAGGGATTTTGGAGAAAGGAAAAATGGCTTCGGCAACGTCTTATGGCGTTGGGAATCCAGTATATATTGTCGGTTCGGCAACGGGCAAAGACGGTATCGGTGGAGCAAGTTTTGCTTCGGAAGATATTACGGCAAAATCATCCGAAAAATTGCCAGCCGTTCAAGTGGGCGACCCTTTTCAAGAGAAATTGTTGTTGGAAGCATCCCTCGAAATTTTGGATTCGGGTTGTGTAATCGGTATTCAAGATATGGGTGCGGCGGGAATTATCTGTTCAACTTCCGAAATGTCTGCCAAAGGTGAACACGGAATGGAAATCGACCTCTCGAAAGTGCCAACTCGCCAGCCAAATATGAAGCCTTTTGAGATTCTATTATCAGAATCGCAAGAACGTATGTTGATTGTGGTGAAGAAAGGACAAGAAGAAGTAGCCAAGAAAATATTTGATAAATGGGATTTGAATTGTGAGCAAATTGGCGTGGTAACGGATTCAAAACGTTTAAGATTTTATCAAGATGGCGAATTAGTTGCTGATGTTCCTGCCGATGATTTGGTGTTGGGCGGAGGAGCTCCCGTTTATACTCGTGATTACCGTGAACCCGCTTATTACCAAGAGTTTAAGAAATTTTCGATTGATTCAGTAGTCGATGTAAAAGCCGAAGAAATTGAAACAGTAGCGAAGCATTTATTAACTCATCCCAATATTTGTTCTAAAAAATGGGTATCAGAACAATACGATTCGACCATCGGAAGAGCCAATAGAAACACCAACGCTCCCGCCGATGCTGCTGTGGTGAAAGTGCATGGTTCGGATAAATCAATCGTGATTACGGTGGATTGTAATTCAAGATATGTGAACGCCGACCCCGAAGAAGGCTGTGCCATTGCCGTTGCCGAAGCCGCCCGTAACATCGTGTGTGCAGGAGGCGAACCCGTGGCGATTACCAACTGTTTGAACTTTGGAAATCCTTACGTTCCAGAGGTTTACTGGCAATTTGTGGGAGCAATCAAGGGTATGAAAAAAAGTTGTGAAGTCTTCGGAACACCCGTAACGGGCGGAAACGTGAGTTTTTATAACCAATCATCAGACGAAGGTCCCGTGTTTCCAACACCAACCATCGGAATGTTGGGCATCATGGAAAAACCAGACAATATGATGACGCTTGATTTTAAAAATGAAGGCGATTTGATTTACATGATTGGCGATTCAAAAAACGATATTGCTTCCTCGGAATATTTGTATTCATACCGAAAAATCAAAGCATCACCATCGCCAGCATTTGACTTGCAGGAAGAAAAATTTTTGCAAGAGACTGTTGCTCAATTGATTACGAGTAAAGTTATTGAATCTGCCCACGATCTTTCAGACGGTGGTTTGTTCATCACTTTGGCAGAATCTGCGATGCCCCGTCAATTAGGATTTTCTATCAAAACGGATGCAACTTTTCGTAAAGATGCCTTCTTGTTTGGCGAAGCTCAGAGCCGTGTATTGGTATCAATTTCACCCGCAAAACAAGCGGTATTTGAGGCAGTTATCAGTAATTTAGCCAGCAAAGCAAATTTCTTAGGAAAAGTTACCAAAGAAAATTTCGTGATTGATTCTGATACGATTATATCCTGTGCAACGGCTATTGATTTGTTTGAGAAGACTTTGCCTGCGTATATGGCGTAGGATTTAGATACGAATAAAAAAAATGAGCCAAATAAATTAGTTATTCGGCTCATTTTTTTGTTATATTTGAGCCGAATAGATAAAATAATCGGCTCATGATATATAATTGGCAACAAAAAGATTGGACAAATTTTCAATATGACTCCCAATATTTTGAGGAAATGGCTATTGAATTTATAGAAATAGCAGGGCAAAGTTTTGGCTATTTAAAGAGCCTTTCAGAGGTAAACCAAGAACAATCCATTATTACGATTTTAGTAAAAGAAGCGATAAAAACCTCTGAAATTGAGGGAGAATTCATTAGTCGAGCGGATATAATTTCGTCTATCAAAAGAAATTTAGGCTATAAAACTCCTAATGTTCGAGATAAGCGTTCGGAAGGAATTGCCACTTTATTAGTAAAATCAAGAGAAAAATTCAATGAAAAATTATCAGAAAATGTGCTTTTTAATTGGCATAAATTATTGATGCAAGGTAATAATATTCTTGAAATTGGACAATGGCGAACACACTCCGAACCTATGCAAGTAACTTCGGGAGCAATGGGCAAAGAAAAAGTGCATTTTGAAGCTCCGCCATCTGAACAAGTACTTTCAGAAATGGAAACGTTTTTCGATTGGTTTAATGAATCTATGTTTGAGGGAAAAAATCCGATAAATAATCCATTAATTCGTTCGGCAATAGCTCATTTATATTTTGAAAGCATCCATCCTTTTGAAGACGGAAATGGGCGTGTAGGGCGAGTCATTGCAGAAAAAGCCTTAGCCCAAAATATTAAAAGACCAATTTTAATGAGCCTTTCCACCGCCATTGAAAGTAATAAAAGGGCGTATTATGAAGCCCTCGAAAAAGCTCAACGTTCAAACGAAATCAATGATTGGATTGACTATTTTGGAAAAACTATCTTGGAAGCACAAAAAGATTTCATAAAAACCATCGAATTTTTACTCAAAAAAACGGCTTTTTATGACCACAGTAAAATTTTTCTGAACGATGCTCAATTAAAAGTCATCAATATAATGTTGGAGGAAGGCATGGAAGGATTTAAAGGAGGTTTGAGTGCCAGAAAATATCAGGCAATTAGTCAAGTTTCAAAAGCAACGGCAACTCGACATTTGCATGATTTATTGGAAAGAGGATTTTTGACCTCACTGGGAGGTGGAAGAAGTACAAATTATCAAGTAAATTTGGATTTTAGGAGCTGATTTTAGAAAATTGAGATTAGAAATTAATGATAAAATCTAATCCCAATTAATGAATTCAATCCATCAATTTATGTTTTTGATTATAAGCCACTGCAAAAATGATAGCTTCAGAAATGATACCTACGATAGCCGTAAATGTATCGCCTAACCAGAGCAATAAAAGGGCGAAAACGCAAAACAAAATAATAAGTTGTGCCGTTGAAAGGTCGTTAGATTCGTTTTGTGAATGATTATCTGACATGGTAAATTTGCATTTGAGTATGAAATATGTTCCAAGATATGAAAAAATATAAATTTTGCAAGTTTTTTTACCTACTTTTTTTCGTTTTCCCTTCCTTAACATTTGCACAATATTCGGATAAGTGGATTTCGTTGAAATATGAAACGGTCAGACATAAACCTAATCATTTTTATTTTTTGAAAGTGCAAGATGAACGAAAAGATGGCAGTAAAATGGGTGTAATTTATGGTGAAAATCAAACTATAAAATACTTGAAATTGAGCGGAGGAATGGTGAAATCTTTACAAAATTATTCTTCAAAATCGTTCGTAAAATATGAAAAGGATTACCCTATTATATTCAAAATCAGAGATTTATCAATTGATGAAACATTAATAAATTCCAAAATTACGGGCAAATGTAGAATCAAGGTTTCTTATAGTTTTCAACGTGATAATACGGAAATTGAACTTACTGATTTTCAGACTTCTATCACTTACAATCGTACATCAGGAGACTATAATAATTATGAAACGTTAATGAGTAAAGTCATCGAAAAATCTGTTGTTTACTTTGATGAATGGATGGGCGAAAATTATGATAAGAATCCAAAATTAATTAGGTCATTGAAAGTCCTTTTTCGTGATGATTATGAGATAAATTCACCCGAAAAAGGAGACACTATTTTCTGGTCGCCAAATCGTAAAATGACTTGGTCGGATTTTGCGGGAACTATGCCCAAATCCAGCAAATATTCAGCCCAAATTTTTAATAATTTTGAATATTTTGCTCCCTTAAAACTGACGGATGGTGAACTTTCTATCGATCTCCAAATGAAAGTATATATGTTAAAAAGTGGCTCTTGGACATCCTCAACGGCACTTTCTGATTACAGCATAGCCCATGAGCAATTGCATTTTGACATTGCGAAAATTACGGTAGAACGTTTTAAGCAAAAGGCAAAACAAATTCTGACCGTTGATAATTATGATAGTGAATTACAGCTACTTTTTATCGAAATGTACCGTGAAATGAACCGTTTACAAAAGGAATATGACGATGAAAGTAATCATAGCATCAATGTGGGTGGACAAGAGAAATGGCGATCTCAAATTTCGGAAGAATTGAGAAATTATGGCGTGCGGTAAATTTTGTATATTTGTAAAAAACTGTTAATAATATTTTGAAAAAATTATCAATGGACGAACTGAATCGTCTCTCAGTGGAAGAGTTTAAGGAGTCGGATAAATTTCCGTATATTTTGATTTTAGACGACATCAGAAGCATGAATAATATTGGTTCGGTTTTCAGAACTGCCGATGCTTTTAAGGTGGAAAAAATTTATTTATGTGGCATCACTGCAACGCCTCCGCACCGTGAAATTCAGAAAACTGCTTTGGGTGCTGATGAAACCATAGCCTGGGAATACGTGCAAGATGTGCTTACGCTCGTAAAAGATTTACAAAAAAATAACTACAAAGTTGCCGCTGTTGAGCAAGTAGAAAAGAGTATTTCATTGTTAGATTTTCAACCACAGAAAGGCAAAAAATATGCTTTTGTCTTCGGTAATGAGGTTTTTGGCGTAAATCAAGCGGTGGTTGAACAAGCTGATTTTTGTTTAGAAATTCCCCAGTATGGTACTAAACATTCTTTGAATATTTCGGTAACGGCGGGAGTGGTGGCATGGGATTTTATCAGTAAATTGAAAACTTAATACGAAATATTTTTTTTGCTTAAACCTTATTGATACATTCGTAACAATAAATTAATATTCTCTTAACGTAAATAAATACAAAAATGAAATCAGAAAATAAAAGCCTTGTCAACGACCTATCGGCAGCTATATTGGGCAAATTACACGGACTAAACGCAAAAAGTGCTAAAAAATTAGTGAAAGAAGTTGATGACGCTGCCAGAGACATTGTCAAGATGTTTGCGAAATTGAAAAAAGAGGAAGAGAAAGAAGTTGAAAAAGATGCCATTAAAGCCACTAAAAAAGCGGTATCGAAGGCAAATAAAATAGTAAAAGCGAAAGAAAAAGCCGCTAAAAAAGCTGAAATGGCTTCTAAGATTGCCATCGTTACGGATGACAGTTCGCCAATGGCAATACCTAAACCAAGACCCGCCGCAGCCGCTAAAAAAGTCCCTGCGAAAAAGCCAGTAGCGAAAAAAGTCCCTGCGAAAAAGTCAGCAACAACACCAAGCGTTGAGTCAGCAAGTTTTAATGACTAAGATTTTACCGATTATCACATAAAAAGCGAGTTTGTCAAAAATGAAAATCATTTATGGCAAACTCGCTTTCTTTTGTAACACGGATGGCTAAACGATTCGACTGCCAGTCCGTTGTAACAAAGAAAACCCAAACGTATATTCTATGTCAAACATTTTAGAAGCTCAACACGTTGTTAAGCGATATGCTGAACATACCGCTTTAAATGATGTCAGTATTGAAGTTCCGCAAGGCTCAATTTTTGGATTATTAGGTCCAAACGGTGCGGGTAAAACTTCACTAATCAGAATTATTAATCAAATCACCGCCCCCGATGAAGGACAAATTATTTTGAATGGAGAAAGACTACAACCTAAACACATCGAAGATATCGGTTATTTGCCCGAGGAACGTGGATTGTATAAAAAAATGAAAGTTGGCGAACAACTTTTATATCTTGCCCAACTAAAAGGGATGAAAAAAGTGGATGCTTTGGAAAAGCTCAAAATGTGGTTTATCAAATTTGACATTAAAGACTGGTGGGATAAAAATGTGGAAGACCTCTCGAAAGGGATGCAGCAAAAAACGCAATTTATCGCTACCATCGTGCATGAACCCAAACTGATAATTTTGGATGAACCATTTTCTGGCTTCGATCCCATCAATGCCAATTTGCTGAAAGATGAAATCTTGGAACTGAAACAACGTGGCACAACCATCATCTTCTCGACCCACCGAATGGAATCCGTTGAGGAATTGTGTGATAACATTGCCTTGATAAATAAATCAAAAGTAGTGTTGCACGGAGAGAAAAAAGAGGTAAAAAATCGTTTCAAAGATAATTCTTATTCCGTTGAATATACGGGTAATTTACATAATGAAAACGGACATTTTGAGTTGATAAATACGCAAATTTTAGAGGATGGTATTATGAAATCAACTATTAAAAATATTCAAAATGTGCCTGTAAATCAATTAGTTAGCCAATTAATGAACCAAATAGAACTAAAATCTTTTAACGAAAACATTCCTTCTTTCAACGAAATTTTTATCAAAGTTGTGGGTGGAGAAGGGAATGATTTGTTGTAAAAACAAAAAACCATGAACAAAATACTACTTATCATACAGCGAGAATATACGACTCGTGTACGCAAAAAATCGTTTTGGATTGCCTCATTACTCGTGCCATTTTTGATTGCGGGCGTTTATGCCATTCCGATTTATTTGGCTTTGAGTTCCAATGATACCAAGAATATTGACGTTGTCGATGAAAGCGGTTTATTCAAAGGAAAAATAAAATCTGATGAAGAATTAACGTATCGTTTTATTGATAAATCTTTTGAAAAAGCAAAAACTGACCTTTACATCAGTGATGCCGATATTTTAGTAAATATTCAGAAAGACATTCTCCAAAATCCGAATGGCGTAAAAATTGTTAGTAAAAAAAGTGTTGGCATTGGCACTCAGTTCGATATTGAAGGAAAAATCCAGAATGAACTACGGAATATCAAATTCCAAAATGCTAATATTGACTTAAAGGTTTTGGAAGAAAATAAAGTAAAAGTAAATGCCGAAACTTTCACGATTCAAGAAGATGGAAAAGAACAAAGTAATAGTTCAACGGGAGCCATGATTTTGGCGGGTGTTTTCGGAATTATCCTTTATATGTCGGTGCTACTTTACGGTTCGCAGGTAATGAATGGCGTAATTGAAGAGAAAAGTAACCGTATAATTGAAGTGATGATTTCATCGGTTCGTCCTTTTCAATTGATGATTGGTAAGATTGTGGGCGTTGGATTGGTTGGGCTTACGCAGTTTATGCTTTGGGGCATTTTGACGTTTGCAACTTCCAGTGCCACAACGGCAGTAATGTCTGGCAAGATTGAAGAGAAAGTAAAAACGATGCAAAGTAAAGGAGCTAATAGTCTGGATATCAAGAAGATGAAAGACGAATTCAAAAGTAAAAATCCTCTTAATAATATCTCTCAAACAGTTGAAAATGTTTCATTAGCCAAAATGATAATTTGTTTTTTACTGTTTTATATCGGGGGATATTTGTTATACAGTTCCCTCTTTGCCGCCATTGGTTCAGCCGTTGAAAACTCTACGGAAGCACAACAATTTATGTTTCCCGTAACAATTCCCATTATTATTTCCTTCATGTTAGGGCAATATATTATCCAACAGCCTGATAGCCCAGTAGCATTTTGGGCTTCGATGTTCCCTCTGACTTCGCCCATAAATATGATGGTTCGTTTGCCTTTTGGGGTACCAAATTGGGAAATTGCTTTGTCATTTACTATCTTAGTTTTGGGCTTCTTGGGTGCTTCGTGGTTTGCGGGAAAGGTGTATCGAGTAGGTATTTTAATGTACGGTAAAAAACCAACTTGGAGAGAAATTTCTAAATGGGTATTTTATAAAGGATAGCTTTTTGGGAAAAAGGAGTGAAGGAGGAAGTGAGACAGGATTTGAGAAATATTATTTTCCTCTATATCCTGTGACCCTTCCTTCCTTCTATTTTCAACGAACAACATTCACAATCCGTTTTGGCACCACTATTACCTTTTTAGGTGCTTTGCCTTCCAACCATTTTTGCACAATTTCATTCGCTAAAACGCCCGCTTCAATATCCGAAGGAAGGGCATCCGTTGGGAAAGAAATATTAGCTCTCACCTTGCCATTGATAGAAATTGGATATTCAAAATTGGCTTCTACTAAATAAACTGGATTAAATTTTGGGAATTGTGCGTAAGAAATTGTCCCCGCTTTATTGCCTAATAAAGTCCATAATTCTTCTGATATATGCGGTGTATAAGGCGACATTAATATGACTAATTCCTGCAAAATAGCCTTCTTTGAGCATTTCAACGCACCTAATTCATTCACACAAATCATCAATGTCGAAACAACCGTATTGAATGAATAACGCTCCAAATCTTCTTCAACCTTTTTGATGCAAGCGTGTAAAACTTTCAATTCGGCAGGATTTGGAGTTTCGTCCTTTACCTTAAAGTTTCCCAAATCATCATAAAACAAACGCCAAGTTTTTTTGATAAATCTAAACGAACCGTCAATTCCATTGGTGTTCCATGGTTTGGCTTGTTCCAAAGGTCCCAAGAACATTTCGTACAAACGCAAAGTGTCTGCTCCAACTTTATCCACTAAGGTATCAGGATTTACAACATTATACCATCGTTTTGACATCTTTTCAATCTCAACTCCACAAATATATTTACCTTGATTACTTCCAGTTTCTTCAAGAATAAACTCTGCGTTTTTGTAATCAGGTTGCCAATTTCGGAAAGCTTCAATATCTAAGATTTCATTACTGACAATATTTACATCTACGTGCAAGTCTGTGACTTCATATTTATCTTTTAAACCATAGGAAATAAAAATTGGGTTTTTCCCTTGTCCTTCGGATGATTTTAAACGATACACAAAATTAGAACGCCCTTGAATCATGCCTTGATTGATTAATTTCTTGGCAAATTCTTCTTCGGGAACGAGTCCTAAATCTTTCAAAAACTTATTCCAAAAACGGCTGTATAATAAGTGTCCAGTGGCGTGTTCAGAGCCTCCGATATACAAATCAACGGCTTTCCAGTAATTAATGGCTTCTGGTGAAGCGATTTCGTTTTCGTTATGAGCATCCATATAACGATACCAATACCAAGACGAACCCGCCCAACCAGGCATCGTTGAAAGTTCATATTCGTATTCACCTTGATACTTCCAGCCCTCAGCACGTCCCAAAGGTGGTTCGCCCGTTTCGGTTGGTAGATATTTGTCAATAACGGGAAGTGTCAAAGGCAATTCAGATTCTTCGATTAAATAAGGCAAGTCGCCTTTGAAATACACAGGCACTGGCTCGCCCCAATAGCGTTGGCGACTGAAAACGGCATTTCGCAAACGATACTGAATTTTTCCTTTTCCGATGCCTTTTTCTTCCAAGAAATCTGTCAAAACTTTGGTGGCTTCTTTATAAGTCAAGCCATTAATCATACCAGAATTGATATATTTTCCTTCTTTGGTATTATCGGCTTGCTCGTCCATATCCTTTTGAGCATCCAAAATTGGCACGATGGGCAAGTTAAAATGTTTGGCAAAATTCCAATCCCGTTGGTCGCCCGAAGGTACGCCCATTACGGCACCCGTCCCGTAACCCGCCAAGACGTAATCTGCCAAATAAATTGGTATTTTTTCGTTATTAAAAGGATTAATCACGTAACTACCCGTGAAAACTCCCGATACTTTTTTGACCTCCGACATACGGTCTAATTCCGTCCGAGAAGCCACCCATTTGATGTATTCATCAACGGCTTCTTTTTGTTCGGACGTAGTCAAAGATGGCACAGAATCCAATTCAGGGGCAATTACCATAAAGGAAACTCCGTAGATGGTATCGACACGGGTTGTGAAAACCTCTATTGATGTTCGATGTTCGTTTTTAGATGTTTGGGGTAAATCTTCCGAATTTTGACCCGAACTTCGAGCATCGAAAACCGAAAACCGAACTGAAGCTCCCGTACTTCTACCAATCCAGTTACGTTGTTGTTCTTTCAAGGCATCCGACCAATCCACTTCGTTCAAGCCATCAATCAAACGGTCAGCGTAGGCAGTGATTCGCATTGCCCATTGTTTCATTTTCTTTTGCTCAACGGGAAATCCTCCCCGTTCCGAAACACCATCTTTTACTTCATCATTCGCCAAAACAGTTCCTAATCCTGGACACCAGTTTACGACAGATTCATCGGGAAATGTCAAACGGTATTTTAGTAAAACCTTTTGCTGTTGTTCTTCGCCCATTAAATTCCACTCTTCCGCTGTAAAAATGGCAGTGTCTTCATCACAAACAGCATTAACTGTTTTGTTACCAGATTCAGCAAAAAATTCAATCAAACTACTGATTTTCAAGGCTTTATTGGCATTTTTATCGTAATAATGATTAAATAATTGCATGAAAATCCATTGAGTCCATTTATAATAATTAGGCTCAGAAGTACGGACTTCACGAGACCAATCGTAGCTAAAACCAATTTGTTTCAACTGACGGATATAAGTATTGATATTTTCCTCCGTGGTGATGGCGGGATGTTGTCCCGTTTGAATGGCGTATTGTTCTGCAGGCAAACCGAAAGAATCAAAACCCATGGGGTGTAAGACATTAAAGCCCTTCAAACGCTTGTAACGAGCAATAATATCGGAGGCAATATATCCAAGCGGATGCCCCACGTGCAAGCCCGCCCCCGATGGATACGGGAACATATCCAAGACGTAGTACTTTGGTTTATTGTGGTTTATGTCCGTTTTGAAAGTTTGGTTATCTTCCCAAAACTGTCGCCATTTCTGTTCTATTTCTTTAAAATTGTATTCCATTTTTTGTTAGGGATTAGGTGTTTGGGATTAGGGATTAGGAAATTACGATGATTTTACCGTTTACCTTTTCACCATTGACCGTTCACCATTTTACACAAAATTAAGCCTTAAAGGGGATTAAATAAAGGAAAAAAGAGACTGGATTTATTTATTGGTCAAAATATAACTTTGATGGACATTTAGGAACTAACCCCTAACTCCTAAATCCTATCCCTCACCAGTTGATATTTTTTTGATGAATTTTATGCTTCCTGCATTGAAAATTTTGATTGAATTTTCATTATTTTCTTTTTCAGAATAACGCTTAAAAGTCTGATTATCAAGCATAAAAGTTTGTGGTTCAGTAGTTTCAATTCTCTCAAACCCCAAAATTTCATAACTCCGTCCGTTCGACCAATCACGGTCTGCGTAAGACATAATATCGTCAGGATTGTGTTCTGTTTGAAAGGCTTTTAATAATTTATCCATTCCACCCATCACAGAATATCCACGCAAAGAGGCAAAACGAATTAATTCATACGAGCGTTGCCCCGCACGTTCTCCTTCTTTCATCAATCTTCCTCCACTGAATGTAGCAACGGCAATGAGCAAAGGTTGCTGAGTTGTTGAAGTGTTGAGTTGTTGATTTTTTGAGTCGTTGTCTGTGTCTTCACAGACAACCAAACCAAATTTTTCATTATACTGAGGTTTTAAGAATAATCCGTATTTGAATTTTGTATTTACTGTTTCTTGTAAATGATTGTCGATCAGGAATTTATCAGCCATTGGCTTGATAATTCTTTCAACGTAGCAATGCCGTCCATTGAGTTTTGTAGAAATACCAATCATGGCTAAAATCCGTACTTGAGCTAAATCCTTATTATTTATCCAAACGTCTTCCCAAAGGTGAATAATTCTTAATCCTTGGGTATTTGATTGTTCGGAAAGATTTCGGAAAAAATGAATATCAAGGTTTAATTCTTGAAATTTTTGGAGGGGGATTAAGTGTAAATAGAGTTTGTGTTGTGGTAAAAAGTAGGTTTTAAAAATTGACAATGTAAGATTGTCTTCAAAGGCTATTTGATTGGTTTTTAGGAAATTATATACTTCTTCTTTAAACATATTTAATTGTCTTATAATCTTTTGAGTGGCTAAACCTATAAGGTTTTAAAACCTTATAGGTTTGATTATCAAGCATATTCATTATTTTCAGATGGGTAAATAGACCTTATCAATCATTTCTTGGTATTCCAATTGTGGGTCAGAAAAAGCCGTTATTCCACCACCACTTTTAAAAATTAGACTTCCATCTTCTTGCTTTTCAATAAAACGAATCATTACGGAACTATCTAAATTTTTACCATCAAATATCCCGAAAACACCCGTATAATAGCCTCTGTCATAGTTTTCGGCTTCTTTGATGATGGCTAAGGTTTGAGGTTTGGGAGCTCCACAGATTGAACCTGCGGGTAATAATTTGTGAATGAGTGTTCCAATATTATCCGCATAATCCTCTGATAATTTCCCACAAATTTCTGAACTGACTTGTAATAAATCTCCCTCGTGGGTATGGATTCTGCTAATATATCTAAACTTTTCTACCCAAACTTTATCCGCCACCATCGAAATGTCATTTCTAATTAAATCAATAATGGTGGTGTGTTCTGCCAATTCTTTTTTATTGTTTAAAATCTCTGTCTCGGCATTGAAAACGTTGGCTAAAATTGTCCCTTTCATCGGATGCGAAGAAATAATTTCAGTTTGAATTTTAACGAATATTTCGGGAGAAAAAAGGACAAATTTATCCTGAAAATATAGCTGATATTTCGCCCGACTTCTCTGAAAAATCTCCTGCAAACTGAGGTTTATTTTGATGGGTGTTGGCTTAGTCAGATTAGTCAAAAAACTATCGCCCCGAAACAAATGATTTTTAACAATATTGAAAGAATATTCGTATTTTGAGAAACTGATAGGATATTTTTCTAAACATAACGGTTTTTCATAAGGAGATTTATCGAAGGGAAAATTAGTCTTTTCGTTGATTTTATAGAAAATATTTTGCCCTTCAACTTCCTCCAAAGTCAGTACAACGGGCTTTTTCATTTCATAATCAATAATGAAAAGAAATGGCGTTTTTTGCCGTCCTAAATCATTCATTTTTTGGACGGCTTCGGTAATACTTGAAGAAGGTATTGGGGAGTTTTTATTCACTATCACTTATCACTCAGTAGTGGTTTGGGGCGTTGGAACGTGTCCCCAATTTTCCCTCCTCTTGATTCTATACAATTGCATTTCACTTACATCAAACTGTTTTGCGAGGATTCTCATGCGTGTTTTACGGTTTGGATCATCCAATTTTTCCCTAATAAACAAAACTTTTGAAGGATTCAATTTATTTCTTTTCCCTTTACGAATATCATCAACCATATTACTGATTGCTTGAATAACATCAGGGTTCTTGCGATTATGAAGTTCTGATTGTTCTTTGGTTGCCCATTTTAAGTTTTCTATGCGATTATTGTTTTTATCAAAATCCAAATGAATCACAAATTTGTGTTCTTCATTTTCTCTTGGCAAAAACTGTTCCGCCACAATTCTGTGCAAAAGAATATTCTTATTGATTACTTTTTTGTTGGCAAATATCCTATATCTGAAAGAATTATACCCGCTTGTGAGACTTCCTTTTAAGATTTCCCCATCTTTGATTTTGTCCATAAAACTCACCAAACGCCCATACGTGGAAATGGCATAACGCTTTTGGGAATCGTAGCCAAGACTAAATTCCTGCCACTTTTCATTATAATAATTCTTTATCATGTGTGTTAATTGAAAAGATTTTTGAGTTTAAAACTCAAAATCTATGTAATCGTTATTAGTATTTAATATTGTGTTATTCTTTGATACAACGAGCAAAAAGCCCCAAAAGGTTTCATTTTGGGACTTTTTGCAGAAACTGTATGATTAAGAAATTGGAATTCCAGCATCCACCATCATTTGTTTTCCAATGGCTATTTGCTCTTTGAAATAAACATTTTTCTCACGCAAGTATTGATTAAAGGCTTCCTTAAATACCTTCTGTTCTTCTTTTGAAAGGTCATCATAATACATAAACCATTCTCTTTCTACATAACTTTTTGCAAGCCAGTCTTTTGCTTGGTCTAATTTCTGAAAATACTCGCTAAAATTAAAATTTACCATGTTCTTACAGATTTTATTATTGCATTGATTTCTTTACGTCTTCAATCAGAGCGTTTATTTCATTGAAATTATCTAACAATTCGTCTATATCTGGAGAAGGCGAATCATCTGCGATAGCCTCATCAAGTCTTTTGAGAATGGTCGCTTTCACTTCTTAAAATGTTTTAACATGGTTTCTTTCATAAACGTTTAAAATTAAAAAATCATTTTGTCATTTCAAATATTTACGAAACAAAACTCTTCGCCTTCTCAATTGCTTTCGCCAAGCCTGAAACGTCCGAACCGCCCGCCGTAGCAAAGAAGGCTTGACCGCCGCCACCGCCTTTTACTTCCTTTGCCATTTCACGGATAATTTTACCCGCATCCAATTTATTATTCTCTACTAAATTCTCGGCAATCATTACTGCCAATTGTGGTTTTCCTCCAATTTCTGCTCCCAAAACACAATATAAATCTCCAATTTTTGCTTTTAATTCATACGCCAATTGCTTCAAAGCATCGGCAGATGGAACTTCAACCACCTCCGCAATCATATTGATTGTACCCACTGAAATAATTTTGGCAAACAATTTTTCTTTAATTTCTTGGAGTTTTTCATTTTCCAAAACCTCTATCTTTTTCGCTAAAAACCCTTTCTCTTCTTGCAAAGTCTTTACGGCTTTAACTAAGTCTGATTGACCTTTAAAAAGACTTTTCAACTCTTCGATAACTGATAACTGTTCATTGATAACTGAAAGGGCTTTTTCGCCCGTATATGCTTCTACACGGCGTACACCCGCAGAAACTGAACTTTCCGCTACGAATTTGAACAAACCAATTTCGCCCGTTGCGGGTACGTGCGTACCTCCACAAAGTTCCACTGAGAATTTGGGGTCGAAAGTAATTACTCTGACAAAATCACCGTATTTTTCACCAAATGTTGCCGTTGCTCCTGCTGCAACTGCCTCTTTGATTGGCACATTTCGCTTTTCGTCTAACTTAATATTCTCCCGAATTTTCTCATTAACAATTATCTCAATTTGAGCTAATTCTTCATCCGTAACTTTCGAGAAATGGGCAAAGTCAAAACGAGTAACTTCTTCATTTTGATAAGACCCTTTCTGTGAAACATGAGAACCCAAAACCTGACGCATCGCAGACAACATCAAGTGCGTAGCGGTGTGATTTTGGGTAATTCGGTGTCTTCTTTCAGTGTTAATGTTTGCTGTTAGCGGTTGGCTGTTGGCTAAATATGCTTCAATAAACTTATCAAAATTCTTATCCGTACAAATATGAATAAATAAATCATTCTCTTTCTTCGTGTCAGAAATAACTATTAACTGTTCATTATTAATTATTAATTGACCAGAGTCCCCCACTTGTCCGCCCATCTCAGCATAAAATGGCGTTTTATCCAACACAATATGCACTTCATTGCCCCCAGTGGATGCTGCCGTTTTGGTTTTCACCTTACGATATTTGATAATTTTTGCTTCGGTTTCCGTTTCGTCATAACCCACAAATTCAAAGTCAAAATCTTCATCCGAAACAATTACCCAGTCGGTTGCTTCTTTGGATGAATCCTTACGAGAACGGTCTTTTTGAGCTTGTAGGGCGGTTTTAAAACCTTCTTCATCAATGGATAATCCTTTTTCACGAGCAATCAATGCCGTTAAATCAACTGGGAAACCGAAAGTATCTGATAATTCAAAAATAATATCTCCATTGATAACTCCGTTTTTTGGACGGTTCGACGCTTCGATTTGAGAAGTAATTTCATCCAAACGCTTTAAACCATTTTCCAAGGTTCTCAAAAATGAATTTTCCTCTTCCAAAATCACTCTTTGAATAAAATCTTGTTGAGCTTTTAATTCAGGAAAAACGCCATCAAATTGGTCTGCCAATAAAGGAATAATGGTATTCATAAACGGTTCACGGAAGCCTAAATAGGTATATCCATAACGAACCGCACGACGTAAAATCCTGCGAATCACGTAACCAGCCTTGTTATTTGAGGGTAATTGTCCATCGGCAATGGCAAAAGCAATGGCACGAATATGGTCAGAAATTACTCTTAGGGCAATGTCTGCCCACTTTTCTTGACCGTAAACTTTACCCGCTTTATCAGCAATAAATTTTATCGTATTTGAGAAAACATCGGTATCATAATTTGACTGTTTACCCTGAATTGCCATACACAGACGCTCGAAACCCATACCCGTATCCACGTGCTTTGAAGGCAAAGGCACAAGCGAACCGTCTGCCATGCGTTCAAATTGCATAAATACGTTATTCCAAATTTCGACAACTTGCGGATGGTCGGCATTTACTAATCCCTTGCCTGATGTTTTGGCAACCTCATCAGCATCTCTTAAGTCTATATGAATTTCTGAGCAAGGACCGCACGGACCAGTATCGCCCATTTCCCAGAAATTATCTTTTTTATTGCCTAAAATAATACGGTCTTCGCCCACCATTGATTTCCAAATGTCCCATGCTTCTTGGTCGAAAGGTACACCATCTTTTTCATCCCCTTCAAAAACGGACACGTAAATTCTATCTTTCGGTAATTTGTAAACCTCCGTCAAAAGCTCCCACGACCACGTCAAAGCCTCTTTTTTGAAATAATCGCCAAAAGACCAGTTGCCTAACATCTCGAACATCGTGTGATGATAGGTATCAAATCCTACGTCTTCTAAATCGTTATGCTTACCCGAAACTCTCAAACATTTTTGGGTGTCAGCGATTCGTTTTGAAGGTGGCGTACCATTGCCCAAGAAATAATCCTTGAACTGAGCCATTCCCGAATTATTGAACATCAAAGTTGGGTCGTTTTTGGCAACCAAGGGTGCAGAGGGAACAATGAGGTGTCCTTTTGAGACAAAAAAATCTAAGAATTGCTGACGTATTTCTCTGGAAGTCATTTCGATTTCGGAATTTGGATTTTCGATTTCGGATTTTATATTTCCGAAATAATATTTTATTAATTAACTTGATAAAAAATCAAAGTTTACTTGAAAAGTCTGCAAAATTACATAATATTGATTAGTTAAACCATTTTCAAGTTTTCAAATCGCCACATTTCTCAATTAATTCGCTTTGTTTTTAACACGATTTAACCCTCGTGATAAATTTATGGAAGTCCTTACTAAACGCTATTATTCAATTTCAGAAGTGGCTCAGATGTTTGATATGAATATCTCGAAGTTACGTTTTTGGGAAGAACAATTCCCAACTCTTGAACCCAAACGAGACCGTTCGGGCGATAGAAAATACACGCCAGACGATATTAAACTCCTTCAAGAAATTGTAGATTTAGTTGATGGTCAAGGATATACGATTGACGGAGCGAAGAAGGCTCTGGAAAATAAGAAGAAAAAGAAAAACGCTAATCAAGGCGTGATTGACAAATTAGATGAGATAAAATCGTTTATGGGGTATTTGCGGGATTCTTTGGAGGAGGAAGAAAGTTATGAGGAGGAAGAAGAGAATTTTGATAACAATGACGATTAATTTTGTAGGAATAAGGCATCATTAAAATGGATTACCTTATTCCTGTAAAAAAATAAATTATGACCAATTACGATCATTCACCATTTCCATCTCTCTTTGGGCAATTTCCTTGCCTTTAAATTCCCTAAATTCAAGCGTTCCTCTTCTTGAATCAAGTGTGTCGCACGTATCACTTCCTAAAATATTTGGGTCATCAGGACGGATAACTTTGTATTTGAATTTGATTAATGGTAAGTCATCGCTTTCCAAAAGTGTCATATCTTTCAATGCTGCTTGTTCTACTAAACTATTTATCAATAAAAATATTTTGTAATCATTTCCTAAAACCTCATTGGTTAAAATATCATTGGATGCTCTGAAAGCATAGCCAACTACGTTGGGGTCGGTATTGCTGGTATCAACGTGTTCTTCATCAGCAGAGCAATTGATGATAATAAAATGCCAATCAGCGTTTTGGTCATTTTCTTTTACATAAGAAATGGCATCATAAAGTGGCGAAATATTCCGTACACCGCCGTCAGTAAGGTTTCTGGTGGTAATAGGAACGCCATCTTTTCGGAAAGTAACGGTACTAATATAAGGAAAAACCATGGGTAAAGCCGCCGAAGCTAAGATGGCTTTTACCAATTCTTCATCTGAATCAAAATCCTTTGGCATGGGCGAATAATACTCGGTATTGACCAAAGAAGCAAAGCCCATTTTGAAGAGAATTTTAAATTTATCCCGCTTGATTACCCGTATGAGCGTATTCCGCAAGGGCTGACTGTCGGCAATAGATTTGATTTTATTGAAATTTTCACCAATGGCATCCAATAGTTTTTGCTTCTGAAAAATGAATTTAAAAGCAACATTAAATAGTGAATCAGGTTGAATTTTTTTGAGAATTCCATTAAAATTTGTTTGAATCTTATCGCCTTTAATTTCTACTAAATCAGAGGTATAAATTTCGCTCGGTTCTTTGGTTTTTACGTCTTCCCAAAGTTGTTTTAATCCCTCAAAATCTTCCATTGCCATAAAAGCACCATTCAAAGCTCCCACTGATACACCCGCAATAAAATCAAATTTGGGATTCGCCACAATTGTTCCGTCATTGTGGCGAATCCCGTTTTCCATTAAATATTGTAAAGCTCCAATTTGAAAAGATCCTTTGAACCCACCTCCACTGAGAACGAGTGCATACTTTTTTTGATTTGCCATAGTTTAATTAGGGATTTTATTTATTTACTAAGATACTGATTTTCAATTACTTAATTAGTCGAAAAATAGAAATGTAAGGTAACAATTTGTTTAGTGAAAAAGGAATTTTATTTTTGCTTCGTAGTTGATGTATCGCTGGGCAAATCCAAACATCGAATTATCAACATCGAACCACGAAGCATGATGCCAACCACCCAAGATAAACTCTACCAAGTTGCCCTTACACTTATTCCAAAAATTGGCGATGTCCTTGTCCGTCAGTTAATTAGTTATTGTGGTTCGGCGGAAGAAGCCTTCAAAACGCCCGTTGCCAAACTCCTCAAAATTCCGAACATTGGCAAAACCATTGCCCAAAACTTACAGGATAAATCAGTATTAGAAAACGCTTGGAAAATTATTCAAGAGGCTGATAAACAAGAAGTTGAGTTGCTTTTTTATACCGATAAAAATTACCCGAATCGGTTGAAACAATTGTATGATTCTCCCGTATTGATGTATTACAAAGGCAAGGCAGATTTGAATACTACTAAAACCGTTGCCATTGTAGGAACACGCAAATCTACGGAATATGGAAAAGTCATTACGGAACAAATTGTTGGCGAATTAGCTACTTTCAATCCTTTGATTATCAGTGGATTGGCTTATGGAATTGATATTATTGCCCATAAATCTTGCTTAAAAAATAACGTTTCAACCATTGGCGTAATGGCGAGTGGCATTGATTTTATTTATCCCTATCAACACAAAACAACCTCCATTCAGATGCAAGAAAATGGGGGGATTCTGACTGAACAGACCTTCGGCACACAGCCCGATCCAAGATTTTTTCCCCAAAGGAATAGAATCATTGCGGGCATGGCGGACGTTACAATTGTGGTGGAAGCCGCCGTGAAAGGAGGGGCATTAATCACGGCAGAATATGCCAATAATTATCATAGAGACGTTTTTGCAGTGCCAGGGCAGATTGGAAAGTCCTTTTCAGAAGGTTGTAATAAACTCATAAAAGAGAACAAAGCCCAGATTTTTACGGGCATAAAAGATGTAATCGAAGCCCTAAATTGGGATATGGAAGGACATGAGAAAAGCAAAAACCAAGAGGTTACAATAGATTTTTCCAATTTCACCGAAGAAGAAAGTCAAGTGATGTCTTTGCTCCATAAAAACCAAGAAATGCAGATTGATGACATTGCATGGCAATCTCAAATCCACGTGGCAAAACTGTCATCTTTACTCTTAAATCTTGAATTTCAAGGGTTTATCAGGTCATTGCCTGGGAAGAAATATAAAGTCAGTTATCAGTAAACAGTGAACAATTATCAGTTAAAATGAGTCCGATTTTAATGCCGCGAGTTTCATTGTTTACTGATAACTATTTACTGATAACTGTTTAGGAATGACTGATAACTGAACTTATTGATGGAAACTTTTTCCAATAAATTCCAACGCTGGAATGATTCCCGTCCGCCAGTAGTCCCATGTGTGTCCTCCTTCACGCATACGGAATTCGTGGGGGATTTTCTTTTCCGCTAAAGCAACGTGCAGAAGGCAGTTACCTTTCGTCAAGAAATCATCATCGCCACAATCAATCCAATATCTCACTTTTTTGAGTTCTTCGGCTGACTTTGTTTCCACCATTTTAATGGGTGAATTCTCTTGCCATGACTTTGTCAAACGGTCCTTTCCTTTCAAATCTCTCCCGTATAATTGTCCATAAGCACGAGTCCAATTGGCTTCATCCATATTGGTAATTGTGTTATCATCATAAAAAGCACCACTCAAAGGGGCGGCTGCGGCAAATAAATCTGGATTGCGAAGGGCAAGATTCATGGAACCATAACCGCCCATCGAAAGTCCCGCAATACCCCTATAACGCTTTTGTGCCTTGATTCTATAATCTTTTTCTATCTTCGGTATAAATTCTTTCACGAAAAAATCCTCATACTTTTCCTTTCCGTCATAAGAATTCATATAAAAACTAACAAAACCATCGGGCATTACAATAATCATGGGTGGAATTGTGCCGTCGGCAATGGCTTTGTCGGCAAGGCGATTAATTTCACCAAATTGCAACCAGCCCGTATCATCGTCAGAATATCCGTGGAGTAAATAAACCACAGGATAAGACCTTTCAGAGGTTTCATAACCAGCGGGTAGATAAATGGTATATTTTACATCTTTGCCCATCATGGTACTTTTAACGATTTTCCCTTCGATACTTTTTCCCATATTTTGGGCAAGAGCAGCGGAGGCAAACATTATTAAGGCAAATAAGAAAGAAATTTGTTTTTTCATGTTGTGGATTGTTTTAGTTTATTCAGCAAATAACGCAAGTTTTTGGTAAATAAAAAAGGCTTGCAAATTTTATAACTTACAAGCCTTTTTTTGGGTAAACTATACTCTAAAATCTACTCTCTAAAACCTAATTTTTATCACCTTATATATTCCATTCCGAAGGATTCGCTCGCCATTCCTGCAAGGTAATCATCTGGCTTTCAGAGATATAATTCTTTTTCATGGCTTCTCCGATAAGCGTCTCGTAATCACTCAACGTGTAAAAGTTAAGGTCTTTATCGGCAAAATTCTTTCTGGCAATTTCAAATCCGTAGGTAAAAATGGCAACCATTCCCAAAACGTTTGCCCCCGCCTCACGCAAGGCATCAACGGCTTTTAATGAACTTCCCCCTGTGGAAACTAAGTCTTCAATCAGCACTACTTTCTGCCCCTTTTTGATAGTTGCCCCTTCAATCTGATTACCCATTCCGTGTTTTTTGGGTTCAGGGCGGACGTAACAAAAGGGTAATTCAAGCCAATCTGCCACCAAAGCCCCTTGCGGAATTCCTGCCGTTGCCACTCCCGCAATCATTTCGACATCGCCCCAATATGCTTGCACGGCGGATGCCAAGCCATTTTTGATAGCGGTTCGGACTTTGGGAAATGAAAGCGTGATTCGGTTATCGCAATAAATGGGTGAATTCCAGCCCGAAGCCCATTTGAAGGGGATATCGGGATTCAATCTAACCGCTTGGACTTCGAGCAACATCGAAGCCACATTTTCAGCAAGGGTACGTTGTGCCATTTGTGTGGTTTTGTTAATTCTTTTGCAAAAATAGAAACTCTCGTGTATGTTTCATTACAAAAAGTTTAATTTTACGTTAAAATCAGAAGAAATGACCATCTTTATCAACGAATATATTATCAAAATTATTAGTCATAAAAAGGCTCAATCGCACTCAACTACCGAATTTGATCATTTGATTGATGCCCAATTAGAAGCCATAAAGCCCGAAAACTTAGCGGGTCATGTGATGATTATAAATATTCTGCCTCCAACTATTACAAGGCTTTTCACGATTATTAAAACTACTGAACTACCTCACTTGCACTCAGTTACTTTGATTTCTGATGATAAAAAAAATATTGAAGACTTAATAAAATCTCAATATAAACTCTTGAAAGCGGCGGGTGGCATTGTGAAAAATAAAGAGGATAAAATCCTGATGATGCTTCGTTTAAAAAAATGGGATTTACCCAAAGGAAAATTAGACAAAGGTGAATCATCAAAAATGGCAGCCATCAGAGAAGTGGAAGAAGAATGTGGGGTAAAGGCAAAATTGGGTAAGAAACTATGTACCACTTTTCATACTTATACCTACAAAAACATAGATATTTTGAAGCAAACAAAATGGTATGCCATGGAGTTATTAGACGACTCCAAGATGAAACCCCAAGCCGAAGAAGACATTGAAAAATTGGCTTGGATGGATAAAAAGCAGAGCAACTCAGCCTTGTTAAACTCTTATTCCTCAATACGTTATGTGTTAAAGAAATATTATAATCAATAACTGTAATACGGACAGCCTTGTCCGCAAAAAATTAATCAACAAAGGACAATGCTGTCCGTGTTACAAAAAATTACTATGGAAAAACAGACCAAAGCCATTAGAATTCAGGCAGAACGTTCTCAAAATCGTGAACATTCTGTACCCCTATATCTTACTTCAAGTTTTACTTTTGAAAGTGCCGAACAAGGACGTGCCATTTTTGCCGAAGAAGAAGAAGGAAATATTTATTCACGCTACATGAACCCCAATGTGGATGAGTTCGTAGATAAAATGTGTATGCTTGAAAATACCGAAGACGGTATCGCTTTCGCCACGGGCATGGCGGCAAATTATGCAGCAATGGCGGCATTGCTCAAACAAGGCGACCATGTGGTGGCTTCAAAAGCCCTTTTTGGCTCGTGCATTCAAATTTTGACGAAAATTCTCCCAAAATTTGGTATTACTTGTACTTTTGTAAATGGCCACGATTTAACGGAATGGGAAAATGCCATTCAAGGAAATACGAAATTTTTATTCTGCGAAAGCCCTTCCAATCCAGGTTTGGAATTGATTGATTTGGAAGGAATTTGTCAGTTAAAAGCCAAGCATAATTTGATTTTGGCGGTGGATAATTGCTTTGCCACACCCATTATCCAAACCCCCGCCGATTGGGGTGCAGACTTGGTGATTCACTCGGCAACCAAATATATTGACGGTCAGGGGCGGGTGCTTGGAGGAGTTGTGTGTGGGCGGGAGGATTTGATTAAAGAAATCCGTTTCTTTGCTCGTCATACAGGACCTTCGATGTCGCCTTTTAATGCTTGGATATTGTCTAAAAGTCTGGAAACTCTGGACTTACGTATGGAAAAACATTCGAGTAATGCCATGAAATTAGCGTTAGCGTTGGAAAAAAATCCAGCCCTGAATGCGGTGAAATATCCGTTTTTAACTTCTCATCCACAGTATGATTTAGCTAAAAAACAAATGAAAATGGGCGGTGCCATCTTAACAATTGACGTAAAAGGTGGTTTTGAGGTAGTGAACGAAATGTCGAAATACTTAAAAATTGCCTCAATTTCACCCAATTTGGGCGATACCCGTACCATCATTACCCACCCTGCATCCACCACCCATTCAAAACTAAATGCTGAACAAAAAGCCGAGGTTGGCATCACGGACGGTTTGGTAAGAATTGCCGTTGGCTTGGAAGCCGTTGAGGATTTAATCGAAGATTTTGAACAAGCATTGGAGAAGGCTTTGGTGGCTTCTTTGGTTTCATAAATGAAAATAACCGTAATAATATCCATCTACAAACGCCTTGATAACTTAGAAGTTATTTTGATGGGATTGGAACGTCAAAGTTTTAAAGATTTTGAGGTGATTGTCTCGGAAGATAATGATGCCGAAGCAACCAAAACGTTCATTGAGAATTATCAAAAAAATAGTTCGCTTGTGATAAAACACGTTTTTCAGGAAGACTTAGGTTTTCGTAAAAATCGTGCTTTAAACCAGTCTTTGAGGCTTTCAGAGGGAGAAATTATTGCTTTTTTAGATGGCGACTGTGTACCGCACAAGCACTTCTTGAAAGAATATACCAATAATGTTCACGAAAAAGTGGCTTGTTTTGGCAGAAGAGTTTTCTTAAATCAAGATTATTCTAAAAAGTTTTTGCAGGAAAAAGACTTAAATATGCTGAAATTGACTCGCTTGGCTTTTCATGTGGAAGAGGGTTTCAAATACGGTTTTTATCTGCCTTACGAATGGATAAATACATCTGGTCGGTCAGGAATTTATGGGTGTAATTGGGCAATTTTAAAGAAGCATTTAGTAGAAATAAACGGTTTTGATGAAGATTACGTCATTGCGGGCGTTGGTGAAGACTCGGATGTAGAATGGCGTTTAGAGAAAATTGGCGTAAAACTCCAATCGACTCGCAATAAATCGTTGGTCTATCATCTCTACCACAACCCCAATTACAGCGATGCCGACATTGAACATAATCACAAAATTTATTGGAAAAAAGTGGCAGAAAATAAGTTTTATTGTTTGAATGGATTGGTAAAAATTGATAATTGAAAGTATTTATTGATGAATTGCGATAACTTAGCTTTACCATTCCACGCCAATTGCAAATTAGGGTGAGCGAGAATATCAACAATATACATAATTATTTTATTAATTGGCGAGTTCCTGACGCTCATGTTGTTGGTAGAATATACCAACAAAGGATGTTAAGTTTATTGCAAAAAAGAATATAAACAACGGCTAAAAACTCAGTTCGTTTATAGCGAAGCATCGAAAATCCATTACCAAATAAATGTACATAGCCTTAATAATTTGCCTCAGCCTCGTTCTTGCCAATACCGTTATTGGGGTGTATGCCGAACGCAAAGTTTCCGCTTTTATGCAAGACCGTTTGGGTCCGATGGAAGTTGGAAAATTTGGCTTGTTACAGGTTTTTGCCGATTTACTCAAACTCCTTCAAAAAGAAGATATTGTTCCAGCCTTAGCCAATAAAAGGCTTTTCTTGATTGCCCCTTGCTTGATTTTCATTGCCGTTTTTGCAGGTTTTGCCGTTATACCGCTCGGACCCAGCGAGTATTTGCAAGGCTCGAAGGTGGATATTGGTTTATTTTATCTATTAGCCATTATTTCCATTGATATTATTGGCATTTTAATGGCGGGTTGGGCTTCTAATAATAAGTATTCACTTTTTGGAGCGATGCGGTCGGTGGCACAAATTATTTCATACGAAATTCCGCTTGCACTATCCGTTATGTGCGTAGTAATGATTTCACAAAGCCTTAGTTTACAGGAAATTAGCCAGCAACAAGGCATTTATACTACAGAAACCAATTATCTTTTCGGACTAAAATCTTTACACATCGACATCACAAATGTTGGTGGGTTTCTTTCTTGGAACATCATCCGAGTCCCCTTTTTCTTGCCCGTTTACGTGATTTTTTTTATTGCTTCTTTGGCAGAATGTAATCGTTCTCCTTTCGATTTGCCCGAAGCTGAATCTGAATTAGTGGGCGGTTTTCATACTGAATATTCTGGAATGCGTTGGGGTTTGGTTTTCCTCTCTGAATACGGTATGATGCTGTTAGTTAGCGTATTGGGAGCAATATTGTTTTTTGGCGGATGGAATACCCCCTTTCCGAACATCGGATTTTTGAGATTGGCAGACTGGACTTCGGGCGAGCCTAATACGTGGGTAGGAGCCTTGTGGGGTTTAGTTTGGTTATTGTTGAAAGCCTATTCAGCCATCTTCTTACAAATGTGGATTCGCTGGACATTTCCACGTTTGCGGGTGGACCAATTAATGTATTTAACTTGGAAAGTGCTTACGCCTTTTGCTATTTTAGGGATATTTTTATCGGCTATTTGGCGATTATTGATGTAGTCTTTTTGTTTGAAATTACAGAAAAATATTTATCTTTACTTAATGAACCACCACGAAGAAAGTTTAGAATTGAGACGGTTATTGGAAAAGTATTTGTTAGAAATTGACGACTCTATTTTGACATACCCGCCGTTTGGTGATGATGAAAAATTTGAATTTCTTATCAAAAAAGCAATCAGTTACAGAAATATTATCCAACAAATTACAATTGACTTATCATAATCATGGATAAATTATTAATCAAAAAATATCAGCAATCCATAAAAGAAGCTACTTCGAAAGAAGAAAAGCAAAATATTGCCTCACAACTTCATGTATACATTTCCACCTTATCGGTAAATGAACAAGAAGCGTATAAATCAAGTGTAATTACGACAATTGAAAGCAAATTTGAAGTAATGGATAAACTTCTTGCCGCTTATGAAGCCATTAAAAAAGATGATTTAGTTTTAGCTTAAAATAATGGTTCAAAATCTACCCTTAGTTGTAATATTAGGTCCAACTGCCAGTGGAAAAACCCACTTAGCGGTTCAATTAGCTCATCGAATTAATGGGGAAATTATTAGTGGGGATTCTCGACAGGTTTATCGGGGAATGGATATTGGCACGGGCAAGGATTTAAAAGAATACATCGTTGATAATCAAATTGTTCCGTATTACTTGATTGATATTCTGGACGCTGGTGAGCAATACCACATTCATCTTTTTCAGCAAGATTTTCAGCGAGTTTATCAAGGTATTATTGCCCGAGGAAAAATGCCCATTCTTTGCGGAGGTTCTGGGATGTATTTAGAAGCCGTTTTGAAAGGTTATGAATTTACGGCTATTCCAATTGATGAAGATTTAAGACTCAATTTATTTGAAAAATCCACCGAAGAATTAATCCAAATTTTTCAAGAAAACCCTTCTGAATATAACAAAAAAGCGGATATTTCTACTCGCAAACGCTTGATTAGAGCCATTGAAATTAATCAGTTTTTACAACAAAATCCTGATTTCACAGTCTCCCTTCCCAACATTCCCGAATTTATTATTTTTGGCTTAAATCCAGAAATGGAATTCCGCCGTATATCCATCACAAAACGCTTACATCATCGCCTCGAACATGGCATGATTGAGGAAGTTAAAGCCTTGATTGACAAGGGAATCCCGCCCGAAAAATTGATTTTTTATGGTTTGGAATATAAGTTTATTACCCAATATTTGACGGGTGAAATGCCTTACGAAATCATGGTTGAACGATTGAATGTTGCCATCCACCAATTTGCGAAAAGACAGATGACTTATTACCGAAAAATGGAGCGTGATGGTTTGAAAATCAACTGGTTATCCAATAATTTACCGTTAGATAAAAAATTAGACGAAATAATTACTAAAATATTTGCAATTGTCTAATTTTCATTTATTTTTGGTTATGTTTTTGTTCTGTTGCTAACTACTGATGTATAATTTATCTCTTAACATCACAAAGTAATCAGAAATTTTTATGAATTTTATATCCTTACAAACTTTAATCAACCGCCGATGATTTTCGTTCTTCTCGCAATCCTGTTGTTGGGTATGGGAGTATACCTCAGCTTTAAAGTTACCAAATCAAACGATGACAGACTTCCTGCGAAGTCCTAATCGTCAGTCTCTAATATCTCCAAGATATTCATTAATTCTTCAGAATCGCCAAAACCTGGTCTGATTTCATTGCCTCCTTTTAGGGCAAATCCTGATAATTGGGTTTGTTCCAAGAGGTTATCTGCATTTGATTCTTTTACCCCGAAGCCCAAAATTAAAGGATATAGAAATGACCAAGCGTCTAATTGGCTCAAAACTGCATCATCAATTACCCCAAAATCATCCGTATTTTCGATTAAAAAATAGGCTACCGAACCCTTCGTAGTCTGAAAAAGTGCGGGTAAATTTGCCGTAGCAAAATCCACTTTCAAAATGATAGGTTTTCCAATTTTTTGAATCTCAACAATATTCTGGAAATCATCAACTTGCAGATAATCAGGCTGATAAGTATCATTCAGTTCAATTATTTTCAGAATATCCTGCGAATCTGTTTCGCCCACAATCTTCACGCCAGCCAACCAGCCACGCATTTCTTTGAATTTTTCAATCGATAATTCATCCATCGAAAAACCTAACATTTCCACGCCCATTCCCGCACAATAACGTGCATCTGAGAGATTATTGATATTTGATACTTTTATAAGAGTCTTTAGCATTGGTTATTGATTATTGAAAATAGAAACTTATTTTCATTTCACTGTTTTTGTTTGCAAAAGTAGGAATGGACTTGCTTAGAACCAAAAAGAATAGCAATGTGTTAAGAATGTTCTAACTTTGTATCATTATTCGGTTTCACCCATAATTAATCACCAATAACCATAAACGGAGGGCATTTAACCCTTGTCAGGAACAAAATGAGTAAAAAAGGAAGAATTTTAGTTGCCATGAGTGGCGGTATTGATAGTTCAGTGGCAGCAGTTATGCTTCACGAAGAAGGCTACGAAGTCATCGGAATGACGATGAAAACATGGGATTACGCCTCCTCGGGCGGTACAAAAAAGGAAACAGGTTGCTGTTCCTTAGATTCCATTAACGATGCCCGCAATGTGGCCGTACAATTGGGTTTCCCACACTATATTCTGGATATTAGAAATGAATTTGGCGATGCCGTAATCGACTATTTCACGGGCGAATACATCGAAGGACGCACGCCGAATCCTTGTGTGATGTGCAATACGCACATTAAATGGGATGCTTTGCTGAAACGTGCTGACAAATTGGACTGTGAATTTATCGCTACGGGACATTACGCAAACATCCGTGAAGAAAACAACCGACACATTATTTCAAAGGGATTTGATGCTTGGAAAGACCAAAGTTATGTGCTTTGGGGCGTTTCGCAAGAGAGTCTGGCACGGACAAAATTACCCTTGGGTGGTCTGACCAAAACGAGTATTAGAGCAATGGCTTCGGAACGTGGTTTTATGGATTTGGTTAATAAAGCCGAAAGCTACGAAATCTGTTTTGTACCTGATAATGACTATCGGGGCTTTATCAAACGACGTGTGGAAGGGCTGGAAGAACGGGTGAAAGGCGGTAATTTTATCAATACCGAAGGGAAAATTATCGGTAAACACGAAGGTTATCCGTTTTATACCATCGGGCAACGAAAGGGTTTAGGCATCGCTTTGGGCTATCCTGCTTTTGTTATCGAAATTAGAAAAGATAGTAATGAAGTAGTGATTGGACGTGATTATGACCTTGAAAGGGATGGAATGATGGTGGGGCAATTGAATTTATCCAAATACGCTTCCATCGATAAACCGTTGGAAACCATCACGAAAGTGCGTTACAAAGATGATGGTACACCCGCCACAATTTTTCAAGAAAATGGTAAAATGAAAGTAAATTTCCACGAATCAGTGTCGGGTGTTGTCCCTGGGCAAGCAGCCGTTTTTTACGAAGGAAATGATGTGGTGGGTGGGGGATGGATTTTAAAATCTTTCAAGCAAAATGCTGGAACAGGTATATTTTCTGCGGATTTAGCGGTAAGTGAGTAGGGGGTCGAGAGTCAAAGCTACTTCGTGTAACTTTCCGAAAAGTAGAAAGAGCTTTCAACCCATCTCATAACCCATGATTTATGCGATTTTTAGATTTCAGTTACGTCTTGACTTAGCTATACACCTTATATTATAGGTTTTAGAAATCTATAATATAAGGTGTTACACACTGAGTTTTGAATTTAGTACCATATCTTATTTACGGTTGATTCCTCAAAATCTGCATAAACACATCTTCCAATTTTGCCGCCATTCTTACTTTTATTTTATACGAATCCATATCCAAACCTTTGGCATTATACTTTGAAATCCAGATTTCCTTAAATCCCAATTTCTCCGCCTCCGAAATCCGATTATCAATTCGATTAACCGCCCTGATTTCACCACCTAAGCCAACTTCCGCAGCAAAACAAACCGTACTCGGAATAGAAATATCTTCGTAAGACGATACAATGGAGGCACAAACTGCCAAATCAACCCCTGGGTCTTCAACCTTCAAACCTCCCGCAATGTTCAAGAAAACGTCTTGATTTCCTAACCTAAAACCGCCCCGTTTTTCCAAAACTGCCAATAACATATTCAAACGTTTAGCATCAAAACCCGTTGAACTTCGTTGGGGCGTTCCGTAAGTAGCAATGGAAACTAAAGATTGTGTTTCAATCAAAAGTGGGCGATTTCCTTCCAACATTGCCCCGATGGTGATACCCGAAAAGTCTTCTTCACGTTGAGAGATTAAAATTTCCGAAGGATTAGAAACTTCCCGTAAGCCCGTATTCAACATTTCATAAATCCCTAATTCTGAGGTACTTCCGAAACGATTTTTAGTGGTTCTCAGAATTCTGTAAGCTCCATGACGGTCGCCTTCAAACTGCAAAACGGTATCAACCATGTGTTCCAAAACCTTCGGACCAGCCAAAGAACCGTCTTTTGTAATATGACCAATCATGAACACGGGCGTACCCGATTCCTTCGCATATTTCATCAACTCTGCCGCACATTCTTTTACTTGTGATACGCTCCCCGCACCCGACTCCACGAAGGAAGACTGCAGCGTTTGAATAGAGTCAATTATCAGAATATCGGGTTCAAAAGTCTCAATTTGCTTGAAAATATTTTGGGTTTGCGTTTCCGTCAGAATAAAACAATTTTTACTCTGATTTTCCAAACGCTCCGCCCGCATCTTGATTTGCGATTCAGATTCCTCGCCCGAAACGTACAGAACCCGATAATTATCCAACATCAAAGCAATTTGTAGCATCAAAGTTGATTTGCCAATACCAGGTTCGCCGCCAATCAAAACCATTGAACCCAAGACAATTCCGCCACCTAAAACTCGGTTTAGTTCGGCATCTTTGGTAAAAATTCGGGGTTGCTCTTCAAAACTTATTTCTTGAATGGCTCGTGGTTTTGAGGCTACTTTTATGGATGTTGAAACTTTCCATGAGCCTTTGGTGGGTTCATCTTTCTGGACAACTTCTTCCACAAATGTATTCCATTCTCCGCAAGATGGGCATTTTCCTAACCACTTTGGGGCTTGTTGTCCACAGTTTTGACAGAAAAATGATGTTTTTATTTTTGCCATAATCTTTTAAAAAAGGGGTAAAAGGTGAACAGTTTACTACGATAAATTAAAACGTCAAAGTATCATTTATAGATTTGGTCTTTATGTATTGTCAAATCCGTTTACCTTTAACCGAAAATTACCCTTTACCATTTTAAATAGTTTTCAAACTTCTCAAATATAATTCTTCAACTTTCGTTCTTGCCCAAGGTGTTTTTCTGAGAAATGCAAGACTTGATTTGATGCTGGGTTCATAATTAAAACAACGAATATCAATAAACATTCCCATCGTTTCCCAACCATAATATTCCACCAAATGATTCAAAATCATCTCTAATTTTATCCCGTGGAGGGGATTATTTACTTGTTCATTATTCATATTTTGCGAAGGAATCGTTTTCAAATAAACCAAATTTCAAATTAACAAATTAACAAAATTTGAATTCAAAGTTACAAGATGTAATTTTGCAAACCATTTTGTTTCACAAAAATTATAAATGCAACAACCTCATCAACCAGTATATTTTCCTAACCTCAACGGAGTTCGTTTTATTGCTGCCTTTTCTGTTCTGATTCACCATACCGAGCAAATCAAATATTTGATGGGCTTAGAAAATAATTACGGCAATTTTTTCATCAAAAATATGGGAAAATTAGGCGTTGGATTGTTCTTTGTGTTGAGTGGTTTTTTGATAACTTATCTCTTACTAAGTGAAAAACAACGCCGAGGGGATATATCCACCAAAGATTTTTATATCCGTAGAACTCTAAGAATCTGGCCTCTCTATTTTATCATCGTAATTTTAGGTTTTTTCGTTTTCCCAATTATTCCAATTTTCAACGAACCGCTCAGAGACCAGTATTATTTTGATGCAGATTTTTTCAAAAGGCTACCTTTTTTCTTGCTCTTTTTACCCAATTTAGGTTTCGTCTTTTATCGTTCTCCATACCTATGTGCTCAAACATGGTCAGTGGGCGTGGAGGAACAATTTTACGCCATTTGGCCCTGGATTATCAAAAGTAAAAATCCCGTTAAAACCTTCTTCAAATTATTAATAATCTTCCTGTCTATTTTAGGAATATCATGGCTCTATGTATTCAAAATCAGTAACTTATCTCTTGAAACTAAAACTATAATAAAAGAAAATCTTGAATTATTTTTTAGTCAATTCAGAATATTGACTATGGTAATCGGTGGGGGAGGAGCATACCTTATTTTTGAGAAAAAGGAGAAAATATTGAAGGTTTTGTTCAGAAAAGACGTTCAAATAATGGTGTATTCAATATTAGTTTTGATGCTATCAACGGGTTTTCACGTACCAGGCTTTAACATGGAATTTTACGGAATATTTTTTTGTTTTTTTATTCTCAATGTTTCCCAAAATCACAATTCATTAATTTATTTAGAACAGAGGATTATTCATTATTTAGGTAAAATATCTTATGGAGTTTATATCTATCATCCTGCTGTTATTGTTCTTTGTGTCAATTCTATCCACTATTTTTTCGGTCAACAATTACCTTCACTCACTTTCAATATATTACTTTATTCATCTGTCGTTTTAATCACGATATTAGTTTGTGAATTATCCTTCCGCTTTATTGAGACTCCACTATTGAAATTAAAAGATAGATTTAATCGTTAAACAAAAAGGCTAATACTCTGTTGTTGAGAATATTAGCCTTTTCGTTTTCAGTCTTAACTAAGATTACATTTTGTCCAATAATTTACCCTGAAGGTCAATGATTTGCTTTTGCATATCAATCACTTCATCCGCTTTTATCGCAACATAACCCGTCTGTGGTTCTTGCACTACCGACATATTTTTGATGGTTGTTTCGCCAGCTAAATAGGCTACATTAACATCTAATGTTGCAGCAAGTCTGATTAATTGCGAATATTTTGCATCGTTTCTATTTAAAATAGCGTGCAAAGTAGCCTCCGTAATTTTTGAACGAGTAGCCAACTGCAATAATGTCATGTTTTTCTCGGCTACTAATACCCTAATTTTATCTTCGATTCGTTTCATAGTTTTTGGAGTGGTAAAGAAATTTATTATTAAAAATAAGTTACCACAAATTTGTAAAAATAAATCTCAAAATTTACTGCTTTTTATTTTAAGTTATACTCATAAAATTATAGTTTTGTGTGTTATAATTTAAAAGCTATCAAATGTAAGTATTTACAAAAGAAACTGGTCTCAATCGAATGATTAATTGGATTATTAAATTATAGCCATTATTCCCATTTATAAATAGAGACCGTTGTTTTACAATTCTGTTTAACAAAAAATGTCTAACACAAATATAATTACTTTATAGGTATATGCCACTAAAAGATTTAAAAAAACGTCTGAAATACTAAAAAACAGGATAAAAGCCTGTAAAAATTTTCTTCCCAATAACTGGAGACAGCAAATCATTAACATTGCTCCTGAGTATGACAGTTTAAAAGGAGTAAGACTGATGGATAATGTTTTTAAACTACGTTCATCAGATTTACGCCTTACGGAACTTATGGAAGAAATAGTAAAATTACTTTCCCCTGGTGTGAACGAAAATGGAATAGTGGAAAATGAACAAGGTGAGAATATTGATTAGTTATAATTCAACGTTAGTATTTTGTTCTGTGCGTGGAGAATGAAAAATGAGATGGTGGCGGCTGTTGATTTAATCACTCCCGCACAGAATATTGCAATAGAACCATGCCATCAGAAGATAGCATGGTTCTATTTTTAAGTAAATATTTGGTTGTATTTATTTTAAATTCAATTTTTCAATTTCAATAATTTCTCCTGTTTCTTTCTTTTTCAAAATTATCTTAACGTCGCCATTGGGCAATATTTCATCTTTAATAAACCAATGTTCTGCATCGTATTCTTGATAAACAGACGGTTTAGAGAGACCTTCTTGTCCACGCCATTCTGGTAGTTGTACGGGTTCCCACAATTTTGTTTTTGCCGATTTGTAAGCCGCATCAATGATAGCATTTACCACGTAACCATCATAAAAAGATTCTTGGGGTTGCCGTCTTTCTTCGATGGCGTTGAACATATCCGAAAACATATTCGTGTAGCCTAATTCGTGAACTTCGTCGCCCACAGGGAATAGCCATCCCGTAGCGGATTCGGCTTTTTCAGCCGAATATCCCCCACCCCCTTTGCCCGTGGTGAACATCTCAAAACCTGTCCGCAGGAATGAATTTGTCCAGATTGTCCCTTCAGTTCCCATCACTTCATCCCGCAAATCCATCCCGCCACGGAACGTCCACGAAACCTCAAATTGACCGATTGCACCGTTTTCGTATTTCACCAAACCTATGGCATGGTCTTCGGCATCAATGGGTTTCACTTGCGTATCTGCCCAACACATCACTTCAACGGGGCGAATGTCTTTACCGATAAAGTTTCTGGCAATTTCAATGCAATGACAGCCCAAATCCAAAATTGCACCGCCGCCCGCCATTTCAATATTCCAAAACCAATCTGAATGTGGACCAGGGTGTGTCTCACGAGATTTTGCCCATAAAACCCGACCAATTGCCCCATCTTTTACATTTTGAAGCGATTTTAAAAATTTTGGGGTGTAGCAGAGGTCTTCTAAATATCCCCCAAAAACACCCGCTTCTTCACAAGCCTTTGTAATACGCAGTGCTTCTTCGGCGGTTCTGCCCAAAGGTTTTGTGCATAAAACGGGCTTTTTATGCTTCACACAAAGCATAATTGATTCTTCGTGAATATGATTCGGTAAGGCAATTACCACCACTTCCGTTTCGGGATGAGCAATTGCTTCCTCCATCGAAGTAGTGTAATGCGGAATTGAATAATCAGTTGCGAAACGAATTGCGGTTTCTTCTTTGCGAGCATATACCACCGAAACACTATCTCGCCCACGTTGTCCGAGAAGGGCATCGGCATAAAATCGCCCAATAAAACCACCGCCAATAATACAAACTTTTGCCATATAAATATTTTATAATGATGAAATTTTTGATATAAATAATTGATTTACAGACTATTAACTATTTTACGGAAGTCTTCGGATTGGGCATCTCTTTTAAACGAAGACTTCGGTTTTTTGCTCACTACTAACTACTTTATTATCCTTAAAAAAAACAATAAATAATACCAAAACCACCGCCGCAATACTCGCAGGAATCATCCAAACGGAAGTCCAATCGTGTTTGGTAACTGTTCCTTCAACCGTGCTATATTTGTCCAAAACTTTACCCGAAAGGATTGAACCAATGCCCATACCGATTCCATACGTTGCCAAAGTGATGAGTCCTTGGGCTGAATTTTTGATTTTTTCTCCCGCTTTATTATCCGTATAAATTTGTCCAGTTACAAAAAAGAAATCATAACAAACGCCATGCAAAATAATGGCTAAGTACAAAACCCATACCGATGAAATACCATCCCCATAACCGAAGCAAATAAAGCGAGTTATCCATGCAATTAATCCCACAATTAGCATCTTTTTTATGCCAAATTTCTGTAAAGCAAAAGGTATTAAAAGCATAAAACCCACCTCAGAAACCTGTCCAAGCGACATTTTATTCTCTACATTGGTCATATTCGATTCCGTCAAAGATAAATTGGCGTGGGCATAATAAAATGCCAACGGAATACAGACCAATACTGATGAAATAAAGAAAATCAAGAAGGAACGGTCTTTGAAAAGTACAAAAGAATCAGTACCCAAAATCTGTGAAATCGTAGCTTTTCCCGTTGCTTTTGGCGGAGTATCGGGTAAGGTAAAAGCAAAAAGTCCCCAAGCAATGGATGTAACCATAGCAATTTGATAAATGGCAACCTTATCGCCAATACCATAATACCCAACAATATTTGTAACCACAATCCAAGCAATTGTACCCAAAACTCGAATGGGCGGAAAATCTTTACTTGGATTTTGCATCTGGTTCATCGCAATTGAACTTGACAAAGCCAAATTAGGGGCAAAGGTCATAGTGTAAGCCAAAATATACCAAAAGAAAGTATCGGCATTTTGGTTTTGAATTAATAAATACAGAATACCTGCACCTAATAAATTCAATACTCCCATCACTTTTTGGGCTGAAAAAAATCTATCGGCAATCATTCCCATAAAGAATGGAGCAATGATGGAGGCAATCGAAAAAGTGGCATAAGCACTACCAATTTGCTCACCAGAGGCTTTTAGGGTAGTGAACATATATTTTCCCATTTGTCCGTACCAAGCTCCCCAAGTAAAAAACATCAGGAACATCATAAGCATCAATTGGATGCGAGTGGTTAATTTCATTATTTGACTTTTGATTAGTTTGGTAATGTTATAAGGAAATGTTTGCGAAATGTAATGTATTTTTTTTAAAAAATTCTCACGAGCCTCAATAACCTGAATAAAATCAATTTGAGCCAGCTGTTGATGATAAATATTTAGTTTTAATGAATATCTCGAAAAATATTAATAAATCCAATCACCATATCTGTCCCCCCTGTATTCTCCTCCACATACTTTTTAATGATTTCTGATTTTTGATTTCTTAAATCAAAATCATCGTATAATTTTCTAAATTCTATGTCAAAATCCGCTGTATTGGCAATAGCTTCTGCACCGATAAGTCTCTCTAAATCAACCGCTTCTTGAAATTTTTTGTATTTTTTATTACCAAAAAACATGGGTAAGCCAAAGGTCGCTGCCTCTAAAATGTTGTGTAAACCTTTGCTATATGCTCCACCAATCCACGCAAAATCAGCGTATTGATAGAGGGATGAAAGCATTCCGATATTGTCGATAATTAGGGTGTTAGGGGTTAGAGGATAGGTATTAGTATTTGAGAGATTATTACTCCATACCACAATTTCCGAATATTTTATTGAGCTACTGTTCAATTCTTTTCTCCAACGTTCAATTTCTTCTATATTAATTTCATGAGGGGCAATTATCACTTTCAAATCTTTCTCAAATTTATTCAAAAAAGGAGCAATTACCTCAAAATCTTGTTGCCAACACGACCCGATAATTAACAAAGGCATTCCGTTCTTGAAGTTTTCAATGATGGGCAATGATTTTCGAGCATCCGCAATCTGTTTGACACGGTCGAAACGAGTATCTCCACCAATACTAACATTCTGAATACCAATACTTTGCAATAATTTCAACGAAGATTTATTTTGTACAAAAATATGGGTAAAAAATTTTAATATATTACGATGAAAAACACCGTACCACTGAAAAAAGATTTGATTTTCTCTAAAAATAGCGGAAAAAGAGATGACTGGAATTTGCTTTTCGTGAAGGATTCGGAGGTAATTATACCAAAATTCGTACTTCACAAAAAAGGCAATGGAGGGATTGAAATGCTCAATAAATTCTCGTGCGTTTGAAGGCGTATCCGAAGGTAAATAACAAATATAATCCGCCCCAGTATAGTTTTTTCGTATCTCATAACCCGATGGCGAAAAGAACGTCAATAGAATTTTGTCTTCAGGGAAGGTTGCTTTAAATTTCTCAATAACGGGTCGTCCTTGTTCAAATTCACCCAAAGAAGCACAGTGAAACCAAGCTAATTTCGATGTTCGATGTTCGGGGTTCGATGTTCGGTGCGGGTGTAGTTCAGCGTTAATATTTAATTTTGAATTTTCGATTTTCGATATTTGAGCTTGAAATTCATTACGATTTTCACCACGAACTTCGAAAATCGATAACCGAAAATCGACTTTCCGTCCTTCAATCCAAAGTTTTGCTTTTTTATTGAATGGACTTACTGCCCAAATAATGAATTGGTAGAGATAAATGAAAATATTGTAAAGTAACTCTGACAAATTGGTTTTGGATTAATTTTTTCTCAAAATTAGTCCAAAACCTACTATTAACTATTCTCTATTAACTATTAATTACTCAAAGATTCCACCAATACGTCCATTTCAGTACAATTGCTCTATTTTTAATAGTCAAACTGCCTGGCAAATAATTATCAGTATAAACCAAAAATATATCCGAAGCGGGCTGATAACGCCACTGAAAACGACTGTTGATATTTACATTTTGGGTTTGTTCATTATACTGCATAAAGGTTGTCCAAAATAATTTATTGGTAAAAGTTATATCTACTTTTGGACTTACAAGCCAAAAATTTGAGTTTATTATTTTTTCAGGTTTGTTCTCTATCGGTACTCGCACATCACTAATATCCACATTGTTGATGGTAGCTAAAAAATTGACATAGGGCTGAAAACGATAACCAATCGTCAATGACATATCCGATAATTTTCCACCTCCGAAATATCCACCGTATTCTCCACCAAATCTAAGGGTATATTTTTTACGAGGCGATAAAGAATAATTCACACCAAACGTGTTGTAGCGATGCTCACTTCCTACTCTTAACACATCATCACTTCCCTTATTAGTTGGGTCAAAATCGTATTGAAGTTTATAAAAATTAGTCCTAATAAATACATCTAATTCGGTAAGACTATTTTTAGTTAAACTATATCCAAATTGATGAGTAGCATCAGTTAATTGTCCATTGGAATTCCAATAATAGTCAAAAGAATAGGTTGGGGCTTGGAAAAACATTTTACTACTTTCTTTTGTAGGATAAATAGCGTAGGAAATGTTAGGTGAAGAGAAACGGTAATATCCACGTCGGGGAACAAACCCAATTTCTGGATTATAATTTTGTCCTACGTTTTCATACTGTAAATTAATTTTCCAGTGAAATCCATTATGGTAAAGATTATAGGCTTGTATGACATCATTGCCCGTTTTGTTGGGGCTAAAAGACTTCATGACCATTGCCTTGCCCGTCCATAAATTGCTGGCAGTTGCCAAATTATATTCAATGCCAATATTTCTATTATAATCCGTAAATCCTCGATTGACTTTTTCATTAAAATTTAAAGATTCTTTATTCAAAAACATAATACCAATGCTCGACCTTTTAAAGATTTTTTGTTGCAAGACAAAAGCCGTAAAATTCTGATTGGGACGTTTGGTACTGTCCGTCAATTCCAAAGAGTTGGTTTGAATATTCATCGCCCCGATTCTGAGGTTGTTATTGAGTTTACCACTCAACCTTGCCCCGTAGGAAATAGGAACTCCTAAACCGATACGTCTTGAAAAAAATGGTCGTAAACCAACTAAACCGAAATTACTAAACAGGTCTGAATTTTCTAAAAAGAACTGTCTTCTTTCAGGGAAAAATAATTCAAAACGATTCAAGTTAGTTACTTGCCTGTCCACATCTACTTGCGAAAAATCGGGATTGAGCGTTAAATCTAAATTCAAAGCCGAGGTAATGGCAATTTTGGCATCTCCCCCAAAATCCTTTCTGAAAGTAGCATCCGTATTATTTTGAAAGTCTTTATTGATTCCTCCCAAAAGATAGGGAATTATTGAAATATTGCCTTTAGGCGTTGGTGGAGGCACATTCCACGCCAATACGCCCGTATAAGCAAGCGTAATACCAGCATATTGTCTCGAAATTTTTGTCCAGTTTGTTACTTCCTTGGCATTGGGATAATTGCGGGTAAAATTCAAACCCCAATTCATTTCCCCTTTTTTGTAGCGGATTGATTTGAAAGGGATTGCCATTTCAACCGCCCAACGGTCATCCAAATTTTTAGTTTCCGAAAACCATTTGTTATCCCAATTAGGATTAAAGTTTTGACCTTCAAAAAGTATTCCGTCCAATTGAGCCCCAGCAGCATTTACCCCAAAAATAAAGCCATTGGTTAAATCATTGAAAGGTTCTAAAATAATTTGAAAGCAATCATTGTATTGAATAGCATAATCTCTTTTCATGGATTCCACCGTAACGGCTCCATTTTTCTGTTTAAAACAGATGGCGGCAACGTACAAGAAATCATTGTCATACGTTAATCTGACTTGGGTTTGGTTGGTCGCTCGGCAGGTATCCGTAGGAATTCTAAGCCAAAAATCTTTGGCTACATCCGTATTTTTCCAAGCTTCATCGTCTAAATTTCCGTCAATTTTAATTTTACTGACTGCGAATTTTATGTGAAATTGGTAGGCTTCATTAATCTTCTGGGACTTAGTGGTGAAATGTACAAGTAGAAATATGAAGGGTAGTAATTTTTTCATAGAATTATTTTTATGAGTGTTGATTAAGATAGGCAAAGGTAATAATTTGAGGTTGATAAATAAAATAATTGAGTATTAATTTAGAAAAGGTGTGTGTTTTTTATTTTGAGATAGATAATAATGCGATTGGGGGTGAGAATAAGGCAGTTGAGAGGAAAAGGACGACATTCCAGTTTGTAATTTTGCCCTTAAATGGCTAATTTGTTCAAAATTAAAACCTTAAATTGTTAAATATGCCAGAAAACCCTAAACCACAAGGTCAATTAGTTCGTTCAATTGGGCTTACCTCCGCCATTGTTCTTATCATTAGCTCCGTGATTGGCACGGGGGTTTTCAAAAAAGTCGCTGCCATGTCAGCAGAATTACAATCACCCCTTTTAGTGCTAAGTGCTTGGTTAATAGCGGGTTTAATCAGTTTGGCGGGAACATTATCCAATGCCGAAGTTGCCAGTATGTTAGCAGATTCGGGTGGTGAGTTTGTCTATTTCCGTAAAATCTACAATCGTTTTTTCGCTTTTCTTTTCGGCTGGACAAACTTTGCTGTTATCCGTACCGCCTCCATTGCTTCCATCGCTTATGTTTTTGCTCAATCGTTAAACAGTCTAATTCCTTTTCCAGAAACTGCCAAAACTATTGCTGATGTTAGCATCTTCGGCGTACATCTTTTTGATAATTTAAGTGTTAAACTGGTAGCTATTTCTTTAATTATCGCTTTGACATATTTTAATTATCGTGGATTGAAATTAGGAGAAAATCTAAGCCGAGTTTTGACCGCTTTGATGGTGCTTACTATGTTGATAATCATTGTGTTAGGACTAACTTCAAGCATCGGCAGCATAGATAATATTACCACCAATAGTGTTAGATATGACCCAAACGCCATGAATGGCTCAACGCTTTTTAAGGCTTTGGCTTTGGCTTGTTTAAGTGCTTTTTGGGGTTATGAAGGTTGGGCGAGTGTAGGATTTATTGGGGGAGAAATGAAGAATCCCCAACGAAACTTACCCTTAGCTTTAATTTTTGGAACATTAGGGGTGATGGTGATTTACTTACTGATGAATTTTGTCTATCTCTATATTCTTCCGATTGACGAATTTATCAATATTTATGAATCTAAAAATGGAATTGCCGCCGTTGCGGTGGTGAATCACTTTTTGGGTTCTTGGGGAGGGCTTTTGATTTCTTGCCTGATATTGGTGGCTACTTTCAATTGTACGAGTACCACTATTCTGTTGGCTTCCAGATTATTTTATGCGATGGCGAATGATAAAATGTTTTTCAAATCCGTTGATTACATTCATCCAAAATTCAATACGCCTTCAAAAGCGTTAATTTTGCAATCCGTTTGGACATCCTTTTTGGTGCTTTCGGGTACATTTGACCAACTAACGGATATGTTAATCTTTGCGGCTTTTATCTTTTATGGAGCAACGGCTTTGGGCGTATTTATTCTCCGTAAAAAAATGCCCGATGCACCTCGCCCCTACAAAGTAATAGGCTATCCTGTCGTTCCTGCCATTTTTATATTATTCTGTATTGCTTTAATAGTCAATACTTTAATAGAAAAACCTACCGAAGCCTTGGCAGGTTTGGGGTTGATGGCAACGGGTTTACCTTTTTATTTTTATTGGGAAAGAAAGAAGAATTAGGGATTGAGAAATTAGTTATTAATTATAGGATAAGCCGTAAAACAGAATTTCCCGAAAGTAGAAAAAACTTTCGGGAAGTTTGCTGAAAATTTCTTAATTACTTACTCCTGCAAAACAAGTTCTCCTTCCATCTTCGCTACCACAGCGGCTGCCACCGCATTGCCCGCCACCGATGTAGCCGAGCGACCCATATCCAATAACCAATCCACCGCTAAAACCAAACTAATTCCCTCTTCGGGTAATCCAAACATGGTGAGTGTTCCTGCAATTACAACCAAAGATGCACGAGGAACGCCTGCAATGCCTTTACTGGTGAGCAACAAGGTCAAAAGCATGGTAATCTGTTGTCCCAAGGTTAATTCAATACCATATATTTGAGCAATAAAGCCCGTGGCAAAAGTCATATACATCATTGAACCGTCCAAATTGAAGGAGTATCCCAAAGGCAAAACAAAGCTAATAATCCGTTCAGAAACGCCAAATTTCTTTAATTGTTCAATCTGTAAAGGCATGGAAGCTTCTGAACTGGCGGTGCTGAAAGAAAGGAAAAGGGCATCTTTGACGTAAGCTAACAATTTCCAATAAGGAATCTTCATAAAGGCACATATTGCTGGCAAAATGATTAAAATGAAGAAAGCTAAGGTAGCAAAAAAGCAAACTATTAAATATAAATATCCTCCCAAAATCCCCAATCCTTTTTGCGTAATAACCGCCGCCACCGAGCCAAAAACGGCATAAGGGGCAAATTTCATTACGTAACTTACTATCTTGAACATCACTTCCGAAACAGCATCAAGGGCTTTTGTGATACTTTTTCCTTTATCGCCAATGGCTGCCAAGGCAATTCCGAAGAACAAAGAGAAGACCACAATTTGTAAGACTTCGTTAGTTGAAAGGGCTTCAAAAATGCTTTTTGGAAATACGTGGGTAATAAAATTATCCAAAGTCATTTTTTTGGCTTCAATGCCCGTGTCGGTTCCCGTTACGGGTAAATCAAGAGTCATTACTTTGCCAGGTTTCAGAATATTTACTGCTACTAATCCCGTAATTAAGGATAGGATTGTGGCAAAATAAAAGTAGCCCAATGTTTTGATTCCTATTCTGCCAACTACTTTAAAATCACCCAATTTGGCAACGCCTACGGTAAGAATTGAAAATACCAGAGGTCCCAGAATCATCTGAATCATCCGAAGGAAAACCTTTGATAATAGTTGTAAATAAGAACTAAATTCTTTAATGCTTTCATTAGCTTTTGCTTGCTCAGGAGTTAGAACGGCATCTTTTTTTAAAATTAATTGCCCTAAGTCGTAATGGTTATGAATAAAATATCCAACCAATATTCCGAGTGCCATCCCGATAAAAATTTTCCAAGTAATGTTTAGTTTCATATTTGTTTTATTAGTTTGTTGAAACGAATTAACGTAAAAAATCCACTCTTTGCAAATTAGAATGGATTTTCATTTCAAGAAAATATTTTCCGATAAATTGGTTTACGATATAAAAATTGTAAATACATCAACGGATAGAAGATATAATCGGTCAATATGGTTGGGGTTTTGAAGGTAATATCATCCATAATAATTGTTCCCGAACCGTCTTTTACCATCCTGTGTTTGTGATGCCAAGCCGATAAAAAGAAGGGCAGTTTTATGCCTTCATCAATAAAATATATTTCTGAATCAGTGGTTTGCTGGTCGATTATATCCGAAATCCAATCTTGCTTAAATAATAAGAAATTGAGCTGCAAATGCACTTTATCACCTTTCATACACCCCCCAAATTCTTTTATGATGACGGGTGGAAATGGGGGAGATAGCTTTTTAAATAAGTCCAAATCAAATCCTTTCCAAACATTTGGCAGGCTTTGATTTACTTTGGTCTGAATATTTATTTTCATTTTGTGTATTTTACGGAAACCTTCATTTCAAATGAAGACTTCCGTTTTGAATTAATTATTCATTTCCGAAAAATAATCGCTTTCACGGGTTCTATGCGGGTAATCACGAATGTGGGAATTACTAAAACTAAAATTACTAAGGAAACTGTGGCTAAATTCAAGAGCAAAATAACGCCCCAATTTAGGGTTATCGGCACCGTATTGATATAATAACTGGCAGGGTCGAGGGGGATAATTTTGTATGTTTTTTGGAGGAAACAAATACCAATTCCCAATATATTTCCGTACAGTAAACCCTTAAAAATCATCTGAAAGCCGCTCCACAGGAAGATTTTACGAATTTGCCAATCGTTGCTGCCCAAAGCCTTCAACACACCAATCATGGGGGTGCGTTCTAACATCAAAACCAATAAAATTGAAATCATGTTGAAACTTGCCACAAAAAGAATTAGCGTTAAGAAAATCACAATATTTCTGTCCATCATATTCAACCAATCGAACAAACCGCCAAACGTATTCGTGATTTTTTCTAATTTCATATCGGGTTGTAATTTGTCCTGCACCAATTTCGCCGTAGCATCCAATTGCTCAAAATTCTTGACGTAAATTTCATAACTTCCCACGGAGTCTTCTCCCCAACCATTAATGCGTTGAAGCAGACGAATATCTCCCACAATTAAATTTTTATCAAATTCTTCCAAACCCGTTTCATAAATACCCTTCACATTGAGCTTACGTGGGCGGTCTGGTGCATTTAAAAAATAAATAATTGGGGTATCACCCACTTTTAGCTGTAATTTATTGGCAATGATTTTACTAATCAAAATATCTTTGGAAGAAACTGAATCTCGCAAATCAATTTGTTGTCCTTGTATGACATTGGGTTGAAAACGCTTAAAATCAAAGTCTCTACTAATGCCTTTCATGATGACTCCCAAAATATCTTGGCGGGTTTTCAAAATGCCAGATTTATTGATAACCGTCTGTAAATGAGTTATTTCTGAAATATTCTTATACCTTTTAAATAAATCCGTTTGCTTAGTAATGGGATAATCTTCATTGGATTCATTGGCAGAAAACTTGGTAACGGAGATTTGTCCAGTCAGGCTAAAAAGTTTTTGGTGAATAGCATCTTTATACCCAAACAAAATGGCAAACGCCAAAATCATCACTGCCAAACCCACGGCAATACTACCCACGCCAATCTTGGTAACCGTACCAGAAAAAGAGGAAGTTTTAGTATTTTGAATTCGTTGTGAAATGAAATAGGGAAAATTCATGCAGTATTTTGTAAATTTGTTTCGTCAGAAAATAAGAATTGAATTAAAATGTTCGCTGAACCAATTTTCAACAATTCAACATTTTGATAATTCAGAAATTATTTACACAAATGACGTTGATTTCCTGTAAAAATCAAAAATATGCTCAAAGATAGATATATCAATCCTTTTTTCATTTTTCTGTATTTAATTGTTGCATCCGCTTGTGCTGCAAGCCAAGCCGAAGTTCCTAAATCCCTGAAAACGGGTGCAGAACAGACAAATCTTTATTTCCCAGATTTAAAAGGTAAAACCGTTGCCTTAGTTGTCAATCATACTTCCATGATTGGCAAAACGCATTTGGCGGATTCTTTGATTTCATCAGGCATAAAAATTAAAACGATTTTTGCCCCCGAACACGGTTTTAGAGGTACGGCAGATGCGGGCGAACACGTAGAGAATGGCATTGACAAAAAGACGGGCTTGCCGATTGTGTCTTTGTATGGGGCAAATAGAAAGCCCTCAAAAAATCAATTAGAAGGTATTGATGTCGTTATTTTTGATATTCAAGACGTTGGAGCGAGATTTTATACCTACACCTCTACCATGCACTACGTCATGGAAGCCTGTGCTGAAAACGACAAACAACTTTTGATTTTAGATAGACCAAATCCGAACGGTCATTATTTTGATGGACCCGTTTTGGATAAGAAATTTGCCTCATTCGTAGGGCTAAATCCCGTGCCTGTTGTGCATGGATGTACAGTGGGTGAACTGGCACAAATGATTAATGGAGAAGGTTGGCTGTCGGGTAATTCAAAATGTAAGTTGCAGATTATCAAGTGTTTAAATTACAACCATTCCACCGCTTACAATCCTCCGATTGCTACTTCACCCAATTTGCCAAACTTACAATCAATGCTGTTATACCCCTCAATCTGCTTTTTTGAAGGAACAGAAGTGAGTGTGGGACGGGGAACGGATAAGCAGTTTCAAGTGATTGGCTCGCCAAATCCTGCCAATGGAAATTTTACTTTTACGCCCGAAGATAAACCTGGGGCAAAGAATCCTCCGCAGAAAGGCAAATTATGTTATGGATTAGATTTGACGAAAACGGATGCCCGAAAAGAGCAATTTACGATAAAATATCTCCTTGATTTTTATCAAAAATCAACCGATAAAACTAAATTTTTTAGTAGCCCTTCTTTCTTCGATAAATTAGCAGGTAGCGATTCTTTACGCAAGCAAATTGGGGCGGGTTTATCAGAAAAGCAAATTCAGGAAACTTGGAAGGCTGATTTGGCAAAATATAAAATAATTCGTCAGAAATATTTATTGTATTCCCTGTAAAGTCTAACATTATTGATAGAATCACAACCTAAGATATTTTGAAACTTATTCTAAAATTATTTCTCATTGCCATTATTCCACTACTAATAATTGATGGCGTTCGACGGGCAGATTTGGCATTTAATCCAGGTGCGAAAAATGCTTATTTAGCTACTTTTATTGATAAAATGCACCTTTTAGATTCCGTACCTTCGTCCCGACTGATTCTGATGAGTGGTTCAAGTGTGGCGTTTGGGGTTGATAGTGATTTATTGTCAAATGAACTGGAAATACCCGTTGTTAATGCCGCTTTGCATTTTCAATTAGGCAGTCATTTTTTGATGGAACAACTCAAAAATACCATTAAAAAAGGAGATATAATCTTGATTTCGATGGAATATGTGATGACTTCGCAAGGTATCAAAGAAGACCAATTGACGGTTGCAGACTTTTATCCACCCGCCAAAAACTGGATTCAATACGAATCTAAAAATGAGGAAATCGTTGCTTATTGTAAGCATGGATTGGTAAATTTTAAACTATTATTGGGTGAACTGTGGTCGGGAACTCGTGAAAAACCAATCAGTATTGATGATACTACATCGGTATTTTTTAGAAAGTGTTTTGCCAAAAATGGAGATTTATTGGGGCATTTGAACAACCCTTCGCCTGGGTTCAATAATCCTGAAATATCCGATGAAATTGTTTATAACAAACAGATAAAAGATTTCAACGATTTCTATGATTTTGCTACGAAAAAAGATGTAATGGTGCTTTTTACCTTCCCCACGTATGCAGAAAGTGGTTTTGAAAAGAATATGCCAGTAGTCAGAAAATTAGAAAAACAATTGAGAGATAACCTAAAAATTCCCATCATTGGTAGTCCCGAAAACTCGGTAATGGATGATATTTTTTTCTTTGATAGCGTATATCACCCAAATGCGAAGGGACGTAAAATTTTCACTTCCCGATTGATTCAGTTATTGGAACAGGAGGGAATTTAATTCAGTGACCAGTTATTACACATTAATCAATTTTCGTATCCGTGGCTGATGTCCCCACTGATCCACTTGGAGTCCAATTTGTTTACGCTCCGTGTGGACTGTACTATGTGTCCCAGTGAAACACCAGCTACGGGTAAAACATTCATCATTTAATCAATAGCGAGGGAATTAATTCCCTCGCTATTGATTAAATGATGAATTCGCTTTGAATATAACTTTAACTAAGCCATTCAATTACTCATTAAACATTCATCATTAAAAAATTTCCCTTTTGCCTAAATTCTTACTTAAAATACTCACCTTTATCGCATTGATAGTTTTGTCTATCTATGTTATCATATTTATTATCAATCAAGATGATGTCAATGTTGCTTTCGTGGCAGCCATTGCCGATAAACATCAGTATGCCCAATCCATTCAAGAGCCTAAAATCATCTTGGTTGGTGGTTCAAATTTAGCTTTTGGCATTGCCTCTGATTCTATCGAAAAAGCCTTGAAAAAACCCGTAGTTAATTTTGGACTATACGCTGGTTTTGGATTAACTTTCGTTTTGAAAGAAGCCCTTTCGGAAGTAAAAAAAGGGGATATTGTGGTGCTGTGTCTAGAATATTATTTGAGAAAACCTGGTGATAATTTTTCAAAACAGATGGCAGTTTTCGCCTATCCTCCTGCCGATAATTTTATAGAATATGAAAACTTGATTGACCGTTTAACCATTAAATCGGAGTTTTATAGTCGATATGCGAGAAACCTAATTTTCCTCCCCAATAGAATAAAATCACCGAGTATTAATGATACGATTTCGGGATATTTTAGGAAGGGTTTTAACAGAAATGGTGATGCCTTATCTCATTTGAACAATCCGCCAGTTAGCCCTCTTGGTGATTTATTTGATATTAAAGATGAAGACTATTCTCTTGAAATTCAAGAAATTAACCAATTTATTACAGAGATTAAACGTGAACAGGCGAGTGTTTTTTGGTATTATCCATCCTACTCGCAAGCGGGTTATGATAAAAACGAAAAGAAATTAGATGTCTATGAAAGATTGATTAATAATAAAATAAATTGTCCTAAAATCAATCAGATCAAAGACGAAGTTTATCCAGTTTACTGTTTTTATGACACTCATTTTCACCTCAATGCCAAATGTAGATTAGTCCGAACAGAAAAACTTATTAAATTATTAAAACAGAACCTCAAATAACACTATGCTCTTTAACTCTATACAATTCCTTATTTTCTTCCCCATCGTTACGATTCTCTATTTCGTATTACCTCACCGTTTTCGATGGTTTTTATTGCTGGTGGCGAGTTGCTATTTCTATATGGTTTTCAAACCCATCTATATTCTTATTTTGGGTTTCACGATTATAATTGATTATTTAGCAGGAATTTTTATTGAAAAATCGGAGGGTAAACAGCGTAAATTTTACTTGATTATGAGTTTGGTTGCTAATATTGGTGTATTGGCAATCTTCAAATATTACAACTTTATCAACCTCAACTTCACGTGGCTTTTAGAAGGATTTGACCGAAAAAACCCAATTCCTTATCTGGATATTCTATTACCAATCGGACTTTCATTTCATACATTTCAAGCGATGTCTTATACGATTGAAGTGTATCGTGGTAATCAAAAAGCGGAATATCATTTTGGAATATATGCTTTGTATGTAATGTTTTATCCGCAATTGGTAGCGGGGCCCATTGAACGACCCCAAAATGTAATACATCAATTTTACGAGAAACATTCCTTTAATTATCAGCGAGTTACGGATGGCTTGAAACTCATGGCTTGGGGAATGTTTAAGAAAGTTGTCATTGCAGACCGTTTGGCGGTGATGGTAGATATCGTTTATAAAGACCCCTACCAACACAAAGGACTTCCACTTTTAGTCGCTACGGCTTGCTTTTCAATCCAGATTTTTTGCGATTTTTCGGGTTATTCAGACATTGCCCTTGGTTCGGCACAAGTAATGGGGTTTAAACTGATGAAGAATTTTGATAGACCGTATTTTTCTAAAACTATCTCAGAATTTTGGAAACGTTGGCATATCTCGTTATCGTCTTGGTTCAGGGATTATTTATATTTTCCTTTGGGTGGAAATCGAGTTTCAAAATGGCGAAGAGAGTATAATCTGTTCATTGTGTTTTTGATTTCAGGAATTTGGCACGGAGCCAGTTGGACGTATGTAATTTGGGGAGCAATTCATGGATTTTATTTGGTATTTGCCAATCAGACCGAAGGAATTAGAAATAAAGTGGTGGATGCCATTGGTATCAGAAAACTACCTATTTTATACAAAATCATTCAAATAATTACCATTTTTTGCCTAACCAGTTTTGCTTGGATTTTCTTCCGTGTCATGAAAGTACAAGATGCTTTTTATATCATTCAAAGTATGTTTACGGGCTTGGGCGAGCAACTACAACAGTTTGGAAATAAGGCATTTATCGAAAAAAATGTATTTTTGGGTCAAGGAGTAACCAATTTTACAATGGTAATTTTCGCCTTGATAATTATGGAAATTGTGCATCTCAATCAACGTGGGAGAAGCCTCCGTGAAGTGCTAAATCACAAACCCATATTGTTTCGTTGGGTATTATATTACGGAATCGTTTTGGCAATCTTATTTTTAGGGATGTACGATAAACCCGCTCAATTTATTTACTTTCAGTTTTAAGTATAAAACAGAAATTACTTCCCCCTATTCACCAAATAAACCCCAAAAATTACCACCAATCCACCGACAATTTGCTCGGTTCTAAGAATCTCATTCAACAGGAAAAAAGAAATAATTGAAGTTAAAACGGGTTGAATTAATAGCGTTGGCGAAACGATGGCGGCGGGAATAAAACCCAAGGCATAATTTATGGAAAGCCATCCTACTAAATGGCAAATTAAACCCGATGCAATGAAGGACAACCAGGTTTGATAGTCAAAATGAAGCATGGGTAAATCTTGTTGCCAACAGGTAAAATAAGAGAAAAATAGACATGATAATAATGACCAACCCATAAAATTTACGGTATCAATTTTCTCTCTAACTTGCTGAGTAATAAGCATATATCCTGCATAAAAAACGGCTGCACCAATTGCCATCAAATGTCCAGTACCTACGTTTGGGTTTTGAATAAAATCTCTTCCCGCCACCATAAATACACCAATCATCGCCACCAAAAGCCCCATCCAATAAGTTCTTGAAAGGTACTGTTTGAAAAAAATAAGTGAGCCTAAACCCACAAAAACGGAAGCATTGTTTGCCAATAAAGTAGAAACCGAAGCCGTGGTACGAAGGATTGAAAGATTCCAAAGACTCATGTCCAAGACAAACAATAGTCCTCCAAAAATTATCCAACTTAACGTTTTTCCATCAGGAATTGTAATTTTCTTGTAAATCCAGATGGGCAAAAGACCCAAGAAAGAGAAAAAATAACGGTAGAATCCTGAGGTGAGGGCGGGTGCGTGGGCTAATTTGACAAAAATTGCCGACCAGCCGATACAAAATACGCCCAAGAGTAGAAACAAGTAGGCTTTTATTGGCGTTTTATCAGTATCGGTTTTCAAGTTGATCAGTGATTTTGTTTGATAAAAATGGTCGAATATCAAAAACCTATCTCAATAATTAGAGATACAGCTTAATATTTCCTAAATTAACTAATAACCAGTAACCAATAACCAATAACCGTAAAAAATGACAGAAAAAGAATTTTTAAACATCCTTAAACAAAAAGAATCTACCCATTTAGAATTTAAAGTTAGGATAGAAAATCCGCATAAAGCTGCCCGAATTTTGGCGGCTTTCAGCAATACTTCGGGCGGGAGATTGGTAGTTGGTGTAAATGACGATAAGACGATTAAGGGTTGTTCAGAAATTGAAGAAATGACTAAAATTCTGGAAGCTGCCAATAATTTGATTTATCCGCCCATCGAAATCCAATACAGTTCTTATAATCACGAAGCAAAACGTAAAGTGTTGATTATCAATATCAAAGAAGGTTCTGAGAAACCTTATCAAGCCATTGATGAAAAACAAAAAGCCATTGTGTATGTGCGAGCAAACGACCAAACTACGCCCGTAACCAAAGAAATGACACAGATTTTGGATAGATACGACGATTCAGTTGATAAAGAATTATTGGCTCAACCCAATGTTAAAGCCTTGATTGTTTACTTAAAAAGAAACATGAAAGTTACGGCAAAAGAATACGCAAAATTGGTAAATATCTCAGATTATCGAGCCACAAAATTATTGGAAGGATTGACTTACGGGGGAATTTTACTAATGCTTTCTAAACAAAAACCTTCACAGTTTGTGTTAAAGAAATGGTGATTGAGAACTTTTAGACCTTAAAAATTGTCAATAACCTATAACATTCCCAAAGAAAACACCATGAATTGGAATTCACTATCCGACGTAAGTCAATTAGAAACTATCAAAGAAGAGTCGTTTAAGCAACCTATTTTGATTTTGAAACATAGCAAAACTTGCAGTATTTCATCAACCGCTTTGCATCGTTTGGAAAGAAATTGGAAACAAGAAAAGGTAGGTGATTTAAAACCCTATTTTTTGGATTTATTAGCCGAAAGACCTTTGTCAGCAAAAATCGCTTCAACATTTGACATTGAACATCAATCTCCGCAAGTGCTTTTGATAAAAGATGGCGTGTGTACTTATTCCGCCACGCATTTTGATATTTCATTTGCGGAATTGGAAGAGAACATTTAGCAGGAAAGTTGTAAATGGAGATAGGATGAAGGGAAAATGAGTAAAGTTAGTCTTTTCCTTTTCTCCCTTCATCCTTAAATCCCTTCCTCCTTTATAACCATTCAAAAGCAATTACCTGTTTTACTTCTGGATGTAAACTGAGTGAAACTGGGCATTTGTGGGCGGTATTTTCTAACTTTTTGATTTGTTCATCCGTCAGTATAATATTAGTTTTGAGTTTGAGGTTAATCTCTAAACGGGCAACTTTGCGGGGAGGCGACTGCGACATAATTTTTGTAACTTGCACTTCCGAACTCGTCAAATCAATTTCATCCCGTTGAGCAACAATCGCCATTGTGGTGAGCATACAAGTACCCGTGGCAGTTGCTAAAAGGTCAGTCGGAGAGAAGGCTTCACCCTTACCCATGTTATCAGTTGGGGCATCCGTAATTAGCTGATTTCCAGATTGTACGTGCGTTGAGGTTGTGCGGAGGTCGCCCAAATAAGTTGTTTTTACCGTTGGCATGATATTAATTTTAGCTTATTTATTGATTTCGATTTAAAATTTTGATAAATTTAGCCAAATACGTTTATAAATTATATTTTGACTCAAAATTAATCTCATTCAAAAGAGGAAGATTATCGTGAAAAAGCTAAAATTCTTGTTTTCAATAGTATCAATATTTTTACTGGTAAGTAGTAATATTTACGCTCAACGTAGGAACGTATCTACAAAAATGCCTCCGAAAGAAGTCGTTGATGAGGAAAATTTTAAATCAATTTTATCCTTTGGACTGACCACCAATACCAACTCTGGACTTTTGGGGGGTTTAATGGTTCGGAAGGAATTTATGATTGATAATAATGCTTTTCATCGTCAATATCACTACGTCAATCTGGAAATTGTTAGTGTAAATCATTACCGTGAAAGCACCACTAACGGACTTGGCAGTGGCAGTGGTTATGTCTATGGCAAACAAAATTATCTTTTTGCTATTCGTCCACAATATGGGCGTGAGATAAATGTTTTCCGTAAATCATCCGAAGGGGGTGTAAATATCAATGCCATTTTAGCGGGTGGTCTGAGCATTGGTGTTTTAAAACCATACTATATCCAAGTGGCTTACGGAAGAGGAAATTACAGGGACGAAATTTTCGACCCTACTAAACATAACTTGAACAATATTGCGGGAAGCGGCGGTTTTTTTGAAGGTTTAGGAGATTCTCAAATCGTGCCTGGCGTAAATTTAAAAGCTGCCTTAAACTTTGAATTGGATGCTTTTCGTCAGTCAAATATTAGTTTAGAAATCGGTTTTTTAGCGGAAGCATATACCAAACAAATTAATATCATGGCTCTTACCGAAAATAGAAGTATGTTTACTTCGGGCTATGTTACGATATTTTTTGGGGGGAAGAAATAGATTATTCAAAAAGCCCTAATTGACCATTATTCGGCGGTTTAGAGAATCCCTTAATCGTTCGTCCACCATACCTCCAAGCATCGTCTCTTTCTTTTTGGAGTACGGCTTCAAAACTATCATTGGGCGTAAAATTCTCTTCGGCTTTTTGAGCCAATTTTGTCAGTTTTTTGATAGCTTCTTGCTTATCAGTTTCTCCTATTTTGGCTTTCTCAACGGACGATTTCAAGGTAGAAATCGTTTCATCATATACGTGGGTGGGTACTGGAAAAGAAGATTTGCCGTTTTTGCTTCCGTGGGCAAAAGCAAAACGGGCGGGGTCGGTGAATCGTGAGGGCGTTCCGTGGATAACTTCACTTACTAATGTTAAAGATTGGAGTGTTCGTGGACCGAGTCCGTTAAGTAATAATAAATCTTCAAATTTTTGCGTTTCGTTTTCTTGGGCGAGCCACAAAATGCTGCCCAGTCGCTTCAAATCGACATCTTTTGCCTTCATATCACAATAAGTTGGGAGCTTCATGTAAGGAATTTCTCGCAGGATTTCTTCGGGATTTGTCTTGGTAATTGCTAAAATTGCTTGTTGGGTTGCGGTGGCATCTTTATCGACCAAATTCAAAATCATGCCTTGGTTTTCGCCACAAATTGCCGTATGTGGTTCTTCAACAAATGATTGAACATTATCCGAATTCCAATGGTAACGCCTTGCTTTGGAAGTTTGGGTTTGCATTCCTTGTTGAATTACTGACCAATCGCCTTTATCACTCACCACAAAACTGTGGAGGTATAAATTGAAGCCATCTTGCAGGGCAGTATTATCTACTTTTGCACTTAATTTACTGCATTTTGCCAAATAATTCCCATCTAAACCCGTCTTGTTTCCTACTTCAATTAATTGGCTTGGTGTGAGTAATGAATCCTTGCCTTTTCCCCCACAAACGTATAATCCCAATGTTTTTGAGTGAGGATTCAATGATTTTTTTAGGGCAGACATCACGGCAGTTGTTACGCCAGAAGAGTTCCAATCCATGCCGATTACCGCCCCAAAACTTTGAAACCAAAATGGGTCAGAAAGTCGCCTCAGAAACTCCTGTTGCCCATATTCCGTAATAATTGATTCCACAATGGGCAAGCACAATTTGGTCATTCTGTCGAACAACCACGGGGGAATACTACCACCCATTAAAGCCAAATCTGCCGCACCTGAACGTTTCATAATTAAGAGATTAGATACGATTCCTTGATATAATTGAAAATCTTTACGTTGAGTTGTTGGGTATTTTGTAAACGAATAATGCCCTCATATTTACTGTTCCATAGACTACATTTATAAAGCTGTTCATCTTCTATGGGTTCGGTGGAATAAAATTTAACTTCAAGGAATTTTGTCATAGGTTTTACTACAAAAAAGGTCTTATTTTTTACAAATACAATACAATTTTTGGTCGCACTAACCGCCACATTATCCCAAGTAGAAATCTTCTGAAAAAGCTCATCAAACACTAAAACTACCTCATCGGGTTTATCCGCAAAAAGGTCATCCATTGATACTTCGGCACAATAATGCCAAGCATTTATGTTTCTTAATTGCCGATTACATTTGGGACAAATGGCTATTTCGTTATTCAATTTTTCTTTTATTAAATTCCTTCCAAGCCAATAAATATCTGACTACCAATGATTTATGCTCGCCCCAAGCAATTGAAATATCTATCATTTGAGCTTTCAATTTTACATTTGGGTTCAAATTATACAACTTCACCATGATTTCTTTCAAATGAAAATCATCATAAGGAAAAACATTTGGGCGTTGGAGCGTGTAAAGCAAAATCATATCAATTGTCCATTTTCCAATGCCTTTGATGGAAGATAATTGTTCGATTATTTCGTTATCAGTTAAGTTTTGCCAATCAATAATTTGATTCTTAAAAAACTCCAAAACCCCTAAAACTGTTTCGTATTTATTGGCAGAAAGTTTTATATTAACAATTGATTTTTCTTCCAATTTTTCAAAATTATCAATCGTAAAGATTTGAATTTCAGCTAATTGAAGCATTTTCTCGAAAATCTTCTTCGTGCTTCGATAATGAATTTGTTGTTCCAAAATACAACTCATCAAATCATGGAAAACTTCATTCGTACTTGCGATAATTGGCTCAGGAATTTGGGCAATGATGTTTGCCAAAATTGGGTCTGATTTGGATAAAAACTGTTGGGGTGAAAGGTTCATGGTTGGCATTTTATTTCAAAAACTACTCTAATCTTTTCGGTCTTGGTTTGTCAGCATTGTTTATCAGTTGAATGGTCTTGGTAATTTGCCTGTCAATATCCTTAATTTTATTGATTTGGTGAATGACATTTCTCTTTTTGCCCATCGTCAATTTCTCAAATTTATCTTTCAAATATTCATCTTGTTCAATCACTACTTCCAAAACTTCGGGCATATCAACGCCCAAGGGATTTGGGTCTTCCGAAAGCTCAAATAAAATACTATCCCCCACACTTTTATGTAATGGTTTCAATTTTTCAGCTGATAAAATAATAAAAAAATTACCATCGCCCAAATGATTAAGTCCACATTGAAATTGGACTTTGCTATCAAGGGTACAGATAAATCGGGTGTGTCTTTTATGCTCAAATATATCAACAACGGAAGAAAGAATGGTTAAATAAAAGTACCCACCCTTTCGTTTTTCTAATTGTGAAATTGTTTGTTGTTCTTGATATACCATTATTTCTTATATTTTTTGGAAATTTACGGAAATCGTCCTTCACAAGGACTACTTCCATACCTTTTTCGTAAATCGTAGTTGAACCATATTCCCAAAACTATTCTCCCACAATCGCAATATCTAAAAACTCAAAAAAAGGCAAAGCTTCACGGTATATTTCAGCGATTTTATCCGCAAAATCTGGGGACATTACTTCTGCATCGGAAAAAGATTTATGGACAATATAGTTCTTCAATTTCAATAATTCAATGTTTGGATTGTCTTCATCGTAGCCTTTTGGTGGTCTGATGAGCGTATCACCCGTAATTTTTCCAAACATATCCTTGAAACTCGGCTTACCGATAATTTTATGAAGTTCGGAACTGTTATAATCAATTTCCTGACGAACTCTTTTCAATAACGGTGGGTCAGGTTGATAAACGCCTCCGCCAATAAAACTGCCATTGGGTTGAATGTGTAGATAAAACGGACATTTTTTATACTCCAATTCACGTTCAATCAACGAACTAATATTGTTTTTGTAAGGGCTTTTATTCTTGGAAAATCGAACATCCCGATGAATTCTACTGGCTTATTTTTTGAGGTCTTTATCAACAATTTTGTCAATATTTCTGATTTTGGGTAATAAAACTTCGATAAATCCAAATAATTTGCTTTGGCGGCTTCATACAAAGGTCGGTTAATTTCAAACCAGGGCTTGTTGTTGTTTTCTTCAATTTGCTTGAAAAAGTTGAGGGTTGCTTGGGTTATCATTCCTGTGGGTTTTATGTTGATATTTCGGATTAATATGTAAGGTAATTTTCTTAATTTCAAGTTAAACAAATTTGTCCGAATTGTCATGTTGTAGAAGTCTTGGGATTGGGCAAAGTTCGTCCAAATCAAAAGCATACAATCTTAAAAAACGGAAGTCGTCCTTCAAAAGGACAACTTCCGTTTTTTGTTTACCCTAATGTGTCGCCCCAAGATCAACGGTTTCGCCTTTTTTAATTTTGGCAAAAAATACCAAGGGCAAGCAAACCGCACAGATAATTCCTACCACTAAAAATCCTTCGGCATAACTCAAAATAGCTGATTGTGATGAAACAACGCCTTCCATTGCTCCCATTGCCATTTTTTGGGCTTCTTCCAAGGTTTTTCCTTGGCTCTGAAAACCTTTGACCATTCCAAAAAAACGTTCGTTGGCTTCTGGATTATACAGCGTAATGTTACTCATCAAATCGTTTCGGTGAGTGGCAAATCGGCGAGTAAGAAATGTGTTTGTAACCGCAAGTCCAACTGCCCCGCCCAAAAGTCGCATCATGTTTGATAATCCCGAGGCTTGTGCAATATCGTTGCCTCGCAAACCCGCCAACGTAAGCCCAGCCACGGGAACGAAAATAAATCCGAACCCAAAACCACGAATCATTTGAGGCCAAAACCAGTCCCATTCGCCCGACTGCCCCGTTGCCAAAAAGTAAGTAATGACTTCGTAACCAATTATTGCTGAGAAACCAATGACCACCAAGATTTTTGGACTAATTCCTTTTTGGAGTAAAGTTGCATTAACGCCCATCAACATTCCCGTCAGAAACGAACTCGGTAAGATTAATAGTCCAGTTCGGGTGGCGTTCCAACCCAAAAATCCTTGTACAAAAACGGGATAAAGAAATACCGAAACGTAAATGGCGACCCCAAAAGCGGCATTTAAAACACAGCCAATAATCACATTTCTGTTTTTAAGAATGCGTAAATCTACCACGGGATTTTTCGCTTTAAATTCTCGAATAACAAAAGAAAAAATACCCGTTACTGCCAAAATGAAGCAAGTAAGTACAAACTGACTGTTGAACCAGTCTTTGCGTTCGCCTTCTTCCAAAACTAACTGCAAACTTCCGATTCCTACTATCAAAAATAAGATTCCCCAGTAATCAATCTTGCCTTTGAGCGGTGATTTTGTGCCTTTAATGTACTTCCAAGAAAGAAAAGTAGCAATTATCCCGATGGGAACGTTCACGTAAAAAATCCAACCCCACGAAAAATTATCAGTCAGATACCCACCAACAACGGGTCCCAAAGTAGGTCCCATCACGATGCCCGCCCCAAAAATTCCGTTGGCTTTATCCACTTCTTCGGGCGGGAATGTTTCTACCAATACTGTTTGGGCAGTTGCCAATAAAGCACCTCCGCCAATTCCTTGTACAAACCGCCAAAAAACCAGCATGTAAATTGAACTGGACGCTCCACATAAAAAAGAAGCAATCGTAAACAAAATTACCGAAGCCGTGAAATATACTTTTCGACCAAAAATATCGCTTAAAAAGCCCGTAAGCGGAATAATGATGATATTTGAAATGGCGTAAGCCGTAATCACCCAAGCGGTTTCTTCGATGGTTGCCCCCAAATTTCCAGCAATTTGTCGGGTGGCTACGTTCACAATCGACGTGTCAATCAATTCCATGATGGCACACGTAATCACGGTTATAGTAATGAGCCATTTTCTTGCACCCACTTCATACGTAGGGGCTTGTATGGGTTGCGTAAGTGTGTTTTCCATTATTTTTCAGTTAAAATTTTCACGGCTACACTCATGCCCGCACGTAAAGGGAAATTAGCATTTTTTGCTTCCGTTAAAACGATTTTTACGGGAATTCTTTGGGTAACTTTTACAAAATTTCCAGTAGCATTATCGGGAGGCAATAATGAAAATTTAGCTCCCGTAGCTTGTGAAAACGACTCAATTCTACCCTTGAAAACTTGGTCTTTGTAGGCATCTACCTCAACGTCAGCCACTTGTCCAATTCTCATCTTGGCAATTTGCGTTTCTTTGAAATTTGCCACTATCCAAATTTTCTTATTATTGGTAATCGCCATCAAAGGTTGTCCGATGGCTACCACTTGTCCTTTCTGCACATTTTTCTTGGAAATCACACCACTCGCAGGAGCTTTTATTTCGCAATAAGACAATTGTAATCTTGCCATTTCCAAATTGCTTTCGGCTTGTTTGATGCCCAATTCTGCCAAAGCGATGCTGTTTTGAGTAGTATTTACGCTTGATTTTGTCGTAGCAATTTGTGAATCAGCCGCTTCAATTTGTTTCTGCAAAGCCGATACCTGTCCTTCGGCGATTCTTAATTGAGCTTCGGCGGCATCTTTATCGGCTTGGATTCCCTCAAATTGTTGTTGAGTAGCGGATTTTTGTTCCAACAAAATTTTGAAACGTTCATAGTTTTTACTGGTAACATTTACCCGAACTTTGGCGGCTTCAACGCCCGCTTTTGCCGATGCCAAATTGGCTTCCACGGCTCTCGAATTGGCAGAAACGGAGTTGATACTCGTGGTAACCGTTCCCTTATTACTCTTTGCCAAAGCTACGCTTTCTTTGGCAATTGCCACGGATACTTCGGCTTGTTGGGTGGCAATTTTATATACGGCATCATCTAATTTTACGAGTAAATCGCCTTCCTTAACCACTTGATTATCAGCTACTAAAACTTTCGAAACCGTACCGTTTGCTTTCGGAATAACGGGGCTAATATCGGTTTCTATTTGGGCGTTGTCGGTTTCTTCGTTGCCTGAACAACTCATTAAAAGAATGCTGAATGCAATGATTGCTAATGTAAGTATTTTTTTCATCTTGAATTAATTTTGATTGGTTGATTTTAATAATTTTCTATACGCCAATTCAGCATTGGCGATGGCGGTTGTTTGGTTGATTTGGGCTTGAATGAGTTGATTATTTGCCGTTAAAAACTCGGTGGCGGTGCTGGTGTTGTTGGCTAATTTGTTTCGTTCCAGTCGCAGATTTTCGGTGGCTTGTTCAATCGCTTTTTGGGCGTTCACAATCTTTTGTTTGGCTTGCAGGTAATTGTTGTAATCAGCATTGACTTCCAACATAATTCCCTCCTTGGCTTGCTCGTAAACTTTGTTGAGTTTAGAGATTGAAAAAGCACTTTCACGCAATTTTTCTTTGTTGGTAAAAAGCTCAGAAATGTTCCAATTAAAGAAAACACCCACATCCCAAGTACCTGTAATTTTGGCTTCATTCGGGAAAAGTCTTTGATTGGGCATATCGTAATTTAGCCTTCCGCCCGCACTCAACGTAGGTAAATAATTGCTGTACGTGATTTTTCGAGCCAAATCCGCTTGTTTTTGACGAATACCCAAGCCTTTTAATTCGGGACGATTGCTGAGGGCTTTACCCGTAAACAATTCCTGCGAATCCAGTTGAGATTCACGCAAAGGCAAGGTTTCGGGGAGTTCGATTTTCGTAGTAGTTTCCAGACCCGTCAATAAACAAAGGTTGTAATTGAGTAGATTTTGGGTATTGGTAACATCAATTAGGCTTGATTCGAGATTTGTGATGCCCAAATCAATTTTCAAGACATCATTTTTTAAGACAACGCCTTGCTTCTCAAAATTCTCTAAATCCTTTTTCTGACTTTTTAAAGATTCGATGTTGGCTTTCAATAATTTTTGGGTTTCGATAACCGTGAATAAGTTATACCAAAGTGTAGTAATGGTGTAAGAAACGTCCAATTTACTTTTTTCGATGTCAAAAAAAAGAGCCTGTTTTTCGTAATCTTGCATCTTAATTCCATCTTGCACCTTACCACCAGCATAGATTAATTGCCTCAATGTCAAAGAGTTATAAGATTGATTCAAGATTTGAGGATTAAGCGTAACCTCGCCCGTGGGAAACGCCACTCGAAACGGTGTAATGTTGTCGCTGATGCGAATGTAGCTCAAATTAAGCCCAACTTGTGGCAGTTTAGCATCCACCGCTTGTTGCATTTTTGACTGCAAAATTTGCTGCTGAATGTTGTCAATTTGGAGTTGTTTGCTCTGCGAAAGCCCCAATTTGATGGCTTCGGTGAGGTCGAGAGTTTGTTTTTGTTGGGCAAAACAGTTCAGGAGTGGAATCATCCAACATACTAATAGTAGTTTTATTTTGGAATGGTACATAATGATTTATTTTAATAATTGAATATAAATCATAAACTGACCATTAGTCATTTTTGTTTAAAAAATTATTTTTTTATCCCATTTATTAAAATCTGGACATAGCTTTCTAATAAATCTTGTTCCGAAATGTTCATATTTTCCTGCATATTTTTTCCTCTAATTTTTATTACCTGATGAATCCCGATGGTCATTCCCCACATACAAACCGTAAAATGAAATGGATTTATATTAGGGTTCATTAGTCCATCTGTTTGGGCTTTTTGGGTAATTTCGACCACTAAATTCGTTATATCGTTGCTGATAGCTTGCAGTTCGGACGTTTCAGTTAGCTGAGAGTTCGCCTCATACAGAGAAACCAAATCATATTGTAAAGGATTGGTTTTAAAGAGATTATAATTGGCGTATATGATACTTTTGAGTTGCTCAACGGGGTTTTCGGTAGTAGAAACGGCAGCCTTAAACGATTCAAACAACGCAATTCTTGCCTTCAAAGTAAGGGTAGCCAAAATCTCTTCTTTGCTTTTGAAGTATAGATAAATCGTTCCTTTGGCAAGTTGCGTTTCGTGGGCAATTAAATCTACGTTCAAGCCATGAATACCATTGGATTGCATGATAGCTTCGGCAGCATCCAAAATTACTTGCCGTCTATTTTCTTTTTCTTGTTCTCTTCTGATTTTTGTACTCATAATTTTATAAACAAATAATTTCTGTCTAAAATTACAAAATTCAGTTTAATTCTTTCAAAAATAATATCTTGCTTTTTAACCCTTGCAAGGGTTTTGAACGCTTGCAAGGGTTTTCTCAGAATTAATCATCATCCTCATCTTCCTCCACCTTCTTCGCAATCTTCACAAAAGCACTACGCTTAGGAGCGGGCATTTTGCTCTTTTCACCCTTCATAGTTTTCCAAATATCTTCATTAAACGCAACATCAGGAGCAGCATCTTCGTGTGAAAAATCAAAATTAGTTTTACGTTTTCCTGTATTCATGGCTACATTTCGAGCGTTTATATCCACATTAGAAGCTATTGATTTGTAAGGAGTTACGTCAATATTTTTAGAAAAACATCTAAATAATGGCGTAGCAGCAGCATCGTATTGGCTCATGGGTGGCAATCCTAAAATTAATTCTATCGTCCGCAACATTCCCGAAGTTGAATACATATTGTGGTCAATATGATTTCTTTTGGTGTAAGGACTAATCACGTAAGCCGTTGAACGGTGAGCATCCACGTGATCTGAGCCATTTTGGGCATCATCTTCCAAAATAAAAACGGCTGATTCGTTCCAAATTTTTGATTTTGAAAGATGTTCTATAAATCGTCCAACTGCCAAATCATTGTCAGCAATGGCGGCTTCGATACTGAATGAACCCTTGCGTGAACCCGAAGTATGGTCATTGCCCATGCGAATACTACTAAATCTTGGCACGGTATTTATTAAAATCAAAGAATCTATATCTTCCTCCCACTGTTTTTCTCGGTCAGAATCTTTGAAATTCATATCCCAACCGTGATATTTTTTACAAACATTTCCTTTTACACCCGCATAATTTCCTTCGGGTCTGTCGGCAAACTCTCCGTAAGTTCGGAATGAAATATTGGCTCTTTTACAAAAATCCCAAATGAAACCATTTTTGGGATAAGCAATTTCCCGCTGACCTTCATAATCATACGAACCGCCACGACCGCCGTAACTCGTTACCCAGTTTTTTTCCACGAAATCATTGGCATACGCCGCTGTGGACCAGTTATGACCGTCGGCAGAGACTTCGGCATCCACATAAAAATTGTCTAATAACACAAAATCTTTGACCAATTTATGTTGATTTGGGGTGAGTTTTTCTGGAAAAATACAGAGATTTTGGTCGCCATTTCCTTCCTTTATATCTCCTAAAACTTGGTCATACGTTCGGTTTTCTTTGATGATATAAAAAACGTATTTGATGGGTGATTTTCCGCCAACTTTCATCGGAATAGGATTGTCGATTTCACCCATTGCCATGGTTTCTTTTTGTTTGCTGTATGGCGTATTCTGAAAAACTACTTGTGAATAAGTCGATAAAGTGGCTTCGTTGGGCGCAGGAATAATAGACATGGTACCTTTGAACAAACCACCAATATATTCTATAACCTCTTTATTAGCATCGGGATTTGCCCCAACTTCCTGTGGCTTTTTTTTCGCCACTGGATTAGGTCCTTTTGGATTTGGTTTTGAGCTAAAACCTTTACCATTAGTAACATAGATTTTATCACCAATGGTTTTTACCGAAGTTGGATACCAGCCCGTTGGAATGAAACCGTTTGACTTACTTTTTCCTTTATCCGATACATCAAAAACCGCCAAACAATTATTATCAGCATTGGCGATATACAAAATTTTCTCATCGGGAGAAAGTGCCACCCCATTGGGCGTTGAACCTACGGGAGCATTTGGGTATAATGAGGCTGAAATATGCTCAATTAGCGTTTTTGAGGACGTTTCTATCACTGAAACCGTATTATCATTACCATTGGGAACGAATAGATATTTGCCATCTTTCGTGAAAACCATATCATTTGGATGACTATTAGTGGCAATTTCAGCGATAATTTTTTCTTCCGAAATATCATAAATCACCACCTTTGCTCCACCCCAAAGTGTGATGTATAATTCATCCGTATTAGGTTTTATCATACAAGTGTAAGGCTCGTTCGTAAGCTTAACTTCTTTAATAACTTTTTTATCTGTCAAGTCGTAAATGAACAATGATTTGGAATCTTTTGCCACTACATAAAGGCGATTATTTTCAGAATCTACGCAGAGTCCAGCGGGTGAAATTCGGGCTTTTGGTTCGCCTAATTTTATTTCTCCATCTTGGATAAGTTTCTGATTATCAATCTTATACACCACAACAATATTATCATTTCCACCCGAGGCATACAAATATTTTTCATCGGCACTGAAAGCTAAACCCACCCAAGACTTTTTGATAATTACATCATCCAAAACCTTTTCCGTGGCAATATCAATCAAAGTGATACTTTGCGTGCTTTGTCCGTTATTAGTAACTGCCAAGAGTTTTTTGGAAGGAGAAACGATGAGATTTAGGGGTAAATCTCCCAAATTTAAACTTGTTCCCACGGGTGTTAATGCCCAACCGTTTGGAAGCGTTACTCGCTTGGTGGTCAGGTCTTCGAGCAATTTGTTATTGCCTTTATTGAGTTTTTGTTTTGGATTGCAGGCTACGCAAAATATCAGGAGGTTAATAACAAAAATTAGGTTTTTCATGGATATAATTTTGTTTTGATGAATATACCACAAAGGTTTAAACATTTTTTGATAAAATATTATAGGAGTATAAAATTTATCAATTATTTGATTTTAAAGTTGTTTTAAATTCACTATCCTTTTGTACAAAAGATTTGTAACAAATTATATTTTTAGTATTAAAGCAAGATATTCTGGCATTTAATTTCTGAAAATTAATCGTGAATTTATATGCACAGGATGTGTATTTTTCTCTACAAAATAAAGGTTTAATATTTTTGGTACATTTCAAGAAACTAAACTGATTGGCTTTAAAAGCAATTTTTATTAATTCTATGATAATTGGAACAAGTTTAGTAATTTATTTAAGGAGCATAATTCAACAATTATCTCAATGATAAATTATTTAAAACTTAAAAATTTTCTTAACGATGAAAAATGCAAATCAAGTAACTAAAAAAGTAAGCAAAGCCGTGTCATCGAATGGCGGTACTCCAAATGCACACCAAGTTAATGCACCCGAGGTTAATGCACCCGAAGGTCTTCACGAATTTTTTGTAGATGGGTTGAAGGACATTTATTATGCTGAAAAAGCATTGACAAAAGCCATCCCCAAAATGATTAAAAACGCTACTTCACCAGACCTCGTGCAAGCATTAACGAATCATTTGGTAGAGACCGAGGGACAAGTAACAAGATTACAGGACATATTTGAAAGTATTGATGAAAAAGCAAAAGCTAAAAAATGTGATGCAATAGACGGTTTGATTAAGGAAGCGGAAGGAATTATGTCTGAAACTGATAAGGGAATTATGCGTGATGCAGGAATTATTGCAGCGGGACAAAAAGTGGAGCATTACGAGATTGCCACTTACGGCACATTGGCGGCTTACGCAGGATTTTTAGGATTAGAACAAGCTAAGAGTTTGTTAGCACAATCATTGGCAGAGGAAAAAGCAGCCGATGAAAAATTGACTGAAATAACACCATTAGCCTTGATGACTTCTGGTTCAGAGATGGAAATGGCATAATTTTAATTACTTTTTGATTAGCCTTAGATTTATCGGTTAGTAATTGTCTGATTGTTAGATAATTACTAACCTTTTTTTATTAATCAAACCAATTTCATATTCATAACGTTTTTATTTTACCAGCCCGTAACTTTGCGAAGCGAACGGAAAATAAAAAACCATGATAGAATTACCAGTAATAACGCCCACTGCCACCAGACATAATAAAAAACCAGATTGGCTTAGGGTAAAATTGCCCATCGGACAGGAATATGCCCGTGTGAGAAATATTGTTGATGAAAATAAACTGCATACCATTTGCCAGTCGGGAAATTGCCCGAACATGGGTGAATGTTGGGGTGCTGGCACGGCTACGTTTATGATTTTGGGAAATATTTGTACTCGTTCATGCACGTTTTGTGCCGTGGCAACGGGTCGCCCAACGGAATATGATGTCGATGAACCACGAAGAGTTGCCGAAGCCATAAAATTAATGGGCGTAAAACACGCTGTACTCACCTCCGTAAACCGTGATGAATTGAAAGACCGTGGGGCAGAAGTGTGGTATCAGACCGTTGTGCAAGTGAAAGAAGCATCGCCAAGCACCACGATTGAAACCTTAATTCCTGACACCAAAGGCAATTGGGAGGCACTTTACAGAATGATTGAGGGGGGACAAGAAGTAGTTTCGCATAACATGGAAACTATCGAAAGATTGTATCGCCAAGTGCGTCCACAGGCACGATACGCCCGAAGTTTGGAGCAAACGAAACGGACAAAAGAGTTTGGTAAACGTACTAAATCGGGTATTATGTTAGGTCTGGGAGAAACTCAGGACGAGGTTTTCAAGGCGATTGATGATTTAATTGAAAATGGCTTGGATGTTTTAACATTAGGTCAATACCTACAACCCACTAAAATGCACCATGAAGTAATCGAGTGGATTCATCCCGATACTTTTGCGATGTATAAAGAAGAGGGTTTGAAAAGAGGTTTGAAATACGTGGAATCGGGGGCTTTGGTGAGAAGTAGTTATCATGCGGAGAAGCATATTTGAGTTTCTTAAAGTCGTAAGTCTTAAAAAGTCGTATGTCATAAGTCAAAGAAGTTTTAAAAAGTCGTAGGTCATAAGTCAAACAAGTCGTAAGATTTCAACTTACGACTTGTTTAACTTATGACCTACGACTTTCTGACTTACGACTTATTTGAATTTACTTCTCTCTCGTAGCCTTCACCTCAAACATTCCCATTAATTTTCCTTTCAAATTATCAGCATCTTCTTTTTGAAATTCGATATTAACGTTCATGCCATTGGCTGGAAAAAATACTTTTACTTTATCGCCATCTTCTTCTACTTTTTCAAAAGGCTTGCTTGCGTCATTAGAAATTTTTGAAGCCATTGTGCCTGTTAAAATACCATTCGTTCTGGTAAATTCAATCTTTAATGGAACATCTCCTCCTGGTGTACCAATCAACATGGCATTCCATTTTCCTGTAAAAGCATCATTTTTAATAGTCGTTTCTTCCACTTTCACGGGTTCAGCACCTTCATTTGCCAATTTGAATTCCGCACCCATTACCACCATCAACGAGCCTTCTGATTTTGAATTGATAAATACAGCGTAAACGTCTTGGGGTTTTCCATCAAAATTAGCGGGTAATTGAATAGGTACTGAAACCGCTTTTGGCGTAAAATCCATTTTGTCAGTTGCTTCTAAAAACTTCGATTTTCCAATTAATGCACCCTTTGGGCTTCCCAATCTTAATTCTACTTCACCACCCACAGCATTTAATTGCGGTTTTGGAGCGGTTGCCGAAACAATAAGTTCTGAAACTCCATTCAAATCAATTTGTTTCATCACCATATAAGCCCCTGATTTTGCAGGAATTGCTAAATTATTTCCGCCAAAAGCCATTTTGTTAATATCCACATATTCATCAAAACCGTGAGCATCTACTTTGGAGTTTCTCAATACGAAAGTTTGTTCAGATTTCAACGATGGCATTCCTTTATATCCTTGGTCTTCATAGGCGGCACGTACAATATATACGCCCTTGTTTTTATCCGAGGCTGGTGCTTTTGTAGTAAATGTTCCCTTTACTGGCAATGATTTTGCTGCTGGTTTTTCGTTAGAAATATTCAAAATATATTTCACCATTTCCGAAGCATCCGCCGTTGAAAGTTGTGGGTGTCCAGCCATTGCGGTTTCGCCCCAAACGCCACTTCCGCCCGCAATTATCTTCTTCGTCAATTTTTCCAAAGCCGAATTTTCACCTTTATATTTGATTGAAACATCGGCATAAGCGGGTCCAATTGATTTCTTTGCTTTGGCGTGGCAAGCCATACAATCACTGGCTTCAATCAGTTTTTTACCCGTAGTAAAAGCCGTACTGGCATCCGCAGAATGGTGTCCCATCGCAATCATATTTTTATCAAAACCTTCTGCTAAATAATCAATATTTACCGCAACTTGCTCAGGATTAATCCCTTTTTCAAGCGTTCCGTCTTCTTTATCTTTTACTTTAATGTCGTATTCAAAAGATTTGTTGGCTACATAAAAAGTCTTATTACTTTTTGGCATTTCCAAACTTAATACGGGCGGTTCGTTGCCAACGGTAACTTCCATCGACTGTGAATTAACTCCTCCTTTGCCATCATTTACCGTAAAGATTACTTTATATGTACCAATTTGCGTTAAAGTAAGATTAGCATCAGGCGTTGTAATAATTTTGTTGAAGCCCGCTTTTGATGTAATTTTCCATGAATAAGTTAATACATCGCCGTCGGCATACACCGTTCCTTTTGAAGTCAATTTCAAATTGAAAGGGGCTGAACCTCCCATTTGGTTGGCTACCATTTGGATTTGTGGCTTGCGGTTTCCATCATTATATTCTATCCGAATCAAACGAGCATCATCATTGGCAGTAAACCAACCTGAACCGTATTCGAGCATATACAAATCGCCATTGTCGGCAAATTCCATATCCATCGGATTACTGAATTTATAGCTTGGCATAAACTTTTCCATCGAGGCATAATTACCGTCTTTGTCAAAACTTACTGCCATCACCCAACCACGCATCCATTCGTAAATAAAGAATTTACCGTCATAATATTTGGGAAACGCTCGGTTGGCAGTAGCAAAAGCGACTTTGTCATAAACAGGACCAGCCATTGGGTTACAGCCACCCGCACCCAATTGTGGAAACTCTACACTATTGCCATACGTGTACCAAATCATCGCATCTTTGGCACGAGGCAATTGAATCAGACCAGTATTATTCGGCGAAGTGTTCATCGGTTTTAAATAATCCCATTTATCACCCGATTTGTTAGTCTCAAAATTAAATTTATTGTATGCTTTGTTATCGCCCGCAAAATGTGGCCAACCATAATTACCAGCCGCAGGAGCTTGTCCAAATTCACATATACCTGCTGGTCCACGGGTTGAATCTGGTTTAGAAGCATCAGGACCTACATCTCCCCAATATAATTTACCATTTTTTTGGTCAACCGAAATTCTGTATGGATTACGATGCCCCATTGTATAAATTTCGGCTCTTGTTTTTTCTGTTCCTTTTGGAAAAAGATTTCCTTCTGGAATGGTATAACTTCCATCAGATGTGGGCTTTATTCTGATAATTTTACCCCGTAAATCATTGGTATTTGCCGCAGATTTTTGGGCATCCCAAGGGCTTCTACCTGCACGTTCATCACTTGGACTATATCCGTTTGAAGCATGAGGATTGGTATTGTCGCCCGTTGAAAGGAACAAATTACCCGCTTTATCCCAAGCAATTGAACCACCCGTATGACAACATTCTTCCCGTTGGGTTTCTACTTTCAGCATTTCCTTTTCAGAATCCAAAAGAATGTCATCACCTTTCATCGTTAATCTTGAAAGTACGTTGTATGAGCCTTTTATAGAAGAATAATACAAATAAATCCATTGATTTTGAGCAAAATTTGGGTCTTTATTTAAGCCCAAAAGTCCATCTTCGGCTACCGATTCTTTGCCCTCTTTGTTCACATATTTCAAACTTACGGGAAGTTTGGCAATCGTTTTGAGCGTTTTGGTTTTTTCGTTATAAAGTCTTACTTCGCCTTTTCGCTGAATGAAAAGTACACGGTCTTTGTCTAATAAGGCGAGTTCAACGGGTTCATCCAATTTTTCATGTAAAACCACTTTCGTAAAGCGATTTTCTTCTGGACGTGATTTTGAAAAATCTATTGCTTTTGGAGCATCACCACCCGCAGCGTATTTTATACCTGCCCACAAATGATTTAAGAAAAGAGGTTCTGAAAATGTTTCGTCGGTATGCCCGATTGCCGTATAAAATGCACGACCACCATCAAATTCCTGATACCAACTGATGGGGTGATTATCACCATTTTTACCACCAACGTAAGATTTTTCATCTATTTTTAAGACTACATTGATTTTTGGAGAAATATTTTTGAAACTATAAAACTCATCACTTCTTTCAAAAGTTTCTGGCATTCCCGCCGTAAATTCATTTTTTAGTGTAACCAAAAACTTACCTTTCTGCACATTATTGGGCATCGGATGGTCTAAAAATCAAGCCCCTGCCAACTGACTATACCAAGTCCAATCATACTCACAGTCGGTTGCGGCGTGAATACCCACGTAGCCACCACCCGCTTGGATGTATCGTTCAAAAACGTTTTGTTGTTCGTTGTTCAAAACATCGCCTGTGGTATTCAAGAAAATTACGGCATTGAATTTTTTAAGATTCAATTCTGAAAACTGAGCAGCATCTTCGGTAAAACTTGCGTCAAAACCTTTTTCTTTTGACATTTTGGCAATAGCCGTTTTGCCCGCCTCAATTGATTGATGACGAAACGCTGCCGTTTTGCTAAAAACCAAGACATTGATTTTATTTTGAGCAAACAAATTGCTGGCAAAAAATAGCATTAAAACTGCCCCTAAAAGCATTTTAATACCTAATCTATTTTGTTGTTTCATACAGTTGAAAATATATTTTAATGAAATGGAATTATTATTGAATACAAATATATGCGTAATAAATTTATTGTCTTTAATTAAGACAATAAATTTTTATAATATTGTATATTAAAATAATTATATTTTACAGACGGTTTATGTGAAGGATAAATCTTAATTTTGTAGAAAACAATAGGTAGTGATGAATTTTAACGAGCAGGATTTTATACGACAACTATCCATAGATTGCGTAATTTTTGGTTATCAAGAAAAAGAGCTGAAAGTTTTAGTGCCTAAAATAAATATGGTAGGGGAGGTATTTACCTTGCCAGGGGGCTTTATTCAACAAAACGAAGGTATTGACCATGCCGCTTTAAGAATTTTGAAGGAAAGAACAGGGATTCAGACCATTTATTTAGATCAATGTAGAACTTTTGGACATGAAGGACGATACAATGCTGAGGTTTTGAATGCTTTGCATGAGGCAAGCAAAATGCTCATTGATATTGCCAATTTAGAATGGTTTACCAAGCGGTTTGTGTCCATTGGCTATTATGCTTTGGTGGATATTAACAAAGTTGAGTTGCAGACGGGAGAAATTGACGAGTCGGTGAGTTGGTATAATGTTAAGGATTTGCCCAAAATGATAATGGATCACAACGAAATGGTAACGTATGCTTTGGCAGCCCTTCGTCAAAACCTTGACCAAAAATTGATTGGTTTTAATCTACTACCCGAGACTTTTACGATGAAAGAAGTACAGGAACTTTACGAAGCTATTTATGAAAAACCCTTTGCTCGTAACAATTTCCAAAAGAAAATATTAGATTTAGATGTCTTGGAACGACTGGAAAAGAAATTTACGGGGGCAGCGAATAAAGCTCCCTTTTTGTATCGGTTTAGGAGGTGAAAACTCTCTCAATCCTAAACCTGAATTATAAATTATTTAGCCTCAATAGTCAAAATACCCTCTTTCAACCCCTCTGCGTTTGCCTTGATTATTACCTTCCCTGCTTTCCCAGTGGTTTTAATAATCAATAAACCTTTTCCTTGAAAAACTTTCTTTTGAGGTTTCTGAAAACTCGACATATCTCTTGGATTTCCGTTGGCTACCCCTGCTAATGTTCCTTTACCTTTAATCTCAAATTTTACTAAGGTATCATCTACATTTGGTACAACATTTCCTACTTTATCAATTACTTCCACGGCAATAAAAGCAAGGTCGTTTTTATTTGCTTTAATGATATTTCGGTCTGATTTTAAACGAATGGCGTAAGGTTTTCCAGTGGTGGTCAAGGTTTCCGTAGCCACTTCTTTATCCCCATCAAAACTGCGGGCTACTAACTTTCCTACTGAATAGGGTATTCTAAAAGTGGTAGTAATTGAGCCTTTTTCAAGGGTTTGTTCAGCGATAGTTTTACCGTTTAATTCTAATTTCACTTTTTCACTTCTTGTAAAAACTCTTACTTGAAGAGAGTCATTTTCAAAACCGTTCCAAGTCCAAGATTTTAATTCGTCAGGGAAGCCGTAAAATCCAGTATATTCCTTTTGCTTTTTTGCCATTGGACGATGCACGAGCATTTCCATTTTACTTCTACGCCAAACCACATCTAAATAAAAGGAGGCTGATTTTTTGTTGCCAATTAAATCCATTTCACCTGAATAAGCATTAAATACAGGCCAGTCAGGTGCCATAAACATTTCTTGAAATCCCGCAGTTTTTTCTCCTACATTTTTTATACGTGCTAAACCCAAACCTGCTTCACCCAAATAGTCGATGGCTGTCCAACTAAACATCCCAATCACATACGGATTTTTTTCAACGGCGTTCCAGTTTTCAAGGGCTTTGGGTGGAAAATACTCCGTTGCCACCATGACTCTTTCTGGGTATTTTTTGTGGTCACTTTCGTAATATTGTATCGTATAATTATAACCACTCACATCAAGCGGGGCAAAAGAAGGTGCAGTGGCATCCCATTTTTTCTTTCTCAGTATGGGAATGTGAAAGGGCATTGCACCCGTTACTGGTCTTGAAGCATCCAAATTTCTGGTAAAATCAGCCAATTTTCTTGAAGTTTCATAGCCCAGCGTGTCCACAATTTCCATAATTTCATTTCCAATACTCCACATAATTACCGAAGGATGGTTAAAATCTCTTTGAACCAGCGAAGTCAAATCTTTTTGCCACCAATCTTTAAAATAATTGGCGTAATCATCGGGTGTTTTGTTCAAATTCCACATATCGAATGCCTCATTAATGACCAAAATGCCCAACTTATCGCAAGCATCAAGCAATGCTGGCGAATACGGATTATGTGAAAAACGCACGGCATTATAGCCATTTTTTTTCAATAATTCTATTTTGCGTTCTTCTGCTCTGTCATAAGCGGCTGCTCCCAAAGCACCATTGTCATGATGAATACAGGCACCCATCAGTTTTATATTTTTGCCGTTGAGCGTAAAGCCCGTTTTTGCATCAAAATGAATGCTTTTTACCCCGAAATTTTGAATATAAGCATCAATGATTTTTCCATTTTGGGTAAGTGTAATTTTTGCCTTATACAAATTTGGACTTTCAATATCCCACAATTTTGGGTTTTTCAATGTAATAGTTTGCTCCACTTCTTCTTTGTCCGAAATAGCGATTATTTTTGAGCTAACCAGTTTATTATCAGCCGTATATATTTCAGTTATCATCGAAATATTAGCCGTTATATTTTTTATTTTAGTAGTAATTTCAATATCTGCCGATTGCTCCGAAACGTTTTTTGAAACAATTTGAATACCCCAATTTTCTATATGCGATTTATTTAAAACACTCAGCCAAACGTGGCGATAAATGCCTGAACCTGAGTACCAACGTGAGTTATCGCCTTCATTTTTTACCTCAACGGCAAGTACGTTTTTCTGACCTTCGGGTTTTAAATGAGGTGTTAAATCATAAATAAATGAAGTATATCCGTTGGGATGATTGCCTAAATGATGCCCATTTAGCCAAACTTCCGAATTCATATAAACGCCATCAAATTGTATCGAAACGGTTTTGCCTTGAGTGGTTTTATCCATCACAAAGGATTTACGATACCAAGCCGTTCCGCCTACCGTGAAAGCCGTAGCATTTTTACCAATAGCCTTTTTTGAGAAGGGGCCCAGACTGGATAGTCCGATGGTGCTATCATTTGGTGTTTCTACCAAATCTTCAATGCTCCAATCGTGGGGTAAATCCAGTTTTTTCCACTTAGAATCATCAAAATTCTCGTTTTTAGGTTCAGCCGTTTTACCTTTTTTGAAGGTCCAATCTGTATCGAATGATTGGTTTCTGCCTGCTGGAATGGCTTTTTGGCTGAAACTATTTGTACTGCTTAATAAGAAAATTATTAGGTAGCATAATATATATTTCATGGTATTATTTATTTTAGTTTTTGAAAATTGTCAAAATTCTAATGATTTATAGTGATTTATTTCACTACCACTCGAACTCTATCCAAATTCACGATGCGTGTAAAAGGCGTTTTTTCATCGCCTTCTCGTTGGGAAGCAATACGCAAAGTTGGGAAAAAAGTACCTGCTTCTGTGAAAATATGCTTGCCTTTCACGATGACCTTTGAGCCTTTCACGATAGTGGTTTTTACCTCATAGGTTTTTGCTCCCTCAAAATTCCATTCTGCCGAAACTATTTGACCCGTATTGGCTGGCACTTCTATTTCTGCTTCAAAACTTACGCTTTTTCCTACTTTAATATCTGCTCGTTTGCTACCATTTACTTTAAGATTTATCATAGGCTGTAAACCTGCTCTTTCATTAGCGGTTTCTGGTAGTACAATTTGTCCTTCTTCTACTTTATAATTGGTGCTTTTTGCGGGTGCAATCCCTTTTTCTACCCAGTCGCTCAAATCTAATAAAGCCTGTTGCAACACACCCAAATAACTCACAAAATGGTCGCTTTCGGTGGCATTATCACCGTGGTTGGCGTGGTCGGTAAAATAGAGCCTAAATTTATCATCAATGCCATCCCCCAGTTGTTTTTTTACCTGCGAACTATACCAGTCCGACTGCCAAGCGTAAGCCTCGGTGTCCCATAACGAACCCAACAAAATCATTTTGCCGTCAAATTTTCCTTTTGGCAATGAACCCACCGTAAATCTGGTAAATAATGGGCCAATAATCATGGGTCTTTGCGGATAAATTGGCTTGCCAGCGGCGTCTCTAAACTGGTCCCAAACTTTGTATTCAGCACTTGGTACTTGGTGTTTATGATAAGTTTGAGCAGCCAAATAGTTGGAATTATCAATTTCAACTTCGTCATTTACTCTCACTTTACTTGATAAATTTGGGTCAGTTTCACCCAACATGACCAAATCACCATCAACACTTTTTAATGCTAAATCTTTCCCTTTTCCAAGGCCTGAAAGCAAGTTTAACTCACCGCCCAAAAATTGAACTTTCTTTAATTTTATTGAAACTTGAAAGGCAAGAGGAATAGTGTCGGCTTGTGGGGTAATATTTTTCCAAGCCAAATCTGCCGAACCTCTTGCTCTGCCCGCCTCATGGTTGGTTCCCAGCCCCATTTCATAAGCCATTTTTTTAGTAATTATTTTTGTAATCACCGCTTTTTCCTTTAAGCGGTCGTTGGTAAATGAGGCTGGATTATCAAAACCCAAGTAGCCTTTTTTTGTCCAAAAGTCCGTAAAATATGCTCCATCTGCCATTCTCATTCCACCATAAATTGCAGGAAAAGCATGAATACCCATGTTTTTATAATTAAACCATGCTTGTTTGGGAAATCCCATTTTTGTAGCTTCCATCAAAGCCGCTTTTTCTTCTTCGTTTAGTCCAGCGTACATATCGCCCGAGCCGCCTGGTTCGAGGGCATCCACTATTTGGGGTAATTTATGTTGTAAAACCCTCATAGCGTGCATTCTAACGGAAAAAACGTTTGGAATTGCCATCGGCGAACCTGCTACAAAAGGGACTGTTCCATCCCAAACTCCCGTAGTATTTTCAGCACCGCCAATGGTTCGATATGCACCACCGCTGCCCCCAAAAGCATAGCCAAAAGGTCTTTTTCCACCAAAAATTTCATTGGTAATCACTCTCGAAAACTGAGCCGAAGCGGCATTGGCTTTGTATGCTCCAATGGTTGCGTCTGCCTTCATGGGGTTTGACATATCCATTGCTCCGCCGCCATTGGTTTCTATGAAATAAGCTCCATGCGTGATACTAAAACTTATTTTATCTTCCTCCCCAGAAGCACCTTGCGAAAGAGTTTCACTGTCAGGCACGGGAGTTATGTATTGAAAAAAACGTCCTTTGTAGTTTTCTTTTGTCGGAAAATAAAACGAAAATTTGGTGTTTGTACCCTTGAAACCTCCATGCACACAGCGGTGATTTATTGGTTTTTCACGTATTTCGTCCATATCAATGTAGGGAGCTTTGAAAAGCGTATCTTTTGAAATAAACTTTTGAGCGAGTTCAGCACTCTTGGCAGGTAAGGTATTTTGCCCACAAACATTTGAGACATTGAGTAAAATCCCCACTACCAACAGGGCAATTGATTGGATAAATTTCTTGTTTTTCATATTTATTACTTTTCTAAAATCCTAACCTCACCCACCAAACCATTTGACATCAATTGCCCTTCTGATTTTTTGAATTGTTTGTAATGTTTATTGCCGAGACGAGCTTGTTCGATAAAATTGTTTAATTGTGTTGGTAAAACCCGAATTTCAATTTCATTTGTACCATTCATCAAGAATTTACTTACGTCTAAAATGTAAGGGGCAAAGATTCTTTTACCCACAAATTTTCCATTCAGATAGACTTCGGCAGTATGATAAACCTTACCTAAATCCAGAAAATAGTTTGATTTTGAATTTATAGGATTCATTTTAAAGCTACTTTTATAAATGGCTTCCGAACCTATATTTTTAAAGGTTTCATGATTTTTCCAGTCGAATAATTTGCTGTTGTTAAGTTTCAAGGTATCAGACGTAATGTCCCAATTCTCAATATTCATGAGGATTTTTGCTTCATTTGGGTTTAAAACAAGTGGTTTTGAAGCCGTTTTTAAAGTATTCGATTGCGTAGAAGCATTCAAAATTACGGTGCCATAAGGTGGGATTTGATACGTGATTTTAGTAGCATTTACATTATTAATCACTTCACCATTTTCAGCATTCAGCCAACTACTTGATTTGTATTTTTTATTCAAAACCAATGAAATCGTTTGCCATTTATCGCTTATATTCCAAATAAATTGAATGCGACTACCATCGGCTAATTCTCGTTGAATTTGACGAGTAAAACTATATTCTCCGTCAAATTTAACAGTTTGAAACAAGGTAGAAATCCAAGTATTAAGTGGTTCTTTTTCATAAACTTGCACGCTATTTTTTGCTGAAATAGCTTCTTTCAAAAGGCTAACAACTTTTTTATCATTTTCTTCATAATTCAGAAACGAAGGCTGTTTTGTTGGTAAAATGCCCGAATTCAAAAACTTCATGCCTTGGTTTGCTAAAACCTTTATTTGTTCGGCAGTTTTTAAGGCAATCGTTTGATTATCAGATAAAATTAAGGCTTGATAAATATTGCCTCTGATGTTGATTTGTTTGTCTTTGGTCAATTTTGCTTCTTGGATTGAAACATCATTTACCCATTCCCAAGTGATACCTTTGGCTTCTAATTGGTTAATTAATTTCCATGTTTTTGTTGCCCAAGCTGACTTTTCATCTTGGATTTCTTTTACAGGTTTCAAAGGCGGTTCTATGCCCACCATTTCGCCCATCGTCATAATTTCTTCGGGATTTTCGGGTAAATGTTCCACTTTCATGTAGGGGAAATAAATCAAAACATCGGTCTGTGGTTTGCCCGCACGTAAGGCATATTGGGTGCGTTGAATGTATTGATTAAGGTCTTTTTGATGTTTCCAAAAAACATCTCCTTCGCCAAATTGTGAGGCAAAATTCACCACTGAAAGAATTGGATTGGAGAAAGGAGTCCAGCCTTCTTTTCCAAAGTCGGGCGTGAGATAACGATACGGAATACCATGAAAAATAATTTGGTTCGCTCCTGCGGCAAAAAGTTTATCAACCGCAATTTTGGTTTTTTGAGGCGTAGTCATATATGACCGATTGATAAAAACGACCGATTCAGACGAAATAATTGGACGATTATATAAATGAGCTCCCGAAGAAACAATTTTCATATTTCCTTCCGATGCCAACATACTTTCCATTTCAGGAATTGAAGCCAAACCTTCAATCGACATCATATCCATTGCCAATCCGTACCCTTGCGTGCGGTGCAAAAGTCCTTGTCTTTCGGTAAAATTTTTACTTGTTTTCAAAAAATGTTCGCCAATTAATTCGCTCAAAGTAAGGTCATAATCAAAGCGGATTCTGTTGTCAATATCGGTTTTAAAAGTAAATTCTTTGGGGGCATGAGGATTCATAAATTCCACATAATTATAGCCTTTTTGCATATTGACTGACAAATAGGGCGTTGGGTCATAGCCTCTATGTTGCTTAAACCATGTGATAAAATCGGCAGAATAATGCCTATCGGCTTTAAATTCGTAACTATCATTAAAAATGGCTCGCAACGGATTGCCAAAATAGGGTTTCAAACCCGTGTGGTCGCCAAAGAAATGATTGTATAATTTCAATACTTTGGTGGAATCAAAATGGTCAACCACATAGCCTTGGGTGGGTTCGGCAGCCATTGGGCGTTCACCACTTGGCAGACTATAATAGGCTATAATTTTCCAATATCCTTCAGGCAAATGGTATTTTATGGAGTCGCCAATTACTTTATCAGTTAAAATAATACTTGAATTAAGTTCTAAGGGAATGGTTCTTAATTTAGTGGCATCTATTCCGCCTTCGATTTTTGAAGCAACAACTGCTTGTAATATTGACGTACCAACCTTGGCGATTACTTTCGGCACAGCAATGTTTAATAGTTTTCCACCTTCTACCGCAACAGCCTCAAATTTCAAATTCCGAAAACCATCATCTGCTCCTAAAATTGAACTTCCTGCGGGCCAGCCACTTCCATTGGTCATGTCGATGATTAATTCTCTTTTACGTGCTTCTTCCATCACGGCTTTTACGTTTTCGTAATACGTTGGAGTGTCCCAACTCATCACTTTTGGGCGGCTTTGGTCGGTCAATGGCACACCCAAATAGAGCGTTTGAATTTCTACGCCCGCAAAGGCATTATCGGCAAAAACGTTAATTTCTCTTTGTAATTCTGGTTTTGTTACGTCATTGCCAGCCCACCACCAACGAGCCATCGGTCCAAATTCTTGGCTTGGTTTTTGGAAATTTTTCGTGGAAAAATTATAATTCGGAAACCACTTTGAGGTTTGGCTATATGATGTATTGAAACCAAATAATAATAAAAAAATTACTATGAAAATAAATGAGAATCTTAACATGATATTAATTTTAACACTAAAACAATGACACTTTTTTTACGAATGGACTAATTATCGCAGATGATTAGTCCATTCGTGCCAGATTAATCAATTATTTCAGTCTTTTCGCCTTAGTATCAAACATTCCCATCATTGACCCCTTCAAATTATCCTCATCAACTTTGGTTAATTCTAAGGTAATATCGTAGCCAGAAGCGGAAAAGCCAATATTAATCCCGTTGGGAGTTTCTTCAATGGAAGTAATTGGAATAGCTGGCTTTGTTGTATCGGTGGCATCTTTCAATTCACCCGTAAGTTTACCATCCTTACGCATAAGTGATGTTGTCATTTTACTATCACCATTGGGCGTGCCGAAGATAGTAATTTCCCATTTTGCTGCATAAAAATCAGGTGCAGGTGCTGTCTGTGAAAATCCTTTTAAAGCTATTCCGAAGAATAATACGATTAAAATTACGCTTACTTTTTTCATTTTTTGAATGTTTTGTTGCTGGGCGGCATTCCGCCACGTTTGATTATTATTTGAAATGAAATTTAAACCCTCAAAACATAGTTTTGAATAATTTCAAGACAAAGTTATACCTTTTTTTAATATTGTCTATATTTTTAGACAATATTAAAGATAAATATTTTATGTTAGAATATTTATAGAACATGAATGGTTATTTTTTAGGATAAGCCGTAGCTTTGTCCTAAAAACGTAGAAAGATTTTCAAATGAGCGTATTCGACAACCAGGATTTTATTCCGCATCTTGCCATAGATTGTGTGATATTTGGGTATCACGAAAGAGAGCTGAAAGTGTTAATTTCAAAACTCAATTTTAAAGGAGAAATATATTCGCTTCCGAGTGGATTTATTTTTCATCACGAAGGAGTAGATGAAGCTGCCTACCGAATTCTTGAAGAGCGAACGGGGATTTCAAACATTTTTTTGGAGCATTACAAAAACTTTGGACGGTCTGAACGCACCAATAAGGTTTTTGTTGAAAACATAGTAAATCTTAACCAAGAAGTTTTTAAAGATGATGCAAGGCTAACCAAAGAGAATTTAGAGTGGCTCTCGAGCCGATTTATTTCCTTGGGTTATTACGCTTTGGTGGATATTAGCCAAGTTACGCCCACCAAAACTCAACTGGACGAGTCAATAGATTGGTATAATATTCATGAAATTCCAAAAATGATGATGGATCACAACGAGATGATTGAAAAAGCCCTTGAATCGCTGAAACTCAATTTGGATAAAAATATTATTATCTTAAATCTTTTACCAGAGACCTTTACCATGAAAGACATTCAAGACCTTTACGAAACCATTTTTGAAGAAACTTACGCCCGAAACAATTTCCAAAAGAAAATATTGGATTTAGATGTGCTGGAAAGGCTGGAAAAGAAGTTTACTGGGGCGGCTAATAAAGCTCCTTATTTGTATCGGTTTAAAAAGTAAAAATCCATAAGCAAAAAATCTGCTTATGGATTTCATTATTGTTTATCAATTATTTCTTTTTCGATTTTTCCCAATTCTTAATAATGCCATTCAGAATACTTTCTTCTACGCCAAATACCTTTCCTTTTTTGGCTAATGGCATAAAGTCATCAATGTATTTCTGACTGATTGAATCATTATCACCATATTGCTTTCTGACCGCATCTAATTTTTTGTGCATTGTTTTCCTGACGGTGGCATATTTAGGGTCGTTGTAGTAATTATGTTGTTCTTTTGGGTCTTTTTTACGGTCTATCAATTCCCAATAGTCCATATCAAAATAATAGTGAATAAGTTTGTAATCTTTAGTAATGGCAGCATAATGGCGGTTTACATTGTGTTCAGAAGGATGTTCATAATAGTGATAATATACGGCATCTCTATTCCAATTTTTCAAATCGCCAGTGAGTACGGGCATTATACTTTTCCCTTGCATATCGGCAGGTTGTTCTACACCCGCAACATCAAGAAATGTTTCGGCAAAGTCTAAATTTTGCACCAATTCATCAGATTTTGTACCTGCTTTAATACGGTTTGGCCAAGAAACCAATAGAGGGGTTTTGAAACTTTCATCATACACAAAACGCTTATCAAACCAGCCATGCTCTCCTAAATAGAAGCCTTGGTCTGAGGTATAAACAATGATAGTATTGTCCATCAAGTCGTTGGTTTCCAAATAATTGAGCAAACGACCTACATTTTCATCCACTGATTTTATGGTACCTAAATAGTCCTGCATATAACGTTGGTAACGCCATTTTGCCAATTCTTGGGCGGTCATTTTTGGATATTTCTTTTTGAAATCTTCCATAATGGGCTTGTAGGCGGCATCAAAATTTGCTTTCTGAGTAGGTGTTAATCGACTTACCTCAGCTTTATATCTGACTTTATCAAATCCTATTTCTTTTAAACCAAGTTCATCTATTATTTCAGGATAAACTTTACTATCGCCAGCCCAACTCATGTTTCCATTTATTCTCATCTCTGCTACTTTGGCGGCAGGCATACCTTGGTGTGTATCAAATAAGGTGGCAGGTTCGGGGAATTTCTTGTTGGTATATTCCTCCATGTGTCGCTCTGCCATGAGCCACGAGCGGTGAGGAGCTTTGTTCAAGTACATGAGCATAAAGGGTTTATCTGCTTTACGTTCATTTTTTAACCAGTCTAACGTAAAATCCGTAATAATGTCAGTAACGTACCCTGGAACTTTGATGTTTCCCTCATTTTTAGTGATAAAATCTGGGTTGTAATAATTTCCTTGGTCAGGTAGTATTTTAAACTGGTCGAAGCCTTTCGGGCTATTGCCAAAGTGTAACTTGCCAAACATAGCAGTTTGATAGCCAGCCTTTTGAAGAAGCTGAGGGAAAGTTACATTGGTGGTATCAAAAGGAGAAACGTTATCAACTTTGCCATTAATATGAGAGTGTTTGCCCGTTAAAATGGTGGCTCTGGATGGTGCACAAATTGAATTGGTTACTGAAGCATTGGTAAAAAGCATACCACGCTTTGCAATTCTATCGATATTGGGGGTATTGATAAGTTTATTACTATAGGCAGAAATGGCTTGATAGGAATGGTCGTCGGACATGATAAAAATAATGTTCGGGCTTTTGTCTTTCTTTTTGGTTTTGAAAGAAAATACTATGGCAAAACCCGTAGCCAACAAAAGAATGGCTAACTTTTTCAAGGAAGATTTCATACTGACAATAAGTTAAAATTGAATAAAAGACGGTCATTTTTGAAAATAAATAAATTTTTCCATACGTGTAAAATTGCCTATAGTTGATAAAAAACTCGCTTCACACGCTCACTCACACTCGTGAGGATTTCGTAAGGAATTGTACTTATTTTTCGGGCTAATTCCATGATTGTCAAATCTTTACCAAAGACAATTACTTCATCTCCCTCTCGTACATGAGGTAGGTCTGTAACGTCCACCATCGTCATATCCATACACACATTTCCTATTACTTTACACCGTTGCCCGTGAATTAAAACCTCACCAACTCCGCCACTAAAACGGCGGTCAAAACCATCAGCATAACCAATGGCAATGGTGGCGGTTTTGGTATCTCTTTCTAATACGCCTTTTCTGCCATAACCTATTGTTTCAGTGGCTTTTACGTGTTTTATTTGAGAAATAACGGTCTTCAAAGTGCCAACCGTCAAAAGGTTTTCTTGGTCTTCGGGTTTGGCGGCTAAACCGTACATTCCTACGCCCAAACGCACCATATCTAAACGAGCTTCGGGAAAACGGGCAATCCCCGCAGAATTTGCCAAATGCCTTGATGGAACGTAACCAATTGCTTCCGAAATTTTGTCTGCCATGTTGGTAAATTCTTTCCCTTGGTGCTTGGTAAAGTCATCAAATCTACTGTCATCCGCCGCTGCTAAATGACTAAAAATAGTGGAAACCCAAAGATTAGGGTTTGATTGTAGAGTTTCGATTAAATCAGGAATTTGCTCGGGTTCAAAACCCAAACGGTGCATTCCCGTATCTAATTTTAGATGAATTTTGGAACTAATCTTTTGATTATCAATATATTCTGAAAATTGTTTCAAGATATTCAAACTGTAAATTTCGGGTTCTAAGGAATAAGTAATTAACTGCTCAAAATCATTGGGCGAAGGATTCATCACCATAATGGGCAAATAGACTCCGTTTTGTCTTAACGAAACACCTTCATCCGTATAGGCAACTGCCAAATAATCTACGCCATGAAATTGCAGTAAATTTGCCACTTCCGTACTGCCCGAACCATAGGCAAAAGCCTTGACCATCACCATTATTTTGGTCTGCTGACCAATCTTATCACGGAAATAATTGAGGTTGTGCGTAACGGCATCCAAATTTATTTCCAAGACCGTTCCGTGCGTTTTTTGCACCAAACGATTCACAATCTGCTCGAAGCCAAAACGCCTTGCCCCTTTGATGAGAATTACGCTATCTTGAAAGGTTTTCGTTAAATCACTTTCTAAAAAATCTTGTGAATTTTTGAAAAAGTGCATTTTAGTATCAGCGTGTTTTTCTTGAAATGAAAAAATGGATTTATTCCTGAAAATCTCCTCTCCAATTCCGACAAATTCTGTTAGATTTCTTTGTTTTAATAAATGAGCAATTTGACGATACAGCTCTCGTTCTGGCACACCAGTTTCCAATAAATCACTCAATATCAATACTTTACGAGTTCTTTGTTTTTGTTGATTTAGGAAATTAAGAGCAATGGTTAGACCCGCCAAGTCGTTATTATAAGTATCATCAATGAGGTAATTTTGATTAATCCCTTGTTTCAATTCCAACCGCATTGACACGGGGCGAAGTATCTGTAATCGTGCCTGAATCTCTACGGAACTGTAACCCAAATGCCACAGCGTAATAATGCAATGAATGGCATTTTCAATGGAGGCTTCATCGGTGAAAGGGACATCAAAAATTGAAATTTGTTCAGAAAATACAAGAGAAATTTTAGTATTTTGTGGCTTAACTTCCCAATCAACTTTAATGTCTGAATTAGCAATTCTTCCCCAACTAATCAATTGACAATCAGAATTTTGATGAATAAATTCTTGCCTAATAATGTCATCAATCTCAATGTAATCAGCACAATATATCAATTGTTTGGTATTTTTAAACAGCAATAATTTCTCCTTGATTTTCTGTAAATTATTCTCAAAAAATTCATTATGAGCAGTGCCAATATTCGTAAATATTCCAATTTGAGGTTGGACAACTTTTTCAAGATTCACCATTTCGTTTGGGCGAGAAACTCCCACTTCAAAAATGCCCAAATTATGGCTTTCGTTGATTTGCCAAATTGACAAGGGAACACCAATCTGAGAATTATAACTTTTTGGGCTTTTCACCACCTTAAAACGATTGCTCAACAGTTGTGAAAGCCATTCTTTCACAATCGTTTTTCCGTTGCTCCCCGTGATGGCAATGATGGGTAGATTAAATTGTTCACGATGACGTTTAGCAATTTCTTGCATTGCCAAAATACTGTCCTCAACCTGCCAAATTTTTGCTTCTTTCATTCGCTCCATCTCACGCAAAAGAGCAGGAGAGAAGGCTTTCTTTTCTACCACAAATTCACGAACGCCTTTGCGATATAAATTATCCAAAAATTGATGTCCATCATGGTGTAATCCCTTGATAGCAAAGAAGATAGACCGTTGGGGTGATGATAACTGACGGCTATCATTGAGGAGATATTGAGCAGAAGTAAGGATGGGAAGCGATTGGAAATTCACGGATTTAGTCAATAAAAAATTAGATTATTTAGAGAATATTTTTTTATTTAAAACTTGCCACGCCGCCTTGATAAACGGCAGTTTTGGAACGGAGTTAATCACCAATAAATCTTCAAAAATGGAGGTATCTTCATCTAAAAACTTTAGTATTCTTGAAGGTTTATTATTTTTAAAGAGATAGGTAAAAATCTTATCTTGCGGCGCACGTTTTTTTTGCATTACATTCAATAGAATTGTGTCTAAAATGCCTTTCCATTTATTGATTTTCATGCCATTGGAAACATTTGTATTTTCCTCCAAAGTTCCCACCTTTGTCTGTGTCTCCACAGACAACTTTGACAACTCCTTTACCAAATTCTGCAAAAACCGTTGACTTCTTTGAAAAGTATAACCCGTGGAAGCCTTCACGTATCCACCCGACGTACCAATACGAATAACCTTGGGCATGGGTGAAATCTCATGTTTTTCATCCGACATTGGAATTACCCCAAACTCGGTTTCTGAAATTTGATATTCATCTTCTCTAATCTGATAATCTCCTACTTTGATAGTCTCTTCAATATACTTTTTTAAGTAAAATCCGTACTCCTCCTGTGTAATGAGATTATCCGAAAAAATGGTAAATTCAATCAATGCTTTTGTTTCAGAATAAGGCAAAACATATACGAACCGAAGTTCATCTTTTTGCTCAATCCTGAAATCAAAAAGGGTTGGTTCGTTTACTTTAAAAACAGGTTTGTCCGTATCAATCACCCAACCTTTAAAATGTTGAAGCATATTATGATGCTTGGGATTATCGTATTTTGAACGAAAGGAACTGTCAAAAACCATTTCAGTTGCCATAAAATCGCCCTCATTGGTTTTAACGACTGGTATTCCGCTGTTGGTATGCCCATCAATTACATCAATATTCGCTTGTAAAAAAGTAATATTTAAGTTCTGTTTGAGTATCGGAATAATGTATTTATAAAAATCAATACCCCGAACCATTTTATAGGTATAGTCTTGCAAATCAAGGAATTGTGAGAAATTTTCTGTTCCATAAAACCAAACACCTTTCCATTTTTTGGAAATAATTTCTTCAAAAGGTGATTCTCCCGTTTCCCAAAAACACCAAGTATGGTCGTTTGAATTCTTTTCCTCTCGGTCAATAATGAGGATTTTTTTGTCTCTCAAAGGTGATTTATTCAGATAAAAAGCCAATGAAAGCCCCGCCATTCCTCCGCCTGCGATGATGTATTGATAGGTATTTTGAGCGTCTTTGAGTTTGTTTGACATTATTAAAAACTAATTTTTTACACGGATTGTACCAAGATTTAAAGGTAAAAATAATTAAGGGAAAAACATAATTTAACATTTTTTCACGAAACATTTTATTGAAATATTCCGTAATATTCAGATTAGATACTGCCAGTTAGTGCGATACCTTTGTCAAAAGGAAACGTAAGAAAATGCTTGAAAATATAGATTGGCAGATTGCCACCGAAGAATTATCTGAACAAGGAAACTCAAAATTCAAAAAATGAATCAGTAAAACATTGATTATCAACGAATTGAATAAGCGATTCGTTATATAGAACAAAATTTTTAACGTCAGCCGACCTTGAAAGAAATTGCCAAAGAAGTAAACCTTTCGGAGTTTCATTTTGATAGAATGTTCAGCAAATGGGCGGGAACTTCACCCCAATGTTTCATACGTTTTCTGACGAAAGAATACGCCAAAAGTGTACTAAACGAAACTGAAAATTTATTGGACACCACGGTTTTGATGGGCTTTTTGAGTTCCTATCGCTTGCACGACCTCTTCGTAACCTACGAAGCTATGACTCCCGCTGAATACAAAAGGCAAGGCGAAGGGCTGACCATTTTTTACGGAATCCAAGAAACTAATTTCGAATTCGCCTTCATCGCCACAACGGCAAGAGGTATTTTAGAATTAACTTTTCTATCTGAAAATCTGATGATTGATGAGTTAATTCGTTTGAAAAATGAATTCCCAAAAGCTGATTTTGAGGAGAATCAGGAAGCCACTTTAATTTTTATTGAACAAATTTTTTCGGAAGAAAATCATCAAAATGCAAAGCCGTTGAATCTATTGTTGAGAGGCACAAATTTTCAAATAAAGGTTTGGGAAGCACTCTTGAAAATTCCTTCGGGACGAGTGGCGTGTTACGAAGACATTGCCAATTTGATTGAAAAACCCACGGCACAACGGGCAGTGGGAACGGCAATTGGGGCAAATCATATTGCCTATTTGATTCCTTGCCATTGAGTAATTCAGAAAATTGGCGCAACGGGAAATTATCGTTGGGGCGAATATCGGAAAAAGGCTATTTTGGGCTGGGAGGCGGCAAATGTAGTACGGGAATCCGTCCTGTGAGTCGGAGTCCAGTTTGTTTGGAGACTTCACGGGACGGATTCAGGTTGCGTAAGTCTCGTGCTACACAAATTTTACATACCTTTGTAATCCCTAAAATAACAAAGTATGTACCCCGAAAAAATAGAGCTTCCTCCCAAATATTACTTAGAATATTTTCAATATTTAATCAATTTTGTTCAGAAAAAATATCAGCATATTCTCAATGAAACTGAGCAATCTTTTCTATCTCAATTTGAGGCTTTGACCGAGGATGAAAAATGCCTTTTCATTCGTTTTACCAACAGAACAGGCTCATTTTTCAGAACCGAAAAACTGAAATATGCCGAGATTGAAAATATTCCAGAAGTGCTTAATATACTGATTCAGAAGGGTTTTGTTGAACCGCTTACGTCTTCACACATCACACAAGCGGGTGAAGTTTTGGATATTTTCAACAAAACGGAATTGATGGAAATGGCAAAAATGCTGAACCTCGAAACCCGTGGGAAAGCATCTATGAAAAAGGAAGAAGTGTTGGATTGGCTCTTTGACGTAGGGGATTGGGAGGAGATTGTAGAGTTGTTAAATTACCAAGATTTTACCGAAATTCATGCCTTACCACATTCAGTGGTGAAAGTAGGTTTTGAGACGGAAGTCGCCATGTTGAAATTCCTATTTTTTGGTTCTCGGCACGGTGATATGACTGAGTTTGTAACCCGTGATTTAGGCTTCCAGAATTACGAGAAATACGATGAAGACAAAATGGTTGCGTATTTTCAGACCCGTCAGGAAGTAGAAGATAAATTTAAGGTCAGCATTGCCCGTGAGGATTTTTATTTAATGCAACAGGCTGATATTGAGAATATTGAGGTTTATAATTGGTTTATGGATTGGGCAGATACGCACCGTAAGGATTTATCAGAAATTGCCCAACCAACTTTTGAACGGTTTACGCTGAAAGTGGCGGCACATTTGGAAAAGAAAAAGGCTTTAGACGAAGCCCTCGAAGTTTTTAGAATGACCGAAGAACCGCCTTCACGGGAACGTCAGGTGAGGATTTTGGATAAACTCAAAAATAAAGAGGAAGCCAAGATATTATGCGAAATGATGATTTTGGATTATAAAAATGCCAATGAACAGTTTTTTGCCGAAGATTATTTGAACCGATTATTAGCCAAAAAATCAAAGAAAGCCGTTACCAAACATCTGCATAATTCAGAATCCGTTACGATTGATATTTCGTGGAAACGGCAAGTAGAATTTGGCGTAATTGATTATTACGAACAAAGAGGTTTAAAGGCAACTTTTACCGAAAATCATCTTTGGCGAAGTCTGTTCGGATTGATGTTTTGGGATATTATTTTTGATACCGATACGCTCGCCATTCATCATCCTTTACAACGCTCTCCTTCCGATTTATTCAAGCCTACTTTCTTTGAAAAACGAAAAGAACGCATGGAAGAACGCCTGTTGATGTTGGAAGATGAAGATGCCACAACGATTTACATGAATCGTATTTTCTTTGAAAAATTTGGCATTACCAACCCGCTTGTGGAATGGTACGGCGGACTTTTTCCTCTAATTCTGACGGTTTTAGAGAAACTTTCACCCGAACAACTTACGCTAATTATGCTCGAAATGGCACGTAGTTTGCGAGAAAATTTACGGGGTTTCCCCGACCTCTTTATGTGGGGCGATGGCGAATATAGTTTCGTAGAAGTAAAATCCCCAACCGATAGTTTATCAAATCAACAGTTGTATTGGCTACGTTTTTTTGAGAGTATCAACGTGCGGTCGAAGGTTTTGCGGGTGGAATGGGGCGGGGATATTATGTTATCATAATGATTAAAATAGGGAAGGCTTCGTTCAAAACCAAGCCTTCCCTGTAATTTATTTAGGGGCATAAACCCGCTCCGCATCCTTCAAAATCGTAGCTTTATCCAAAGTCATTATCTTCGTTTTTTGCTTGGAGTGCATCTCCATTTGATCGGCATAATGTGGGCTATCGGGATGGTTTGAAGCCCCGTAGGCAATACTCGACTCAATTTCTGGCAAACCTGTTTTCGGAAATTTTACCAACTGAATATATGATTCCCCTTGCGTAGCTTTGAGTTTCCCATTTTTATGATTTTCAGAACCCATTGCTGCCAAAACATCGGGGATACCCGAAATAGGTAATTCTATATTTCCACGAACTACTTTCTGTAAATCTCCCAATTTTATATCCACCGTTTTGAAATTTTTCATCAAATAGTCTTTTACATATTTCATAGCCTCCAAACATTCTTCGGGAGTCAGATAACGCTCTTGCACACTCATTCTGATATTTTTTTCCTTCAAATGTTGGTAGAATAAAAGGAACACTGCCGCATCTGGATTGTCGGCATTGGCGTGTTTATCCCAGCGTTGTATTTTCACGATAACATCTTGAATGTCAGGATATTTACTGGCATCTAATTTATAAACTTCCGCTGGGTTGGTGAAATAAGCTAAGTCTTTGGGTAAGGTTTGGTCGTATTTTATGGTCTTAAATTCCTCCCAACTTAGCGTTGGATATTGGGCTACTAATTCCATAAAACGCTTACTTCGGTTATTGTCCCAACGCTCCATCCCCATGGTTTTATCGAAATTGTCTGGGTTTAAGTTATCGCTTGAAGCGGTGGCATTATAAGGCGTATTATTCGTATTAAAAACGTAACCCGAAGGCGGATTTACCAACTGAGGCAAATCTTCCAAAGGGTGAAAAGTCGTCCAAAGAGTTTTGGAAGTATTACCAGGTAACGTTTTTGACCAATCATAGGCAGGATTTCTTATCGGAATTTTACCGTTTGATAGGTAGAAAATAGTATCGCTTTTATCGGCATATACCACATTGAACCCAGGAATTGCGGTCATTTTCAAAGCATTTTTAAACTCATAAAAATTACGGGCTTTATTCATCCGATACCACTGTTCCACCGCCCTAATCTCGAAAAGTACCGCAAAGCGAATCGCAAAAACGGGTCCTTTATCCGTTACGACAGTTGGTCCATATTTACTCCACCATACTTTTCGTTTTACTTTAATGGTCGCAATGCCCAATTTTACACTCAACGGAACTTCTTTTTCTTCCAAATCAAGCCACTCATTATCAAACTTATATTGGTTCTTATTATCGGGATTCATTTCCAACTGAAACACATCCATTTTATCATGATAATTGACCGTATGAGCCCAACCCAAATTCTCATTTGAACCCAAAAATATGGAAGCACCGCCTGGAAATAATGCCCCCAGACAATTCCAGCCTTGTTCAGAAACTAAATGAGCCTCGTACCAGGATTGCGGACCTTCAAGCGGTTGATGCGGATTGATATTCAAATAAACCTTATCATCTTTGGTCTTTTTGCGGTTAAAAGCAAAGGCATTTGACCCACCCGACTTGAACTGTGTCAGGGGCATTTCGTTATTAAAAATAGTCTTTAAAGCTTTATCCATGCCACTAAAAACGGACAATGACAATATGGTGGCTGCCGTAGCATCAATAACCGTTATCGGGAAACAATCTTTCACAAAAACCTCCTTTGGGTGAGCAGCCGCAAAGGCATTCAGTCCCGCCACATATCCCGCCACAACTGCCTTATATTCAGGGGAATAATCAGTTTCATAACGAGCTTCTGCCAATTCTCTGGCACGAATTAACGAGACCACATAATCCACAGCGGCACCGTCTTTACCTAAATGTCTGCCCAACATTTGTTTGCCCCCTAAAATAGTTAATTGTAAAGTAGCAAAATCATCCTCCGCATGAGCCCACGCAAGCCCATAGGCTACTTCGGGGTCGGTTTTTGCAAAAATATGCGGTACGCCCCAACGGTCTCGGGCAATCTGAATGGCATCAGGATTTATTTGTGCTTGTATGGTAAAATTGAGCGTGATTAGGGCAATAAGCCAAAGAAATGATTTCATAAAAGGGTTGATGTTTTTGTGAACCGTAAAGATAAATATTAAACGAATGTATAGAATATTTTGAAGAAAATAATATGATATTATGAGGGAATTTTTAGGTAACTTCAAAGGATTTTCAGACAATTTGATAATTCTTAAAATTATTTCTTAATTTACGAATGAATAATATTTAGTAAATCGTTGAAAAAAATAAAATCAACAACATATAACCAATCAAGACGATGGCAAAAGGACTAAGTTCACAAAAGGCTGACAAAAAAGAGCCTGCAAAAACTGCGAAAGAAAAAAAAGCAGAAAAGAGGGATAAAAAACCCAAATATGATTAAAATGAAACAAGATGCCCTATTTGAGCATCTCGTTTCGTTTTTGGTACAAATCCTATAAGGTTTTTGAAACCTTATAGGATTGAATTACCTCAAAAATTATAAGAAATTCCTGCATAAACCATGTTTGATTTTTGTCTAAAACGGTCATTTGATGAAGGAAAAGTCTGAATTTTGGTATCAGTAGTCAATTCGTTGAACAAAAATTGGTACGCTAATTTTACCCCTATATTCCTACTAATTTCATATTTGATGTACACATGGGAGTTCAAAGACCCCCTATCATTATCTCCCACCAAAAGAATATTCGGACTTGTTGGGCCGGCACTCGTTACCGTCTTTTTCCCGTTTGCAATGAACGTTGGCGTGCCTTTCGTGCCAAATGAAATTCCGGTAACATCAATATTAAAACCTATTTCCAACTTATTATTCAAGCGATAACCCAAATTAATCAAGGCATTTATTGAAGACATATTCGGCGAAGTGGCAAAAAGCGTATCAATATTTTTGTCATTACCCGTCAAGTCTGCGGGGGCGGTGATGAAATTTACGTTTGTGCCAAAAAAAGAGGTAAATCTGATACCTGTACCAATGACAAATTTGTCCTTTTTACCCAAAGTCCAATTTTTATGCAAAGCCACGTTAATAGAACCCACCGAAGAGCCAATTCCTCCCCCCAATTCAACATAATTATTATTTTGTTGAGCGTACAGGGAGAACGTAAAAACGAAAGCAAAAATGAGAAGAAATAATTTTTTCATGAGATTGTGGGATTTTGTGAATGTTTAAAGAATCATAAAGAAAATATAATACCAATTTTCAAATTGTCGGCTATCCGACAAAAGTATACAATATTGAATTTTTATGCGTTTATGTGGGTAAACATTTTGAACCCTTTGAAAAGTTGTCTAATTTTAAGGTAAAACCATCATCGGAACATCCATGTTTAAAAATATTTTCACTTCCTTTTTACTCTTCGTAGTAATAAATGTCGAAGCCCAAACGTCCACCAAAGGTATTCGTTTTGTAAAAACCAGTTTGAAAAATGCTTTTGAAATCTCTCAGAAACAGAGTAAACCCGTTTTTATAGAAATCTATGCTATTGGCTGTCCACATTGTGAGAATTTCAAAAAAACCTTTGATAATAATATGGGTGTTGGAGCATATTATAATTCAAAATTTGTATCGTATCAGGTTGAAGTAAATTCTCCCGAAGGGCGAGCATTACGTCAAAAACACAATATTTATGTGGTTTCAACGCCCATGATGACATTTTGGGATAAGGACGAAAACCTCTTGCATATCCAACCTGCGGGGGATGAGCAAAATAATGAATCGTATCTAAAAACCTTAGCCGACCGTGCCATCGACCCTGCCAAAAACACGGCTTCCTACAAAGGATATTTCCAGCAAGGCGTTCAAGAAGACAATTTTTTGATTGAATATGCTTACACCTGCCGCATGATTTGTGATACTACGCAAAACATTGCCGCCATGAATGCTTATGCCAAAAAACAAGAAGCGGTTGGATTTACGAATCCATCGAATTTCTTGATTTTGCAAAAAGTAATCATTGACGATGAAAACCCTCTTTTCAAGTTTATGATGAATAATTTACCTGCCTATTACGCTAAAAATGACCCTAAATTAGTTAATTCAACGGCTGAAAATATTGTGATGTATAGCCTATATTGCAGTCGAGCGGATGGATATTCTTTGGAAAAAATTTCTGAAATGAAAGCCAATTTAAAGAAAGTAGGCATTGATGATAAATCAATTGCGGGGCGTTTTTTATTGATAGAAACTAAAGCACTTTTCAAATCTGGACAAAATGAGAAAGCGGCAGAGATGATTGATAGTTTTTATAAAGGTGTAAAAAATATTGATAAAAAAGACGCTGAATTTATCGAAAAATACGTCCGTGGATTTACGCAAGATGAAGTGGTTTTGAAGAAATTGAATTGGATATTTAGTAAAAAATAACAAACATATGAAACTTTGGGGTATTGATTTAGGAGGTACAAAAATTGAATGTGCCGTATTAGATAGTGAAAATAATTTGGAGGTAATTCTCAGAAAACGTCTTCCTACCGAAGCCGACAAAGGCTATCAACATATTATTAGTCAGATAGTTAAGTTAGTCAATCAAGTAGCGGAGGAATTGGGCGAATGTCCCACAAAAATTGGTTTTGCCACCCCTGGCGTTCTCGACCCAGAGACTCAAGTAATGAAAAATTCTAATACCGTTTGCATGAATGGGCAACCGATGCGAGCGGATTTAGAAAAGGCTTTGGGCGTTCCCGTCAAATTGGCAAACGATGCCAATTCATTTGCTTTGGCAGAGGCTTTAATGGGGGCGGGTAAAAATTATCCTGATGCTGAATTGGTGTTTGGGGTAATCATGGGTTCGGGTGTGGGCGGTGGCTTGGTGGTTCACGGGCGAGTAATTGGCGGACATCACGGCATTGGCGGCGAGTGGGGACACAACATCATCGACGAAGGCGGCGTACCTTGTTATTGCGGAAAATCTGGTTGTGTAGAAAACGTAATTTCGGGCGTGGCTTTGGAGAAATTTTACGAAAAAAACACGGGTAATCACCTTAAATTAAAAGAAATTTTAGAAAGATACGAAGCCAAATCTGACCCCCAAGCGGAGGCTACGATTGAAAGATTATTAGAATTTTACGGAAGGGGAATCTCAACTTTAATCAACGTTCTTGACCCTGATTTGATTGTGATTGGCGGCGGGGTTGGCAATATAGATTTGCTCTATACTAAAGGTTACGAAAGAATTAAGAAGTATATTTTTAATAACAAAAAATTATCAACGCCCATCGTGAAGCCACTTTTGGGCGACAGTGCAGGGGTATTTGGGGCAGCATTATTGTAGATTTGATGGCACAGCATTATATGCGTGCCAATAAAAAATTAATATTCTTCTAATTTAATCGCCTCTACCGCTACACTTTTTGAAGTATCATTGTTATCAGGAAAATATATTGCCATCTTCCCGAAAGTCTCAATACTTTCCAAATGTCCACAAGTAATCGGGTTTGAAGTAACGGCATGAACCAGCATTTTACTATCAAAAGGCGTAAAAATTCCCTTATGATTTTCTGAATAAAACCCCGCCAACATTACCGTTGTTGCAGACTGATAGAGGTCATGGGCAAATTGTTTATGCGTTTCTGCTGTGTGTGAAATACCTGGTTGCCAGTCAATTACGTTATAATTAATATTTCTAACCCATGCTTTCACCATGAACGGAAAGGGTATTGAAATATCAATTCCATGCTCAGAAGCTAACCTTTTTACTAAGGCTTCCAACTCCTCGGTATTGTTCAAATCTTGCTCAATCGTAACCTCTTTCCAGTTTTTCACATACGCATACACCAACATCGTGGCTTCATGATTGAAGGTGGTGTCGGTTCGCACATAAGTATTTTGGATGGACGAAACTAATGCTTTTCCGTTGGCAATCACAATCTCGCCCCGCAAACTATCCATTACGCCAATGGCAAATAAATGCTTATGCGGAAGTGTATCTAAACGAATTTTAGCCGATAAATCAGCATCGTACATAATTTTACGAACTTCTCCGACCGATTTTACTTGGGGATTTTGGGCAAGTGTTGGCAATATTCCTAATATTACCAACAATGATGAAAATAGGAATTTCATACAGCGGTGTTGTTAGCGTTGAAGGTATTTTGATTGGTTTCAGAGAGGTAAGCATTTTTCAACACCAACGGCAAATCGCCAATAAATTAGAAAAACTGAACGAATAAAAAATTTGTCATGCACGACAAAACAGAACATTATATCAAACTTACGACAATTTCTATGCCAAATGATTGATTATTAGGGATTTAAGTGGTTCTGGTTTGTTGCGTACTATTAAGGGGAAAACGAAATTGAAAGGGACTTTGATACAAAAGGGAATATTTATTTTGCAAAGAACTTTATCAAATCCAAAATGACAGACTGTAGAATTCTTACCACAAAAGCCAGTATTTTTTCAACGGTATTTTTTACCGCATCAGCCATCCATTGAATGACAGACTTTGTAATGGTTTCATGTTCAGGTTTTTGAACCTCACTTGGAGGAATCGAAGCGTTTTTGAGTGAGATATTAATTGCACTAATTCTTAAAGAATCAGATTTTGCATGATGATTAACTCTTCCGTGCATGGCTGTTGATGATTCCAAGAAGCCAAAGCCCGTTGAGGTAAAAGAAATAACGGCAGTAAAGAAAATGTAGAGCAGTTTGCGTTTCATATCAAGAGAAGTTTAATTAATATACGAAGATAACTAACTAAACGATAGCTTGTTGCAAAATTATTCAGAATATTTTAGGTTAATAAAGTTCCGTTCGGTACTGGTCGTTCAATGGTGGATAAAACGACTTCACCATCGGGTAGAATGAAACCCGTTACTAAGATTTCTGAAATAAAATTAGCGACTTGTCGAGGGGCAAAATTGGTTATACATATCACTTGTCTGCCCAAAAGGTCTTCTTGGGAATATAGTTTTGTCAATTGTGCTGATGACTGTTTTATGCCCACTTCTTCACCAAAATCCACCACCAATTGATAGGCTGGTTTCTTGGCTTTTGGGAAATCCCTAACCTCAATAATTGTTCCTGCTCGTAATTGTACTTTTTCAAAATATTGCCATGAAATCGTCTCCATTTCTATAAAAATTAACATTTGTTAAGAAAATAACTGAAAAAAACTTAAAAATCGGGTGAAGATTAGGTAATTCTACGCTAAAACGAATCATTTTTTTTTCGTTGCTTTGTAGTTCAAAATTACCTCATATAGCAATGTATATTTTAATTCCCATTTTAGCCATCGCACTTTTGGCATTTGGAACTTACCTGTTACTATCGGTAGCGGGTATTAATATTCGATTAATTTTCAATAAAAAATGAAAGTTTTTATGCTTTTGCATAATTTTTACTCAAAAAATTCTCAGTATTTAGTTCGACAACTTAATGTAGTTCTTCCTATTCGTAACACGCTTTAACCCGCTTGCAAATTAATAGCCGTTTTCTACTTCCAATTTTTACGCCCGTTGATTTAAAAACTCTTTATTTTACCTAATTACCAATAAATAGTAAGGATTTTCCCGTTACCCTCTCTATTTAATCAGCGAGACAGTGGGTAGTTTTCCATCGAAGACTACCTGCCGCCTGTCTCATTTCAGTATTTCCTTCACATCCGAATACGGTATTTCCAATTCAGTTATTCCCGCAGCATACGCTTTTATTTCATACACATTATATAAAAACTTGATTCCCGTTTGAGTCAGTGTGAAATTATCATTTAGGATAAAACGCCCTTTTTCAAAGAAATAACCATTTTCATCCGTTAATTTATCGGCTGGTCTTAATTTTTCTTGCTTTCTAAAAATAGCTTCCGCAATTACCAACAATTTTTTGTCGAAATTTGGCTTAAATAAATCTTCTATTTTTATTCTCTTGAAATCTTTACGGTCGTAGATGTAATAATACTCCATGCTAATAGGATGATTTCCGCCCATGAACCAGTTGGTATTGGTGTGTAGCATGAGGTATTTATTGGTTTGGCGTTGCACATCCACATACGCTTCCATGTTCCAAGGCGTTGCCAAGAAACCGCCTTCATTTTGTTGATTAGCCTTATTGACAAATTCCTTTCCTTCATAAATCTTCTCATCGTATTCATCCACAAAAGGCTTGGCTAATTCCTCAAAATTATTGGGACGAGTTCTTGAACTATCTGCATCGTTGTGATATACATTAATAATTTCCTTTTTTAGGATTTCATTGATCGTAATCGACTCAAATTCAGGATACTCAAACTTTACAGTGGCACATAATGAGTCTTGATTTATACAAGTTTTACTATGTTTTTCAAACGATTTTATTTGATAACTCAACGTATTAGAAGCAGTATCTAAATCGTTTTTAGGTGATTTTCCACAGCTCCACAGTAGAGCAATGAATGGGATAAATAATAGTGGTTTCTTCATATTTTCCGAGCTACGGATAAAATTATACTTCATAAAACTCAATCGGTAATCCGTCTGGGTCGGCGATAAAAAAGAATGGTTTATTAGTAAATTCATCAATCCTAATTTGCTCGCAGTCAAGACGTTGTATCAATAATTTCTCTCTTGTTTCATTCAAATTATTTACCGAAAATGCCAAATGTCTTAAACCACAGGCTTCTGGGCGTGAAATACGGGTGGGGGGATTTGGGAATGAAAATAACTCAATTTGATACAATCCATTGACCGATAAATCCAGCTTATACGACTGTCTTTCTGCCCTATAGACTTCATTTTCAACTTTAAATCCTAAGATATTTGTATAGAAATATTTTGATTTTTGATAATCACAACAAATGATAGCCACGTGATGGATTTGGTTAATTTGAAGCATAAACTTTCGTCTTTTCTACAAAAGTATGAAACCAATACGATAATGAGAAGAAATTGAAAAAAAGAGGATAATTATTCGTCTAAAAAGCGTAAATTATAGTATCATTCACCCTAATAATTATTCCGATGAAAAACCGTAAAATAATCACGATTTTGCTTAGTATTTTCTACTTTGTGTTCTGTATTTTTGTAATTTTCCACAACGCAGGTTTTAATTTTGACCGCCTGTTTTCTGGAAAATATTTAGTTTTCTTGGGTATCAGTATTTTGGTATTCTTTACAATTATGAGGGTAATCCAAGATATGGATTCAAACGAAGATAATTCTTAAAGATACCGTAAATTTTGCCTTCGCATCTCTTTGGAAGGTATTATCAATGTGTTTAACAAAAAAAGGCAGAGAATCAAATTCCCTGCCTTTGCTATTTCTTCCTTTAATGATTAAACAGAATTTAAGCTATTTTTGTCTGTTCAGCAGCAGTTGCGTTTTTAGCAATTGAGTAAACAACTAGACCGAAACCAATTTTGTTGATAGCGTCTGCAATGTTGTAAGCTAAATCAACTGGTGAACTTTTTGTGAAATCAGCACCTGCAACCAATCCATGAAGGATGTTTCCTGGCAACATACAGTATCCGATTGGATAAATTGCCCAGCCAACTAAAACAAACCATCTCATCACTTTGTAACCATCCATTACTGCCACATTTCCTGAAGAAGCCGCTAATTTAGAAGCCTCACCCATGTAGATTTCATAGATAATCACTGCCCAACCAGCAGTTGAGATAATTCCCCACATTACATTGCTTTCTGGCGTAATTGCTTCTCCAATGTAACCCGCAACTAACATCAAGACTGAACCTGCCAATAAACGTACTAACATTCCGCTTTTTGCACCTGCTGGCTTCAAGATTAAGAAAAACTCAACGCACATCAAAGGAACAGTTAATGTCCAGTCAATGTAACGGAACTGAGTTGGTGAAGTACCAGTCTCTAACCAAATACCTCTCATGTAAAAGTAGTGAACTGCTGCAATGAAGGTAATCAATGCAGAAATGGTTAATGATGTTTTCCACTTATCTGAAACCCCGCCTCTTTCAACAAGGAAAAAAATGGAGGCTGCCAACATTGACATATAGCCCGTGAAAAATGTGAAACCGATGTAATCCCCAGCTTGAAGATTACCACTCAAAAGAATGTTGAATGTGTTCATAATGATTTTTGTTTTTAAATTTTAATGGATTTTTTAAATACTAAGTTATAGTATCACAATATTACAACTTTGTATTTAAAACTTTGTTTAGATTTTTATTATTTTTTTAAAAAAATAAAATAAAAATTATTTGTTGTCATTATTCATCTGGTTGGCTACGACAAGATGAGGCAGTGTGATGAGGGATATAAAAATGAATAAAATTGGAAAAGGATTATAGGCTTGGGTGTAATTTTTACAATACCAAAGAAAGGCACCAAAGAAAAGCATCGCAATAACGGTAAGTGGTAGTGCTTTAAGGTAAACTGATTTGAAAGTCAATGAGGGATGGTCTTTTTGTAAATATCCGTGAATGGTATCGAAGGCACAAAGGGCGTGCCAACCCCCAAAATATAGAGCAAATGCGGGTAGTAAGGGTAGATAAATTGTTAAAAATAGTATCAATGTAAGGCGTAAAATTCTGATTTTATCAAACTTAATAAGATGTTCTGATTGAGCCACGATAAAAATAGTGGAAAGCCCCAACCCAAATAGATACAAGATTTGTTTTACATTCATTTGAATAAATTTCCAGAAAATAAGAGTGTTACTTTGCCCCATAATCATTTGTTGAACGATCGGATTAACTTCTTCAACATGGGTCAGTAGGATGAACGCCAAAACATAAAAACCGTAAAAAAGCCTTGTGAAAGACCAAATCCGTGGTTTGAGAGGTACATTTTCTAAATCGGTTTCCCCAAAATGCCAAGCGGAAATAATTAGAAAAATCATTAAACTGATTCCCGAAAACCAATACCACGCCAAGCCATAAATCGCCATGAAGAGCAAATACTTTACCGTAAATTTGGCGAAACTATAATCTCTATTTTGTCGTTTGTCATTAGCCTCTTGAATCAAATGGTCTAAGGAACCATGTGGAATACCCGTCAATAAAATGAGTATTACAAAAAAAGAAACTTGAATATTCTGTGATAAAATTCCTTCATATAATTGCCATAACAACAAAATAATCCCCAAAATGACGGTTATCCAAGTTGGCGTTTTGAAAATATATCGGAGGGTATTGGTCATCATTTTATGGTTTATGCTATTTAACAATCCACCTTTACAATTGTTTAATGAAGTAATCATTTCGTAACTTGCAGATATTTTATCATACAAATTTAAGCATGAAAAAGATTATATTCACAGAAAAAGCACCCGCAGCCATCGGTCCGTATTCACAAGCGGTTTTATCAAGTGGCACATTATACGTTTCGGGTCAGATTGCTCTTGCCAAAGTAGAAGCTGGGGCAACTATTGAGGAAGAAACTAAACAAGTAATGGAAAATTTGAAAGCCATTTTGGAAGCTGCCGAAATGACCTTTGATAATGTAGTAAAATGTACCATTTTTGTAAAAGACATGAATAATTTTGTGGCAATCAATGGTATTTATGGTCAATATTTCCCGATAAATCCACCCGCCAGGGAAACCGTAGAAGTAGCTCGCTTGCCGAAAGATGTAAATGTTGAGATTTCGTGCGTGGCAGTAGCCCCCTAACCCCCAGAGGGGGAATTTATTAATTCGCTTTTAATCCAACTCAAAAAAATACCCGAACAATTCCCATCTGGGGGATAGGAGCTATTATGAATAAACAAGTAAGAGTACGTTTTGCACCGAGTCCTACGGGGGCTTTGCACATTGGGGGAGTCAGAACGGCTTTATATAACTATTTATTAGCCAAGCAATTAGGCGGAAAAATGTTGCTCCGAATTGAAGATACCGACCAAACTCGGTACGTTGAAGGAGCAGAAGAGTACATTCTTGAAGCCCTCGCATGGGTGGGCATTACGATTGACGAAGGCGTGGGTGTTGGTGGTCCGCACGCACCGTACAGACAGTCGGAACGCAAGCCGATGTATATGGAATACGCTATGAAACTCATCAATGAAGGCAAAGCATACTACGCTTTTGATACTTCCGAAGAACTGGATGCCATGCGTCAAACCCTTGAAAGTCAGGGTTCTGCCTTTACTTATAATGCGGCAACCCGCACAAAGTTGAATAATTCTTTAACACTTTCAGAAGCTGGAACACAGGCAAAATTGGATGCAGGAGAACCCTTCGTGATTCGTTTAAAAGTGCCAGCCAAAGAAGAAATCCGTTTGAAAGATATTATTCGTGATTGGGTTCATGTACATTCATCCACGATGGATGATAAGGTTTTAATGAAGTCAGACGGAATGCCGACTTATCACCTTGCCAATGTGGTGGATGACCATTTGATGGAAATTACCCACGTTATCAGGGGCGAAGAGTGGTTGCCTTCCGCACCGCTTCACGTGTTGTTGTATCGGGCTTTTGGTTGGGAAGATACCATGCCGCAGTTTGCTCATTTGCCCCTTTTATTGAAACCAGAAGGTAACGGAAAACTCTCAAAAAGAGATGCAGATTCGGGTGGATTTCCCATTTTTCCTCTGGAATGGACCAATCCAGACGGCACGAAATCCATTGGTTTTAGAGAAGAAGGATATTTGAAAGAAGCGATGGTAAATTTCTTGGCTTTCTTGGGTTGGAATCCTGGCACGGAGCAAGAAATGTTCACGATGGACGAATTAATTGAGGCTTTCAGTTTGGAAAGAATCAATAAAGCGGGAGCAAAATTTGACGTAAGTAAAGCCAAATGGTATAATCAGCAATATTTAAAATTGCAATCTGACGAAGAATTAGCTAAAACATATTTGCCTGATTTAGAGATAGATACCGCCAAAAAAATAGTGCATCTGTTTAAAGAAAGAGTAACGTTTCCCCAAGAAATAACCCAAGAAACAAAATCACTATTGACCGCCCCAACCACTTACGATGAAACCATCATAGCTGCAAAATGGAACGATGATGCCAGAAATGGAATTACCGCTTTTGTGAATATTTTACCAAGTATTGAAAACTTTGTAGCTGATGAAATCAAGCACTCTTTATCATCTGAATTGGAAAAGGTAGGAATCAAAATGGGGAAAATTATGCAAATGTTGCGAGTAGCCCTCACGGGTGCGAATGCTGGTCCAGATTTGATGCTTTCGATGGAAATTATGGGTCGGAATGAAGTTATTGAGCGGTTGAATCGGGCTTTGAGGGTTTTGGGATAAATGTTACAGTAAGAATTAGTTGCAAAAGAAAACTATATAATTGGTAAGTAATTCATAAAGTGTAAAGCCATGACACAAAACAATTCACGCAGAGACTTCATAAAAGCCACTTCCCTCTTGGCAATTGGTTTTTCAATGCCTTCTTTGAGCAAAGGAGAAAGTTCCGTTTATAAGATTGACACTATCAATCTCAGCACTTTGGGGCTTGAATTGAACCCGTACATTTTGATAAATGATGCGGGTAAAATTACACTTTTCAATGCTCGTCCAGACATGGGACAGGGTACTTATCAGTCTTTGCCTTTGCTTTTGGCAGAAGAATTGGAAGTTACACTCGACCAAGTAGAAATCATAAATACTGATGGGCAGGGCAAATATGGAGACCAGCTTTCGGGCGGGTCATCGTCTATCCGTACTCGTTGGACTCCCATGCGCAAGGCGGGTGCGGCAGTGCGTGAAATGTTGATAACGGCAGCCGCTAAAAAATGGCAAGTTCCTGTAAATGAGTGTTTTGCAGAAAATGCGAAGGTGATTCACAAGCCCACAAATAAGTCATTCACTTATGGTGAATTAGTGGAAGAAGCCTCTAAATTAGAAGTGCCGAAAGAGCCAAAATTGAAAGACCCAAAAGATTTTAAACTTTTGGGCAAGTCGGTGGCTCGTCCAGAAATTCCTTCCAAAGTAAACGGAACGGCAGTTTTTGGGATGGATTCAAACGTGCCTGGAATGTTGTTTGCCAGCATTGAACGTTCCCCAACAATTCATGGAAAGGTTTTGAGTTTTGATGATACTGAAACGAAAAAAATAAAAGGGGTAAGATATGTGGTGAAAACGGAACGGGCAATGCCTCACAAAACCGTTGAAGCCGTGGCGGTGGTGGCGGATAATTATTGGGCTGCTCTCAAAGGACGGAAAGCCTTGAAAATAAAATGGGATGCTGAGGGTTCGGATAAAATTTCAACCGATGCCTATTTTGCCGAACTTCAAAATTTAGGAAAAACCAAAGGCGAAGTGTATCAAAAAGATACTCAAGGCGATTACGATACTGCTTTTGCGGGTGCTACCAAAAAATTATCAGCTTCATACCAAACTCCCTTCTTAGCCCACGCACCCATGGAACCCGAAAACGCAACGGTTTGGGTACAAGGCGATAAAGTAGAGATTTGGGCACCCATTCAAGGACCCGATGGATTGATTCCAGAAGTGGCTCAGTATCTGAGAATAAAGCCTGAAAATATCAAAATAAATGTACCTTTCATGGGCGGAGCATTCGGTAGAAAAGCCTATTACGATTACGTCAAAGAGGCTTGTCATATTTCAAAACAACTTAATGCACCCGTAAAAGTAATTTGGACTCGGGAGGATGATACCATGCAAGGACCTTTCCGCCCAGGAATGTTGTCGGTTTTGTCGGGTGGATTGAATGATAATAATGAGGTAATTGCTCATCACCACAAAATTGTGGGCAGTTCAATTCAGCATCAAGTTTTCAAAAATCCTTTGACAAATACTCCCGATGACTGGGCTCCCGAAACTGCCAATATTGAAGACAGTCCTTATGATTTTGCCAATCGAAAATTGACCTTCCATTTAGCCGAAACGGATATTCCCATCGTTTGGTGGCGTTCGGTTTATTCTTCGACAACTGCTTTCGGACAAGAGAGTTTTACGGACGAATTGGCACACGCTGCCAAAGCCGACCCATTGGCTTTCAGGTTAGAAACTTTGGCAAATGCTCCGAGGTTTACGAAGGTATTACAAACCTTAGCCAAGAAGAGTAATTATCATCAGAAATTGCCTGAAAATCAAGCGATTGGTATTGCCATTGCTCGTTCATTTGGAACAATTGTGGCTCATGCTGTAACGGTTTCTAAGCAAGGAAAAGGCGTAAAAATTGAGAAAGTTGTGTCGGTAATTGACTGTGGGATGACTGTAAATCCAGACAATATCAAAGCCCAAACCGAGGGAAATATTGCGATGGGGATTACGGCGGCAATCAAGAATGGAATTACGTTCAAAGATGGCGTGGCGGAACAAAGCAATTTTCATCAGTACAGTATCATGCGAATTGACGAAATGCCCAAAATAGAAGTGCATATCATTGATAATCAGGAAGCCCCTGGGGGAGTGGGTGAGCCAGGATTACCACCCATTGCTCCCGCTTTGTGCAACGCCATCTTTAATTTGACGGGCAAAAGGATTAGAACTTTACCTTTTGAGTTGGATAATATTGTTTAGATGAGTTAAGAGTTTATGAGTTAAAAGTTTATGAGTAAAAAATCCTCTCAATTCGTAAACCTTCTACTCATAAACTTTCCTCATAAACTCTTCTTTTTCTCCATCTCCACCAACTCCACATCATAAATCCGTTTACCCTCAATTTTCAATCTGACCGCCGTTTGGATATTATGAAAACCGCTGATTCCAGCCGCCCCAGGGTTGATAAACAACATTCTATCACGGTTCAAATCCCGTTTTACTTGCAAAATATGTGAATGACCACACACAAAAATATCGGGTTGTTGAATGGTAAAACACTCCAATGCATCGGGTTTATATTTGGAAGGAGCTCCCGCAATATGAGTCATACCCACGACTAAATCTTCACAGACAAAATGATTAATTTTCGGATAAATCTGCCGTAGCGTGGCATCATCAATGTTTCCATAAACGCTATGAATGGGTTTAAAGGCTTCCAAAGTGTCTGAGAGTGAAATATTTCCCCAGTCGCCAGCGTGCCAAATTTGGTCGCACCAATCAACGTGTTCCATCAATCTTTCATCAAGATAATTATGGGTGTCTGAAATAATTAAGATTTTTTGCATACTGGATGTATATTGACGTATGAACCATACGTTTTCAAAACAAAAATGAAGTTATATTTGTTAAAGAAATAGTCTTTATAATCAAGGGAAGGATTCTGTAACAATCTTCCTTATGGGGGTTAGGAAAGGACTAAACTTCTCAATTTATGCTCGTAAAGCCTTTTGAATCAGATATATACGAAAACTTACGACTATTTTTCGATATGCAAGGGTATGTGCTAATGCCTGATAAAAAACAGTTTCGTAAAGTTACAGATACGGGGTTTCATAACGTTATTTTCACGACTACCGCTTATGAAAATGAAGTTTGGTTAGAAGTGAATTTGGGTTGTAGAAATCATCAAGTAGAGCAAATAGCTCAACAGTTTTTGGGCAACACTCGTGACTTTTGGGCAGATTCAAATTCCTTGGTTATTTCCATTGGGAAGTTCAATAATGCCAAATATTTTAGATATAAAATGGCTTCCACTTCCGATGTTTTAGACGTTTGCGAAGAAGTAAAAAACTTTTTATTAGTCCAAGGTTTCCCTTTTTTAGAAAACTCAGAAACTCTTTCCAGCCTCTACGAAATTTATAATAAAACGCCCTTAAAACCCTGTAAATTCCTTTACAACCAAGTGCATAGATGCTTTAAAGGTATCATTACCGCCAAATTAATTTATTCCGAAGACTTCCTTGATTTGGCAGATACTCATCGAAATGTATTAATGAAAATTGGGGCAACTGACGGAGAATTATTAACTTTTGAGCGGCTTTTGAGCTATTTGCTGTATTTGTCAGTAAATTGATAATAATAGTCGTAGTATAATTTTCATACTAAGCCCCAAAACCTGTTAATAATTTACCTCCATCAAAAAAAGTCCCTCTGCTGGTACTGCCCTACCCGCCTTTTTTCTGTTTCTTGACAGGATGATTTGCTCAAAATCATCGACTGACAATTTTCTCGCTCCAACCTCCAACAGCGTACCAACAATAGCTCGAACCATGCCCCGCAAAAAACGATTAGCTTTGATATGAAAAACCAACTCATCATTTTCTTTTCGCTCCCAAAAGGCTTCCATTATCGTGCAGTTGAAGGTATTAACATCTGTTTTTATTTTGCTAAAACATTCAAAATCAAGGTGTTGAAATAATATTTTGCAGGCTTTGCTCATTGAATCTAAATCCAAGTCTTGATTAAATTCGTAATATAAACCTCTTTGAAATGGATTTTTGAGGGGTGAAATATAGTATTCGTACTTCCGTGAAGTTGCTTCAAAACGGCAATGATAATTATCTTTTACGGGGAAAATACGCTTAATGGAAATATCAAAGGGCAAGATTTTATTAAGTCGATACGTCAAGTTTTCAGGGTTAAGCATTTCATTTTCTATATCAAAATGAGCAATTTGTTGCACAGCATGAACTCCCGTATCCGTGCGACTACTACCTATAATGGAAATGGATTTTTTTAGTAAAATTGATAATGCTTTTTCAATTTCAGCCTGTACAGTATTGGCATTTTCTTGAATTTGCCAACCGCAATATTTAGTACCTCGATATGAACATTCTATAAAATATCGCATTAATAATGATGATTTTTTTAAAAATTGGCTAAAAAGAAGTTTTTCCAAACACTAATTTTAGCATTTATTAAGATTAATGAGTTGTAATCTCTAAAAATAAAGACAAAAGTCGATTCTAAATACCAAAAAATAAATTTTTACATACATAATCTGGCTACACACTTCAAAACTTCATTAAATGTTCAGAATATTATTACATTTGCACCGAATACTTCTCTGTTCAGATTAGTAATCAAATAATAGCAAGAAGCAATACAGCAAAAAAGCCAGATGTTTGTCTGGCTTTTTTCTTTTTGCAACGATATTCTTTACCACATAGGTAGCGTTAGATAGGTTAGGATTTTAGAAACACCTACCTCATGTTATGGTAAACATTTTGAACATCATCATCTTCTTCGAGTCGTTCAATTAGTTTTTCAACATCGGCTATTTGGTCTTCGGATAATTCTTTAGTATCGTTTGGAATACGTTCAAAATCAGCCCCTTGCAGTTCAAAACTTTTCTCTTCTAAGTATTTTTGGAGTGAACCGAAGGCGGTAAATTCTCCGTAAATATTCACTTGATTAGTTTCCAAATCCAAGAAAACTTCCTCCGCACCATAATCAATTAATTCAAATTCTAAATCTTCAACATCAATATCTTCGGTTTTGGCAATTTTGAAAACTGACTTACGATCGAAGATAAAATCCAACATTCCAGTCGTGCCTACTGTTCCGCCACACTTCACAAAATGGTTTCTGATGTTGGCAATACTGCGGTTGGTATTATCGGTAGTACATTCTACTAAAATAGCAATTCCGTGGGCGGCGTATCCTTCGTAAATAATTTCTTTATAGTCTTCTTGTTCCTTAGAAGAGGCTTTTTTGATGGCACGATCCACATTGTCTTTGGGCATATTCACTGCCTTCGCATTTTGAATAATTGCCCTCAAACGTGAATTGGAATGAGGGTCGGGACCGCCCGCTTTCACCGCTATCACGATGTCTTTACCGATTTTGGTAAAGGTTTTCGCCATCATTCCCCATCTTTTAAATTTTCTTGCCTTTCTAAATTCAAATGCTCTTCCCATTTTGTTTGTTTAATGATTTTATATCTACAAAGTTATGAATTAATCTTTTTTGAAGCAACGCTGTTTCGATGTTTGATGTGCGATGTGGGCTGCATTCCGCTTCGGAAAACAAAAAAGCCCACTTTAAAAAAGTGGGCTAAATATTTTAAACGGACTCTAAACCGAACATCTAAAAACAAATATCGAAACTCTACCAACCATCATCGGATTTAGGTTTTACATTCGCTCCCGATTTTTTAGGGGCAGCTTTGGTTGGGGCGGAAGTCGTTGCTACTGAGCCACTTGACATTCCCATTCCTTTTATTTGAGCCTCTAAATCAGTACGGCTAAATACACGACTAACTATTTTCCAATCATTGCCAAACTTCAACATACTCAATAAATCTACGTATTTAAAGTCTCCGAAAGCTAATTCTACGGTTGCCAAAGCTGAGATGCCAATGTATGAGTATGAAACCAATTTCGTTGAACCTCCCTTGGCAGAAATTCCTCCTACGGGCGTACCAGCGATAAATTTTGCTACGGGTAAATCTTGCATACCTCCTGCGGTATTTACGGTTCTAAGCATCGCCGTTGGATGAAATGCCATATTCAATTTGGCAGCATCACCTTTTGAGATACCATCAAGATAATTATTCACGCACATTTTCACGGCTTCATCTTCCGACTGTGCTTTGACAGACAAAATGCTTACCGAAACAAAAAACAAAAAGAGGAGAGTTTTTGAGATATTCATAATGGATAATTTTAAGATTATATCAACTAAATTTAACTAAAATTTGTGAAATAACGAATATTTTACCAATTTATTATTTTAAGACTTATACACTCTCTTCCCAATCCGACTCAAACTATCAGGATGAACACCTAAATAAGGGCTGAAAATTTTATCGTAATTATTTTCATATTTGGGTGTTTAAAATATTCATTTGTTCACCGTTTACTTAAAAATGGTATTATGCAAACTCGTTTTAAATACCAAAAGGGTTAGCCTGTAAAATAGAAACTCTTATGGTGGTTAAATTAATGTTCTTTCTGATAATGTTTCATCAAAATATCATCCCCAAAATCATTCGTAATGTCCCTCACCACCGTATGCACATGATTGGCGTTGGTTTGAGTATTGTCGTATTCAATCAAAAGCACTGAATTATGGATTCTATAATAATGTCCTACACCCCATTTTGTACTCCCCATCCACGTAAAATAGAGTTTATCCAAACCTGCCTTTTCAATTTTTGTCATAAAATCTTCTCTAAATCCTGCGTAAAAATTATTGACGTAATGCCCCACCAATTTCATCATCAGTTGTTGTTGTGCTTTGGTCATTTCGGCAAAACTAATTCCTTCAAATTTATCCAACTTTGCCTTCCGATTATTAAAAGTATAAATATCATTGGGAGCAGTTTCTGATAAAATGGCTTGCTTTTGTTGGGCTTCGGTCAAAGAGGCTACCATCTGAAAACCTAAGTCAGACTCTACTTTCATAATTTCTTTCCCCTCATTTGGTCCGCTGGGAACTCGGGCGGGATTTGAGCCGAAAAAGAAAGGAGTTGCCGAGGACATTTTACCATCTACCGAAGAAAAATTCAGTGAAACGTGATGTCCTTCAATTCGCCAAGCCCAAGGAGTTTTGGCATCGGGTTTTCCGAAAATGGTAAAATAATACTTTTCGGGATGACGGCGGTCATTTTCAGGAGCAAGTTTTTCAATTTCCTTTAAAATTATCTCCAATTGCATAATGGCAATGGCTTTTTCGGATGCTTGTTTACTGACAGAAGCCTTCAATAAAGCAATTGCCGCCACTTTCTGAGTTTCGTTCATCTCTCGCAAGGGCAAACCTTTTCGTTCAATGGGTACAAAAAACCATTTAAAACGTTCCTCATCTTCAAAGGAAAATGTAGCTTTCACCAATTGTTTTTCATCTAAGGATTTCAAGAAAACTTGTGCCGCTTCAATTGGGGATTTATTTTTTTGGGCGAAAATTGTGGAAGGAAAAAATACCAAAAGAGTTAATAGAAAGGTTTTCATAATATTGTGTTTTTGGATGTTTCAGAAAGGGAATAATAATTTCAAAAAATTAAGGACTCAAACTTACGATTGACTAATTTTATTGTCTAAATTGTAAAGGAAGTATTTCAAAAAATCTACTATGATTTTACTATTTCTGACTTTGCTAATCCCTAATCCCTAAATTATGATTGCAATAATCCAAAGAGTTTCTGAGGCTTCTGTGAAAATTGAGGGGCAAATAAAGGGTGAAATCGGCGTGGGTTTCATGGTGCTTTTGGGCATTACGCATACGGATACACAGGAAGATGTGCAATGGCTCGCTAAGAAAATTGTGGGTATGAGAATATTTTCGGATGAAGAAAGTCGAATGAACTTGAATTTAGAAGCCGTTAATGGTAATATCCTCTTAATCAGCCAGTTCACGCTCCATGCCAGTACGAAAAAAGGAAATCGACCCAGTTTTATTGAAGCTGCTCGACCCGAAATTGCCATTCCTTTATACGAAAATATGATTATTCAATTAGAAAATCTATTAGGAAAATCTATCCAAACTGGTGAATTTGGGGCAGATATGAAAGTATCTTTGGTGAATTATGGACCTGTAACCATTGTTTTAGATTCAAAAAATAAAAGCTAAAAATGACAATAGAAGAAGCCCAAAAAACCGTTGATGAATGGATTAAGACCGTTGGCGTTCGGTATTTTAATGAACTGACCAATATGGCAATGCTGACTGAGGAGGTTGGCGAAGTAGCCCGCATCATTGCCCGTCGATACGGTGAACAATCGGAAAAAGAATCTGACAAATCCAAAGATTTGGGGGATGAAATGGCGGATGTACTTTTCGTGTTAATCTGCCTTGCCAACCAAACGGGTATTAATTTAACGGAAGCCTTGCAGAAAAATTTGGATAAAAAAACCAAGCGGGATGCTACTCGTCATAAGGAAAACATGAAATTGAGGTAAAGGATGAATGGTACATGGGGCGGAAAACCGTTCACCCTTCACCCTATCTATCGAGGAATCTGTTTTTTCTCCACTTCCTTGGTTAATTTTTTCCCTAAATCAGCATCAATTTCAAATTCTACCGCCACGTCTAATTGGTCAACTGATGGATTCAATTTTTGGATAACTGAATGTGCTGTATCAAATTCACGTTCACCCGTGATGGAATTGTATTCCTTTTCGGTCAGTCCGCCTTGATTATCAGAATAGTCGTTAAAACGTACAGAAACGTTCTTTTTGTCCAACTTACCGCCTTCCCAACTCATTACGTTTCCGCCTAAATCCCAACCGATTCCTGTCATGGTAAAGGTTTTACCATTCAAAGCCACAATTTCCGAAAGCCTCATACCCAATTTTAAGCCTTCACGAGATACCCACGGAGATTTTAAGGACAAACCCCCATTGTCCGCCACTTTGGCTTTCACCATAACGTCCTGAATCTCTTTAAATTCTTTACCATCTTTCCAATAAACTTCTACTTCTTTGTCGGTATCTGGGTAAAGTTTTGTGGCATTAAATTGTCCGTCTCCCGTTTCAATGATAGCATCTTTTTTAATATTTTCTCTGCCAAATTTCTTTTCAAGCCCTTGTAAACTAACACATTGTAAAATATCTTCTAAATACAGAACTTCTGTTTTGGGAGTATCAGTTGCAACGGAGTCATTGGAAATAATGGCTATTTTTGCGGAATCTTTATTCTCCGTTTGAGCTTGTTTTTGAGTACAGCCAATGAAATACGTCAGCATTACAAGGCTAAGGATTATTTTTTTCATTCTAAATATTTGTGATTTTTAGTTTTACGGAAAATAAATTAGGGCAATAAATTTAGTATTTTTGACGTATTCTTATGATAGTAAATCTCTGTATCGAATGCCATAAATTACTCAAAGTTCTTCACAAATTAGCTTAATTTTTGAAAATATAAAAATTAAAATATAATCCATCTCATTTTTCCAATTAACCAATCAATGATTATACGAAAAATTTTACTCTTCTTTTGCTTGTTGATTTCGTGCCAACTTTTTGCCCAAAGTGCTAAATATACCATTAGTGGTTACGTCCGTGAAAAGGGGAGTCAAGAACACTTAATCGGTGTAAATGTCTATCTGCCAAGTACTTCCACGGGTACTGCCACGAATACTTACGGATTTTATTCCCTCACATTACCCGCCGCCGATTCGGTAACGTTAGTCTTTTCGTATGTTGGTTACGAAAGAACTATTCGCAAAATAGCTCTCAATAAAAGTATTGAATTAAATATTACATTGGCTACTTCGGTAGAATTGCAGGAAGTGGTGGTCGATGCCAAACGTCAGCAAGAACGGGTGAGCGAATCGGTACAAATGAGTAAAATTGAAATTCCAATTAGCCAAATCAAAAAAGTGCCTACTTTTTTGGGTGAAAAAGACGTTTTGCGAGTTTTGCAACTTATGCCAGGCGTACAGAAAGGTTCGGAAGGACAAACGGGTATCTATGTACGAGGAGGCGGACCCGACCAAAATTTGATTATCTTGGATGATGCCATTGTGTATAATGCCAATCACCTTTTTGGTTTCTTTTCGGTTTTCAATGGCGATGCTTTAAAGAGTGTTGAACTCACCAAAGGCGGTTTCCCTGCCCGATTTGGCGGACGACTTTCTTCGGTAATTGAACTGAACATGAAAGAAGGAAATAAAGAAAAACTGCATGGAGAGGGTGGAATCGGCTTAATTTCTTCACGCTTGACTCTGGAAGGACCTATTAAAAAGAATACATCTTCGTTTATTATTTCGGGCAGAAGAACTTATGCTGACCTATTAGCGAAGCCTTTTATTGCTGCTTCTCAGAGAGGACAAGCTGACCAAACTACGGCGGGATATTATTTTTACGATTTGAATGCCAAAGTAAATTATGACTTTGGACGAAAGGATAAATTGTATTTGAGTGGTTATTTTGGGCAAGATAAATTTGCCGTAGAAACCGTTAGCCCCACTGCCTTAAATGCTTCTGGAATGAATTGGGGAAATAATACTGGTACATTACGTTGGAATCACTTGTTTGGCGATAAACTTTTCAGTAATCTCTCGCTGATTTTTAGTCAATATCATTTCAATATATCTTCGCAACAAAATACTACCGATCCCAATACCAACTTGGCAACTACTTACAATTTACAGTATGATTCGGGGATTAGAGATTTGACGGCAAAGTATGATTTAGATTTTTTCCCCAATCCCAGACACGCCATAAAAGTCGGTTTTCAAACGATTTTTCACCGCTTTACGCCCAGTGCTGTGGTGATCCAGGACTCGGACATTAATTTGTACGAAAATAGAATAGAAAATATTGATGTTTTAGAATCAGGAATTTATGTCGAAGATGTATGGCAACCAACCCCAAGACTTAAAATGAATATCGGTTTGCGGGCGAGTAGCTATCAAACAACGGGCAAGAGTTATTTACGTCCAGAACCCCGCATTGCGGCAGCTTTCAAAGTCAAAGATGATTTGGCTTTCAAGGCTTCTTACGCTTTGATGAATCAATATGTTCACTTACTTTCAAATACGGGTTTAGGTTTGCCCACTGACCTTTGGGTGCCTTCAACGGATAAAATCGCCCCGCAACAATCAGAACAAATTGCGGCGGGTTTTGCCAAAGATTTTGATAAAAAAGGCTTAACATTTACGATAGAGGGTTATTATAAAAATATGAATAACTTGATTAATTATAAAGAAGGAGCCAGTTTTTTATTGATAAATAACTCAACGGGAGCCAATAAAGTACGTTGGGAAGACAATATTACTTCGGGCAAAGGCTGGTCTTATGGTTTGGAGTTTTTATTGCAAAAGAAAGTTGGCAGATTCTCGGGTTGGGCGGGTTATACGCTCTCGTGGACGTATTGGCAGTTTGATGAACTCAATTTTGGCAAAACATTCTTTCCAAAATACGACCGTCGCCATGATATTTCATTGGTTGGCATTTATGAGTTAAGCCCAAAAATTACGCTTTCAGCAGTTTGGGTGTATGGAACGGGTAACGCCCTCACCGTGCCACTTTCACGCTATAACGCTTACGGAAATTTTAATACCAAAGTAAATAATGGGAATAATAATAATGGACAAAATGGTGGGGGAGATAATGCACTGGTTAGCAATGCCTCTAATTTGTTATTTGGCAGTAATGCCGTTCAGGAATACGGAGAGAAAAATAGTTTCCGTGCCGAGGCTTATCACCGTTTAGATTTAGGGATTCAGTTCCACAAAAAGATGAAACACCATGAACGTACTTGGGAGTTTAGTATATACAATGCTTACAATCGTAGCAACCCATTTTTCTATCAATTAAACGATAAAAAGGATGCCACCACGGGCGTAACCAATACGGTTTTTCAACGGTATTCCATTTTCCCGATTGTACCTTCGTTTAGTTATAATTTTAAGTTTTAAATCGCTTTAAACCTATCGCAATGGCGAACCGTAAGGATTTTGAATCCTTATAGGTTTTGTTACTAAATTATTCTTTAATTCAAAGAGAAAATGAAAAATATAAAAATACTTATCTTCCTAATAATCAACTTATTAGTCTTTTGGAGTTGTAATAGTTTCATAACAGAGATTGACCCTTCACAATTGCCAAGTACGGATTCTAAACTGGTTTTATCGTGCTATATTTCACCCCAAGATACCATTATTTCAGCAAAATTAACGGAGACAAAAACCGTTATCAGTACGGGCGGCACAAAGGCGGATATTACCAATGCCACCATGAAAATTTCGGATGGTACGAAGACGATATCAATGATTTATGATACTAATCTCTTGTATTATCGTGCCTTGCCTTCGCAAATGTCCATTTCAGTAGGCAAAACTTATACCATGACCGTCAGCACGCCCGATGGAAGAAGTGTTTCGTCAAAATGTACCGTGCCACCGCCCGTTACCATCAAGGAAATAAAGGTAGATTCGGGAACGGCTGTTACGCTCAAAAAATTTAATGTCAAAGAAGTAAAGGAATATTACTTGAAGCTAATTTGGCAAGATTTACCAGGCACAGTGGATTATTATCGTGGTTTTGGCTTTGTTACGGGTATTTTTAAGGATAAAAGCAATACAATTTCTCAACGAACTGATGGAGTGGACTTTACAGGATTAGACGATAAAAATTCGGATGGACAATTACTAACTTTAAATGTTGTCTATCAACCTGCAAAAAATTCAACCTCCGCCACCATTCAAAAATTAACCGTTGGGCTTTTTCATGCGGATATAAATTATTTCAATTATCATGAATCTTTAAGAAAACAACGGGCAAATAGTAATCCATTTGCCGAACCAGTATTGCTTTATACCAACGTAGATGGCGGCTTTGGCTGTTTTGGGGCATATAATGCTTCTTGGAAGGATTTGAAAGTAAAATGATTTCGATGGTGGATGTTTGTTTTTCGATGTTCGGTTAGTCTCAAAAATGTCTGAATTTGAGACTTACTCAAACTTCAAAACCAATCCATCATACGCCAAATTGATAAAAGAGGGTAATTCTATTTCTACCTCACGGTGCAAGCCCATTTGGTGACTTATGTGGGTAATATATGCCTGTTCCGGGGCAATTTTTTCAATAACCTCAATCGCTTCCGAAAGACTGAAATGTGATAAATGTTTTTCCTGTCTTAAAGCTCCAATTACTACAACTTTCGAGCCTTTTACTTTTTCTATTTCCTCTTCTGAAATAAAATTTACGTCTGTGATATAGGTAAAATCCTTTATCCGAAATCCGAAAACGGGCAGATGTAAGTGCATGACTTCGATAGGCGTAAAATTTACCCCTGCCACTTCAAAAGGCTGATTATAAATTTCGTTCAGTTCAATTTGGGGGATTCCTGGATATTTTATTTCTGTAAAAGCATACGCAAATTCTTGTTTAATTTGCTCTAAAACCTGTTTACGGGCATAAATGGGCATATCCCGCTTCTGGAAGAAATTAAAAGCTCGCACATCGTCAAGCCCAGCGGTGTGGTCCTTGTGTTCGTGCGTAAAAATAACGGCATCCAAATTTTTGGTGCGTTCACGAAGCATTTGCTGTCTAAAATCGGGACCTGTGTCAATGACAAAACTTTTTCCATCAATTTCGATATGAATGGAAACCCGCAGGCGTTTGTCTCGGAAGTCAAGGGATTGGCAAACCTCACAGCCACAGGCAATTACGGGAACGCCCTGCGATGTACCAGTGCCTAAGAAGGTGATTTGCATGAAGAGTTATTGGTTATTAGAAATTGGTTATTAGTTACTGGAATAAAAGATTATTTTGGCAAAATCTGATAGCCATTAACTAATAACCGATAACAATTTATTCCGTCAGTGCTTTTACTTGTGCCACGAGGGCATCAAAATTGAGGGGTTTTGCCAACATATCATCAAAACCTGCCTCTTTGAAATCTTCCATCGAATAGTTGCGTGCGTTACCCGTAATGGCAATCATCGGTAACTTTGCTATTTTCTCATCTTTCAAGGCACGCACGGCTTTGGCACACTCCATTCCGTCCATCACGGGCATATTTATATCAAGCAAAAGGATATCAAAATCTTCTTTTTCAAGGGCATCCAAAACCTGTTGTCCATTTTTGACGGAATGAATTTCAAAGTTTTGAAACTCCAATATTTTTTTAGCAAGGTTTTGAATAACGGAGCTATCTTCGGCAATTAATACTTTTTTCATATTAAAATAAAATTGTTTAACATGGTAAAGATAAGAAACGGCACTTATATAATTAAGAATTAGGAATTAAAAATTAAAAATGTATTCTTCAACCCGAAATCACAAGGTTACGCATACCGTCCAGAATCTGTAATCAAAATCATTCATTTTTACTTACCAGATGGTTTTCATAGAGTACCAAGCAAGAAATGTCCCTCATCTTGACTTCACCGTGCAAACCTAATGTTTTGAGTTTATTTTCTACGGCATCGGGATAATTTTGAAACCAATCTAAATCCAAAACTGCACTATCAGGCAAACCTGATTCATTGACCACGGGCAGATTATTGACTAATTGCGGATTGCTTTCCATGTAATTCATTAAGTCCTTGATTGTCAAGCCTTTTTGAATAATTCCAGTGCTGTCCACGCTATTCATGGCTCCTTGTAAATCTGATTTTGACAAAACAAAAACCTTTCGATTCCTGACTTCTATTTTTGATTTTAAGGGAAATAATCCTTCCAATTGTTGAATGGCAATATCCTGAACTGACTTACCAATAAAATCTGGAATACTCAGATCGAAACAATAAGAATTATGATTTTCAAAAGAATATTTCGTTAGGTCATTTACGTCCAAAATAACTCTACTGGTTTTTTGGTCATACAAAATTTGATAAATTAACGACAGAGGGCAGTTTACAAACTTGTATTCAGAACTCGATTCTTTTACAAATTCAGTAGCATATCCTGATTTATAATTAGAAAATTCAATCTTATACGTTTGATTTTTGGGCTTATTTACGATGATGGGCTGGTCGTAATTTTGCAAGGTATTGGTTGAAGAAGTATAAGATGCCTCCTGATATTCGTGTTTCATCGTAAAAGTTACGGGTTCACGATTGATTAATTTACCGATAACCTCTTGGTCAATTTCATCGGGCGAAGTGAAAGCTAAAACTACACCATCTTGGTCAATCACTACGGTATGCGGAATGAAATGATGGTAAAACATATCGTTCAATTTTCGTCCCCAATCCATCGCAAAACTGACATTTTTATAGCCTCTTTTCAGAATAAAAGCATCTACTTTATTTCGACTTTCTTCCGAAATCTCAATGACTTTAATAGCATCACCAAACTGTAATTGAAGTTTCTCAAAATGCTTAATATACGGAATGCACGGAGCACAATAAGTAGCCCAAAATTCCAGAATGACCACTTTCCCACGAAGTTCACTGAGAGTAAGCGGTTTTTCGACACCGTTAGCACCAATAACGGACATGGAGAAGTCTGGACAAACTTTTCCCAACATCGGGGGATTGGTTTGAGCTATAAACGTCTGAGCAAAAATGGATTTTGTAAGGATTATTACAAAAGCTACGGTTAGTAGTTTTTTCATATTGTTTCAATATTTGGGAATGATGGTTTTTACATTCCAAAATGAGTGCTGTGAATATACGATTAGATAAAATTAATGATTTTTTGGGAAGGAGTAAAATTTTATAGAGTATTTTGTGGGGTATAAAAATAAATAGAATTTACGGTTTAAGTTCTGACATTGATTATCAGAGTTTTATAAGTTAATGGTTTTGCTTTAACCATTCTTTGGATAAGATTATCAAAAATGGATTCTTTCCACAGACTTCGATTAAAGCGATAAGAATATTCATCTAAATAAATTTGCAAATATCTTGACTCAACACTGTGATAAATTCCTCTTAACCAAGACTTTAACCCTTGAATGTATCGGTGCATTAACTCAAAATTTTCACCACCTTTACTTTTCTCTTGAGTGATTTGGTAATGTTCTTTCAAAGGAGTATATCCAGTCCATTTGTCGGTTAATATTTTAGCACTTTTGTCAATATGTGCAATGAAGATTTTATTCAATTCATCAGCAGATGTATTTTCAATTTTCATGGCGTAAGCTCTTTTTGTTCCAGTTTCGTCCTTTGTTTTTTCAATGGCAATGACGATTGTATCTTTGGTTTTGTTTCCACGCCCTTGATGACCCTCTTCCTTGCCACCAATGAAGGCTTCATCAACTTCAACAACGCCAGTTAAGGGGTACTGTTGGCTTGAACTCATAGCATTGCGTATTTTTTGAGCAAAGAACCATGCTGTTTCCTTATTGATAGATAAGGTTTTGGCAAATTGATTAGCAGACTGCCCTTTACTGGTTGTTGTCATCATAAAAACCATTGTAAAGGCTTTCCGAAGCCCAAATTTAACCTTGTGAAACAAGGTGCCAGCAGTCACAGAATCAGCATGATAGCAGTCTCGACAACGACGAATATACGGGTCTTTACTGTTATGATGATGTTGACATCCACACTTTGGACAAACGAAGCCATTACCCCATTTATAGATTGCTAAATAAGCCTTGCAAGTATCATCATCCTTGAATTTATCCGTAAATTCTAATAAATTCATACCTTTGAAAATATCCATATCTATTTGATTATTAATCTATTAGGTATAAATATACAAAAAAATAGTGGTTTCAGCAAGTAAACCGTAAATTCTA
>JBBRMR010000003.1:0-160286 GCA_038230735.1 Cytophagales bacterium
ACCAAAACATCGGTACGAAACTGAAAGAGAAAGTTCTGAAACATTGTATTACAATGGAGTAGCCATTTATCAAGACCCCAACAATCGCTCGGGCGAGAATGTGGTAACGGGAGGACAAGATTGGGCAGAATAGTTAAATTACATTTTAAACCAGTTAAGCCATGCTTGACATACCTGTATATATGGGCGTAAACGCACCCAAACAACATCAAAGAATAATTGCTAAGTTGACAGCAAGGATTTATTGGCTTTATCAAGAAAAAATGATTGAAGTAGAGCCTTTGCCAGAAGTCATGATTAATGAGGCTCAGACGAGTCCAACTCCTGATATAATCTTGTTCAGTGAAGAGGAATATATGAACAAAGTAATTATTGAAATTACTACTCCAACCACTTTTAAGAAAGATTTTGAAAAAGTCGAAAGTTTAGTTGAAGAATATGACGTTGAAGAAGGATTTGTTTACGATTATATAAAATTTCGTTGGAGAAAATATAAAAATGGAGTGGGAGAAATCATTGAAAACCCTTCGTTTTGTGATACCATTGGCTATGATTTGAATGATTTTGTAAAATAATAGATACACAGCATAAAATGAAAATATTAACCGAACATATTGACGTACAAGGTATTGAAACGATTGACGTTTTCAGAAAAAATGGTGGTTACGCTGCCGTTGAAAAAGCCTTGAAAAAAATGACTCCCGATGAAGTAACTGAGGAAGTTAAAAAATCTGGAATGCGTGGTCGTGGTGGAGCGGGTTTCCCGATGGGTATGAAATGGTCATTTTTGGCAAAGCCAGAAGGCGTGCCTCGTTATTTGGTTTGTAATGCCGACGAATCTGAACCTGGTACTTTCAAAGACCACTATTTGATGATGAAATCGCCTCACACTTTGATTGAGGGGATGATTGTGTCATCTTATGCTTTGGGGGCAAATACCTCATACATTTACGTCCGTGGAGAGTTGATGTACGTGATTAATATTCTCGAAAAAGCCATTCAAGAATGTTATGACAAAGGACTTTTGGGTAAAAATATTTTAGGTTCTGGTTACGACCTTGACCTATACGTGCAAGCTGGTGGAGGTGCTTATATCTGCGGAGAAGAAACTGCCTTATTAGAATCTTTGGAAGGGAAACGGGGCAATCCACGGAATAAACCACCATTCCCAGCTGTGAAGGGTTTGTGGCAATGCCCAACGGTGGTGAATAACGTAGAGTCAATTGCTGCCACAGGTTGGATTGTTAATAATGGGGGAGACGAATATGCTAAAATTGGTATTGGGCGTTCAACGGGTACGAAATTGATTTCAGCTTCAGGACACATCCGCAAGCCTGGGGTTTATGAAATTCCTTTGGGCATAACGGTTGAAGACTTTATTTATGCCGATGAGTGGTGCGGAGGAATGCGTGATGGACACAAATTGAAAGCCGTTGTGGCTGGAGGTTCATCGGTGCCGATTTTACCAGCCGAATTAATCCTAAAAACTGTCAATGGCGAAAACCGTTTAATGACCTACGAATCACTTTCAGACGGTGGTTTTGCCACGGGAACGATGTTGGGTTCGGGAGGATTTGTAGTGATGGATGAAACCACGTGTATTGTTCATAACACCTTGACATTCGGACGTTTTTATCACCATGAATCTTGCGGACAATGCTCGCCATGTCGTGAAGGAACGGGTTGGATGGATAAAGTTTTATACAGGATCGAAAACGGAAATGGTCGCCCAGAAGATATAGATTTATTGGTGGACGTTGCCAAAAAAATAGAAGGAAATACCATTTGTCCATTGGGCGATGCCGCCGCTTGGCCCGTTGCCGCTGCGATTCGTCATTTCCGTGATGAATTTGAATGGCACATTAATCATCCAGAAAAAGCCACTCAAAAAGGGTCAGTTTTCATGCGTGAAGGAGCGAGTTGGTCGTTATAATTTGTAGATTTTATTTGCATAAATCAACATTTTAAATCAAAAGAAAAATGGAAGAATTAGAGGCACTTCGTAAAATGGTCGAGGAACACGACTATACTGCCGCACTCGCCCTAATTGACGAAATGGACGAAATGGCAAAGGATGATAAAATTGTTAAAGTAATAAGTTTTCTTCACGTTTTGTTAGTTCATTTAATAAAGCAAAGTGCGGAAAAGAGAACGACAAATTCTTGGAACAGGTCAATTGACTTTTCATTAAGAGGAATTCATAATTCTAATAAAAGACGTAGTTCGGGTGGATTCTATTTGAAAGAACAAGAAATAGAAGATGCTATCGAAGAAAGTTTCAATGCCGCTTTGAAAGATGCCGCAAGAGAAGCATTTGAAGGAGCATTTAACAAGAAAGTATTAGGAGAAATGATAGATAGTGATGCCATTAAAAAAGAAGCATTATCACTTATTTTGAATTACGAAGAAGAAGAAGAAGATTAATCAAAACTTCAACCAAAATGATATGGAAGAATTAGAGGCACTTCGTAAAATGGTTGAAGAACACGACTATACTGCCGCACTCGCCCTAATTGATGAAATGGACGAAATGGCAAAAGATGATAAAATTGTTAAGGTTGAGAATTTTATGCACGTTTTATTAGTTCATTTAATAAAACGATACGCTGAAAAAAGAACTACTCCATCTTGGGAAAGGTCTGTAAAGTTTTCTCTCCAAGGAATATTCAAGTCGAATAAAAGACGTAGTTCAAGTGGATATTATTTGAAAGAACAAGATCTAAAAGATGCCATTGAAGAAAGTTTTGAATTTGCCTTGACTGATGCTGCGGATGAAGCATTTGGAGGGGCATTCTCAGCCAAATAATTGAATGATATGATTGATTCTGAATTAGTTAAGGAAGATATGCTTGCTATGATTATTAATTATCAAGCTACAAAATAAGTATTAAATGAAAGTTACCATTGATAATATCACGATTGACGTAGAACCTGGCACCACCATTATGAATGCCGCTCGTCAGATTGGACCACACATTGCACCACCTGCCATGTGTTATTACGAGCCACTCAAAGCCTCGGGCGGAAAATGTCGTGGCTGTTTGGTAAAAGTAACCGCTGGTTCAGAAAAAGACCCCCGCCCAATGCCTAAACTTGTGCCTTCATGTATGACACAGGTGCAGGAAGGTATGGTGGTAGAAAATACCATCAGCGAACAAGTATTGGAAACTCGGAAGGGAATTGTTGAATTCTTGTTATTGAATCATCCTCTGGATTGTCCAATTTGCGACCAAGCAGGCGAATGTCATTTACAAGATTTTACTTTTGAACATGGTCTTTCAAAAACTCGCACGATTGAAGAACGCAATACTTTTGAACCTGTTGATTTAGGTCCATACATCAAACTCAACATGAATCGTTGTATTTTGTGTTATCGCTGTGTTTATACGGCTGACCAAATTACGGATGGACGGGTACATGGTGTGATGAATCGTGGCGACCACTCAGAAATCAGTACCTATATCGAAAAGGCAATTGATAATGATTTTTCTGGAAACGTAATTGACGTTTGTCCAGTAGGAGCTTTGACGGATAAAACCTATCGTTTTAAAAATCGGGTATGGTTCTCGAAACCAGAAGATGCTCATTGCGATTGTGATAAATGTTCGGGAAAAGTAACCCTTTGGTATAGAGGCGATGAGGTTATCAGAGTAACAGCTCGTAAAAATGAGTGGGGCGAAGTAAAAGAATTTATCTGTAATACTTGTCGTTTCGAGCGTAAAAGGACTTCTGATTGGACAATTGATAGTCCAACGTTGATTGCCCGTAACTCCGTAATTTCAGCCAATAAATACGGTGCAAGCGCTATTACGCCTGCATTCCCACTCAAACAAGCGGCAAAAGAATACAAACAAATTGACGACAGCCGTGATACTTCATTTTTAGTACCACAGAAGCAGTTGAATTGATATGACGTTTGATAGTTTGCACGCTGATACGGATTGTGATTGTTTGGGAGAGGCTTTTGAGGTTAAAAATAAATTGTTTGCTCGTAAAATTGGAAAGCCAATTTCAAGGATTTCAGACTTTTACTCACATTGGGAAAGAAATAAGAAACCTAATGTATTAGATTGTGATAATACTTGTATGTACAAAGGGCTTTCATGCAATGAATGGAATAACGAAAGTAAAGGGCAAGTCTTAGCAAAATATGTCAATCTAATAAATAGTCAAGAAAAAACAGGGGCGTTGAGTGATGCTATTTTGATTTTTAAAATAAAAAATGGCGGAGGTTTGATGAAATATTCTCCATCGAAAAAGGACATTTCACATCATACTTTCTTTAAAAGTGATAATTTTGAAATGGACTATTTGGAAATAATAGAAGTAATAAATTTAGATGAATACATTAAAACATAATACAACTCTTGACATAGTTACCAACTATACATCCCTCTTCGATTTCGATTTCTGGGATATACTTTTTGTTGGTAAAAATCAATCAGACGAGTGGATTATAGGTTCTTTGGCAAGAGATGATAAAGAGAAAAATGTACTTCATCATTATTATTTAATTATATCTGAACAAAATTTAAAGGATTATTTAGAATTAAAAATATCGTATAGGGATTTATATCCATTGGCAAAAAGTATATTTAAAACCATTAGAGATATTAATGAAAATATCATCACAGAGAAAAAACTATTGTACCAGAATTTGAAAGATGAGAATATGCCACGACAAAACTCTTTTTGTCCAGAGTCTGACGAACAAGAAGAACTATTAAAATATATTACAGAATCAGAAATGTTTTTGGCACATCATTAAGATATTACAAATCATTGGTAATCAATCATTTATAGTATTATTCTGATAATTATTTACTGTTAATTGATAAAAAATTTAGATGGAAATTACATCAACCTTATTCATCGCAAAAGCCGTTTATATTGTAGCAATTTTTGCTATTACGCTCGGTGTTGCGACTTATTCAACTTATTTTGAACGTGTTATTGCCGCTTTTATGCAAGACCGTGTGGGTCCAGACCGTGCGGGTCCTTTTGGGATTTTGCAACCCCTTGCCGATGCCGTTAAGATGTTTATGAAGGAAGATTTTATTCCCGCACAATCCAACAAATGGCTTTTTATTGCGGGACCTTGTTTGTCAATGCTAACGGCTTTGATGACTTCGGCGGTTGTGCCTTTTGGCGATAAATTAGACTTGGGTAATGGCTTAGTGATTGATTTACAAGGTATTGACGTAAATATCGGAATCCTTTGGGTTTTCGGAATTGTGTCTTTGGGTGTATATGGCGTATTGATTGGTGGATGGGCTTCCAACAACAAATATTCATTATTGGGGGCTATCAGAGCGGCATCTCAGAACATCTCCTATGAATTGGCGATGGGACTTTCAATCATCGCTATTTTGATGCTTTCGGGTTCGCTTTCAACCAAAACAATTGTAGAAACGCAGCAAAATGGTCATTGGAATATCCTTTATCAACCACTGGGTTTTGTCATTTTTATCGTCTGTGCTTTTGCCGAATGTAACCGTACCCCGTTCGATTTACCCGAATGTGAAACCGAATTAATTGGTGGTTATCACACTGAATACTCCTCAATGAAATTGGGTTTCTATTTGTTTTCTGAATACATCAATATGTTCATTTCGGGGGCGGTAATGGCAACCTTGTATTTCGGAGGATATGATTATCCAGGACATGACTTTATTGCAGGTAAATTTGGCGGAAATGTAGCTACTTTATTAGGTGTAGGAGCATTAATGACCAAAGCAATAATATTCATTTTTATATTCATGTGGGTACGTTGGACACTCCCAAGATTCCGTTATGACCAATTGATGGGTTTGGGTTGGACAGGTTTGATTCCCCTTTCAATGTTTAATGTAGTGCTTACGGGGGCAACAATGTTATTTACCGTAAATGAAGGTGGCTCAAACTGGTACACCGTGGCGGCTTCGTGGGCGGGCGTTGTAGCAATGTTAGTGGTAACATTTTTATACAGCCAAGCAAAACATAGTAAAAAGAAAAAATTAGCAACGGCTTAATTTGAGCGGTAGAAAATATGAAGTTAAGTAATAAAACCAAAGTCTTAGAACAAGGAGAGATGTCCTTCGCTGAGCGTATTTATTTACCTGCTATTTTGGGTGGAATGGGTACGACTTTAAAGCATTTCTTTTCTAAAAAAGTAACCATTCGTTACCCCGAAGAAAAACGTTATTTAGGTCCTGTTTTTCGGGGAGAACATATTTTAAAACGTGACGAGCAAGGGGCTGAACGCTGTACGGCTTGCGGATTGTGTGCCGTAGCGTGTCCCGCAGAGGCAATTTCGATGGTGGCGGATGAGCGTAAAAAAGGCGAAGAACATCTTTACCGAGAAGAAAAATATGCCAAAGTATATGAAATAAATATGCTCCGTTGCATTTTTTGTGGACTTTGCGAAGAGGCTTGTCCGAAAGAAGCAATTTACTTGCAACACGATAAAATGGTTAAGGTTTTTGAAGACCGTTCAGAAGTCATTTATGGCAAAGATAAATTGGTTGAAAAAATGGATAACCGTTATTTGAGAGAGGGCTGGAAGTAGCCCCCTTGCCCCCAGAGGGGGAATCTGTACAACGACAAGCTAAATAAATTTAATATTCTTCAAAAAACGTACTCCTACGTTACCCCTCTGGGGATTAAGAGGCTTTTATATGAACCTTTGGTATTTTCTTACAGCTTTAACGCTGCTTAGTGCTTTGATGGTGGTTTTATCTAAAAATCCAATCCATAGCGTTTTGTATTTAGTATTCACATTTTTCTGCATATCAGGACATTACGTGCTGTTGAATGCCCAGTTTTTGATGGCGGTCAATATCGTAGTGTATGCAGGAGCAATTATGGTGCTTTTCCTTTTTGTGATTATGATGATGGATTTGAGCAAGAATATGCCCGATTCCAAAACCACAATTACCAAAGTGGCAGGAGCTATTTTGGGGGGTACGTTGTTGGTAATCATCGTAGCGGCAACCCGTAAAATGAACTTGAAAGATACCGTAAATCCTGCTAATTATGTAGCCCAAACGGGTATGGTGGAGAGTTTAGGGAAAGTGCTTTACCGTGATTATGTTTTACCTTTTGAGTTAGTTTCAGTCTTGTTTTTTGTGGCAATGGTTGGGGCGGTGATGTTGGGGAAGCGTGAGGCGGGTGAACGGAATTTTTAAGGTATTTTAACTTCATAGATGGGTTAAGGTAGGTAATGTAGGACAGAATTTTTTGACTAATACCTGAAATTCATTGGTATAGGAATATAATAATTCTAATCTTTCATAAGTGTGACGTATGAGGGATTTTTATTTTCTAAAGCCAAAATTTATAACACTATTTTTTGAAACATTAAACAAAAAAAAATCCCTTGGAAGATATTTCTAAGGGATTTTCTTATATAATTTATAACCTATTCAACCGTTCCCAATTGAACCGTATTCGTCTTCAAATTTTTATTGGAAGGAATACTCAAAGTTGTTACATACGTATCTCCAACGGCTAATAAACCTTTTGCTTTCAAAATATCGGTCATGCCTTTTACGGTGGCTTCCAAATCTTTTCCGATGGCATCGTAATAAAACACATTTGCTCCCCATAATAAACCCATTTCAGTGGCAACGGATTTGTTGGAAGTAAAAATATACAAACCTGCCTTGGGGCGGTGTGCCGACAAACGGAAGGCGGTATAACCACTGTTGGTAATGCACAAAATGGCTTTTGCTTCGGTATCACGGGCAAGGCGACAAGCTCCTGCAATCATACGGTCGTTCAAGGCAAACTTAGAATCACTTTGTCCTAATGAGTGATTTTTAAAGTAAATTGAAGCCTCATCACCTTTAATAATCTTGATTTCGTTTTGCTGTTGTTCCACTACATCCTGAATGTGTGCCATCGTCTCCACGGCTTTCAAAGGATAAATTCCCGAAGCGGATTCACCACTCAACATCGTGGCAGATGCTCCTTGCAAAACGGCATTGGCAACGTCGGAAGTCTCCGCACGGGTTGGCACAGGATTCGTAATCATGGATTCTAACATCTGAGTTGCCACAATCACGGGCTTACCCGCTGCCGTACATTTCTCAACCATTAATTTCTGTAAATGGGGTACTCTGGCTCCGTCAATCTCCACGCCCAAATCTCCACGAGCTACCATGATGGCATCCGTTGCAGCAATGATTTCGTCCAAATTATCAATGGCAAAAGGCGTTTCTATTTTGGCAATAACCTTCGTATTTTTTTTGCCATAAGCCCTAATTCTGTCCTTAATATCATTAATATCTGCGGCAGAACGGACAAACGAAAGGGCAATCCAATCAACGCCATTATCTAAACCAAAGTATAAATCTTTCAGGTCTTTTTCCGTTAAACAAGGCAATGAAACCTTTGTGCCAGGCAAATTGATACCCTTTTTAGATTTCAAAATTCCTCCGTAAACCACCTCCGTAATTACTTCTTTCTTCTCTTTATCAATTTCCAAAACTCTTACTTCCAAATTACCATCGTCCATCAAAATCCGTTCGCCCACGTTCACATCCAAGTACATAGAGGTATAAGTTGTGCCGACACGTTCAGAATTTCCCATCAGGGTTTCATCCATCACGAAGGTTAGTTTATTGCCCGCCTTTATTTCTACGCCATTATTTTCTACTAATTGAGTACGGATTTTAGGTCCTTGCAAATCTTGAAGTACCGAAAGATTGGTATCTAATTCCTCAGAAATTTCTCTGATTGTTTTGAGTCTTTGCAAGTGGTCTTCGTGCGTACCGTGCGAGAAGTTGAGGCGGAAGATATTTACGCCCGCATTGGCAAATTTAATCAGCATTTCCTTGGTTTCGGAGGCTGGACCAACGGTGGCTACAATTTTGGATTTTCTTTGAAAAGACATATTTTGGTTACAGTTTTCTACGCAATTGAGATAATACTGTAAAAATACAATAACCGTTTTATACTTTGAATGATATTTGACTGTTTTCTATTAAAAGTTATATTTGGGCGAATTTTATGTGAATATTTTAATAAAAAAAGAGATTTATTTTATCAATCACATGGGTAGTGTAGGAAGGATAGATAAGGATGGAGTTTTAGAAAAGGAGGATTTGAAAGGAAACAGTTGAATTATTATTCCTAAAACCTATCTTTTCTATCCTACTTATGTGATTAAAACAGTTCACCCTCTCACTAAACCACTCTCCCGCAAATAATTATTGGTCAAAACCTCTTTATCAGGGTTCAACATCACTTGCTTTAAAACTTCACAAACGAATAATTCATGGTCGCCAGAGTCGATGCTGCCTACGCATTTGCATTGAATGTAACCGATAGATTCTGTCAGGAATGGGCAACCTCTTTCGTCAAATTCAAAGGGGAGATTGACAAATTTATTGGAGGTTTTACCACTTTTTCTGCCTAATTTCGATATCAATTTCTTAGCTTGGTCTTGGGCTAACAGATTGACATTCAGAATCATACTTTCCCGAACTAACTCGATGGTATAATCTGTTTTATAAAGAGCAACCGTCAGGAATTTGCCTTGCATGGCACTTTGCATCACCCAAGTAGCAATATTGGCATTAATTTTCCCCATCGGCGAAACCGTGGTGATGGAATGAACATCGTAATTTTTGTATTTCAGAACTGGTTTCAATGGTTGAGTTATTGGATTGTTGAATTTATGACCACTAAATAGATGACCACTAATTATTTCTTAAAAAATTACTTATGAAAAGAATTTGGGCGTAATTTTGATGTCTAAATTTTAAAATGCTGATTATCAAGAGTTTTGTGAGGTTATTTATACAAAACCGCTTTTTAATCTTATTTTAAAACTGTTAATCAAATAATTTGTTTAGAGAGATGGAGGTAATTAGTAATTCTTCTGATATTAAACGCTTTCGAGTTGAGGCTCCCCTGGAGATTGAGGCTCGGAAAAAAATGAAGAAAATGAAATCGTTTCACATACCCGACCTATATAAAAGTAGCATCATCGGCAACATCAAGGAAACCCGTCGAATACAGGATAAACTCAAAAAGGACTTTTCTCCAACTGTCTTGGACTATGGTCCCGTCAAATTCCTGATTTCAAGGCATTTTGGTTTTTGTTATGGCGTTGAAAATGCCGTAGAAATTGCCTACAAAACCATTGAAGAGAATAAGGGAAAGCGTATTTTTTTGTTATCCGAGATGATTCATAATCCCGATGTGAACGAAGATTTGTTGAGCCGTGGCGTGAAATTTATTATGGATACCGCTGGTAATCAGCTCATTGAATGGGAAACATTGACTCCCGAAGATGTGGTGATTGTTCCCGCTTTTGGAACAACCGTTGAAATTCAAAACCGTTTGGCGAGCCTCGGCATTGATGCCTATCAGTACGATACCACTTGCCCCTTCGTTGAAAAAGTTTGGAACAGAGCCACCGCCATTGGTCAGAAAAATTATACGATTGTGGTGCATGGCAAACCTACGCACGAGGAAACACGGGCAACTTTCTCGCACTCGAAAGAAAATGCACCAACGATTGTGGTAAAAAATATGGCTCAAACCATCGAATTAGCCAAATATATCACAGGAGAAAAACCTTCGGAGGAATTTTACACAGAATTTGAAGGGCAGTTTTCGGAAGGTTTTGATATAATGAAAGATTTAAAAAGAATCGGTGTCGTCAATCAAACTACCATGTTAGCTTCTGATACTCAGGGAATTGCGGACTATTTAAAGCAAGTAATGATTCAAAAATATGACATTGCGGGTTCAGACGTAACTGCCTATTTTGCTGATACTCGTGATACGCTTTGTTATGCCACTAACGATAATCAAGCGGCTACTTATGGACTATTGAAAGAAGAGGCAGATTTAGCCATTGTAGCGGGTGGGTATAATTCATCCAATACGTCGCATTTAGTGGAATTATGTGAACATAAATTACCAACTTATTTTATCTCTTCGGCAGATAAAATACTGACTGACAACCTGATAAGTCATTTTGATTTACATACAAAATCTGAAAAAATTACCAAAGATTTTCTTCCTGACAAAGAGCAAATAACCATCATGCTGACTTGCGGAGCTTCATGTCCAGATGCGGTGGTGGAGTCAATTTTATTAAGATTACATTCCTTTTTCTTGGAAGCTTCGGACGTGAATTAATGGATAACAGTTTTTTACCATATTACCTCATCACGAGTGCCTTGCTTTTCAGCATTGGCTTGGCGGTGGTATTGACCAAACGTAACGTTATTGTGGTGTTGATGGGCATTGAATTAATGCTTAATGCCGTGAATCTCAACCTGATAGCATTCAGCAAGAACGACCCAAATCTGCAAGGGCAAATGTTTGCTTTGTTTGTAATTGTAGTGGCAGTTTGCGAATCCGTAGTAGCTTTGGCAATCATTTTGAAAGCCTTTGAGCATTTCAAAACCGTTAATTTGGATGAGATTAGTGAGGTTAAAGAAGGCTACACGGTGAACGGTAAAGGGTGAACGGATTTGACGATAATTTTTCCGAGAACCGTTCTCCCTTTACCGTTCACCGTGTACCGATAAAAGACTATCCAACGCCACCCGATATTCCTGAAATTCTCCTAAGTTTTTATGCTTGCCGTTTGGAATCGTAGTCAGGATTTCGGACGGTTTTTTGTTTAATAAGGCTACTAATTTCAAACTTGATTTATAAGGTACGATTTCATCTTTTGTACCATGAAAAAGATGGATTTTGCAACGTACTTGCTTGATAAATAGGTCGGTACGCATTTTATACCTTAATAAATAATCAAAAGGAATAATGGGTAAATAACTCATTCCTACGTCAATGAGACTATAATATGGTGTCTCTAAAAGCAACATTTTGGGGTTGGTTTCAGAGGCTAATCTTGTGGCAATTCCTGTACCCAACGAACGCCCATAAATAATAATTTCATTTTCTGGAAAACGTTTTTTCGCCCACTCATATACATAACGTGCATCGGTATGAAAGGCTTTTTCGGATAACTCTCCTGTCGATTTACCGAATTGTCGGTAATCCATGATTAAAATATCGTAGCCGTTTTTAGTAAAATCGTCTGCATATTTTCCCCACCTCCGCAGGTCGTTGGCATTGCCGTGAAAATACAGAATCAAACCTTTTGAACCTCTCCCCAGCCCCTCCCCTTTATGGGAGGGGTATAATGTAGAATCCGCCTTGAAATATAAGGCGTTCAGTTTTACATTAGCTTCGGGATGAAACCAGATTTCTTCAAAATTTTCTTTGAATTGATATTGATAATTTATGTCAATTTTAGTATTACGGAAAAGGATTTTTTCCTGAAATATCGTGGCTAACGTTACTAAAAGTACGTAAAATATTAGGGCGTATTTTAAAATTTTGAGGAATGTTTCCATATTTCAAAGATAGTGGATAGGTGGGTTTGTGTAACAATTTAAGTTATGAATTTTATTTTATCGTTTGCTATCGCAAGGCACTATATGTCATTGCGAGGTACGAATCGGAGTTTCGCAAACCAATCTGTATGATTAATGAAATGGAGTTTGAAATTCTCTCCCCATAAGCGGACAGATTGCTTCCCTTCGGTCGCAATTACAGAAAGTACCTCGCAATAATAGATAATTCCAATCCCTTTAAAATACAAATGTTTAAAATAGTATTATTTCAATAAAAAGTAAAATTATTGCTATTAAACGATACCAAAAAGCATTTTTTTATTTACCGTTCATCAAAAATTTCTTGAATTATTAAAAAAATTATAAAAACTTTGAACCAATAAAAAGTTTCCATAGTTTCTAAGTGGAAACTCTAAATGTTTCAAGAGTTTTCTAACATCTAAAACATTGGAAATTAAAGACAGAATAATCGCTAAGGCACGTGAACAATTTTTTCGTTATGGTATTAAATCCGTAACGATGGATGATATTGCCAACGAATTAGGAATCTCGAAAAAGACCATTTATCTGCACTTTGAAGATAAAGACGACATTGTTCATCAAGTGATGCTGTTGGAGATGAAGCAAGATAAATGCGATTGGGATGAGTTAGAAAAAAATTCAAAAGATGTGATTGAAAGGGTTGTAAAATCAATGGATTTAATCAAACAGGCTTTTACGGAAATTAACCCAAGTACGTTTTTTGATATTAAGAAATATCACCCAAAATCGTGGCAACTTTTTCAAGAACATAAGCAAAATTTTATTTTAGTAAGCATCATCAAAGACCTAAAAGATGGGATTGAACAAGGTTATTTCAGACCGGAAATTAAAGTGGATATTTTGGCAAGAATGCGTTTGGAACAAATAGAATTGGGCTTTGACCCACAAGTTTTTCCTCAAAACAGATATAATATCGTTGAAGTAGAACTGACCATGCTTGATAATTTTATCAGAGGGATTCTTACGGAAAAAGGCTTACAGGTTTATCAAGAATATTTTTAATCTCTTCATAAATCTAAATTTTTATTTTACCCGTGAACCGTTTACTGTGAACCGTTCGCTTTATTAAATTAACACAATGAACACAAAAATACTAAGTAAATGGCTGGTTACGAGTCTGTTACTTGCCCCAAATCTTTTATTCTCTCAACAAAGTTACACGCTCCGAGAGGCAGTAGATTATGCCGTCAAAAATCATGTTAGTATCAAAAACGCCCAAATTGATATCCTCAATGCCGAGGCAAGAGTGCGTGAAATTAAAGGGATTGGTTTGCCGCAAGTAAATGGAAATTTCAATTATGGCAACAATCTGATTATTCAGAAAGTATTTATTCCTGCTAAAACTTTTGATCCAAAAGCTCCCGAAGGAGAAGTTATTGCGGCTGAGTTTGGGGTGGCTAATAGTGGTAATGCGGGGATAAATTTGAGCCAAATCTTATTTGATGGTTCGTATTTATTGGGCTTGAAGGCAGCCGATGTGTATAAGGAACTTCCCAAAAAGTTGCTTATACAAACGAAACAGCAAGCCGCTGAGAACGTCACGAAAGCCTATTATGGAATCTTGGTAAATGAAGAACGGATGAATATTTTGATTCTCAATATCGGACGTTTAGATTCTCTTTTGCGTGATACAAGAGCCTTGAACGGACAAGGATTCGTGGAAAAAATTGATGTGCAACGTCTTGAAGTTCAAGCGAATAACTTAAAAATTGAAGCAAAAAATGTGGAACGTTTACAAGAGTTGAGTTATTATGCTTTGAAGTTTCAGATGGGCAAGAAAATCAACGAAACATTGACTTTAACGGATAAATTAGCAGACGTTAATATGAGTGAATTAGCCCCCGATGCTGAACAGGAATTGAAATATACGAATCGAATTGAATATTCTATTTTACAAACCCAAGACCGTTTGGCAGAGTTGGATTTGAAAAACCAAAAGGTGGGCTATCTACCGAGAGTAACCTTTACGGGGGGGTACAGTTATTCAACGGGTCGCCCTCAGTTTTTTGATTTAGTTACGAAGCCTTGGTTCAATGCTGCTAATATTGGATTCGGGGTTACAGTACCCATTTTTGATGGCTACCAACGGAAGTATAAGATTGCTCAGTCGCAAAACAATTGGCAGAAAGTTAAAAACAGTTACGAATTATTGCAAAATTCCATTGATTTGCAAGTAAAGCAAGGACAAATTTCTTTAAAAAATGCTTATGAAACTCTGGTAGCACAGAAAGCAAATATGGAATTAGCCAAAGAAATTGTGCGAGTTACTAAAATAAAATACAAGCAAGGCGTTGGTTCAAATTTGGAAGTAATAAATGCCGAAAGTGCCTCAAAAGAAGCCCAAACGAACTATTTTACTACTTTATACAACGCACTAATTGCTAAAGTTGATTTGGATAAAGCAATGGGAAGGTTGTATAATGAATAATTATCATTCAGTCATTTAATAAAAATATCAATAAAGAACATGAAAATATTTAACAAAAAAAGTGTGAATTCAAAACTTAGTTTTTTAGTAATGGGGGGATTTATCCTACTGGTCACTTCATGTAGTAAGCCCGATAAAAAAACGGAATTGGCTGATTTGAAAACACAGCAGAAGGATATTGAAGTAAAAATCAAGGCTCTTGAAAAAGAATTGGGAGCGGGCAAAAAGATTGAAGCCACGCCAATTACGGTATCGGTTACGCCTTTGCAAGCACAAAGTTTTAAGCATTTTGTGGAAGCACAAGGTGTGGTAACTTCAAGAAATATCGTGCAGGTTACACCACAAATGGGTGGTTCGCTGACGGGTATTTTTATGGTGGAAGGACAAGCCATAAAGAAGGGACAATTGGTGGCAACGGTTGATAATTCGGTGATGAAAGAATCGTTGGCAGAAATTAACAATCAGTTAGATTTGGCGGTGATTTTGTATAATAAACAAAAAACACTTTGGGACCAACAGATTGGAACGGAGGTTCAGTATTTACAAGCAAAAGCCAATAAAGAGGCTTTAGAGAAGCGGATTAACACGATGCAAACGCAAATGGGGATGAGTAAAGTGTATGCACCCATTTCGGGAACGGTTGAAATTGTTCGTCAGAAAGTTGGCGAAATGGGAATGCCAGGTTCTCCAATTGCTCAAATTGTGAACGTTGGTGATTTGAAAGTTACCGCCAAAATCGGGGATACTTATGTGGGTTCAGTGAAAAAAGGCGATGCCATTACGGTAAAATTTCCAGATATTAACAAGGAATTAAACGCCCGAATCTCGGTAGTAGATGCCTTGATTGACCCAGCTTCAAGAACTTTTGGCATTGAGGCAAATATTCCAAATTTGGGTGGTTCGTTAAAACCCAATCAAGTAGCGGTGATTAACATTAATGATTTATCAAAAGCTAACTCCTTGATTATCAAGCAAAATTTGATTCAAAAAACGGAGGGTGGCGATTTGGTTTATGTGGCGGTTGTGGAGGATGGAAAGAAAATTGCTCGGGCTAAAAAGGTAAAAACGGGTATTTCATACAATGGAGACGTTGAAATTATGGAGGGCTTAACGGCTGGTGATAATGTGATTACGCAGGGATATCAAGATTTGGTTGATGGCTCACTTATAAACTATTAAAAAATGAAAAAACAAGTCCAACAAAACGAAGCTCTTACCAATGAAAAACATGGTGCAGGAGCAATTTATAACATGATTGGTTGGCTTGCCGCCAATCAGAAAACGGTGTATTTATTCACGGTCGTGTTGTTCGTGGTGGGTATTGTGATTTACAATATTTTGCCCAAAGAACAATTTCCCGATATCAAAGTACCGCAGATTTATGTACAGACGATTTATGCGGGAACAACGCCAACGGATATTGAAAACACTATCACCAAGCCCATCGAAAAGCAGATAAAAACGATTTCGGGGGTGAAAAGAGTAAAGTCAAATTCATTGCAAGATTTCTCCATTATCTTGGTTGAATTTAATCCCGATGTAAAAGTAGAAGATGCCTTGCGGAAGGTTAAGGACAAAGTGGACATCGTTCAATTGCCCAAAGATTTGACTAAAAAGCCTGTGGTTCAAGATGTTAACTTCTCGGAATTTCCGATTATGAACATCAACTTAGCGGGTAATTTCCCTTTGGCAAAACTGAAAAATTTTGCCGAAGATTTACAGGATGAAATTGAAGGTTTACCCGAAATCACTCGGGTGGACATTGTGGGGGCTTTAACCCGTGAAATCCAAATTAATTTAGATTTATACAAAGCACAGTCGGCAGGCTTGAGTTTTTATGATATTCAGCAAGCCGTTCAAGGTGAAAACGTTAATATTTCTGGGGGTGAATTGAATGTAGATGGCGTAAGAAGAACGTTACGAGTGAAGGGTGAATTTAAGTCAATGGAGCAAATTGCCGATATTCGTTTGCGTTCATCTACGGGGGCAATGGTGCGTCTGGGCGATGTTGCCGAGGTAATTGACAGTAGCGAAGAACAGCAAGATTTTGCTCGTTTGGATAATAAAAAAGTGGTTACGCTCAACGTAATTAAGCGTGGTGGAACAAACCAAATTGCCGCTGCTGAGAAGATTAAAAAAATTATTGAAGAAGCCAAAGAAAGCCGTTTGCCACAAGGGTTAGATGTTAAGATTACGGCGGATAGTTCGGAGAGAACCAAGTCTGAAATTGAAGATTTGGTCAATACCGTAATCTTGGGTTTTATCTTCGTGGTATTGGTTTTGATGTTCTTTATGGGCGTGCGAGATGCCATATTTGTGGGTCTTTCTGTGCCTCTGTCGGCTCTGTTGGCGTTTATTCCTTTGTATTTCTTAGGATTTACGCTCAATACTATTGTACTTTTTGCCTTCCTTTTGGGCTTAGGAATTGTGGTGGATGATGCCATCGTTGTTATCGAAAACTCCCACCGTATTTTTAATCGTTATCGAGATATTTCAATCGTTGAAGCGGTGAAATTAGCGGCTTCGGAGGTGTTCATTCCAGTATTATCAGGAACGGTTACCACGGTAATGCCTTTTGTGCCTTTGTTATTTTGGCCTGGTATTGTGGGTGAATTTATGAAATTTTTACCCATCACTTTGATTTGTACCTTGGTGGCTTCTTTGATTGTAGCGTATGTAATGAACCCCGTTTTTGCGATGACCTTTATGGTTCGTCATGACGAATACGGTACGGTTGATACCAGCGTGGCAACCTTGAAAAAGCCGATGATTATTTTAGGATTCTGTGCTTTGTTGGGCTATTTCGTGAATGTAGGTTTGGGTAATTTCTTTTTATTGATTGCCATTTTGTACGCCTTCAATCACTTCATCCTTACGCCAAAAGTGATTGTACCGTTCCAAGAAAAGACCTTACCCGCTTTCAAGAATAATTACCAAAAATTGATTTCTTGGTTGATTACGGGTTATCGTCCAGTCTGGATGGTTGTATCAATGTTTGTATTATTCTTCGTAACGATATTTTTATTAGGAGTTGTGAAACCAAAGGTGATTTTCTTTCCCAGCGGCGAGCCTGACTATATTTATATTTACAACGTATTGCCCGTGGGTACGGATGCACGAGTAACGGATTCGGTTACGAAAGTTATTGAGAAAAAGATTTTTGAGATTATGAAGCGTGAAAAAGTGGAGGGTGCTATCAACTCTGTGATTGCCAATGTGGGTAAAAATGCGGGCGACCCATTTAACCCCGATAGAGCTCCAACGCCGCAAAAATCTAAGGTAACGGTTGCCTTCAAAAAAGGGATTGAAAGAGGAGAAGTTTCTTCAGAAAATTTGCTTGCGACAGTCCAGAATGAATTGAAATTGTTGAAATTACCAGGGGCAGAAATCTCAGTTGCCCGAGAAAGAAATGGACCGCCAACAGGAGCTCCAATTTCTATTGAAATAGCGGGAGATGATTTTCAGACTTTGACAAAATTAGAGAAACAAGTTCGGTCAGCCATTGATAAATCGGGAATTCAGGGAATTGAAAAGTTGAAGTCAGATTTGATTACTAATAAACCCGAAATCATCATTGACGTTGATAAAGTGAAGGCTCAACAGGAGGGGATTTCTTCGGCACAAATTGCCTTAGCAGTGCGTACAGCCTTGTTTGGTTCTGAAATTGCGAAATTTCGTGATGACAAAGATGAATATCCAATTCAGTTGAGAATCAAGTCGGAAGACCGTAACTCAATTGAGAAATTATTGAATTTAAAAATTGTTTATCGTGATATGGTGATGGGTGGAATGTTGCGTCAAGTGCCTTTGAATTCGGTGGCAAGTATTTCCTATTCAACGACTTTCAACCAAATTAATCGTAAAAACCAAGTCCGTACTATTACCTTAGGTTCGGATGTTTCACAAGGATTTAATGCTAACGTAATTGTGCCACAGATTGAGGCATTAGTAGCGGAATTAGACGTACCAAGTGGCTATACCATCAAAATGGGCGGTGAACAAGAAGAGCAAAAAGAAACTGGAACGTTTTTGGTTGGAGCTTTGTTGGCGGCTATTGTGTTGATTTTCCTGGTATTGGTGTTGCAATTCAACTCAATTTCAAAGCCAATCATCATTTTTGCCACGATTCTGTTGTCATTTATTGGGGTATTTTTGGGCTTTATGTTATTCAAAAAAGACTTCTCAATCATTATGTCGGGCGTAGGTATTATTGCTTTGGCGGGTATTGTGGTGAAAAATGGTATTCTTTTAATTGAATTTACGGATGAATTGATGGGACGTGGTTATCCCCTTAAAAAAGCTATCGTAGAAGCAGGAAGTACCCGTTTGACCCCCGTAATTTTGACGGCCGCCGCCGCAGTTTTGGGCTTAATTCCATTGGGAATTGGTTTGAGTATTGACTTCGTAAGTATGTTTACCGAACTCGACCCACATATCCATACGGGTTCAGACAGTGCTGCATTTTGGAATATCTTGGCTTGGACGATTATTTACGGATTAACGTTTTCAACTATTTTAACCCTCGTAATCGTACCTTGTATGTATTATATTAACGAACGGATACGGGATAAGTGGTTTAGGAAGGGGAAAAAAGTAGTAATGGTTGAAGAGTATGAGGAAGCATAGATTTAGGGTAAAAAAAGAAGCCTTTGTTCCAAGCGAAGGCTTCTTTTTATGTATCTTTAACAAAAAAATAACGTCAACTAATTTCCAACTTATACTTACTAATATCTATACTCATGAAATACCTAATCATTACCGCAACCGCCTTCTGTGCCTTGTTTTATGCGTGCAAAAGTAACAAATCCGAATCCACCAAAGAAAGTGCTAAATATAGCCTCGAAAAGATGTGGGAATCTGACACAGTTTTTACTACCGTGGAATCAGCCATTTATGATGCAAAAACTAATATGATTTATGTCTCTAACATTGACGGTGAGCCGTGGGCAGAAGATGGCAAAGGTTCTATCGGAAGATTAAATATTGATGGTTCAGTAAAAGATGCCAAATGGATTACGGGTCTGAATTGCCCAAAAGGATTGGGTATTATTAATGGTAAATTATACGTCACCGATAACCATCAATTAGTAGAAATTGATATGGCGGAGGGTAAAATTACGCAAAAATACTCAGTAGAAGGTTCAGGTGGGTTAAATGATGTAGCAACCACCGATGATGGAATCGTTTATTTTACGGATTCAGAAAAAGGCTCAGTCTATAAATTGAGCGGAGGTAAAATCAGCTTAATTACCGAAAAATTGCAAGGGTCAAATGGTATTCTTATTGAAAAAGATAGACTTTTGTTGGGAACTTGGGGTGATGAGAGTTTGACAGCGTATAATTTTGCCAGTGGTAAATTAACAATCGTGGCGGACTCTCTCACGCAACCCGATGGCATTGAAGCAGTTGGTGATGGCGGTTATTTGGTTTCATCTTGGAAAGGAATTATTCATTATGTAACGCCAGAGGGTAAAACCAGCGAACTATTGAACACCACCAAAGACTCCATTGGTACGGCTGATATTGATTATATTCAAGACAAGAAAATGCTATTAATTCCTACTTTTTTCAAAAATAAAGTGGTGGCTTATCAATTGAATTAAAACCTGTTTGAAAGTCGTTTTGAAGTAAAATTATTTCTTATAGTTGTTGTCATTGTCAAGGGGTTAATTTTCCCAAAGTGATACTTGACATTATCCCCCTTGTGTTTATTAGTTTCATTAACTACTTTGCTCACTTTGACATGAGGTAATTATAGCACAAATCTCATCAAATATAGTTAAAAAATTATGAGTGAATTAGCCATGAAATTGAGAAGAATACGTGAAATCTATGGATATAGTCAGGACTACGTGGCTGACCGATTAGGAATTTCTCAACCCGCTTATTGGCAAAAAGAGAATGGCAAAAGAATACCCTCAGAAGAACGGTTAGAGCAAATTGCGGAATTGTATAACCTGACAGTAGCCGATTTGAAAAAGGGTGAATTGAACACTGTATTAATAAAAGTTCATGAATTACAGATTGAAATTTTGAGGAGAAAGATTAGTTAATAAATTTGATACAGAAATCAACAACATCATCCATTTACAAATTTCACTGACCAATACCCATTTTTATAGACAATCTTCGTAATTGAACCATAATCTATCTCCATCCGAAAGGCATTTTTAAGGTCTAAATCTAAGGCTCGGCAAATGATGGTTCTGATAGTTGCGGAGTGATTTACTAATATAATTTGCTCATGATTTTGGGTAATGATTTCATCTAAAAATTCATTGGCTCGGGCAGATAATTCCTTGAAACTCTCGCCATTTGGCGTATTTACATTCACAAAATCAGCCATCCATCGGTCTGAATGTTCCCTTTTGATATCGTTCCAGGCTTGCATTTCCCAATCGCCAAAATTCATTTCCCAAAGGCGTTCCTCTAACTCAAAATCAGGACGAATACCGTTTGCTAAAGCCATACATCGGCTGGCAGGACTACTCCAAATTACGGCTTTCTCAATATTGCAAAAAGTTGAAAGTCTTTCAGCAGTTTTAGTGATTTCCGCTTTGGCACTATGGTTCAGTCCAACGTCAGATTTGCCGTAACAAATCCCCTTTGGAACATCCACTGAGGTATGTCTAATTAAAAATATTTCCATTTAATTTGCCAGTAAAGCATTGATTACTAAATAAATAACTACTTCTGAAATCTGTTGCGTTGCTCCCAGACAATCACCCGTGTAGCCTCCAATCCATTTTTTGAAATAATAACTTAAATACAAATGTACCAGAACCAAAGGTGGAATAATCAACAATAAAAAGAAATTTGCAGTGATGATTAAATACATCAACAGAGGGATAATTGCCAAGCAAAAAGCGATAGATAAATCTCTGATTGGCAACTTTTTAGCGATTGGTTTTACCTTGCTCAAAGCATCTTCACGGACGTAATTGAGGGTGAAAATAAAACTTAAAGCCACAAATCTACTAATGGAATGAGCCATGAATAAAGTCCAAATGAGTGTTTGATTATCAAGGAATTCGAGGCTATAAAATTTAAGTGCCAATATCAAAATTAAGCCCACCGAGCCATAAGTTCCAACCCGTGAATCCTTCATAATTTCAAGGATTTTCTCTTGCGTCCAACCACCGCCAAAACCATCGCAAACATCCGCAAAACCGTCTTCGTGGAATGCCCCCGTTGTGAGAATACTTGCTACCATACTCAATAAAATTGAAATTTCAGGGTTAAAAATGCTCGAAGCCCCGTAGAAAACCAAGCTCGAAATTCCTGCCACAATCCAACCGATGACAGGAAAATAAACTGTTGCCTTGTTTAACATTTCTTCATCATGCTTCATCCACGTAGGCACAGGAATTCGAGTATAAAACATTAAAGCATTTAAGAAAATATGAAATTGTAAATTTGCCTCATTGCGGAGGGTGGTTAAGATGATTTTTTGAGTCATAATTTATCGTTTATAATAACTACGAATTTGTCAATCAAAGATTTACTTTTTACTGTTAATTGTCCACTGTTGAAACTCCCGCACTCTCAAAACTTGCCATTTCATTTAAAAAATTTACGGCAGCTTGCACCAAAGGATATGCCAAAGCACAGCCCGTTCCTTCGCCCAAACGGAGATTTAGTTTCAAAAGCGGTTCAGCCTTTAAGTATTCCAACATCAAACGATGCCCATTTTCATCCGACTGATGGCAGAAAATGGCGTAGTCCAAAACATTTGGTTCAAGAGCATGAGCCACCAAAAAAGCCGAGGTAGCAATGAAACCATCGACCAAGATAATCATTTGATTTTGAGCAGCTTGCAACATCGCACCAACCATTTGAACAATCTCTAAACCGCCTACCGAAGCCAATACTTCAAGGGGTTTTTTTACCAATTCATGCTTTGCTAAAACCTGTTCCAAAACAAAAATCTTATGTTTCAAACCTTCGTCATCTATGCCCGTGCCTCTGCCTACGCAATCGCTCAATGGTAAATTACAAATCTTACTCATCAACAGACTGGCGGCGGAGGTATTGCCAATCCCCATTTCGCCAAAACCGATAATGTTACAATCTTTTGCTGAAATGTCCTGCACAATTTTCGCTCCTAATTCAATACATTTTGTGGCTTCGTCCAAAGTCATGGCTGATTCTTGCCAAGAAGATTTTGTGCCATGAGCCACTTTTTGATGGATAATTGGCAGGGTATCAGGGAAGTTGCCCATTACACCCGCATCCACCACTTGGAGGGTCAAACCGTTCTGTTTTGAGAAAACATTAATGGCAGCCCCGCCACCCACAAAATTTAATACCATCTGGAAAGTTACTTCGGGTGGATATTTACTCACCCCCTCACGAGCGAGTCCATGGTCGGCAGCAAAAACTACTAAATGTGGGTTCAGAAGGGTAGGAGAGGGGTTTTGTTGAACATTAGCAATTTGAAAAGCCACCTTTTCCAACAATCCCAATGCCTCAATAGGCTTAGTTTTGAAGTCAATTTTATGCTGAATTTCGGCGGATAGGTGCGTGTTTACTGTTGGAATATTAAAGTTAATCATGGAAGTATTTTAAGTGAATGGGGAATAAAATCCCACTATAATACGAATTTTCGTGGGAAAAGAATTGGGGAATTTAAGAATGTGTACATTTGAAAGTCTTGAATTAAAATTTTGTAATATTAAGCATTTTGACTCATTGGTTTTTATGATTTGAGACCACAAAAATAATTTATTAAATGCTTAGCTTTTATTCATCAACACTTTCCGAAAACTATTTATCCAAATGGCTGATATTGAAAAAAGCCCGAAGAATTAATTTCTTCGAGCTTTTTATTTTTATTAAATATTCCTCAACTAATATCCAACTTCTCACAAGCCTTCATCGCTGCCGTCTGTTCGGCTTTCTTTTTGGAATACCCTTGCCCAACTGAAAAGGCTTCGTTAGCTACAAAAATTGTTGCCGTAAATTCTTTGTTATGCTTTGCTCCTTCTTCCACAATATCAAAACGAATTGGTTTGCCTTCACGCTGAGCCCATTCAATGACGATGGATTTAAAATTGGGATTATTAGAGACAACGGTGTCAATATCAAAGTGTTGGGTCAATACTTTTTTGATGATGAAGGTTCTGGTAAAACGAAAACCTTTGTCCATATAGATTGCTCCCATCAACGCTTCGAAGGCATCCCCGTACATTGAGGTACGGGCAAGAACGGTCTTACGGTTTCCGTCATATTCTACTAATTTATCCAGTCCCATCTTGCGAGCAACTACATTTAGTGATTCACGGCTCACCATTCTCGAACGGATTTCAGTCAAGAAACCTTCATCTTTAAACGGAAATTTCTTAAATAAATATTCTGCCGTAACCATACCCAACACTGAATCACCCAAAAATTCGAGTCGTTCATTTGATTCCCTGTACTCCTTCGAGACGGTCTCTTTCGCTACGGAAGAGTGCATAAAAGCCAAACGATACAGATTTAGATTAGACGGATTTTCGCCTATAATGTGTTCGATGGCATTTTTCAGCTTTTTGTCTTTGGGGTCGCTGGAAAAAAAATCAAGAATTGGTGAAAGCATATTGGTCAGTGGTCAGTGAACAGTTAACAGTAATCAATAAACAATTCTATTAGATATTGAAAACAATTAATGAAAACAAACACCTTTGATTAACAGTCAATAAATACTAAATCATCCATTTGATGAAAACCGTATTGACAAATATTCACTGATAGCTATTCACTAATAACTGTTTACTGATAACTGGTTTTATATCTTTTTAAAAATTACAGTCGCATTATGTCCTCCGAAACCAAAACCGTTGCTTAACGCCACGTTTATTTCACGAGTTTGGGCTACGTTGAGGGTCAAATTCAATCTATTATCTATCTCAGGGTCTTCGGTGAAATGGTTGATGGTTGGTGGTACAATATTATACTGCATCGCCAAAATACACGCTATGGCTTCCACAGCACCCGCACCGCCCAACAAATGACCCGTCATGGATTTGGTTGAACTGATATTCATTTTGAAGGCATGGTCGCCAAAGCAATCTACGATGGCTTTCAATTCTTGTGGGTCTCCCAAAGGCGTTGATGTTCCGTGGGTATTGACGTAATCCACTTCTTCGAGCTTGATTCCAGCATCGTCCAAGGCATCTTGCATCGAAAGCAATGCTCCCAAACCGTCTGGATGGGGAGCTGTAATGTGATAAGCATCCGAAGAAAAGCCTCCACCAATCAATTCAGCGTATATTTTTGCTCCACGGGTTTTGGCGTGTTCATATTCTTCCAAAATCAACGCTCCTGCCCCTTCACCTACCACAAAACCGTCACGGGCTTTGTCGTAAGGGCGTGAAGCCGTTTTTGGGTCGTCATTACGCTCAGACATGGCACGCATGGCAGTGAATCCACCCACGCTGGCAATGGTTACGGCGGCTTCTGAACCACCCGTTACGCAAATATTGATTCTGCCCAAACGAATATAGTTAAAGGCATCAATCATGGCATTGTTTGCCGATGAACAGGCAGATACCGTCACATAGTTAGGTCCACGAAAACCGTTCCGAATAGAGATATTTCCCGATACTGAATCAGCAATCATTTTTGGAATAAAGAAAGGATTGATTTTGGGCGTTCCGTCACTTTTTCCGAAATAAATCATTTCTTCTTCAAAAGTTTTCAAACCACCAATACCCGAACCCCAAATTACGCCTACTTTATTTTTATCAATTACTTCAAGGTCAAGTCCCGAATCCTTAATGGCTTCATCAGAGGCGATTACGCCATACTGGGTGAATTGGTCCATTTTACGGGCATCTTGACGGGGAATAAATTGCGTAACATCAAAATTTTTCAGTTCGCAAGCGATACGTGTACGAAATTTTTCGGAATCAAATTTTGTGATAAAATCACATCCACTTACGCCATTTTTTAACCCTTCCCAGTATTCGGGAACGGTATTTCCGATGGGAGTTAAGGCTCCAATGCCCGTAACGACTACTCTTTTAAAACTCTTCATGGGGATTTTTAATAGTACCAAAAATTAAAAATGTGCTAATCTGATATAAAATTACAATTCTTTTTGAGGGAAATATAATTTTACTCACAAATTAGCACATAGAGAAGTTTGAATTACTTGCCGTTTTCTTCAAGATATGTGATAGCCTGTCCAACTGTTTGGATGTTTTCAGCCTGATCATCGGGAATCGATACATTGAATTCCTTTTCAAATTCCATGATTAATTCTACGGTATCTAATGAGTCTGCACCCAAATCGTTCGTGAATGAAGCCTCTGGAGTAACTTCTGCTGCATCAACGCCTAATTTCTCGACGATAATACTCTTTACTTTTTCTGCAATATCTGCCATTTTAGATTGAATTTTGATTAGAAAAACGGTGCAAAGATGATGATAAAAATTAGATTATCAAATATTTTTTTACATCCGCATAACTATAAAAAGATTTATTTTACTTTTTCTAAGAATTTTACTAAAAACAAAGAGAAGCTGCTCCTAAAAGCCCTGCATCGTTGCCTAATGTTGCCTTGGTGATGTTCAATCCGTCGGCGTGATATTTGGTAAGCCAATAGGTAAATGTGCGTTTCATGGCAGGTAAAATATAATCGAATGAAGCCGAAAGTCCACCGCCCACTAATATGTGGTTGATGTCTAAAGTAGCAATCAAATGACATAGGCTTTCGCCCAATAATTCACCTACTTTATCAAAAATTTGAAGGGCTAATACGTCGCCTTCCGAGGCGGCAGCTACTAAACCAGTGGTTGTAAGTTCCTCTTCGTCAAGCAATTGTGATTCTCCCTTGTATAATTTACGCAGGGCATGAGCCATTTCCAAAAGGTCGTTCTTACCGATATTTCTCTCCAATACTTTTCCATTTGCCGAAGGCGTGTGTCCAGGTTCCATGGCATTTCCCCGTCCGCCCGTGAATATTTTTTTATTGATAATTGCCGCACCACCGACGCCCGTTCCCAAAGTTATGAAAATATAGCTTTCTTGTATGCGTTCTTCGCCAAAATAGAACTCACCCAAAGCGGCAGCATTGGCATCATTTTCTAAGAAAAAATCGATATTTGGGAAACGTTTTTTCAGAATTTCCACCATCGGAACGTTATTCAATTCAGGAATTGCCGTGATTTCTATGGGTATAGTTCGGGCTAAATTAATCATGCCTGGCAAACCGATTCCTACTTTCGTAATGTTCTTGTGTTCAATCAGTTGTAGGGCAATTGCCTCACCCAAACGCTCTTCAAAATGCTCTGATTTACGCCAACTTACGCTATCGTGGCTGTAAAAATTAAAGATTTGCCCTGTTTCAGAATTTACGATACCCATTTTGACGTTTGTTCCGCCAATATCAATGCCTAAATATTCGGTTGCCATTATTTAATTTTTGATTAACGAATTGAATTAATAGATTTTATGGATGAGAAGGAGATGAAGGTAATTGTTGTGTTGCAAAATTAACGGTTTATTTCCGAAACCTCAAATTCGATGTTTGTTTTTCGATGATTGATGTTTGGTCAGTACTCGAATGGAAACCCGAAAATCGAACATCGAATTAGCTTTTTTCAGAATTATCATATTTCCCTCCCAATCCTGCTTTTTTCAATTGTTCAACTATCTCAAAAACGGCTGGGCATACTTGAGTATTTGCCAAAGTTAGGGGCAAAATACTGGCAATATTCTTACGGTCCGTATGTGGGTATTCACGACAGGCTTTTGGGCGAAATTCAAAAATTGAACAGTAATTGTCATGCCCCAAGAACGTACAGGGCGATGAGTTCAAGACATAATCTTGGTCTGAATCAAGATGTAAATATTGCTTTACAAGTTCGGCGGGGCGAATTCGGAGGTGTTTAGCAATACGGTCAATGTCAATATCCGTAAAAATTGGGCTGGTGGTTTTGCAACAATTCCCACAATTAAGACAGTCTACTTTATCAAAAACCTTTTCGTGAACAGGATGAAATTCTTGATCTAAATTCTTGATTTTTTTATTTTTGAGTCGGTCAAAAAATCGTTTATTTTCGTGGTATTTCTTACGGTTTTCTGTATTAAATTCCGTAATATTTTCTTGGGTATATATCATAATTACCTATTAATAATTATCCGCTTCGTAATCGTATAAAAATTATCCGTTCTGATTCTTAACAGATATTCGCCTTCGGGCAAATTGGTTAAGTCTAATTTTTGTACGTTATTAAAAACGGTTATAAAAACTCTTTGAATCAATTCTCCTCGCAAACTATAGACCTCCACATTAGAGTTTTTCCAGTCTATTTTTGAATCAATACTGAAATTACCTCGGCTTGGATTTGGATAAATTGATATACCATTATCATCGTATAGTTCAAAGGTGAACTCGTCTGAGGGGTCTGAGGTACAAACTTTTTCTCCGTAAGACAGGGTTTTATAAACATTTTTGGCAGTTACTTTATATCTTCCTGCTTCATTAATTCTTACAGTTGTACCACTAAAATCTGGACGATTCGCCCCGTTAAACTGCCACACGTAGGTATTAGCTTTCGGGTTTTCTATTCCGATTGAATACGGACTTAATCTAATAATACTGGTTACTTTTGCGGGCGTAGGCTTCACAGACACGTAAATTGACGATGAAAGTCCTGATTTACAATTGTTTAAATCCGTCTGAAATCCGTTAAACAAACCTGACATATTTACATTCAAATTCTCCGCATTATTATATTTAGTAGTCTTACCATCTTGAAAAGCCAGAAAAGTAGCAATTGCTCCGTTCTGAACACTTAACTGTAAAATGGTACTTTCACCTTGACAAAAAACAGTATCTTTTGAATTAGAGATTTTTGGGGCGGGTGGTAGAGCATTTACTTTCACCTTCGTAGCCAATGATTGTAACGAAATACACCCGTTTTTATCCACCGTTTTGACACTGTAATCGCCCGAATTTCGGATGGTTATGTTTCTTGTATTGATGCCTGTACTCCAACGATAAGATACTGCATCTTGGTTTGAGGACGTTAGCACTACACTGGTATCTGCACAAAAAGTAGTAGGACTATTTGGTACAATGCTGGGCGTGGCGGGCAAAGGATTTACCGTTACCGCTACTGCATTAGATTCAGGCGAAACACAGCCTTGATTACTTACCGCTTTCACCGTAAAATTCCCCGAAGTATTCACTCTTAAATTCTTACTGGTTGTGCCATTGCTCCAAAGAAATGTAGTTGCTCCTTGTTCGGAAGACTGTAAAACTACGCTACTATCAGCACAAAAAGTGGTGGTACTATTTGCGGTAATAGTGGGTTTAGGAGGAACTGGCTTGGAGATTATGGTGGTTGGGGCTGAAAAAACCGATTGACAACCGAAATCATTAATCGTTTTTACGGAATAAATCCCAGAAGTTGTTACAGTTATTTCTTTGGTTTTACTGCCATTGCTCCAATCATAAATGGTGGCATCGTTTGCCACTAATGACACTTGCCTACCCTCACAAAAATCCGTTGCTCCCGTGGCGGTAATGCTCGCTACAGCCACATTACTACCTTTGAAATTAATAGCTGGCACTTGGGTAACGTTGCCAAAACCATCACGATAACGGGCGTAATATTGTTTGTTAGGATTGGCACTTAATAGTATTTTCTGTTGATTAGAGAATATGCCACCTTCAAAATTTAAGCTATTATCTGACCATTGATAGTTATTTTTACCAAGTGGAAGTATTACTTCCACTTGGTTATTACCACAATTAAAAGTAACGTCAGCATTTTCAAAAGGAATAAATGGTTTGGAATTATTGAAAAAATTATCGTTTAATGAATTACTCCACTCATCCGCCAAAAGTGTAAGCCCTACGCCGCTAAAATGTACCCCATCAATCCTGGTTGGATTTTGGATTACATCGGTTGCGGGACCTTGAAATACATTATTATTGGCTGTGTTAATTACCGCTTTTTGCCCTTCGATAACATTATTTTCAATAGTTGCTGTTTTACAGGTAGTAACTGGGCAGTTGGTAGGTGTATTGGCTGAGGTTAAGGAAACTACCCAAGAAATTGCTTTACCCGTTTCAGCCCTTGTTTTGTCAATAATTGTTTGCAAGTTATTTTTATAGGTTGATGAACTAACACTTTGTTTATCCGTTAAAATGTAATTATCTGATTCGCCTTGACACCATAAAACCGACCTAATTCCTAATTGTGGGACAAAATAATGAAGTATATCCGACATATTTTTATAGGGTAATCCATTCTGATAAATTGTGCCTGGTAGAAAAGGATTAAAAGCCGTCCCCCCGTTGGCAGTGATTGCCCAAGCCTCGCTTTTCGTTCCTTCCAATGCCACATTAAAAAACATAATGGGTACTTTTAAACGATTGGCTAACAAATCACCCAATTTACCCCAACACCAAGGATTTACACCTCTGGGTGCAATGGGAGTATTTCCATCAAGTTTAGCAAAATCAGAAAGGGTAATGTTAAAGGTTCCTCCAGTTGCAGCATCATTAATTTTATTGTAACAGTTCACTCTATCATCAATTGCCCCAATACCATCAATTTGTCTTACGCCCTGTGCATTTGACTGTCCTGCAATGATAAATACTTCACCAACACCCATTTTATTGACCACGCCCACATCAGCAAGCACTTGCCCATTCAAAATTCCTCTGACGGTGAGTTTATACCAGCCTTGCCTTACGGTGGCTATTACACTAAAATTGCCATTAAGTGGAAGAATTTTCAAGATTGTCCAATCCAAAGTTTCGCCTTGGTCTGGTTGGATGGGGTCTAAGCGATATTCTAATCTATCAACTTGTTTTTGATAATTGCCAGCAATGGTAACTGCCGAAAAGCCGAAACCATTACGTTGATAAACTGCACGCTCTTGGGGAGAGGTTAGCTTAATTTGGCCGAAGGATAGATAATTTATACAAATTAGAATAGAGATAAATGATATTTTTGTAATCGTTGTCATGCAATATATTATTAAACTTTATGGGTTTTTCTTTTCATTTTGGGTTGATTGTTTTTGTTATAGTGGTTATTTTCAAGCAGTGTGGTATGAAGTATGAGTAATAAATAACTTTATTTTACTCATATTTCACATCCCATATTTACGAATTATCTTTCAATACGGATTAATTTTGATATACTTTTATCACTACCACTTGGTAGCACTTTAATAATATACGTTCCTTCAGCTAATAACGATAAATCTAATAATTTAGGGAACTTTACAGTATCAGTTTTTTCGTAAATAAGTTTTCCATCTATCGTATATATGCTAATGATGGCATCTTTAAACTCATTCAAACTCTCCAAATAAAAACGCCCATTGGATGGATTTGGATATATAGATAAACCTTTTGCATCGTAAGGATTAAAATCAAATTTTTCACTTTCGGCTGATTGACAGGTTAAAATACCAGATAATGTTTTTACTTTATAAACATTTTTACCAATTACGGTATAATTTCCTGTTACAATAGCGGCTTTACTATTTTCGTAAGGGCTAATTAAAGAATCTACAAATAAGAGTATAGTTATTCCGTCTAATTTCCAAACATATTGCTCCGCCTTTTTATTGGAACGAGCTACTAATGAATAAGTGCTTTTGGGAACAATCGTCAAAACCGATGGATTATCCTTTTTTACCACTTGAATAGCGTTAGAAAGTTTGGAATTACAATTATTGGCATCAATTACAAAACCTCTCACTAATTCTGTGCCAGAAACTTTCAAAGTGCTTGTGTTGTCAGTTCCTACTTTGTTATTTCTCTCCCAACCAAACTTTGAACTATTGTCGGCGGGTGTAGAAACCAAGGAAACGCTCCCTCCATCACAAAAAACAGTATCCGTTAACGCTCTTATTTGGGGCGTTGCGGGTAAGGGATTTACAACTATACCAATATTATCTGTTGAACTTTGAGATAAACATCCATTTGTCCCAGTCGTCTGAACATTATATGTTCCAGCTTTTTTAACGGTAATTACTTGGGTATTTTCCCCATTACTCCACTTGTAACCAATAGCATTTACATTGGAAGAAGTCAAAGTAATTGATTGCCCCTCACAAAATTCTGTACTTCCTGATGTTGATATTAATGGTTTTTCAGGGCGTGGTTTTGCGACTAATTTTACTTCCGCTGAATAGGGTGAAGCACAATCATTTTTATCAACTACTCTCAGTTTGTACGTTCCTTCAAGGGAAGCATCAATATCCTTCGTGCGGGGCAGATTACTAATAATTGGGGAACTCACCCACTCATAAATTGGATTGATAACCTCAGTGGTACTTTGGAGTTTTACACTCGTTCCTAAACAAAAATTTACATCACTCGAAGTCGTAATGATTGGGGCTTTTGGTGGCGTGTTGGCTACTACCGTGAACTGTGGAATCTGAATTATGTTTCCGTTGCTACGGGTTACACGTGCAATGTATGTGCCACTGCCTACGTTCACACTTCTTGTGTTTCCCGCTACTGCTATACCCGTAGAAGAATTAAACCAACTATACGAAGCATAACCTTCTGGCAACGATAGTTTTAATACTCCTGCCGAAACACATTCCAAGGACACCGTAGGAATATTATCTACTAAAATGGGTTCTACGGTTTCAAAAAAATTCTTGTTATCTTCCAATAAAGCCTTAATCCAAGCATTGGCTGCATCGTCTAATCCTTTGCCCGTAAAGTGAACGCAGTCTGCTCTTTCACCTCTTTTAGATACTTGAATATTATCCGTAAAAGGTCCTGGATACATAGGGGCAAGCGTAGGGTCAGATATAGCCTGATTCTGTGCATTCACAATAATGGGCGATGGAGAGGGTGGTAATGTGTTGGGATTAGCACAATTAAGTTGGCTCGAATACGAGGTTCTTGCCACTACCCAAGCCAATTTATTATTACCCAAATCTTGACGAGTTCTCTTGACCAATCTCCTCAGATTATCCAAATAATTATCAATCGTAACGGGAGGCGTTAATCCATTGGAGATAGCGTCAAGATTCAATAAATTTTGCGTTTCTCCTTCCATCCACAATACGGCTCTCACGCCCAAATTGATTCCGTAGTAACTCAAAACGGCACTTAGATTTGAATACGGATAACCTGGCACATAGCGGTTATTATTGGTGTTATCAAACTGGAAATCACTTGGCACACCAACCGTGGGGTTTTCAGCACTTTCACGCCATGCCCGCACGGATGCACCCGCCCAACCCGTATTAAAAAACATGATGGGTACATTGAGTTTGGCACTCAAAGCATCGCCAACTTTTCCCCAATAATAAGGTCCAAGCCCCGTAGGTCCAATGGCAGCCGTTTTTTTGAGTTGTGAAAATTCAATAATAGAAAATTGATTTAAGTCAGCATGAAGAAAAGGGAAATCTGGATAATAACTTCTTGGACTGATAAAATTAGCACAATTTACACGGTCGTCTGTTGCCCCCGTTTCATTAGCTTCTAACAAAGAACTTCCCCCCGCATTTGATTGTCCCGCAATGACGAACACTTCGCCAATGCCCACTTTATCAATGGTTGATATATTGCCAATTAATTTCCCCGCCAATGTACCTCTTACTTCCAATTTATACCAACCTCCTTTAACAGAAAGCGAACCCTTAAAGATTCCTCCTAATGGATTTGGGCTTATGGTTGTCCAATCAATATCCGTTCCTTGACCAATTTTTACGGCAGTAAGTTTTGCTTGAATGGCATCAACGGGTTGGGAATAACTGCCTGTAACAGTCAAGGAAGCCTTGTTGGTAAGGTCACGTTGAAAAACTTGCCTCAAAACGGGCGATGAAATGGTAATTTGACTGAAGATAAATTGTGATGTACCAATCAATAAAAATATAAATAATCCTATTCGCTTAAACATATTCAAGATATTTTGGAGGTGGGTTAAGTATTTAATCCCTACTGCTATAATAACAAAGACGGATTTAACCATAAAAACGTTGCTTTTACTTCTACAAAAATTACGCCCAAACTTAGAAAAATCCTACAAAAATACAAAAAGCACCTCAGAAAATGAGGTGCTTTCGGTTTTTAATCTCCAAAAACTATTAAATGGTACAGTTTTGAAGCATTAGTCAGCCACAACGTTGAACTTCACTTTGTGCTTCACTTCTTTGTGCAAATCAAGGGTTGCTGTATATGAACCCACGAATTTTACCTCGGAATCCAAAGAAATTTTCTTTCTGTCCACGTCGAAGCCTTTTTCTTTCAACACTTCTGAAATTTGGATGGTGGTTACACGACCGAAGATTTTACCACTTTCACCCACTTTTGCAGGGATGTCAAGCGTTAAATCACCGATTGATTCCGCCAATGCCGAAGCATCCATTTTCACTTTTTCAGCTTTGTGAGCCACTTGCTTGATGTTTTCAGCAAGAATTTTTCTGCTTGATCCCGTTGCTAATGTAGCAAATCCTTGTGGAATCAGATAGTTGCGACCATATCCTGGTTTTACGCCAACTATATCATTTTTATAACCAAGACCAGCGATGTCAGTCTTTAATATGATTTCCATTTCTTTATAATGATTTGTGTATTAGTAAGTTATGAGTTATAAGTTATAAGTTGTGAGTTGGAAATTCAACCCGTAACTCTAATTCCTAACACCTAATTCCTAACACCTAATTACCTATTTAAGTCCGTCAGCAACGTAAGGCATTAAAGCCAATAATCTTGCACGTTTGATGGCAGTAGCTACTTTGCGTTGAAATTTCAGCGAAGTACCTGTTAGACGACGAGGAAGAATTTTTCCTTGTTCGTTCACCAATTTCAATAAGAAATCTGGATTTTTGTAGTCGATATATTTAATGCCTGATTTCTTGAAACGGCAATATTTTTTGCGTACTACACTTTTGTCGATTGGTTCGTTTACTAATGTCATGATGATTAAGCTTCTTTTTTGTCTTCTTGTTTTTTACCTACTAAACCTTTTTGTTTACGCTCATTGTAAGCCACTGCGTGCTTATCAAGAACTGTCGTCAAGAAACGAATCACTTTTTCATCACGTTTGTATTCAAGTTCCAACTTCGCTATTAAAGTAGCTTCAGCGGTGAATTCAAGGATGTAATAGTAACCAGTGTGTTTGTTCTGAATGGGATACGCCAGCTTACGTATGCCCCATGCGTCTTCATTAATGATAGTCGCATTATTATCCGTTAGGATTTTTTTGTACTTTTCAACGGCATCCTTTGTCTGCTGTTCAGACAAAACGGGAGTTAAGATGAATACCGTTTCATAATTCCGTAATTCCATTATGTATATTGATTTTTAAAATTGGATTGCAAAGGTAGGAATTTTGATTGGGAATTCAAAACCAAAATAGGGAAAGATTTGATTGTCAAGGGATTGAGCTATAAATAACATTAGTAAGTAAGTAAGTTTTATTCTTTCAAAAGCATATCTAACATCCTTTCCGTATTATTCAAGAAATTTTTGGTTACTTGATAATGTTCGGTTTCTTCATATTTGACCTCTTCGATGCCGTCTTCGTCCAAGCGGATAATTTTTGCTCGGGGATACGCCAGTAGGATTGGCGAGTGCGTAGCGATTATAAATTGTGATTTCCGTTTCACTAACTCATCAATAATCCCCAACAAAGCCAATTGCCGATTGGGCGAAAGTGCGGCTTCGGGTTCATCAAAAATATAAAGTCCATTTCCTCTTAGGCTTTGGGCAATGGCAATAAAAGATTCCCCATGCGACCGCTCGTGCAAGGATTTACTACCATAATTTCGTCTCATTTCTTCCATATAAGTTGCCACATTATACAGACTTTCCGCTCGTAAAAAGAAATAATCCGTAGGCATTCCAATTCCTTTGGCAACTGTAATAAAATCTTGTAAGTTGGAGGCATTATTATGAATACATAGATTAACATTTTTTGAGCCACCTTCTAAACTAAACCCTTGATGCAGAGCAATAGCTTCCAAAATGGTGGATTTCCCCGAGCCATTTTCGCCCACGATAAAGGTTACGTCTTCATGAAATTCTAATTCATCCAAACATTTTATCGCAGGAATATTGAACGGATATTCTTCAAAATTTTGGATTTTATCTCGCTTTAAAATTAGGCGTTTTATGTATGGTTTATCTTTTAACATGAAATGTATGATAAGCTTTCCCCGAAATAAATCGCCACGATGTACCATTTCAGGGCTAAAAAATGGTTTGAGTTTATGGCTCTTTTATATTATAAAGCCCTGTGGATTGAACTCAAAGGGCTTTATAATAGTCAAACCTTTGCCGTCAAAATTACTTTATGATAAATTTCTTTCAAGGAAATATCTATTCCATCAATTCTAACCGTTCCGTTCAAATCATCAAAATCGTCATTGAACCAGTGCTGATTGTCTTGATTTTTAGTGTAAATAGTAATGTAAGGGGTATTTTGTTCGATATAAATAATCTGATGAATGGAATCCAATTTTTTATAACAGGGCAACTTTTTCTTCATATCGAATTCTTCAGTAGAATCAGAATGAATTTCTACCAGAATATAAGGATTAATAATTCCAGCTACTTTACGCTTGCGAGGAAACAATATGGATTCGCCTTTCATGACCAAAGCATCAGGATTGAATGCCATTTCACAGTCGGGTACGTAAACAGTTTTTGCACTTCCCATTGCTCGGTATTCTTCTTTTTCGAGGTAAATTTGTCTTAGAATTGCCAAAATGTTGGCTACAATTGTTTCGTGGTTATCGCTTGCTTGGCTCATTTTTGCTTTAATTTCTCCATTGATATATTCAATTGTATAGGGTTCGTCTGCCATTTCCTCCAAAACGTCCCAATACTCTTCCAATGAAGCGGGAATGAAGATGATTCGTTCTTGCTCCAAACGTTCCATGATACTTTCAGAAAGACTTACTACGGCTATCATAATGTTATTGTTTTTTTGTAAAAATAAATAAATAATGCGTATAAAAAAATCCCCAAAGAAATAATTTCATTGGGGATTTTCACTCAATCACTCCTTCACTAAATTACCCTCTTAATCATTATTCTCAATCTTATTCAAATCCGCTTTGGCCTTTTTTGTGCCTAAATTATTAATCCAAGACGCAATTTTTAATACATCTGCCTTTGGTACGTGAGACATTGGAGCCATTTCAGTAGCATATTCGGGCCAATTTGAAGGCTGTGGTTTATACACTAATTCCAAAATCTGTTCATTGGTATAATTACGTTTGGCGATGTCCGAATAAGATGGTCCAACCACTTTGGTATTTTCATTATGGCAAGCTAAGCAGGCGTGTTTTTTCAATAAAAGGGTTGCTTCTTTCGTACTGACTACAAAATCTTTACTCGCACTTACTTTCTCTTTTTTAGTGACTGCTTTTGCCTCTTTTATAGATTCAATCACCCGTAAAGGCACTTTTGCTAAGTCTCCTGCTGGGATGGCATTGAGCGTATAGTAAGCAAAATCATGTAAAAGTGGTTGTGCTTTATCATTCAAAACACCATTTAAGGTGATTTGATGAATATACCCCAACCGCAAATTATCCATCACCAAACGTACTTTCAAACCATCTTCAGATACAATTACACCCCGTAAAGGAGTGACTTCTTGGTTAATAATTGGGCTGCCGTATTGATGTTGGTATTTATAAGTAAAACTTTTTAGTTCGTAATTATTCAAATTCTCTGCCGTGGTTTTATTGACGGGTTGCGTAAATTCAATCTCAAAACCGTCTGGACGAGCCGAAACGGTTTTCATTTCAAAGGGCATATTTCCATTCCAAACCAAACGTTGTAAACCGAATAAATCTTTGCCCGTTGAACCCCAACCTCGAGAAGTTTGCCCTACGAACATTGAGCCATCATTGCCCCATCTCGCCCGCAAAGTACCCGATTGAAAACCTTCTCTGAACGGATAACAAGCACCTTGATATTTACCATTTACTTTTTCCAAAGTCATTCTCATGGCTTTTGATTGTCCTTGGTCATAAACAAAATACTGACCCGTGAAAGGTCCGAATTTACCGCCAGTTTGGTCTTCTATCATATCAGAAGTTGAGATTCCCATCAAAGCGTGAGGAAACCATACGGCTGGCAATTTTAAAGATTTCATCTTTTTGGCAGCTTCATACATGGGTTCTCCCGTGTCGGGAACATCCGCTTTTGTGGTTGGTTTGATTGGTGAATCGGGTTCTTTAGTCCAGTATAAACTACCTGCATTACCCGCAAAATCCCCTTTTTCGAGGTGTGTAATTCTTCCAGAACCTACCCAATCGCCCTGATTTTCACCGTAGAGAATGTCATTATTTGAATTAATGGTAAATCCTGCGGGCGAGCGTAAACCTGCTGCAATGGGTTCAAGGGTTCCGTCTTTTTTCACTTTTACTAACCAACCTCTCCATTTAGCTAATTTGCCTTCGCCATAACCAACCCAAGCCACATTAAAAGTCAAATACATTTCGCCATTTTTGTCAAAAACGGGTCCGTAAGAGTATTCATGATAGTTACCTGATACGTCCCAATTGGCATAAGATTCGTAAACATCCGCTTTACCATCGCCATCGGTATCGGTCAATTTCGTTAATTCCCCTCGCTGACAACAATAAAATGAGCCATCACGATACGCCAAACCAAGGGCTTCGTGCAAACCACTGGCGAACAATGTATAGCGTGGCTGCGTACCATCGGGCATATAAGGATTTTCAATAATCCAAACCTCTCCCCTACGGGTACACACCGCCACTCGTCCATCGGGCATGGGAGCAACCCCTCCCGCTTCCATTTTTATTCCTTCGGGAATGGTAACGGTTTTGATTTCGTAAAAATCTGATTCGGCAAGAACCTTTTGCTCAGTTTGAGCAAAGATTTGTTGGGTCAGAAAACCGAAAATAATGGTGGATATGATCTGATATTTTTTCATTTTATTTATGAGTTATATGTCAAAAACCTTTAAGTCGTAGGACAGAAACTGTTTAACTGTTTAACTATTTAACCTTTTAACTTTTTAAAAAATAATTTGATAAGAAACCTCTTTTAATCCATTCAATGGCATCAATAATTGCTTTTTACCTTGGTTTTCACGCATGATTATTTTGTTGGTTTCTATTGGTAAAACTTCTACATAATAGCTTTTATTATCAATTGAATAGCGAGTAGCCGAAACCTCCGAAATCTCTGAACCTTCGGCGAGGAGGGCATACAATTGTTTACCCGCCACAGGTTCTCCTTCAAAATTCAACTGACGTTTCAAGCCCTCCGCTTGGGTTAAGGGCGTAGTAATATCGGTTACTTTCAAACCTTTGTAATCATACATAAAACTTGGGTATCCGCTACCCATTGGCTGTTTTTGGAGTTTATAACCCTTATATTTCAAATCTTCTTTGATAAGGTTAGCAGGAAATTCCGCTTCTGTATTAGCCAAATATGCCAAAGGAAATTTATCATTCGCATTGATGGTCATACCCATGGCGGATGCCGTTTGGGGTTCGCCACGGTCGAGCCACATATCGGTTGTATTCAAGAAATCGCCACGCCAAAATTGTAAAAATCCTCCTTGATTGAGGTCATAAGAAAAATTCAATCCATCGGGCATTCCAACGCTAATGCCGTGCGATATTTTTTTATCCCCATACATAATAAACGACCTCTGAATGGCGGGTACATCAGTTGTTTTAACATCAATTAAGGGCATTGGAACCATATCCAATAAGGAAGTACGTTCCGTAATGGCTTGCTTTTCCCATTGATCTTTTTGGATAAAAATACCCAGAGAGTTTGGTCGCCAGTTATAATCTTTGGTATAAAGAATGGTATAATTATGCTCGCCAGCCGACAATTGTTTATTTCCTTTTGTTACTTCAGCAGGGTTGTGCCATCCTTTTATGATGGTATCATTATCCACAATAACTGCTCCAATTGCCTCCCATTGACCAATTACGTTATAATTTCCTGCCACTTTGGTCGTAAATTTTCCATCAAATTTTAGCAAAAAATCCTTTTTTACATCAAGCACTTTTTGAGTTGGTTTTGCCAATATTCCTGAACTAATTGGAGTAGTATTTGAAGGTTTAAAATTTGTAACTATCCCTTGATAAATTTCATACTTAACGGGCGAAAAGGCAATATCACTTTTTTCAAATACTTCATAAGCAATATTTTTCAAAGCAATCTGCCCGTGGTCTCCTTGAATCATCAACGGGGCTTTGGTAACTTCTTGCGTTGAAACAGCCCCACGAGTTACACCTAATAATTCTATATTTTGTTGAATAATCAAACCATTCAAAATGACAGAATTGAAGCGTGCGTTAGTCAATTTCTTGCCCGATGCATCAAAGGTTGGGGCTTTAAAATCTATCTCAATATGATTCCAAAGTCCTGGGGCTTTCACACAATTTTGTCGGGGAGGATGTCCTTCATATCCTTCTTTTCCTTTACCACGGGCTTCGTCCCAACGGTGATAAATGGCACCGCAATCGCCATCCGTTACGGGTGTTTTCAACCATGAATCATACAACTGTATTTCGTAGCGACTTTGTAGGTAAACACCCGAATTTGCCCCTTTTGGTAACATAAAATCCAACGATAACTTAATATCCCCGTGTTCGAGGTTGAATTTTAAATCATCCGTTCGTTGGTATTTTGCCCCTCGCAACGTGCAAAATAAAATGCCTTTGCCAGCCTTGGACGTGAGCAAAGGAGCATTGAAATTACCCGAAACATCGCTCTCAATCGTCCAGTTGGCACTCGGATTATTGAAAGCACTCAAATCATTCAACTGAATTTGGGTTTGGGCAAATCCAGCTAATGGAAAGAGAAGGAGGAAGATTTTTTTTAACATTTTTCTAAATTTAGGGAAAGAAAATTTGCAGGAAAGTTTGTGAGTGTAAAAGCATAATATCTCTGAAATATACCTAAATTTAAGCGTAAATTAACATTTCGTCCATTACTTTGGTTTAATCTTATATATTTATCACTATCAAAACAACATTTCAGATTATGCAAAAAAGAACCCAATTTTTAGATACGTTACATAATTTTTTCCTCTCCGAAAAAACTAAGAAAAAAAGTGAGACGATTATCATTAAAATCGCTATTGCCAGTTTCATTATTCATTCATTGTTGATAGCTTTAGTTGATTTCAAGATTTTACAAGTAAATGATTCTACGGGACTTCTCCGAAATCCGATTGTCGCCATCTACACCCCATTTTCGTTCATCCTTATCTATGAGGTTTATTTACTGATTTATTATCTCCCAAAATCTATCAACAAATACATTGGTAAGCAATATGAAATTATTACTTTGATTTTAATCAGACGAATTTTTAAGGATTTATCAAGAATACAATTTACCCCAAATTGGTTTGAAGTCAAGGGAGATTTACAATTCACTTACGATATTGTTGGCACAGTGATTTTGTTTTATTTGATATATTATTTTTACAAGCTTAATCAAAAAAAGGAAGAAAACGATAAAGATGAGAAAGTTGTACTCACGCCCCAAGTGGCACAGTTTGTTGAAACCAAAAAAATAATAGCTACTTTTTTGGTACCAGTCTTGTTAATTCTGGCAACTTTTAGTTTTTCTAATTGGATTTATGAAAACTTTATTACCGTCAGCAAAGTGGTGGGTTCAATCAGGGATATTAATAAAATATTTTTCGATGAGTTTTTTACGGTGCTAATTTTGACGGATGTTTTGTTATTACTAATTTCATTTTTTCATACCGACCAATTCAGTAAAGTTATCCGAAATTCGGGTTTTATTATTTCCACTATTTTGATAAAATTATCATTTGGCATTGAGGGTTTACTAAATACCGTTACCGCAGTTGTGGCAGTGCTTATTGGGGTAATTTTGTTAAAAATCCATAATCAGTATGAAAAATTAGAGTAAGTTCCATGAGTACAACCAATAAAATTTATGCAAAAATTAGATTATAACGTTGCTATCATTGGGGCAGGTTTTGCGGGTTTGGGTGCTGCCCTTCGCTTGAAAAAATCGGGCGAAAATTCTTTTGTCGTTTTTGAAAGAGGGAATGAAGTCGGTGGCACTTGGCGAGACAATATTTACCCAGGCTGTGGTTGTGACATTCCTTCTCATTTATATTCCTTTTCTTTTGAACCAAACCCCAATTGGACTCGCAGATTTTCTAAGCAACCCGAGATTTTGCAGTATCTCAAAGACTGCGTTCAGCGAAATAATCTTGATGCTCATATTCAATTAAATACCGAAATTTTTGGCGTATTTTTCCATGAAAAAGAAGGCTTTTATACCATTACCGATGCCGCTGCAAGAAAGACCACCGCCCGCATAGTCATCGTGGGCTTAGGTCCTTTGAACCGTCCACAAATTCCTGATTTCAAGGGACTTAATACTTTCAAAGGTAAAATTTTTCACTCCTCAAATTGGGATTATTCCTACAATCTTACGGGTAAGAGAGTAGCCGTAATTGGCACGGGGGCAAGTGCCATTCAGTTCATTCCTGAGATTGTGGATAAGGTGGAAAAACTCTACGTTTTTCAAAGAACTGCCCCATGGATTATGCCCAAACCCGATGGTGAATTTTCGGGTTTTATGAAATCACTTTTTTCAAAATTGCCCTTCATCCAAATCGCTTATCGAGAGTTCATATTCTGGTTTAATGAATTTGTGGGTTTATCATTTATTGGTAATAAAACCATTGCAAAAATGGCAAAATCCCAAGCCGACCAACATCTTGATAAACAAGTCAAAGACCCCGTCTTCCGTGAAGTTTTGAGACCCAATTATCAAATGGGTTGTAAGCGAATCATGATAACGGATGATTATTATCCAGCCCTCCAAAAGCCTAATGTTCAAGTGATTACCAATTCAATTGCTGAGATAAAAGAACATTCCATTATTGATAAAAGCGGTAAAGAAATTGAGGTCGATACCATCATTTTTGGCACGGGTTTCCACGTAGCAGAATATCCCGAAAAGTTCATTAAAAATTATACTATTTCGGGATTGGGCGGAAGGAGTTTATTTGAAGAATGGACACAAAAAGGCTTTGAGGCATTCAAAGGAACTACGATTAACGGCTTTCCAAATTTGATGTTTATTTTAGGTCCAAACACAGGTTTGGGGCATAATTCTGTCGTTCATATTATGGAATCTCAGATAAACTACATCATGAAATATTACGAAATTTTGAAGAAAATGCCGTTAAAATCTTACTTAAATATAAAGCCCGAAGTGCAAAAAAATTATAACGAAAGAATACAATTACAATTCAAAAATACCGCTTGGGCATCGGGTTGTGGCAGTTATTATATCAATTCGGAAGGGAAAAATACTACGCTTTATCCGAGACTAAATACTGCCTTTCGGAAAGAGACGGAGAAAGTGGATTTGGAGGATTATTTGGTGGTTGGGGATTGATTTTTACGATAGCTTTGTTCTCTAAATAAACAATGAAACTATGGAAATCAATAACCTAAAATTAGACGTAGCACCCAGCAAATTTATGGCAATGTCGAAAGCATTTTGTCCACGATGCCGAGAGGGAAAAATGTTTAAATATCCTCTTTCAAAAATCAGTAAATTTGCAGAAATGAACGAAAATTGTCCCGTCTGTGGGCTGAAATTTGAAGTTGAACCAGGCTTTTGGTACGGAGCAATGTTCGTGAGTTATGCCAATACCATTTTGCTTTTGGTCGTCATGGGCGTAGGGATATTTTATCTTTTTGATGACCCATCAACGCTTTCTTATATCGTAGCAATAACGGTAATGTCGATATTATTAGTGCCTTTCAATTTTAGAATTTCACGGTCGGTGTTTTTGCATTTGTTTGGGTTTGTGAAGTATCGGGGAATTGTAAAAGGTTGATTGTTAGCATAATTTAGATTTAGTTATTGGTTCAGTTTCAGTGCTTTGGATTTACATCTTTAACCAGTGGTTACCCCTAATAACAATCAGGTTTTTTACAGATGAAACATTCTGATTTCAAATACACATCATTTATTTGGCTCATTTTGCTCTTTTGGGGTTGTAATAAAACATCTGAAAAGGAGCAGAAAAAGTTTGATAAAGAAGATGACATCACAATATTGTCCGCTTTACCATTGGATGTGCCTTGTCCTACCAATAATCCAATTACTGAATCAAAAGTAGAACTTGGTAAGTATCTATTTTATGACCCTATTCTATCTGGAAATAAAGATGTAGCCTGTGCAACTTGCCACTTACCCGAATTTTCTTATTCCGAAAACTTAGAAATATCCATCGGAGTTGGCGGTGTTGGAGCTGGCAGCAATCGTAACTTTCCATCAATTGGTGATATACCTTTTGTAAAACGAAACTCACAAAGTGTTCTCAATGTGGCTTTCAACGGTATTAGCAATAATCATTCATTAAACAGTAGCCAAACCCCGATGTTCTGGGATTTAAGAGTAAAAAGCCTTGAATTACAAGCATTAGAACCCATTAAAAATTTTGAAGAAATGCGTGGTCATAGCTATCAAGAAGATGAAGCCCTGAAAGTAGTTTTGAATCGACTGAAAGCAATACCTAAATATCAAAATCTATTTGAAAAAGCGGTAGTGCCTTTAATATAATGCTCGGCATTAGCTCTAAATATGTTTTGACATAATGTCCAGCATTACAATAAAGGCACTACCGAAAAAGCGTTTGGCAAAAAAGAGGCAATATCAATTGAAAGTTTATCAATGGCAATTGCTACTTTTGAAAGAAGTCTTATCAGTAACAAGTCACGCTTTGATTTATATATGCGTGGCGATTCAAGTCAGTTATCGTATAATGAAATACTTGGTATGAAGGCTTTTTTAAAATCTGGATGTGGAAAATGTCATAATGGACCCATGTTTTCTGATTTTCAAGCTCATGCTATGGGAGTAGCCGACAATGAAAAATTGAAAAAAATTGATGACGGTATATCAGCTAAATTTGCTTTTAGGACACCTACTCTACGAAATTTGCAATTCACATTTCCTTATATGCACAATGGCAAAATAAAAACGTTAACTCAGGTTTTAGAATTTTATGAGGATTTATCTGGCAATAAAATACAGAATACAAACATAAAAACTAATCAACTTGATCCATTGACTAATCAATTGAAGCTAAACTTTAAAGATATTTCATTAATACTTGAGTTTTTGAATACTCTTAATGATAATAATTTTGATAAGTCTATCCCGAAAACCGTACCCAGCGGCTTAAAAGTTGGAGGGAATATATAATTTATTTTTATGCCTGTTGCGAGTGTCCCAACTCTCCAATTTGTGGCAGCACAGCTGATTGTTTATTTTTTCAGTATAACATTGATATTCAGGACATTGCTATTCGAGTTTTTACTTTCGTAAGTTGTCGAGTGGTGTACTCGTCACGGATGGAAAAAATTATTTACCATTTCAATCATCCAATTTCAATAAAGCCAAAACCATGTCAAAAACCTCCTCCAAATCCGTTATTGATTGGATTTCGTGTCCATCAAAAGTGATGAAATAATAGCCGTTTTTCAGAAAGAAAACTTTCACTTTTCCTTCATCGTTTTTGAAAACTGCCTTCTTGCCTTGCGTGAGGGCTTTGAGTTCTGTTAGGATATTTTCTGGGGTGAGTTTCATATTCTTTCCTAAAAAAAGGGCTTCCGAAACAAATCAGAAGCCCTTTTTAAATTAATAGTTAATAGAGAATAATTAATAGTTTTTTACCCATATCATATATAGATAATTTCTATTTCCACTCAATCAACTATTCTCTATTAATTGTTAATTATTCACTACAATGTTCGCTTCATCTCTTTCAATTCGTAACATTCTACCACATCACCAATTTCAATGTCATTAAAATTCTTGATGGATAAACCACATTCGTAGCCAAATTTAACACTCGCTACATCGTCTTTGAAACGCTTCAAGGCTGAAATCTCTCCTTCATGAACCACCACGAAATTTTATCCGTGGTCAGTGTCTTCACTGACCAACTGGCGAAAGCAAAACACGAACAATAATCGTCTGATTATCAGAATATTATGAACAAAAAATAGTAGTCCGCTGTGCTGCCGCCAGTTGTCGAGTGGGACACTCGCCACGGGTGGAAAAAAATGCCAAGTCCACTGGTAGACTTGGCGTGTAGCTAACGTATTTAGGCGAGTAATACACTCGCCACCGATGAAAAGTTATGAAATCCAAGTTGTTTTAGAATGTTTAATTCTCCAAAGTCCATCAACTTTTTCTATTTGCAGAATATATCCTCTACCGCAAAGACCACCACAATTAAAATTACAGCATAACAGCCCTTCATTACCTTTTTTATTCAGTATTATTTTAGAAAAGCTAACAATACCAATCTCATTATCAATAGATTTTACGTTATAATTCGTAATAGATTTAATATTAAAAGTACAAGCCTTAAATCTATCAGCTTTATACTTTACTTGAATCATATTGATAGTATCTAACATACTTTTTGTATTTATAGAAAATTCATTCGCTAATTTCTCTAAACCGTCATATTTATCCATTTTAAAGTAATCCAAAGCACCATTATCTGTAACAGTATCAAGCAAATAAATAGTCTTAAAATGTAAAGAATCTCCAAAAATCTTATTATGAACTTGTATTTTCATCTTATCTAATTGTAATGAATCAGATTTTCCACTAAGATAAATAGACCTTAATTGTTCACCTTCTTTGCCCAAGTATCGTAAATAAAAATACTTCTCAGTCAGTTCTATAAGCACATCATTATAAATTTGTAGCTCATTATCTGTATTTTTAATATCACAGCGTTTGTATTGCTCTTGGCAACCGCCCAATAAAATTATTGTAATAAAAGCAATCAATATGTTTTTCATATCTAAAATGTTTAATTTTTGAAATATTAGTTTGAATCATTTGCACCTCCTACTGCTGCAGCGGTACTTTTTTGTTTTTTCTTTTTAGTAGTACCACTACCAGCATCAGAATTATTAGTAGTTATAAACCACATCAATCCTTTATTTCCTGTCGTTAATCCACGCATTAGACTACTATTTCTGTTGCTATTATAAAATTGAGCTAATCCAGGTTTTTCTTGATTTGCATTTGGATGAAATGTATTTCCGTCAAATGCGTGTGCTGAAAAATCGTCTCCTGCTTCATAATTGCCCCCCCTACTATCTTCTTCATGATTTCCTGATAAGGCATTTAGTAGAAAGTGAGCAAATTCATGTGTAACTGTATGACCAATACTTAACATTTGAACTGCTAAATCTCCACCTCCGTTTTTCCCATTATTATTTATAAATGCTTGTGCGGCACTTTCGAGTTTTTCAACAGCGACTCTATTCAAGTATAAATTATTTTTTTCGCCAATGTCGATGTTCCCTGCATAGTGACCTCCATCAGATTCACTAACTGCCGTCCCTTGCCAATTTTGACTATTGGGAGGCTGTGTAACTTTTATGTTAGGTCCTGCACCACTTCTCATTTGACTTTTTATAAAATTGATTTTATCTGATTTCTTTGATACACCGACTAATGCTTCTAATACTTTGGGATTATTAACTAAATTTGGCAAAACATTATTAACCATAAATGCTAATGCAGGATATTTTCTTGCAGTTTCTGCATCAATTACAAAATTACCTTCAATATCAACATATTTAATCGGGTTGTTTAGACAATATCCATAGGTTGAGTACCCAGCATACAATGGACTAACTTTGTCCACAGATAACATCCGTCCTATTGTAGGGTTTAATAATCTATTACCTAAGTCAATAAAACCCGTTTCTAATTGAGTTTCCTTGGCATTAAATTTGAAGTTAGAAATCTTGCTATTATTTATATATTTACTTGTCCAATTTTCCAATCCAAAAGGTTCAAAATCCTGAGCTTGTGTGATTTTGGCTATTCCTGCACTATCTTTAAAAGCTACTCTTAGATTACCCAAATGGTCAGTAATATTATATTCATAATTACCATTTACGATTCTACCTTCATCATGTCCAATCTGATAAAGTACATTATTTTCGAAAATAAGATTACTAATGTAATCCGTAATCTTATTTTCAGAAGTCTTCTTTTTTAGCTTTTCCCCAGTTGCGTCGTACTGGTATTCAAGCCATTTACCGTTGCTAAATTTTATCCGTTGGGGTAATTTAAGGTAATTGTACTTAATACTATCAATCCCCTTATTCAAATCTTTTTTCAAACTTCCATCTGCCCAATAGTCATAATCATTGCCAGAAGTGTTGTCGTCTCTAAAATCGCCAGTGTTTAAATTTCCTGAAACTGCATCACTTACAGAATTGATTTTATTAGAATTTGTTGCGTAAGTATAATTCAATTTATCAATATAATCAAAGGTGTTATTTTGAGTCATTCCTTTACGCCACAGGTTTGTAATATTTCCATTAAAATCATAAGCCATATTTTCAAGCGAATAATTTTCTCCTGTCTTTCCACTCGCATAAGCCCCCGACAGAATTCTACTTGCACCATCATAACTATATGTATATGAACGAGTTATGTTGTCAATACTGCTCTTCCATTCCTGTTTTCTAATATTTCCATCAAAGTATGTTCCATCTTCTTCATAGCCCAATTTGAAACTAAATAATTTATTCGTCAAGTTATTATTGGCATCCAAATTTATGCCTTTCAAACCCCCACGAATATGATATTTAAAGTCCACCGTTTGCAAATCTGTGGTGGTAACTTTACCGATATTCAACATTCCAAAACTCTGCAAAGTGCCTTTGTTATTCAATACTCCTGCCGAACCAGATTGACCACTTGGAATCGTAACGCTATGTCCAGTATTTATCGTTACATTATCTGAAACCGAAGGCAAAAAGCCTGATAACCAAGTGTTTACATCTGTCCAATTACCCGTTTGTTTACTGTTTATGTCTGACCCCAAAGGCTTCAAGGTCTTGGTTTTCATCCTGCCAATGCCGTCATAATTATAATTCGCTACGTTTTGCAAAACACCGTCTTTACTATGTTTAAAACTTGTTTTACGTCCGATATGGTCAAAAGTATAATCATATATTTCAGTGATTCCTTGATGCACAGTTCGCATTTTCAAGACTTCCCCGTTGAAACGATATTGATATTCTGAACGGTCAATACCGCCTAAATGATTCAAAGCGAAAGATTGCAGGGGGCGAGATTTGAAATCAAAATAATTAACGTATTTATACCAATCCAAAGTCTCCACATTTCTAATCAACATCCCCGTCATCAATCCCTTTTTACTATTCGCCCATTGTGTTCCGAAAGCGTTTGCACTTTGAAAATTGAACAAATTATCTAATTGCCACGTATAATTATCGAAGTAATTTACGGCTCTAATATTGGCATCCAATGGCGTGTAATTGCTTGGAAATGAGGTATTTGAATAGCCCAAAAGCCCTCCAGTATTTACTCTGGTTTCGTTAATGGAAGTGATGGTGTGATTATCAAAATCATCTTGCAAAGTTTGACGGCTATACCCTTGGGTCAAGAAGGTCAATCCACTAAATGCAGGTCTATCTAAGGCATCAAATTTTGAAAATTTCCATCGGCTTCTCCCAAAAGCATCTACCACATTATCATCGGCAGCATCTCTGCTCAAAACCAAACGATATAATTGGTCATAAACCATCGCTTCAAAACCCGTATGTCCCGCTACGTGTTTGAGAATATTTTGCCCCTTTCGGTCATATTTGTAAGCATAAATGCCTTCTAAGAAATCCGTTTCTGTATCTAAAATAAAGGCTCTCGTACTGGTAAATAAGGGATAAGCCTTCGGAGAAATCACGTAGGAAAGGCGGTCAAATAAGTCGTAAACATAAATGATGGACTGCACAACGCCCGCACTTACTTCCACATCTTTCTGTACCGTTCGCCCCTGCAAATCAATGTATTCAGTCGTTTTATTGCCCCTTTCCGAGAGCATGACTTTCATTTGCAATTCATCCGATCCGTAATATTCCAAGGTGGTGGGTTGTCCTTCCACATTACAAAAAACTGCCCCTAAACTCGCTTTAAAGCGTTTTATCGTACCCGTAGGAGCAACTTTATACTGCATCGTTAGGGCTTTGTTGGCAGTTCGCCAAGCGTTTCCCGCTCCGTATTGCGTTAGGGGGCGGTTGAGGGGCGATTTATCAAAAAGCGTTGTTTCTGTATATGGTACATCGTCTGTATCATAAAAGGCTTTGGCGGGAGTCTGTACGTCCGTCAAAAATGTTCCCCCACCCGTGGTGCTTGGCGTGGGCAAATATGCCTTTGTGCCACGTCCATATATATCATACACGACACTGCTCAAAATAATATCCTTCGTGGCATCGGGTGAACCATTGACCACGAGTTTCTGTAAATCTCGCCCCAAGCCATCCACAAAGCTAATCGTCTTGGTGGCATCGCTCGTAGCGGTGGTATTACTGACGGCTGTAAATGCTATTCTCGGCATCCATTCCGTTACGCTACGGTTACTAAAATCGTAGGCAAATTCCTTCAAAACCTTGTTTTCGTGGTCTTTAAGGGTTTTGAATCTGCCGAAAGAATCGTATTCAAAATAAGTAAAAACGCCATTGGCGGCTTGGCTCGAAGAAAGCCCCAATAGTGGAATAGTATAAGCATAATTTGAGATATGATTCAATCCAAATCCGTCCTGAGCCATACCGGTCAGGGTATTCAATTGTACGCCATTGTGGGCGTATTGTTGGTAGCCAAAGGAGTCTTTCCGTCCGCCGTGGGTAATGGTATATTCACTCAGGTTTCCATATACATCATAGTCATTCATCGTTACTTTTTTATCGTAAAGACTATGACGGGGCAAATCTGCCGAATAAGTGGCAGGACTCGCCAAGAACAAATCGGAAGAAGGTTGATAGGCGGTTGTAAAAGCATTAAACAACTGACTTTCTAAGAGATAAATAGACGAAGGAAGGCGATACGCACTGAACGGATTTCCAGGGACAGAGTTATCTTCTCGGCTATAATAACTCGTTAGTTTTGCCCCCGAAATCAGCGAATCTGTAGCGGAAAGGCTATTTTTTCGATAACTCACTTCCTCAATCGGGATGTTCAATTCATTCTTTTCCTGCATCCGCCGAATGGCTAAAAGTTCACCCGACTTAGTGGTAGGAATAATGCCAAAATCGAAGGGATAAAAATATTTTTTACCCCTAATTTCACCCGCATTGACTATCTCACGGGTTACACGGGGAAAATAATAATTGGGTACATAATCGGTAATGCTAGTCTTTTGGGTAAACTTGGTATCGTCTTCATTGTCATAATAAAACTCTTCGGATTTTATTAATTTGGTCGTGCCATAATTCATAAAATACGTTTGGGCGGGTTGGGCATCATTGGTTTCAAAGTAACAAATTGAACTCCCTTGAAGATACGATGGTCTATAATTGACGTAAATATTTTGAATTTGTAAAAGCCTTCCGCAAATATCAGTGGTACTGCCTGCACCCAACACCGTATAAGTATTTTCTTGACGATATTTCAGGCGGTTATCTTTGCCAAAAACTCGTTTTCGGGCTAATTGTCCTCTATCCCAGTGCTTGCTTTGGACAAAATATTTTGTTCCGTTGAAAAGCGTAGTTTGACCGTCTGAACTTTCTCTAAATTCATAAATGGTTCTGCCATTATCGCCTGTGGCTCCTGCTTCTTGGTATTCGGTTACGGTCGAGTAGGTTACGGGGCTACCCTCATGCGGAAATAATGCTCCACCGAGATTGGAAGTATATTTTCGGACATCGTAGGTGTATAATGACGAACAAGGCTGTCCTGTGGTATTGGATTGACATTCTGTTACTTTCTGCTTGGTATTATACTGAAAGCTAAGGCTCTGGCGTAATGTGCCATCACCACTTTCACCTATTCCGTAGCGGTAAGATTTTACTACGGGATTATCCGTAGCATTGGGGCTACTGGTAATAGTTTTTATCCGTAGGCCTCCCGCTTTTCGATGCACTATCCCATCTAAATACTGATTGGCTTCGTGGTCAAAAACGGTATATCCACCCGTAGGAAAGGTGATTTTATTGAGAATCCAAGCCTTCATATTGGTTTCATCACTCTGACGATTTGCTCCCCCAATATTTATCGTAGTAGGAGTAGAAATACCACCTTGATAAATAGGAATGGTTTGGGCGGGAATACGAGTAGTATTGGTAGTAGCTCCGTTGTAATAGCCCCAATAATCAAGGGCTTTGGACTGGACAAGGGGAAGGGGAATGGCTGTATTATAGCCCAATTCATATTGACCGATAAGTGCGTTTGCATTATCCAACATCCTTACTTTATCCAAAAACAAGACTGGGAAATTGGCATTATTATCTCGGTTACGATAGACATACGTCAAATCGTAGGTTTTTATGAGTTCGTAAGCCAGGGTGCTAATATTATAGCCATAGATTTCTATTTTATCCAAGGCTTTACCAAAACCGTCTTGTCGGTCGGTGGTTTCATAAACAAATTCTACTTTGCCTGATGGAAAATGAATACTTTGGGGTAGTCTTTGCTCGACTGAATTATTGATAGAAATTAATTCGGGTGTTGGGTTAGAAGTAGGTCCTGTCAAAACTACACCCGAAGGAATCATTCCCGTAGGATTATCATTGATGGTAACGGATTCCATAATATCGTGCGTCCATTGATAAGTAGTAGCGGCTTGGTATTCCACCAAAATCTTGTCTTGTGAACGCACTCCTTGGACTTGGGTCAGAAGCCAAGCACTTGTTCCAGAGCCAACGGTTTGTTCAGATTTGTCGAAAGTAAATTGATTACCGCCTTCATCGGTAATATCAAAGGAATTAGTAGCACGAGTATATTTTATTTTGCTTGATTCGGGGTTAAGCCATTGATAATCAGTTATATCACGAAGGATAAACTGATTACTTTTGGAAGGAATATTGAGCGAAAATATATCTCTTTCGGTATCAATATTATTGGAAGCCATTTGTTCGTAGGCAAATCTAACGTCTTCATTATAACATACTGCCCCAACGCTGGCTCGAATATCTACTGGAATTTGTCTGCCTAATAATCCTACGCCTACTTCATCAGGCATTCCCCTCATTTGTTTATTTATTGAACCCGCATATTGGAGTGACCAACCCAAACCTACAAAAGAAGCCACGTCCGTTACTTTATTCCCGCTGGCATGATAGGTGAGTTTGACGGGCATAGAAATTCCATTGACTTCTACATTGAAGATGGGAATTTCAATATTGGCTAACCCCGTAAACATACTGACTGGATACTCGCCATATCGTCCCAAATTCCCTACGTTGGGCGATTTTGGGGTTAATTGGGGGAGTAAATTACTGAGATTGGTGGCACTGGCAACGGTGATGGCATTGGCAACTTGTTTCAGAGAATCGGCTTTTGAGGTTGAATCTTGGGGGGTAATTTGAGCGAAAACTGAAAAAGTAAAAAGGCAAAATAGGGCGGTAATGTAGGCTTTTTTCATGGTGAATGACGGTTTTACTAATTGGAACTCTTGAAAAAGGGCATAAAAATAGCGTGAAACGCTACTTACTTGCCAATCAAGGTCTCTGGTAAAACCTGCAAAACAAAGCAAAGTAACGCTCACGCATACGTGAGCGTTTTACTTTAACTTCCCTGTTTTGCAGTCTTAACTTTACCAGAGTTTTGATAGACAGGATTCTAAATTAAACGCACTATATTCTAAATAAAAATTTCTACCGCAATATTAAACCAAAAATAACCATTCACAAAATCACTCATCATATTTTACCATTCAAATTGAAAATAAAACAAAAAGGGCTTCCGAAACAAATCAGAAGCCCTTTTTCTCTATTATCTAAATTTAAAGCGTTCGCTTCATCTCTTTCAATTCGTAACATTCAACCACATCACCAATTTCAATATCGTTGAAATTCTTGATTGACAGACCACATTCGTAGCCAAATTTAACACTCGCTACATCGTCTTTAAAACGCTTCAAGGCTGAAATCTCTCCTTCATGCACCACCACGAAATCACGAATAATTCGTATTTTATCTGAACGTTTCACCGTGCCATCCAATACATACGAACCTGCAACAGTTCCCACTTTCGTAATTTTATAAACTTCACGAACTTCGATATTTGCCGTAACAACTTCCTCAAACTTAGGAGCTAACAAACCTTCCATCGCATCTCTTACATCATCAATCGCTTGATAGATAATTGAATAAGTACGAATTTCGATTTGTTCGGTATCTGCTAAGCGACGGGCGTTTACACTCGGACGCACTTGGAACGCCACAATAACGGCATCGGAAGCCGAAGCCAACAATACGTCTGATTCTGAAACTTGTCCCACGCCTTTGTGGATGATTCTCACTTGTACTTCTTCCGTTGATAGTTTCAATAACGAATCCGATAGTGCTTCTACTGAACCATCCACGTCGCCTTTCACAATTACGTTCAATTCCTTAAACGTTCCAATTGCCTTACGACGACCAATTTCTTCCAGCGTAATGTGCTTACGAGAACGCAAAGATTGTTCACGCAAAATTTGCTCACGTTTGTTGGCAATCTCACGAGCATCACGCTCATTTTCCATTACCGACAACTTATCACCAGCGTTTGGAGCTCCTGGAAGTCCCAAAACTTGTACGGGTGTTGAAGGTCCCGCCGATTTCAATTTGTTTCCACGATAATCAAACATTGCTTTCACACGTCCATAATGAGCTCCTGCAAGCATCATATCTCCTACTTTCAAAGTTCCAGCTTGTACCAAAATATTGGCAACATATCCACGACCTTTATCCAATGATGCTTCCACGGTTGTACCAATGGCACGCTTGTTCGGATTGGCTTTCAAGTCTAATAATTCAGCTTCAAGCAATACTTTTTCTAATAACTCATTAACCCCTTGTCCTGATTTTGAAGATAATTCTTGGGTTTGGTATTTACCTCCCCACTCTTCTACCAAGATATTTTTAATAGATAATTGCTCTCTAATTCTCTCCGTATTGGCTCCTGGCTTATCAATTTTTGTGAAAGCAAACACGATTGGCACACCCGCCATCATGGCATGGTTGATGGCTTCTTCGGTTTGTGGCATCACGGCATCGTCAGCCGCAATTACGATAATGGCAACGTCCGTAACCTTCGCACCCCTTGCACGCATGGCAGTAAATGCCTCGTGACCAGGTGTATCTAAGAATGTAATACTACGTCCATCGTCTTGTTTCACAGAATATGCACCAATGTGCTGGGTAATTCCACCCGCTTCACCCGCTGCCACTTTGGCTCTACGGATATAATCAAGCAAGGAAGTTTTACCATGATCGACGTGACCCATAATCGTGATGATTGGTGCTCTCGGTATCAAATCTTCTGGGGTATCAATTTCTTCCACCACCGATGATTCAATTTCTTCTTCGGCAGAAACAAATTGTACTTCAAATCCAAATTCCTCGGCAATCAAAGCGATAATGTCCGCTTCCAGACGTTGGTTGATTGAAACAAACATTCCCAAACTCATACAAGCCGAGATGATTTCAGTTACCGAAATATCCATCAATGAGGCTAACTCACTGGCTGAAATATATTCAGTTACTTTTAAGATTTTTGCTTCTTCATCCTCCGCTAATTGACGCTGTTCATTGCGTTCTGCACGAGTTTTACGTTTTTCACGACGCTCTTTTGCTCCAAAGTTCGACTTGTTGGTTTGTCCTTGCAGACGTGCCATCGTTGCCTTAATTTGGTCTTGGATTTGCTTATCCGTTACTTCACCTTTTACTACGGGTGTCGTTGGTCGGTTTCCTCCTGTATTATTCGCAGGGCGTTTGTAATTTGGATTACCGCCCGTATTATTTCTATTGTTATTATATCCGCCCGTATTCGTTCCCGTTACTGGTGGTTTTCTGTTCGGATCGTTGGTGGTTGTCGTTGTTGTTGTGGTAGTTGTTCCATCCTTTTTCGGACGTGGAGCTCCACGTTCATTACGGATTTCTGTTTCAGTTACCTTAGCTCCGCCTGGCTTATCAATACGTTTTCTCTTCTTCTTATTGTTGTTATTATTTCTTGAACCTGGACCTCCACGTGGGGTTTCAACGGGTAATTCAATTTTACCCAAAATCTTCAATCCACGTAATTGGTCACCTTTGGCTTCAATCAATTCAACCGATGAAGTATCGTCTGGAATGGCATCATTACGACCCAGTTTTTGTGGTCTGTTATCGACAATTCCGTTATTCTGAGGATTCTGGTTATTATTATTTCCACCTTGACCTTGTGGACGGTTTTGGTTATTGCCTCCACCACCATTTTGACCTTGCGGTTTAGTAGCTTGTAAACCCTGACCATTTCCCGCCTGTCCTTGTTGTCTATTTTGCGGATTATTATTTCCTCCTTGACCCTGTGGACGATTTTGGTTATTATTCCTCTCACCCTGACCACCTTGATTTTGAGGTCTATTCTGATTATTGTTTCTATCCCCTTGACCACCTTGATTTTGCGGTCTGTTGGATTGATTATTATTTCCACTACTCTGTCCACCTTGATTTTGCGGTCTGTTCGGTTGGTTTTGGTTATTCTGCGGTGGTCGTGGCTGATTATTTGTATCAACAATCTTTGATGCCTGTACTATTACTGGCTTATCCGCTACTACTGGTGGAATAACTGACACTGGTGTTGGAACAACGGGTTTCGCCACCTCAACAACCGTTGGGTTTTCAGCAACCGTTACTGGCTGTGGAACTACGGCAGTTGGTTTTGGAGCTTCCTCAACTTTGGGAGCAACAATTGGCTCAATCGCCTTGGGGGTTTCAACAACCGCTGGTTTTAATTTTTCAGCTTTTGGAGTTTCGACCTTTGGAGCATCAACTCTTTGTGCTTCCACTTTCGGCTCTGGTTTTGGTTCAGCAACGGGGGCTTTCACGGGAATAACATTTCCCTTTTTATCCAATTCCATCTGACCCACCACCTTAAACTGAACATCACTTTTTGCCTCAATCTTTTCAATTTCAGCAACTTTTTCAATTTTTGGGGTTTCGATTGGTTCAGCGGGTTTCGCAACTGGCTGGGTTTTTGACTCACGTGAGTACAGGGGCAAATAATCATCGTCCTGTCTTTTGGCAGGCACAAAATTATCTTCTTCATTAGCCTTTGGAGCTTGTGCAGACGATGATCCACCATTCAGGAGGTCATTTGCACCAAATTCCTTGGCTACGATTTTCAATTGCTCGAAATTCAATTTGGCGTTAGGGCTATTTTCTACCTTATGACCTTGAACAGAGAGCTTTTGTACGATGGTTTGAATACCTACGCCAATTTGCTTTGCCACAAGGCTCAAACGCATCATTTTATCTTCTGTCATGCTTGTTAATTGATACTTTTCTATAATAATGTTGAATTTTGTGTGATAGTTGAATGATAGAATAGCTTTGATGAGCAAGTGAAATGAGTTCTATGACTATTCTATCATTCTTTCACTTGTTCATTCTACATTATTCAAACTCCGAGCGTAGGATTGCTAAAACCTCCAATACTGTCTCTTCTTCGAGTTCAGTACGTCTGATTAATTCTTCACTATCCAATGCCAGAACTTGCTTGGCGGTATCTAAACCGATTTTATGTAATTCTAAAACTACCCAGTCCTCAATTTCGTCCGTAAATTCTGATAAATCCACGTCTTCATCGTCTATTTCGGATTCCTTAATATCCCGATAAACGTCTAATTCGTAACCCACCAATTTACCCGCTAATTTAATATTCTGTCCACCTTTTCCAATTGCCAACGACACTTGGTCTGGTTGTAAATACACCGCAATACGTCTTCTTTCCGCATCAATTTTCATCGAACTTACTTTCGCAGGACTTAAAGCACGTCCTACTAATAACTCCAAATTTGAAGTAAAGTTAATTACGTCAATATTTTCGTTCTGTAATTCACGCACAATTCCGTGAATCCGTGAACCTTTCATACCCACACACGCACCCACAGGGTCGATACGGTCATCATAAGATTCAACCGCAACTTTGGCTCTTTCGCCTGGTTCACGCACAATCTTACGAATCATGATTTGACCATCATAAATCTCAGGAATTTCTTGCTCAAACAAACGCTCCAAGAATACGGGCGAAGTTCTCGAAAGAATAATCTTTGGCGTACCATTATTCATGTCCACTTTATGGATAACTGCCTTCACGGGTTCGCCTTTCTTGAAACGGTCTTTCTGAATCATTTCTGACTTTGGAAGGGTCAATTCATTGCCTTCGCTGTCGGTGATAATTAATTCTTTTCCGATAATTTGATAGACATCGCCCGAAACCATTTCCCCTACTAAATCCTTGTATTTTTCGTACAAGCCTTCTTTTTCTAAGTCTTTGATTTTTTGGATAAGCGTCTGGCGAGCGGTTTGAACCACTCTTCGTCCGAAATCCTCCAATTTAATCAACTCGGCTACTTCTTCGCCAATTTCAAAATCGGGTTCAATTTTTTTGGCTTCTTCCAAGGGTATTTTATCAAAGTCCCAAATATCTTCTGAATTGTCGTCCACAATTTCACGGGTACGCCACATTTCTAAGTCGCCACTTTCAGGGTTGATGATAACATCAAAGTTTTCATCAGTTCCGTATCTCTTCCGAATCATAGTGCGGAAAACTTCTTCCAGCACCTGTATCATCGTTGGACGATCAATGTTTTTTTCTTTTGCAAAATCCGCAAACGACGAAATTAATTCTGCACTATTCATCTTTCATAAGTTTCAGGATTGTTGTATTAAGTATCAAGTATCAAGTATTAAGAAAATCGTGCAAAAATTATTGGACTGATAATACTTAATATATAGTACATAGTACCTAACACAAAACCTCTATTTAAACGATATTTGTACTTTGGCTTGTTGGATTGTTTCAAACGAGATAAGGATGTCTGGCACAGGTTCAACAACTTTTTTGCTTCTGGTCTTTTTAACTCCTTCTTTCAAAACGATTCCCGTATCGGTTACGTTCTCTAAGGTTCCTACTTTCTCGCCGCCCTCCGTTAGAATTACTTTCAGATTTCTACCAATATTTTTGACATATTGACGTGTAAGCGTTAATGGCTGGTCTATTCCTGGCGATGATACTTCCAAATTGTAAGCATCAGAAACCAGTTCGTTAGTTTCAACAAAATGGGCAAATCTGCGGCTTATGGAGGCACATTCTTCAATTTTTATTCCTTCGTCAGTATCTAATAAAATGGTGATATTTTGACGAGTTTTACCTTCGGTTGTTTTTACTTCAACGATAAAAATTCTATCGTCTTCCAGATAGGGTTGAAGTAATTCTATTATTGTTTCTTTATTTAACATTTATTAGTCTGTGGTCGTAAACACTGAAACGCAAAAAAATTATGTTTTAAGCTAAAAATTACGACTATTTTTTCATTTTTACGAAAACAAAAAAGAGGGATTCACGACCCCTCTTTCCTTAATTTCTCCGCAAAAGTAATTGATTTTGGATTAGAAAGCAAGCAATTTGACAAATGTTATATCAGTTCTTGATTCTTAGATAAATGTTCTTGATTGGATTATATTTCTAAATCATCCTCCGCAAATTCACGGTTGCTATCACAATGCCATTACCTCTTTTCACGACTAAGTTTAAAGGTTTGCCTTCGCCTCTTTGGAAGAGTTTATAAATCTCGCTAATGGTGATGTCTTTTGAGGCTTTATTATTGATAAACATTACTCTATCGCCTTCCTGCAAACCTGCATCATCGGCGGGAGAATCTTGAATGATTTTATCAATCATAAATTCGTGATAATCTTCACCCCTTGCCATCAATTCTATCCCCGACATATTGTGTTCAAAAGGCTCTTTCATGCGGCGATTGATGGGTTTCAACACGATATATTGGTCTCGATAATTGAATGTTACTTTAAATCTTCTCAGAAATTCACAACCAATACTGCCTTGTCTTTCGGTAAGGGCGGTATGTCTTTGGCGGTATGAATTGCTATCTGGAAATGAGGCTACTAAGTTTTTCATTTCAAATTTTCCTACTTTCAGCATCGGGATTCTGCCAAGATTACCATTGATAATTCCATTGAGTCCACGCCCTAATTGTGCTTTCAAAACTTTATTGGGTAAGGGAATATTGCTACTTTCTAAGGATAAGGCATGACCTGCACCCGTGTCTAAAATTACTTTTAGGGGCGTACTGTGATTGTCATTCATCAGTTCCATCACGCTGAGGTAGGGTTTATTGTCCTCAATGGTTATCGGAAATCGTTCTCCCTTACTGGGTTTGTATTTATAATGTTCAGGATTTTCAAGGATGATTTCGTTCATCGAAAAATCCATTGTTACGGTAAATCTATTAAAAATTTCGTAACCAATGATACCGTGTACGGGCGTACCCACAAACTCGCTCAATTTTAAGTGGTCGTCTTGCAAAACCACCAAATTCTGACGATACCCAATCATATCACCAATTTGAATGGTATTGTCGATAACGATACCCGCCTCAATTTCTTCGCCTTCACCCGCACCCGCAATTTTTACGCTACGGACAAATTTCATTCCTAATTTTTTGGCAACGGCGGGGTCAGTCAGAATAATTGAACTTACGCCAGTATCTAAAATAAAGCGTAAAGTGTCTGAATCATTGACTTTTACGGGGACTATGACTAAATTTGCTTGAAATTCAAACGGAATCCTTGTTATTCGCCGCTTCCTAATAAGCTGATACCCAAATTTTTCATCAGAAATGTGTTTAAGTTTTACCTTCTGCTGTTTATGTTGCAGTTTTTTTTCATGCTGAACATTATGGTAAGTTTGCACATCAACAGAATCAGTAAGTTGGCAATATCCTCCAAATGGTAGGATAAACCAACATATTACCATTTGTAAAGTTTTTTTCATGATTTTTTTAAGAAGTTTGTATCTAAGATAGTATAAATTTCAGAAAAAATCAAGTATTTTGTATTCAATTTCAGACACTTGACCCTAAGAAATAATCATTAATCTCCCAAATCATGATAAATATTTTCAAAAAAATCACTATCGTTTTTTCATTAGCTATTTTTGTTAGTTCATGCGTAAGTAGTAAGCAATATTCGGATTTGATGAAAGATAAAGACCGCTTAGACGTAAATGTTGAGCGTTCACACAAAGAAATCAGAGAATTAAAGGAAGAAAAATCAACCTTGCAGGATCAAATTAAGTCTAAAAACGTAGAAATTACAAAGTTAGAACAACAAGTGAATACGTTCAAGCGTCAGAGTGAGGAGATTGGGGCGAAGTTTAATATGCTGGACGACCAGATGAAGAAGATGACTTCTGATTTAGAAGCTAAGAAATCGGAAAGTGCCTCATTGATAGCGAATTATGAACAAAAAATTACGGAATTACAATTGGCAAATGCGGCGTTGGGTAGTCGTAAGATAAAGATTGCACGTAAATCTGCAAGAGTAAGGAAAACGAAAGTGGCTTTACCTGCGGCTCTGAAGATATAGGTTTTGCTGAAATATAGCTACAAAATAGCCTTACAAGTGTAAACTCGTGAGGCTATTTTGTAGCTATTGCTTTCTGTATTCACGGGAACGAGCGTTGTCCGAAGGATTCTCATGTTACGTTTATTGCGGTAAATTCTTTACACTGACCTGACTATTCGATATTTTGCGGATGGTATATTGGGTAAAATCTTGGTTAGAATCCATCCCGATTCCGTGAATAGTTTGTTCGGGGGTTTTGATGTCCACCGCTTTATTGGAATAGATTTTCTTGGTATTTGGATTCCAAAATAGTTCATCAGTTTCTAATACTTCATTTTTCACTTGGTTATTGATTTGTACTCTACCCATGATACGGTAAAGGTTGGTAGCTTTCAAATAAATAGCCGAATCACCTCTGAGTTTGGTGGTATTATTTCCCATTTTATCAAAAAAGAAAACTCGCACCTCTTTTGGATACTTTTTGTCCTCATTCGCCATGGTCAATTGGGCTTCGGTGGACATTTTTACGACTAATCTTGCCGAATCGGTGTAAGCCATATTAATGCCGTAAACTTCGGAAATCGGTCCTTTGTATTCTTGTTTTTTAACATCCTTTTTATCTTCTTCGCAAGCGGAAAATAAGAGAATAGCAAGAAGTAGAGACAAGGCACTGCCTTGTCTAACTAATGTCCAATTGTTGAATAAAAAGCGGGTACTAATGAGACAAGGCAGTGCCTTGTCTCTACTATTTACATCAGCCACAGGAACTATCCCAAAAAACAATAGCGAGGGATTGAAATTCCTCGCTATTGTTTTTTGAATAATATTTTTTTTAAATGAGTTAATCATAAAATATTTTACGAATAAAGATTTAATCGATTTTAGGTTTACGGAACCAATAGAAATCTCCCAACGAGAATCCAATTACAATTTTGTTATAAACCTCTTCCAAGCTATTGGTTGCCAAGATGCCTCTTTTCCCTCTAACGAAGGCAACGTTGAAGTATGAGATGGTTCTCAAAGGAAACGAAGCTCCGACTGAAAAACTCATATCATTGGCAGTTGTGCCATTGAAAGCATAAGGGGAAGTAGTATAATTGACTCCTGCACGGTACATTACGTGGTTGAAATAACCATTAAGAGCATCAAATTTTGGAATATATTCTGCCCCCAAAGCAAAAGTATGAGCATCTCTCAATCCTTCGTTTAAACTGTTAAGATTCTTAAAACCAGACCATTGTGTCAAAGAATAATCAAATGAAACGTTCAGTTTGGCGGGGTTTTCAAGAGAAATTCCAAAACGATACGTGGCAGGAAGTGTAAGACTACCATTTGTTTGTTTCAAAGTATCAGCATTAATCAAATTGATTCCGCCAGCATCGCTAATGGTAAATCTTTTTAAGGAATTGGCACTTATATTTTGGGCAAAATCTGCCGTTGCTCCGATGTTTAAGAAATAATTTTTGCTAATTTTCGGTTTCCAAGCATAGCCCAATTTGAAATGTACCCCTGAATAATTGGTACGGTCGGCTAATTTTACCTGATAGTTTTGGGCATCCGAGAAATTTTGGGTCGTAACATCACGGTTGATTACTCCAAAAATGAAGGCAGATTCCAAACCAACGTACATATCTTTCGTGATTTTTACACCATTAGAGATGAGGGCTTTATTTAAACCTCCATCGCCACCATACGTGTAAGTAATGCTGTCGGTACCAGTAATATTAAGTTTGCGGGAAGAGAAAGTTTCGTAATCAACGGTGCTGACGGGGGCAAGTCCCAAAACCAAAGTCCATTTTGGCGAAGCAGGCAATGACAACATAATTGGGTTAAGCGTTCCGCCAAAAGTATTGGATTGCCTTTTGTTGTTTTGCATGATTTTACCTTCCATGTTTATGCCCATCTCGAAGGTTGTGTAACGATTGCGGGCTAATAAGGCAGGATTCAAAGTGTTAATATACACACCATTTGAATTGGCAACGCCCAAACCACCCATGGCGGACTGTACCGCTGTTCCCCCCGTGTAAACCTCGCCAATACCCAAATAAGAGAAGGGCGAATTGGTTTGTTGAGCATTCACAAGCGTGGTTGATAATAGGGTAAGAATAATTAATAAGCCATTTGAAATAGTTCCTTTCGGAAAAGCTAAAACGTTAAAGCCTTGTATTGTCTTGATTTTTAACATTATATTCTAAAATTCGATTAAGTCCAATCAGCACTAATTCTGGAATGACAAAGTTCGGGTTTTTTATGCGGTTTGCAAAGTAAGTGGCATCACCACCGCACAAAATGACGTTAATATTTGTTAAAACTTTGCCATACTCTTCCACAAAGCCATTTATTTCTGACAGAATCCCGTTCATGACTCCGCTTTGCATGGCGTGTTGAGTGCTTTTGCCGATAAGTTCGGGAATAGGTTCGGGTTCTAATAATGGCAATCTTTTGGTAAAAGTGTTCATCGCTTTGAACCGCATCCGCACGCCTGGAGAGATAATTCCTCCGTAAAAATTATCATCAAGTCCCACTAAATCGTAGGTAATGCAAGTTCCCATATCAATGACGATACAGCTTTTGTCGGGGTATAAAACCCTTGCTCCCACCGCCGCCGCCACACGGTCTGCCCCCAGGGTTTCGGGCGTGTCATACAGTTTTTTGATGGGAACTGGCGTAGTGCTTTTTAGTGAATAAATTTCAGTAGTAATATTATCAAATTCTGCCCGTAATTGTTCTTCGGAATAACTGACTGACGAAACCATAATACGTTGTGGATGAACTTTTTGAACATAATTAATCAGTTCGGGATAAGTTAATTTCCAACGGGTTTCTATAAGTCTTTCGTTTTCAAAAAGTCCCGTTTTTGCGTAAGTATTGCCTAAGTCTATGGATAGATTCATGGTGAAAAGTTTATGAGTTTAGAGTTTTTTTAAGTTCAGGATTTATGAGAAAAAAGATAGATAGCTGGACGTTTATTCTTATAATCTTTTTACTCATCAACTTTAAACTCATCAACTAATAAAAAAAGAGCCTTAAATTGCACAAAAACAACGTAAGACAAATTTATGCAATATTTAACCTCCGAAATTCTGGAAAATAAAGTTACGGATATTTTATGGCTCATCATTATTTTGATTTTTGGGTTATTACTCCGCCGTTATCTTTCCGATTTTATCAGCAAAATTCTATACCGTTTCATACGGCACGAGGGCGTTTCGATTTATACTTGCATTAGTTTATTAAGAAAACCCGTAAATTTTCTTATTACGCTGATAATCATTTACTTATCTTTTTCTTTCCTTAAATTTCCTAAGTCTTGGAATATTTCACCCGCCGAGGTTTTTGGTCTGAGAATGGTACTTAATAAAATATTTCAAGGACTTCTAATATTTTCTATTGCCCGAATTATTGCTTCATTTATTAAGTTTATCTCCTTAATTTTTCAAGAAAAAGCCAATATTAGTGCCTCCAAGATGGATGACCAATTAGTCTCCTTTTTCAGGGATTTAGCCATCGTTTTAATTTTTACTTTTGCTTTTTTGATGATTTTGGGTTCGGTTTTTGGGGTAAATGTTGGCACGTTCGTAGCGGGTTTGGGTATCGGTGGACTTGCCATTGCCTTAGCCGCCCGTGAAACGTTGGAAAACCTTTTTGCTTCGTTTACCTTATTTCTGGATTTACCTTTCGTGGTTGGTGATAAAGTGCAGTTGGAAAAAGTGTTAGGCAGGGTAGAAAAAATTGGTTTTCGTAGTACCCGTGTACGCACCGATGAGGGGAGTTTGATAAATGTCCCCAATCGTTTAATTACGGCACAATCACTTGAAAATCAAAGTAGTAGAGTATTTTCGGGCGTTGAATTTACTTTAAAATTACAGACGGACGTATCAGTAGAAATTATTCAGGAAATTGTGGCTGAAATTCAGGAATACGTTGAAAACCATAAAATGATTTATAAACCTGATACGGGCGTAACGCATTTCTATGGCTTTGGTGATAATTCTTTGGATGTGATTGTAAATTATCACATTGCCACCAATAGTTCAAAGATTGTGAAAGAAGTACGGGAAGAAATTAACCTCAAAATCATGCACATTATTGAGCAAAGTAAAGCGAACTATACCGTTCCCGTTCGTAAAATTATTAAAGAAAAGAAGCCTAAGACTGTTAAAAACAAAGAACAAAAATAGGTTTAACTTAGTAAAACACGGAAGTCGTCCTTCAAAAGGACGACTTCCGTATAAATCCAAAATCATGAAAATAATCTTATCATTTATTCTAACAATTATCTGTATGTCAGCCATTAACGGACAATCTTCGTATCCCAATTTGGGTAAAATCATCAAGTATGATAATACTCTTGATAAATTCATTGCTCCCGATGCTAAAATTGAAGTATTAGCTTCGGGATATATCTGGACGGAGGGACCCGTTTGGGTGAAAAATGGCAATTATTTACTCTTTTCGGATGTGCCAGCCAATACCATTTTTAAGTGGAAAGAAAACGAAGGCGTAAGTGTATTTTTGAAGCCTTCGGGTTATACGGGTACGGGTGCATACAGCAACGAACCTGGCAGTAACGGCTTGATTATCAACCAAAAAGGGGAATTAGTAGCCTGCGAACACGGCGATAGAAGAGTATCAGTAATGCCTTTGAGCCATGGTGGAAAGCGTACTTTAGCGGATAATTTTCAAGGAAAAAAATTCAATAGCCCCAACGATGTGGTACAACATTCGAGCGGGGCATACTATTTTACTGACCCACCTTATGGATTGCCCAAACAAGAAAAAGATTCGGGAATTGAATTACCTTTTGGGGTGTATCGTATCGGAATGGATAGAAAAGTTTCGCAAGTAATCAGCGACCTCACTCGCCCAAACGGTTTGGCTTTTTCGCCCGATGAAAAAATATTATACGTGGCACAGTCAGACCCAGAAAGGGCATTTATCATGGCTTATCCCGTGCAGACGGAAGGAAATTTGGGCAAAGGAAAAATATTTTATGATGCCACGCCAGCCGTAAAAGAAGGGAAATTAAGAGGTCTGCCCGATGGTTTAAAGATTGATAAACAAGGGAATATCTTCACCACGGGACCAGGGGGCGTGTTAGTAATTTCGCCAGAAGCCAAACTCTTGGGCATCATCAACACTGGTGAAGCAACGGCAAATTGTGCTTGGGGCGATGATGGTTCGACACTTTATATCACGGCTGATATGTATTTGTGTAGGATTAAAACTTTAGCAAAGGGAGTAGGATTTTGATACAAAACTTCCCGAAAGTTTTTTCTGCTTTCGGGAAGTTGGATTATATCGTAGAACTTCCCGAAAGTAAAAATAACTTTCGGGAAGTGTTTTACATCTATTTTGTCCTAACAAATTTATTCCTAACCCTTCCGCATTCTTCCAAAATCAGTGTTTCATTTTTGATTTCTATAACTGCCCAATTTTCACAACCAATGCAATTGGTTTTTGCTTCATCTGGATGTCTTTCGGTGAAAGTGATTTTGTTATCGGAAGAAACCTTGTATTTGCTTCCTGAGAAACAAACAGTTGCTCCGTCTTTACCGTCTTTCAGAAATCGTCCATCGCTCGTAAATTCATAGACTGGCAAAGCTATCAAAGTATTAATTTGATGAAAAGGCTCCCAAGTACCATCCGCCAACCGATTTTGGGTGAAGTAAGTAGGCGACCATTTACCCACAATATCTGTCGATGTTGGGGTAATGGATTGTTTTGACGTACAAGCAATAAATAGCATGATTGTCAGGGTGATTGATGCGATTGTTTTCATGATATATAATACGGACAGCCCTATCCGTGGGAATGTTATTTTAGTAAAGACCAACTATTTGATTAAAACGTTGGAAAGACTTTATAAATTTCTTTTCCCTTTCCTAATCCCCTCATTTATCGTAATTTTGCACTCTATTTTTAAAAAACCAGTTATATTATACAGGCATCAACCACTGATAACTGTTTACTGATAACTGATAACTGATAAGTCGTGAATTTTAAAGAATATAAAAACCTTGATTACGCTCAAGTAGCGGATGAAATTCTGAAATTTTGGCAAGATGAAAACATCTTCGAGAAATCTATCAGCACCCGTGAGGGAAATCCAACTTTTACTTTTTATGAAGGTCCGCCTTCGGCAAATGGTACGCCTGGGATTCACCACGTGATGGCTCGTGCCATCAAGGATATTTTTTGTCGTTATCAAACCCTTAAAGGCAAACAGGTGAAACGCAAGGGCGGTTGGGATACGCACGGACTCCCAATTGAGTTGCAGGTAGAAAAGGAATTGGGCATTACCAAAGAGGATATTGGTAAGAAAATAACCGTTGAAGAATACAACCAAAAGTGTAGAGATACGGTGATGAAATATACCGACCAATGGAACGATTTAACCCAAAAAATGGGCTATTGGGTGGATTTGGACAACCCTTATATTACCTACGAAAACAACTATATTGAGTCAGTTTGGCATCTTTTGCAGCAATTATACAAAAAGGGATTGCTCTACAAAGGCTATACTATTCAGCCTTATTCTCCTGCGGCGGGAACTGGACTTTCTTCCCACGAATTGAATATGCCAGGCACGTATCAAAACGTGAAAGATACTTCGCTGACGGCTCAATTTAAGGTAAAACATACGGGTAAATCTGCCTTTTTGTTCGACATTGCCCAAAGTGATAATGTCTATATATTGGCTTGGACGACAACGCCGTGGACACTTCCTGCCAACTCGGCTTTAACGGTGGGCAAAAATATTGAGTATGTCCTCGTAAAAACCCGAAATCCCTACACTTTCGAGCCTGTAAATGTGGTTTTGGCGAAAAATTTAATCACTAAATATTTCAACGAAAAAGGAAAAGACGGCGATTTTGCTACTTATAACGATGGCGATAAAATCATTCCGTGGACGGTAATTTCTGATTTCAAAGGTAACTTTTTGGAAGGCATAGAATACGAACAATTGATGCCGTATGTTCAGCCCGAAAGTGAGGCTTTCAGAGTAATTATCGGTGATTTTGTTACGACCGAAGACGGTACGGGTATCGTTCATACCTCTCCCACTTTTGGAGCGGATGACTTTCGAGTAGCGGCTCAAAACGGTATTCCCGCTATTTTTGTAAAAGATGAAAATGGGAAAGATGTACCTATTGTGAACCGTCAAGGGCGTTTTGTGGCTGAAATCATCGACTACGCCAACGAACCCGTGAAGGAGGCGTATTTATCGGAAGTAGAAAAAGAAGAACAAAGAATTTTACAAAACAGAGATAAATATTTATCGGTTGATGAGCGAATTGCGATTCAATTAAAAACTGAAAATAAGGCGTTCAATGTGCAACGTTTTGAACACTCTTATCCGCATTGTTGGCGGACGGATAAACCGATTTTATACTATCCTTTGGACTCTTGGTTTATCCGCACAACAGCAGTTAAAGATAAATTAATTGCCCTCAATAATACCATTAACTGGAAACCAGAATCGACAGGAACGGGGCGTTTTGGTAACTGGTTAGAGAACCTCGTGGACTGGAATTTATCCCGTTCACGCTATTGGGGAACGCCTTTGCCAATCTGGAGAACCGAAGACGGGGACGAAGAAGTTTGTATCGGTTCGGTAGAAGAATTGGTCAATGCGGTGAAACACGCCTTGAAAGATGATGTTTTGTCGGCAGAACAACGTGCTAAAAATGAGACGTTTATCCAAAAAATAGACACGCCTCAACTCGACCTCCACCGTCCATTCGTGGATGAAATTTATATGATTTCTCCTTCTGGAAAAGTCATGTCTCGTGAATTGGATTTGATTGACGTTTGGTTTGATTCAGGAGCGATGCCTTTTGCTCAATGGCATTATCCATTCGAGAATAAGGAGATTTTCCATCAGTCATATCCCGCTGATTTTATTTCGGAAGGCGTTGATCAAACTCGTGGTTGGTTCTTTACGCTCCACGCCATTTCTGCGATGGTTTCAGATTCGGTTGCCTTCAAAAATGTGGTTTCAACGGGCTTGGTGTTGGATAAAGAGGGTAATAAAATGTCCAAGAGTAAGGGCAATGCGATTAATCCATTTGAGACGCTCGAAAAATACGGAGCCGACCCAACTCGCTGGTACATGATTACGAATGCCCAGCCTTGGGATAACCTCAAATTTGACTTGTTGGGCATTACCGAAGTACGCAATAAATTCTTCGGAACGCTTACAAATACCTATAATTTCTTTGCTCTATACGCCAATTTGGACAATTATGCGGTAAACGAATTTAACCGTGTGCCTTATGAAAAATTGTCGGAATTAGACCGTTGGATTCTCTCAAAATTATTGACCATGATTAACGAAGTCGATGAGGCTTACGAAAATTATGAACCAACCAAAGCGGGAAGACTTATTCAAGATTTTGTTTGCGACCATCTTTCAAATTGGTACGTGCGTTTGGGTAGAAGACGTTTCTGGGCGGGCGAAATGACCGAAGACAAGCAAGGAGCGTATGAAACCCTACAACATTGTTTGGTGGCGGTGGCTCAGTTGATGTCGCCCATTGCCCCTTTTTATGGCGATTGGTTGTACAAAAATATGACCGACCACGTGCGTGAAACTGCCAAAGAAAAAGGAACGCCTTTCCAAGTAGATTCAGTGCATTTATCGAATTTCCACCCGCCAATTCCCGAATGGATTGATAAAGATTTGGAAGAATCAATGGAGTTGGCACAACGGATTTGTTCGTTGGTTCACTCCATCCGCAAGACCAACCGCATCAAAGTTCGTCAGCCTTTGAGCAAGGTTTTGATTCCTGTTTTGAGCGAAAAAACTCGTCATCAAATCAGTTCGGTAGAAGATTTAATCAAGACCGAAGTAAACATTAAAGCCATCGAATATTTGGATGATGCTTCGGGTGTTTTATCGAAAAAAGTGAAACCAAATTTCAAGGCATTAGGACCTAAATTTGGGAAAGATATGAAAGCTGTTGCCAATGGAATTCAGGAAATGACAGCGGCAGATTTAGTCAAATTAGAAACTGAAAAAACCTTCCAAATCCCTACAACAGAATTGTTCATTTCATTAGATGATATTGAAGTTTTGACTGAAGATTTGCCAGGCTATCTTTCTGCCAAAGACAGTGAAATTACGGTGGCATTGGACATCACGATTACGCCCGAGTTGAAACAAGAAGGGATTGCTCGTGATTTTGTGAATCGAGTTCAGAACTTTCGTAAAGATTCAGGTTTTGAAGTAGTCGATAAAATCAGTATCAAGCTCTTGGATACTGATGCAGAAGTTTCGGCGGGTGTGATGAAATACAAAGAATTTATCCAGCAAGAAGTACAGGCAGTTTCCTTAGAAATCGTATTAGAATTAACTGATATTCAAGAAGTTGAGTTTGATGAGATTGTTTTGAAATGGTTTGTGGCGGTGGTGTAGATACTTTTCATTCGTAGTAATTTTTATTACGGTCTAATTTTACGGCGGTTGAAGATGCCGTATGCAGGACAGTTTTAAGGTTCAGTTCTAAAATCTTGAACAGGAACAAAGTCTAAAAAATATACGTTAAAAAAAAGGCAATTATAATCAAAACCTTTGACCATTCACCCGTTTACTGTTTACCGCAAAATGCAAATAAATCAATTACCACTTTCGGAGGTTAATCAATTTTCTTCGCTTTTTTTAGATTACATTGAGCAATCACCTAAACTTACCGATTTTTCTGGTAACTATCCTGACATTCAAGGATTTAATAAACAAATTGCCCTCAAAAAATTGGATGCTGAGAAGCGAAAGGTGTTAGTAGAAACCCTCAAAAGACAATACAAAAACCTTCCGAACCAGCCTGATTTAGATATACTCCTCTCTGAAAATACCTTCACCGTTACCACGGGGCATCAACTCAATATTTTCACGGGACCACTTTATGTAGTTTATAAACTCATTACGGCAATAAATTTGGCGAAGAAACTGAAAAGCTATTTTCCAGCATACAATTTCGTTCCCGTGTATTGGATGGCGAGTGAAGACCATGATTTTGCCGAAATCAATCATTTCTCCCTATTCGGGAAAATGCACACTTGGGAAACCACCCAAACGGGGGCAGTCGGACGGATGAATCCCAAAGAAATGGCGAGTATGATTGCCAAAGTACCTCAATGTCCAGCGGTTTTTAAAGATGCCTATCTCAACAACGAAACCCTGGTAGATGCTGCCCGATGTTATATTCATGAACTGTTTGGGAGTGAGGGACTTATCAGTATTGATGCCGATGACCGTGATTTGAAAAGGCAATTTATCCCCGTTATTAAAAACGATTTATTGAATCACACCGCCTTCGATGTAGTCTCAAAAGCCACAAAATCATTGGAAGATTTGGGCTATAAAACGCAAATTGCTCCTCGTGAAATTAACTTTTTTTACCTCGCAGACGGCATCCGTGAGCGTATCACCCGTGAGGGCGATGTCTATAAAGTTTTGAATACCGATATTCAATTTTCGGAAAAAGAGCTATTGGATTTATTAGAATCTGAACCCGAAAAATTCAGCCCAAATGTGGTCTTACGTCCTGTTTATGAAGAAGTTATCTTACCCAATTTAGCCTACATCGGCGGACCATCGGAAGTGCCTTATTGGTTGCAATTAAAACCAATTTTTGATTTCCATGGGATAGTATTTCCTATTTTAATGCCTCGAAATTTTGGAATGTTCATCAACAAACTTTCTGCCCAACGTATTCAGAAATTAGGGCTTTCGGCAAGTGATTTATTCTTGGAAGAAACTACTTTAAAGAAGAAATTCGTAGAAAAAAATTCCAATAATATATTAAGTTTATTAGCTGAAAATCAGGCGTTTAAAATACAATTTGAGAAGATTTTGGCGAAAGCTATAAAGGTAGATAAGACCCTTGAAGGAGCAGTACAAGCTGAACAAAAGCGTTTTATGAATGGCTCAGAAAAATTAGAAAAACGCATTAGAAAAGCCGAAGAACGAAACAAGGTAACAGAAGTTTCTCAGTTGGCAGTCTTGAAAGAAAAGCTGTTTCCGAATGGAATACCCCAAGAACGCATTGAGAATTTCTTGAATTTCTCGTTTGAAAATCCTCAGTTTCTCACCCAAGTGGGAGAGGTTTTCGACCCACTTGATTTTAGCTTTTATTTGATGGTGGAAGCGTGATGACTTTTTGGTGTTTATTATACATGACTCTGAATAAGCCCAACAAACGATTTCAAGTCGAAGGGTTTTTCGATGTAGCCGTTGGCGTTTACTTTTTGGCAAATATCTTTTATATCAATGTTGGCAGAGAATAAAAATACGGGTATATGCTTTGCCTTGTCATTCTCTTTGATAAGTTTTACTGCCTTTTCACCTCCTATTTCTGGAATCCACAAATCCATCAGAATAAGACTTGGATTAACTCTGTCGATGTCATGAATTATATCATCGCACCGTGAAAGGGTTTCTACGGAATAATCGTATTTTTGGAGGATGGTTTTGCACAAAAAAAGAATCTCGACATCATCATCATAAATCAGTATTTTTTTTTTCATGGGATATTATTAAAATCTAAAAATAGTCTCTTGATAAGAGCAAAATTATAAAGTGATATATCCTCAAAAAACTACGTATTAAAGGGTAGTATAAAATGAAAGGTACTGCCCTCGCCCAAAACGCTCTCTACCCACATTTTTCCACTGTGCCTTTGGACAATATCGTAAGAAATATAAAGCCCAATGCCCAAACCCTGAAACTGCAACGAATGTTCCTCTACTCGGTAATATCGTTCAAAAACTTTTTCCAAATGCTTCTCCGACATTCCAACTCCCTTATCCACAACGGAAACTTGCAGATAATTGTTTTTACTTTCCATTTTTATTATTACTTCATTAGCCTTGGGCGAATATTTGATAGCATTCGTCAGGAGATTAATAATCACTTGTTGCAGACGGTCTTTATCTCCCAAAAACTGTTTATTGATTGAACCAATTTTAATGATTTTGTGCGTAATTGAACTGTACTGCACGTTTTCGATGGTGTCAGCGACCATCTTATCAAAATTAAAAGTACTATCGGTAAAGTTGAGTTTACCGTGTTGTATTTTGCTGGAATCCAACAATTCCGAAATTAATTTATTCAAGCGTTCGGTGGCTTCACTGGCTTTTTTAGCGTAGATAAAATTAGTATTGTTTTCATCCAACGAAATTTCTAACAGTTGCAAATACGCCTTTGCCGAGGTAAGGGGCGTTTTCATCTCGTGGCTGGCAATGCTGATGAACTCATCTTTCTTTTGTTCTTTCAGTTTCTGGTCGTGAATATCGGTAACTGAACCCATCCATTTAATGACATTTCCGTTATCATCTCTCAACGGTACGCCCACCGAAACGTGCCAACGGTATTCGCCTTCTTTATTTTTTAACCTAACTTCTGAGGTAAATTTTTCACCCGTTTCCACACTTTTTTGCCAATCATTCATCGAACTCTCCTTATCATCAGGATGGCAAATTATCATCCAATAGTCAGTAGTAGGCATTTCCCCCGCATATTCTATCCATTGCGAAGAAAGGTATTCAGGCGTTCCCACTGTATCCGTCATCCATACCATTTGCGGAATGGTTTCGGTGAGGCTTCTAAATTTTGCTTCACTCGCTTTCACCTCAATTTCAGCCTTTTTTCTTTCGGTAATATTGGTAAAAAGTATCGCAACTTTATTATTCGTTTTATCGCCTAATCTGAAAGCATACACCTCAAACCAAGTATTCATGGCTTCGGAATAATCAATAAATCTGATGGACTCGCCCGTCATTACCACGTTTCCATATTTTTGCGACCAACTTATTTCAATATCAGGGACAATTTCACTGATGGTTTTGCCATCAACATTTTCCAGACCTGTTTGCTTTTTAAACATAGGATTAGATTCCAAAAAACGATAATCAACAGGTTCATTATCCGAATCGAAAACTACTTCAACGATACAAAAGCCTTGATCCATTTTTTCAAAGATACCTTTGTATTTCTCTTCACTTTCTTTAATAATTGTTTCGCTTCTTTTTTGCTCGGTAATGTCCCGAGAAACCGCAACGATTTCGTGTATTCCATTATCCGAATTTATCACGGGCGACACCACCACATCCCACCATTTAAAGGTGCCTTTAAGGGTTGATCCTGCCGTAATAAACTGAACTTTTTCGCCCAAAAGAGCTTTTTGAACAGCATTTTGAACGATTTCTTTATTCTCATCGCCCCATAAATCCCACCACATTTTATTTTTAGCTTCCCCAAAATCATCTATTTCCAAAAGACACTGACCGTTATGGTTCATAAAAATAATCCGCCCGTCATTATCAATAATTTTTAAACAATCGGGGCTACTTTCCAGTACCGTTCGGCTGAATATTTCCGTCTCTTTTTCAGTATTTTCCGATTTTTTACGAGCCAGAGTCTTCTGCGTAACATCCACCGAAACCATCATTACGCCAGTCATCTGCCCAGTATCATCTTGGACGGGCTGGGCAGTAATATTGAACCACGAAGTTTCGGAATTTATCGTTATCGGAAATTCTTGCTGGGTTTGTTCATTTCCAAGCAGGATTACGTCTTGGAGGATAGTCTCCACGGCAGTTGATTTTAAGGAAGGGAATACCTCAAAAAAAGGCTTGTTCAAAACCTCATTGGGGTTTTTTTGCCACAATGCTAAGTTTTTTTCATTCGCCAACTCAATCACAAGATTGTCCCCCCTCAACATTGAAATGGCAATGGGCAACTGGTCAATTATCTTATTATTAAAATCTTTTGAGAATACGGTGGTTAGACCCATGACGGTTTTATTGAGTGTTTTGCTGGTAAATAATTATAATGGCTTTTTATAAAATTTAATGGTTTTGAGCCTAACGCATTTAAGGCTGAATTAATGTACTCTTGACATACGAAAAATTTGAAAATTAAATTCAATAATCACATGAAGATGTTAGGCATTATTCTGTATCACTTCAATAAAGGTCTTTACATCAAAGGGTTTGGCAAGGTATCCGTTGGCGTTTACTTTCTCACAAATCTCCTTAATATCAACATTTGCCGAAAACAAAAAAATGGGAATGTGCTGGGTTAGTTCATGCGTTTTCATCATTTTCACGGCTTTTTCGCCCCCCATTTCGGGTATCCACAAGTCCATCAGAATAAAATCTGGTTTCAGTCTTTTTATATCAGCAATCACATCATCACAGCGAGAAAGCGTTTCAACGGCGTAATCGTGTTTTTTCAAAATAATCTTACACAACAGCAAAATCTCTTCGTCATCATCATAAATTAGTATGTTCTTTTTCATGGGATTGTTTTAAAGGGGACAGTAATTTATCGTTTTTTTAAAGAGATATTATTTGGAATTATGGCAAAGAATTAAGATTTTGAAAAAATCTTACCCCAAAAACCACCTAAAATTAACTTTCCTGAACATCATTCTCAAATGGTAAGGTAAAATAAAATGTACTGCCCTTACCCACTTCACTTTCTACCCACATTTTACCGCCATGCCGCATCACAATATCATAGGAAATATATAAGCCAATGCCCAAACCTTGAAACTGAATAGCGTGTTCCTCTACTCGATAATATCTATCAAAAACCTTCTTTAGGTGATTTTCAGACATTCCGATACCTTTGTCAGTAACGGATACGGTCAATTGATTTTCATCTTCGGTCAAATTCACCAAAATCTCAAACGCTTTGGGGGCGTACTTGATGGCGTTGGTGAGGAGGTTGATAATTACTTGTTGCAAACGGTTTTCATCCCCCCAAAATAATTGAGAAATAATGCCCGTTTTAGTGATTTGATACGAAGGAAAACTGTGTCCAATGTCTTCGATGGTATTTTGGATCATATCACTGAAATTGAACTTTGAAACATTATAATTCAAGCGTCCGTTCTGAATTTTGCTGGCATCCAATAATTCGGTAATTAAACTATTCAAGCGTCCGACGGCATCACTGGCTTTTTTGGCGTAAAGCATTGAAGTTTCGTCTCCTTCCAGGGTCATTTCCAACAACTGCAAATAGGCTTTTGCCGTGGTGAGGGGCGTTTTCATCTCGTGGCTCGCAATGCTAATGAATTCATCTTTTTTCTGCTCCAATTGTATTCTATCCGTAATATCTCTCGACACCGAAATCAATTGAGTAACCATTCCATCCGAACTAAAAAGAGGTGTTACGATTACGTCCCACCATTTTGGCATGCCTTTGGCAGTTGGGCAATAGGCTTGAAAATGAGCCGTATTTCCCCCAAAAGCTGTTTCCAAGGCAACCTCAACAGCGGGTTTATTTTCCTTTCCCCAAATATCTGCCCAATGTTTATTTTTCATGATATTAAAATCATCAATTTCCATCAGGCAAAGTCCGTTGGTATTCATAAAAAAGATGAGACCTTCCTTGTCCAAAACCTTCACACAGTCGGGACTACTTTGCAAAACGCTTGTACTAAATTCTTCGGCGAGCCTTATTTTTTCGGTGGCTTGCATTTGTTCGTCAATATCGGTGTTCGTTCCAATCCACGCTATTATTTTACCATTACTATCTTTATGAGGAATTGCACGAGTTAAATGCCAATGATAAACTCCATCGTGGCGGAGTATTCTTTGTTCGATATTAAACTCTTTGCCTGTGTCAATTGAGTATTGCCACTTTTTTACCGTACTTGCTAAATCATCGGGATGCACGATTTTGTCCCAATCCCAATCTTTTAATTGTTCAAAATTCATTTGGGTATAATCCAGCCATTGCTGATTATAATAGTCCACATTTCCTGCTGCATCAGTAGTATTCATTTTTTGGGGCATGACTTCGGCAAGTGTTTTGAAACGGTCAGCATCTTCCTGTCGCATTCTTCGAGAGAAAATTTGTTCGGTTACTTCATAGCCAAAAACCAAAATACCCGTTATTTGATTGTCTTCATCAAAAATGGGTTGATAACTGAAATTAAAATAGCGTTCGGCGGGTTCAAGCCCTTCATCGTAGGCAACCCAAACGAGCATTTCGGTACCCAAAAATATTTCACCCGTTTCATAAACATTATCCAGAATTTTATCTAAACCCTGTCCCACCAGTTCAGGAAGAGCTTCTAAAAGCGGTTTGTTCACAAAATCACGAACTCCAAAGAGTTTTTGGTACGATTCATTCACCAATTCATAGATATATTCTGGACCTATGAGTGTACACACAAAAGCGGGAGAAGACAGATACATATTTTTAATCATCTCAGCATTGCGTTTCAAATGCTTGCGACTCATAATCAGTTCGGTTACATCATACGCAAAAACCAAGATACCCTCTATCTTTCCATTTTCATCTTTAAAGGCTTGGTAATTAAAATTCAAAAATCTATTGTCAGTCTTGTGGTTTCCAGTATTGATAAAAATGGGCTTCTCTTTGGCGATGTAAGGATTACCCGTTTCATAGACTTCATTCAAGATTTTTACGAAACCCTGGCTTTCCAACTCGGGCATTAACTCAGCTAAGGTTTTGCCAATAATGTCTTTTTTACCAATAAATTCCAAATACGCCGTGTTAGCAAATTCAAATTTATGATTGGGTTCTTTCAGAATGGCAAATAAAGCGGGAGAATCATTTAAAAAACCATGCAGTAATTGGCGTTCTTTGGCAATGATTTTAGCATTTTCTATCAATATATTTTCAGCATTTCTTCTTGCTGTAATATCATCCAATGCCATCAGAATCAATTGTTCTCCGCTTTCTCGGCTCATGTGCTGAATATTCACGCAGATGGTTCTTTCGCCAATGATGGGGAAGGTAAAATCAATTTCTACTTCCACCATTTGCTCTCTTTCCTTCTGAACTTTACTTAACTCTTTCCGCAATTCGGGAATATCCCAGCTACTACCTAATAGGGTAAATAGATGCTTACCCATTGTTTCTTCCTCCGTAATATGAAAGATTTTATAGAAGGCAGTATTGGCACTTTTAACCATAAAGTTTTTATCCAAAACCAACAGTGGTTCGTGCAGAACGGCAAGGGTGGCTTCGGCAAGCCTGCGGGATTGATTGAATTCTTCATTGCGGTCGTAGAGTTCTTGGTTTACCGTAATCAACTCTTCATTCGTGCTTTGGAGTTCTTCTTTGCTGGTTTCCAACTCTTCGTTGAGGCTTTGGAGTTCTTCGCTGCCGCTGAGCAACTCTTCGTTGGAGCTTTGGAGTTCTTCGTTGGCGGCTTCTTGCTCTTCCGTAATCGTCCGCATATCTTCCCGAGCCTGAGCCAACTCTTTTTCTAATTGGAGAATACGGTTTATTACTCCTTTGCTTTCGGTGGCAGGATTCTGATCTCCTTTTTTGAAGATCTCTTCGTTTGAAACAAAATCTTGGGTGTTGCGAAAGAGAATCAGAAAATGTATATCAATGGTATTGAGCAAGGGAACTACCTCAATGGTTACTAATTTTTTCCCCGCATTGATGGGGATTCCTTCTCGGACAAAAGACTCTTTGGTAGTTTTTGCGTGGTGGAGAGCATTGCGTATTTCAAAGGATAAGCCTTCTTTTGCCATTTTCATCACGTTCAAACTCGCCCTGCCCGAGGAAGGTTCTAAAAATTCCCCCGTTGCCCCTCTGAACTCTACGATGTCGTACTGTTCATTCACCACCACTCCCACAGGCGTATATCTTTGTAATAAAACATCATCGGCATTTTTTTGAAAATCTTCGATTTTCCCTTCTTTGCTTCTCATAAAATAACTTTTGTCCTGGTAGGTTGTTTCTTTTCGTTCAGTGCTAAGATTAACCAACTTGCTCGTGACGGATTTCTTGATAAAATACTTATCTTTTTTGCCAAAAGGCATAAAAATATCCGAGGCATTTCCCGTAGTTTCTGATTTGCCCAATAATAAAATCCCCCTATCATTTAGGGCGTAATGGAACAGATTGAAGGCTTTTTTCTGTAAAAAAGGTTCTAAATAAATCAGCACATTGCGGCAACTGATAAAGTTCATTTTGGCAAAAGGAGGGTCTTTGATAAAATTATGCACCGCAAAAATACACATATCCCGCACAGTTTTTTTTATTTGATAATGCCCATCTATTTTATTGAAAAAACGCTCTAAACGCTTCTCCGAAACGCCCTCTAATTCTTTTTTGGAAAAAATACCTAATCTGGCTTTTCTGATGGCTTTTTCGGAAAGGTCAGTGGCAAAAATCTGAACTTTTATGTTGGAAATATGCTCGTTCATATACTCATGCAAGCACATAGCGATTGAATAGGCTTCCTGCCCCGTGGAACAGCCCGCAATCCAAAACCGAAGGGGATTATTCTCTCCTTCGGTTTTTATGATTTCGGGAAAAATGGTTTCGCACAAAATATCAAAAGTGGCAGTATCCCGAAAAAATGAAGTAACGGGAATGAGTAAATCCTGAAACAGAATATCTAATTCTGTTTTATTTTTTTTCAGATAATCTACGTATTCCTTTACGCTTGCCAATTGCAGCATCACCATTCGGCGGAGGATGCGGCGGCGAACGGTGGTTTGCTTATAAAAATTAAAGTCAACGCCTACTCTCACCTTCAACAAAGCCAATATTTGTCGGAAACCGTCTTCATTAATTTTGTCCTTTACCGTATCAGAATTGTCCGAAGAAGCTTCGGTAAAAACTTGGTGTAACTCCATGAGTTTTTCCGAAATTTTTTCGGGAGCCATAATAAAATCCACAATTCCTGCATCAATGGCACTTTGGGGCATACCATCATAACTGGACGTAGTTGGGTCTTGGACTAAGGTTAGTCCGCCACTATCTTTAATATGTTTCAGTCCCGCCGTACCATCAGATCCCGTACCCGACAAAATCACTCCAATGGCGTGAGTCTGATGGACTTCGGCAAGGGAAGAAAAGAAAATATCAATCGGCAGATTTATTTTATTTGCAGCCTCTCTCGGACTCAATTTCAATATGCCGTCCGTGGCAATCAGCATTTTATTGGAAGGAATCACATAAATATTATTAGGGCTAACCTTCACATTATCACTAATTTCAATCACGGGTATTTTACTGACCCTTTGCAGGATTTCGGACAAAGCACTATCGTGTTTGGGGTGAAGATGTTGCACCAAGATATACGCCATCCCAGAGTCTTCGGGGATGGGGGCAATCAACTTTTTAAAGGCATCTAAGCCTCCCGCAGAAGCACCAATCCCCACCACAGGAAAGAGATTCTGTGAAAGTATTTTGGGAGTATTTATTCCTAATTTAGGCATGGTTTTGAGGGTTAAATTTGGTCTCAATCAACGGCAAATTCAATAACTACCAAAACTTATAGTGGCGTTATAAATTGTTAAAGTAAAGTTTGATGGTTTTGATGGAAAGGGATTTTCCGTTGCCGATACTTAAATATCAAAAGAACGAAGCAAACGTAATGTACTAAACGTTAAAGAAGATGATATGGTACTATTGAGTTATGATAAGGTTTTTAACGATAATGGTAAAGGTAGTTATTAATGCGTATAAAAATTAGAATACTTCAGTATTTTAATTTTATTTAAAATACTGAAAATCAACCCTTTAAATTAAAATTAAAATTAATCTATAATATCCATGGATAATAATTCATTTCTTCACTGATTTCATCATTCTTTTTTAATTTTGTGGCGAGAACTTTCCGAAACAATATCCATTGTGGGTATAAAATTTTCGGGAAGTTAATTTTAGATTATTCATGAAAATATCAGGTTTTACTTTTGTGAGGAATGCCCTCAAATTCGATTATCCAGTGGTTGAGGCGATAAACTCAATTTTATCCCTTTGCGATGAAGTAGTGGTGGCAGTGGGAAATTCGGAAGACAAAACCCTTGCCTTGATTCAATCCATTGATTCTCCGAAAATAAAAATCATTGAAACCATCTGGGATGATTCCATGCGAAAGGATGGAATTGTGTTGGCAATGGAAACCGATAAAGCCTTAGCCGCCGTCTCGAAAGAGGCTGATTGGTGCTTTTATATTCAAGGTGATGAGGTGATTCACGAACAATATTTACCCATCATCCGCCAAGCCATGCAAGACAATTTGCACAAGCCCGAAGTGGAAGGTTTTTTGTTTAAATACCAACATTTTTATGGTTCGTATCGGTACGTAGGGGATGCCCATTGGTGGTATCGCCGTGAGATTCGGGTAGTCAGAAACACGGGTAATGTGGTTTCGTATAAAGATGCTCAGGGATTCAGAACCCTTGATAATCAGAAACTTAACGTAAAATTGATTGATGCTTACGTCTATCATTACGGCTGGGTGAAACCGCCCGAAAAGCAAAAAGAGAAGATAAAAGACTTCAATAAATATTGGCACGACGGCGAAGAATTGGCGGGAATTCAAGCGAAAGCCAATACCTTCGACTATTCGCAAGTGGATTCCTTAGCCGCCTTTACGGGTACGCATCCGCAGGTGATGCAAGCCCGCATTGCCCGTATGGACTGGCTTTTTGATTTTGATATCCAAGAGAAAAAATTATCCCTAAAACACCGATTAAAACTCTGGTTTGAGCAATTGACGGGCAAGCGTTTTGGCGAATATCGGAATTATCGGATTGTTTGAAATGATTTATAAATTCACTCACAATCTTGACATATCTATCAAAAATAATTACTTTTGACTATTGATAGTAAATAGTCAAAAAAATGAAAATAAAAGATAAAATTATTGAGGCTCTCAAAGACAAAGGTGATTTGAGTGTGAAGGAGTTGGTTGATAGGTTGGATGTATCAAAGCAAGCCATTCATGTGGCTATTAACCAACTTTTGGAGGAAGATATTATCGTAAAATTTGGTCGAACACCCAAGACTATTTATCGACTATCGGGTGAAAAAATACTGGTAATAAACGATTTTACGGCTATTTCAAGCGAGCATCAGGAATACCTGACTAATAATTTTCTACTCATTACAGAAATCGGTAAAATGATGGAAGGTATTGAGGGTTTTAGTAAGTGGTGCAAACAACGCAATTTACCCCTTGAAAAAACGATTGATGAATTTTTGAAAACTAAATTGAAATATGATGCTTACTTTGGTGCAAACGGTATCATTGATGGCAAAGAGAAATTAGTCAATACCAAAGGCTACGATACCATTCATTTGGACGAAATCTTGTATTTAGATTTTGAAGATATTGAACGTTTTGGTAAAACAAGATTAGGAACACTTTTACATTACGCAAAACAGGGGCAAAATAAGTTTTTGATGAAAATTTTATTGGCTGAAATCAAGCAAAAAGTGGCTGTATTAGTAAAAGAAAACAGATTTGATGCTGTTGGGTTTGTGCCGCCAACCATACGAAGAGAAGTTCAAATTATGAAGTATCTGGAAACGCATTTAAAAATTAATTTGCCCAAAATCAACATTCAAAAAATCTCAGGCATTATTCCCGTCCCCCAAAAATCGTTAAATAAACTTGAAGAGCGAATCATCAATGCCGAGAATACATTTGCCGTAAGTGAAACGGTGAAATATAAACATATTCTCTTGATTGATGATGCCGTTGGCAGTGGTTCAACGCTTAATCAGATAGCGGGTAAAATAAAGCAAAAAGGCATTGCCAAAAAAATAACGGGACTCGCCATTGTGGGGAGTTTCAAAGGTTTTGATGTGGTAACGGATGTGTAGGTTATTTTTTCGTAATTTTGAATCCAAATAAGGATTAAAACAATTATGGATTACTTACAAGGACTCAATCAGCCGCAACAAGAAGCGGTACAACATATCAACGGACCATTGATGATTATTGCGGGGGCGGGTTCGGGCAAAACTCGGGTGCTTACTTACCGCACGGCGTATCTCATCGAAAAGGGCATCGACCCATTCCAAATTCTTCTTCTCACTTTTACCAATAAAGCCGCTGGCGAAATGCGTCAGCGTATTGAAAAAGTGGTGGGAAATGATGGCAAAAACCTCTGGATGGGAACATTTCACTCCGTTTTTGCCAAAATTCTCCGTTTTGATGGCAAGCATTTAGGCTATACTTCCAACTTTTCTATTTATGATACTGACGATTCTAAATCTCTCATCCGAAGCATCGTGAAAGAACGGGGATTAGACGATAAAATCTATAAAGCCAACGTGGTTTATAACCGAATTTCGGGAGCAAAAAACCGCTTAATTGGTCCCGAAGAATATCTCAATAACCCAATAATTACTGCCGATGATACGGCAGCCAAATTACCCGAAATGGGAAGGCTCTACAAGATTTATGCCCTCCGTTGTTTTCAAGCAAATGCTATGGATTTTGACGATTTGCTATTCAATACTAACATCCTTTTCCGAGATCATCCTGCGGTTTTGGACAAATATCAACGCAAATTTAAGTACGTAATGGTGGATGAGTTTCAGGATACCAATATCTCTCAGTACCTGATTGTCAAGAAGTTATCGGATATTTCGCAAAATCTTTGCGTAGTGGGCGATGATGCCCAATCCATTTATGCCTTCCGTGGAGCGAGTATCGACAATATCTTGAATTTGGAAAAAGATTACCCCAATATGACCACTATTAAGTTAGAACAAAACTACCGTTCGACTGTCAATATTGTGGAAGCCGCCAACTCGGTTATTGCCAAAAATAAGCATCAATTAAAGAAAAATGTTTTTACCGAAAACGAAGAAGGTTCATTGATTGAACTGATAAAAGCGGGTTCGGATAATGAGGAAGGACGTTTGATTTCGACCCATATTTTTGAGTCGAAAATGAACCTGAGTTTGCGGAATACGGACTTTGCGATTTTATACCGAACCAACGCTCAATCTCGTACTTTTGAAGAGTCTTTGCGTAAACTGAATATCAAATACCGCATCATTGGCGGTTTGTCTTTTTACCAACGCCGAGAGGTGAAAGATTTGATTGCTTATTTCCGTTTTGTGGTCAATCAAAGCGATGAGGAGGCTTTCAAACGTATCATCAATTTGCCCAAAAGAGGCATTGGTGATACTACGATTGCCAAAATTACCATCACCGCCTCCGAGCAGCAAATTCCCGTTTGGCAGGTAGTTTCCAATATTCGCCAGTACCAAGCGGGACGTTTTGCCGATACCATCGAAGGCTTTGCCGATTTGATAAAGTCTTTCAAAATCATGGCGGAATCTCAGAAAAAAGATGCGTATGAAGTGGCAGCCCACATCGCCAAAGCCTCGGGTTTGTTGAGGGAATTGCACGAAGATAAAACGGTGGAAGGACTTTCACGTTATGAAAACGTGCAGGCACTTCTGAACTCTGTCAAGGAATTTGTCGATAATCCCGATACGGATGTGGAGGAAAAGAGCCTTTCGACTTTCTTGCAAAATGTTTCCCTAATGACCAATGCCGACCAAGACGACCCCGATGGTGATAATGACCGTGTAACAATGATGACCATTCACGGAGCTAAGGGGCTGGAATTCAACCATGTATATGTAGTAGGAATGGAAGAAGACCTTTTTCCAAGCCAAATGATGTTGCAAAGTCGGGCGGATTTGGAGGAAGAAAGACGACTTTTTTACGTAGCAATTACCCGTGCTGAAAAGAAATTGATGATGTCTTACGCCGAGACACGCTATCAATACGGAAGGCTGAAGCCCTGCGAACCAAGTCGTTTTTTGGATGAAATTGACCCTAAGTATTTACAATTTGCCAAGAATATTCGGAGAGCCGTTGAAGATACGCATAGACTTCCACAGGGCTTCGTGAGGATGTCGAGCCGTGAGCAAAAAATGCCCGATTTCAACACGCCAGAAACGAAAACGCCCATTGCCAATTTAATTAGACCCTCGAATGCACCACGTCCGCAAGTGGCGACAAATACGTACAGTCCTTCACAAGATTTTATGGCGAGCGATACCAAAAATTTAGTGGAAAATGACCGAGTGGAACACCTAAAATTTGGTTACGGAAAAGTAAAAAAGATTGACGTAAATGGCACAGACCGCAAAGCCGTGATTCAGTTTGAAGGAAGCATTGGCGAGAAGACTTTGCTGTTGAGTTTTGCTAAGTTGAGGATAGTGTAGATTTAGTCACATTAGTTAAAAACAATCACTCATTTATTGTTTTAATTTACACGAATCAAACATCATGATGGTCAAATACAACAGAGATATTACAGAACTTAAAACAAAAGCTGCCTTGTGGTGGCCTGAAGAATTAAAAACTAAAAACGCATTAGCTAATGTATTGCCTCTTCTTTTAAAAACTTAAGAAGATTTTTTAAGACTTATCATTTTAAGTAAAAATGAACCTTTCCAACTTTTTGATTTAATAAAAGTTGCTAAATATCCATCTAATGTATTTCTAAAACACTTAGCTGTTTTAGCAGATTATGGCGGAGAACCTATTCAACGTTTAGGACGTTCATTCAAAGATATTTTCCCAAAAGAAAAAGGCGAAAAAGGTAAATACTATTTTGATTTTATTTGGAAGGAAAAAGTTTACAGGTATAAATTCAAAGCATTACCTGTGAATGGTCTTAATAACAAAAAACTATTCATTGATGGCGAAGGATTAATTAAAGAAAAAGAATTAGATAGTTTAACTTGCGACATGATTGCTCTTTTGTTGTTTGCTTCAACTTCTGATTATGCCGAACACGCTGGATTGATTGCTTGTGAAATTGGCACAATGTTAGGAAATGAAGATGAGTTAATAAAGTTTGTAAAGCAACGTTACATTACTGTCAGTAGAATTACTGGAGGTGCAACGGCTAATAGTTTGGGACAATTGGCTCAATCTGAGATAGTTAATTTTCTCACTAAGGAACTTGGGGACAAATATAAAATTATTCGTAACGGCTATATAAATATTGAAGGATATGATAAAAAAGGGGGAATGCCCTTTGATTTAGTAGTTGAGAGAGGTAGTAAAAAAGTAGGGATTGAAGTTAGTTTTCAAGTGACAACAAATAGTACAATCGAAAGAAAGGCAGGGCAAGCAGCAGAGCGTCAAGCGTTAGTTCATAAAAATGGTTATCATATCGCTTACGTTCTTGATGGAGCAGGAAACTTCCAACGCTCATCTGCCATTTCTACAATTTGCAAACATAGCGACTGTACAGTAGCATATACACTTTCAGAGTTTAAAGTATTATCTAACTGGATAAAAAGTATTTTATGATAAAATTTATTGACTTATTTGCAGGAACAGGTGGAATTCGTTTAGGTTTTGAACAGGCTTGTAAAAAGTTTGGTTTGAAAACGGAATGTGTATTTTCTTCTGAAATTGATAAAAATGCTTGTGCATCTTATGAATTGAATTTTGGTCATAATCCTTTTTCAGATATTACAAAAATTGAAGATTTGCCATCTTTTGATTTTATGTTAGCAGGATTTCCGTGTCAATCATTTTCCTATGCTGGAAAACGTAGAGGATTTGGTGAAACACGAGGGACATTATTCTTTGAAGTTGAAAGATTACTTTCTAAATATAAACCAAAAGGCTTTCTACTGGAAAATGTAAGAGGATTAACAACGCATGATGAAGGAAAGACATTTGAAACTATCATTCATAGTCTCAAAACACTTGGTTATAGCGTAAATTATTTATTATTGAATAGTAGCAATTTTGGTGTTCCACAAAATCGAGTAAGGATTTACATACTCGGAACCCTAAATGAAACAATTAAAACTAAATTACAGTCAGACGTGGGTGCTTCTGATTCCCATAAGTTTAAAGAACAAAACGGGCAATTTTCACTTTTTTCAGAACCTAAAACAATCAGGGTAGTTAAAAACATCCTTGAAACAAAATTTCCAGAAAAATATGAATGTACAAGTGATTTTGTAAGCAAATTGAAAAATGTTATAGGTAAAGATTTGTCAAAACTTCATGGTTACAGGCTCATTGATTATAGGGGCGGACAAGCTATTCATTCATGGGAATTGGGGATTAAAGGGAAATGTTCAAAACAAGAAATTGAGTTTTTAAATTTACTTATTGGGAATAGAAGAAAAAAAACTTTTGGTACTCATCAGGACGGTAAATCTTTAACAAAAGAACAAATAAGGACATTTTATAAAGAAGATGACCTTGATTTAATTTTAGATTTACTGGTAAATAAGGGCTATCTAAGTCATAATGATGATAAATACAACCCAGTAGCAGGTAATATGTCTTTTGAAGTATTCAAATTTCTTGACCCTGAAAGTATTTCTATTACATTGACAGCATCAGATACAAATAGATTAGGAGTAATACAACATGGGAAAGCACGAAAATTGACACCTCGGGAATGTGTAAGACTACAAGGTTTTCCAGAAACATATAAACTTTTGGACAACGATAATGCAGTATATAAACAGATGGGAAATGCTGTATCTGTGCCTGTAATTGAGGCTGTCATTTCTGACTTAATAGAAAACAATAATGTCTTTTCAAATGTAAATATTGTGAAGATAAACAGTACATCAGTAGGTTATAAAATCCCTGAAATTGAACAAAATTTGGTTTATGCAGATTAGATTAGTAGTTTCTATCAGTAATGAGTATAAGAAATTTTATCAAAACCTTTTTACTTCAACCTAAAAATCTTAATTTTATCTAACAATCCTTAATTTTATTTCAAAGATGGTTTTAGAATATAATTCGGTTTATGATGAATTAGCTATGTTTCTGGCAAGCCTTTCGCCTCGGAAAGTATTAGCCTACAAATCCTCGCCCAAAGCTCAGGAACGAGTAAATATATTACTTGAAAAAAATAAAATGGCTGGACTAACCAATGATGAAAACGCAGAAATGGAACGCTTTATGACGGTTGAACATATCGTGAGATTAGCGAAAGCCAAAGCAATGCAAGAGTTGAACTCAAAATTATGAGTGTATATATTTCTAATGCCACTAAGAAAATAGTTATAGAACGAGCTGACCACCGTTGCGAGTATTGCCGTGTCCCTGTTTATCTTTCTTCTTTCAATTACCACATCGAACATATTATTGGTTTGCAACATGGAGGACGTAATTCGCTCGAAAATCTTGCTTATTGTTGCTCCACGTGCAACTGGAAGAAAGGTCTAAATATTGCTACGATTTTAGAAGTAGACAGTGATTTAATTCCACTTTTTAATCCTCGTCGTCAAAATTGGTTTGAACATTTTAGCGTGCAAAGAGGCGAATTATTTGCAGTTTCAGATATTTCTAAAGCAACTATTAAACTATTAGAACTCAATTTACCCCATAAAATTGAGGAACGCTTCGAAATGGCATTAGCTGGATTTTATCCATAACAAGTAGCTTTAATTCCAAATGATACTCAATCGGTATAAAAACAATAATCCATGAGAAAACTAAATCTTCTCATGGATTATTCCTCAAATCTCACCGCTCAAATCTCTAAGAAAAATACTTCGTCTTCCCAGGAATTGCCACTGGATAATTACCATTTGCATCAGGTTTCAAAGGCATATCGGCATCCCAAGCAAAGGTTTTTGGCATAATGCTCATGCCCGAATTGATGGCTTTGTCCCACTCAATTACTTGCCCTGAATAAGTAGCTAATCTGCCCAAAATAGATGTCATGGTTGATTTTGCTCCGTTTTCAGCATCGGCAAATTTGTATTCTCCTTTGGCAATCGCCGCAAAAAGTTCATCGTGTTCAGTCTGGTACGGGTTTGGGTCTTTAGAAGCATCATGTTTGAATAATGATTTGCCTTTGTGGTCGGTGATATGAGCGGCATCAAACATGATTTTACCCTTTGTACCAACCACCATTTCGTCCACCTTCGCCCAAGTGCCTTTTTGATGGCGACATTGCGAGTTCAGAATTGTGCCATCGGCATATTCAAACTCTACAATATGGTGGTCAAAAATCTCACCCGTATCTTTGCCCACACGGGTTTCACGCCCACCCGTACCACGAGCTTTCACGGGATAACCGCCTTTTGCCCAGTTGATTACGTCAATATTATGAATATGTTGTTCGGTAATATGGTCGCCACAAATCCAGTTGAAATAATACCAATTTCTCATTTGATATTCCATTTCTGTTTGTGCTGGTTTGCGGGGCATCGTCCAAACTCCATCATTATTCCACCAAGCCGAAGCCGACACAATATCGCCCACCATGCCATCTTGAAGGCGTTTCATTACTTCACGGTAGGACGTTTGATAATGTCTTTGCAAACCCACGACTACGTTCAATTTCTTGGCTTTTGCTTTTTCGGCAGCCACCAAAATCCGTTGAATACCTGCGGGGTCAGTGGCACAAGGTTTTTCCATGAAAATATGCTTTCCAGCGTTTACTGCCGCCTCAAAATGAATGGGACGAAAGCCAGGAGGAGTCGTCAAAATCACTACATCCGCCAAAGCAATTGCCTTCATGTAGGCATCAAAACCCGTGAACTTATTCTCTGGTTTTACATCAATTTTAGGTTTTAAAGATGCCTGTTCATCGCTCATGAGTACATCGTAACATGAGTCTAAACGGTCTTTGAAAGCATCCGCCATTGCCACTAATTTTACGTTTTGCTTCGTACTAAGTGCTTGTACGATTGCCCCCGTACCACGTCCACCGCAACCAACAAGGGCAATTTTGATGGTATCGTCCACGCTACTATTTACCCTTGAAGCCTCCGAAAAAAACGGAGAAACTAACAATCCTCCTGCCGTGAGGAGAGAAGTATTTTTTACAAATTCACGTCTATTCTGATTCATTGGATTTTATGATTTATGTTTGAAAATGTTATACAATGTACTTGTTTGTAATGAGTTATAAAAAATTATAATTACAATTAATTATGAATCTATCAAGTAAACTATGCTTGTCATCCTGAAAGGAACTAACTCCGAAATCCCCAAGGTCTGTTTCTTTGGTACTCATAGGTAGATTCTTTCGGGGATGCCCAATCAGACTTCATTTTCTATTTCAAGGAATAATAAAATTCCAATTTGGATTATGTTCATTTATTAACGCCTCTTTCTTATCCCTCATCATTAACTCGATTTCTTTTTCTCGTTCGATAGCGTGTTGGATGTATTGATAATGTTCGTAGTGTAATAAATTGTAGCAGTAGTATTTACCTGCAAAAGTTTTTGGATTACCCCTATTTTCAAAGTGTTGTTGCATTCTAATTTGTAAATTGTTGGTAACGCCAGTGTAAAGAACTGTCTTTCTTGGATTAGTTACGATGTAAACGAAATAATTATGTTGCTTCATAAGCGGTTATGTTTGAATTTTGAGTAATAGTTATTCTAAAATAATTAAAAGGACATCATTAGTTTAAATAACCTAACTGTGAAGACCCCAAAAATTAATTAATTTTCAATTCAGAGTTAGTTCCTTTCAGGATGACAAGGACAATTAATTTGCTCTTGTCGAATTAAATCTTGTGTTTGTTTTCTTGTTTTTACTTGAAATTTCTATTTTAAAACCCCCGCAAAAAACGCTTCAACCTCCTCTTTCGTAGGCTGTTTCACGGGGCGAACTACTCTAAACCCCACAAAGGGTGAATCTGCATTCCACCATTTACTTTTGGGGATTTGGGGGTCTCTTCTGTTCCAAATTAAGTCAGATTTCAAGCGGTCGGCACTGCGTAATTGGGCTTCTTCGCTTTGGTAATTTCCTCCTTTTACGGTGCTTGAATAACGTTTTAATTTGACATTATACGGGTCAGATTGACCTTCTTTTAAGGTCTTGTAAAATCCTTCGTCATATTGGTCAAGCGTCCATTCTGCCACATTTCCTAACATATCGTAAAGTCCGAAAGGATTCGGTTTTTTCTCCGCTACGTGGTGGTATTTTTCTTCTGAATTTCCTTTAAACCATGCATAATTGCTTAATTCTGAGGGATTTTCTCCAAAAAAGAAACGGCTTTTACTACCCGCCCTACACGCATATTCCCATTCAGCTTCGGTGGGCAAACGGTAGAAAAATCCTGTTTTATAATACAACCATTTGCAATACATCAAAGCCGCATATTGTTGCATTGAATTAGCTGGGAATCCTCCTACTTTGCCCATACCCAAGGTAAAATCAATATATGGCGGACTCGGGCGGGTAATGGCATCGGGCTTGGGTTCGGGGTCTCTTTCTTCTTCAAAAAAAAGTTGATATTCGTCATACGTTACCTCCGTTTCCCCCATCCAAAAAGGTGCTATTTTTACTTTCACTTGTGGACTTTCATCGGCTTCGTGTCCAGATTCATTTTCGGGACTGCCCAACATAAATTCTCCCGCAGGAATTGGCATCATTTTAAACTTTACGGTTGTATTTGGAATGACCTGTTCGTAAGCCTTAAAGTCTTGTGATAGAGCTATTTGAGATACTAAAAATAGAAATCCTAAAATTATTTTTTGCATTATTTTTGTTAAAAATTTAATCTTTTAAAGGTAAGATAAAAAGTGTGAAAATTAAAGATATGCTCTAAAAAAGGCAAAAAAAAACTTCTCGAAAGTTATTTCTACTTTCGAGAAGTTCGTTCTCTAAAACTTCCCGAAAGTAAAAAGAACTTTCGGGAAGTTGCTTATCTTAATGTTTAAAATGACGAATCCCCGTCATCACCATTGCCACACCGTTGGCATCACAATAAGCGATTGAATCTTTATCTTTTATGGAACCTCCTGGTTGGGTAACTGCCGTGATGCCAGCCTTGTGAGCAATCTCTACGCAGTCTGGGAAGGGGAAAAACGCATCCGAAGCCATCACCGCACCCTGCAAATCAAAACCAAATTCTTTCGCTTTTTCGATGGCTTGTTTCAGGGCATCTACTCTTGAAGTTTGCCCTACACCGCTGGCTAAAAGTTGTCCTTCTTTTGCCAAAATGATAGTGTTAGATTTAGTATGTTTACAGATTTTTAAGGCAAATTCTAAGCCTTTCAATTCTGATTCGGTCGGAGCTTTTATAGTTACTGTCTTGAAATCAGCGATTTTTTCAGTTACTAAATCTTTGTCTTGTTCCAATACTCCGTTCAACAAAGTCTTGAACATTTTTTTGCCAAAAGCAACAGGTTTACGAACCAATAAAATACGGTTTTTCTTTGATTTCAACACTTCCAAAGCCTCTTCTGTATATTCAGGAGCAATCAGAATCTCGAAGAAAAGGGAGTTCATTTCCTCGGCAGCGGCTTTATCAACCGTGCCGTTAGTGGCTAAAACACCGCCAAAAGCTGAGATAGTATCGCAAGCAAAAGCATTTTTGTACGCCTCATATACGGTTGCACCCGTTGCCACGCCACAAGCGTTGGTATGCTTGACAATTACGAAAGATGTTTCCTCAAATTCATCCAATAAAGTGATACAAGCGTCCACGTCCACCAAATTATTATAAGAGATTTCTTTACCGTGCAGTTTATCAAAAAGAGCCGCTAAATCACCATAAAAAGTAGCGGATTGATGCGGATTTTCTCCGTAGCGAAGTCCGTTTTGGGGTAAAGATTTGAAATCGTAAATATCCGTTTTATTACCATTAAAATACGCATGAATGGCAGTATCATAATGCGAAGACGTACCAAAAGCCAACATTGCAAAACGCTTGCGGTCGGATAAATCGGTTTGGCAGTTTTTATTTTCCAAGATAGAAAGTACCTCGGCATATTGCGTGCGAGACGAAACTATCAAGACATCGTTAAAATTTTTGGCAGCTCCCCGAATCAGCGAAATCCCGCCAATGTCGATTTTTTCAATAATATCATCTTCCGAAGCACCACTCGCCACGGTTTCCTCGAAGGGATATAAATCTACGATAACCAAATCAATCGAAGGGATTTCGTATTGAGCAGCAGTTTCTATATCTTCCTGATTATCACGACGATACAAAATTCCACCGAATACTTTTGGGTGAAGGGTTTTCACTCGTCCACCAAAGATTGAAGGATAACTGGTGAGGTCTTCTACCGCCGTTACGGGAATGTTCAACGCTTCGATAAAAGTCTGCGTGCCACCCGTTGAATAGAGTTTTACGCCATTTTTATGAAGTAATTCAACAATCGGAGCGAGTCCGTCTTTGTAATAAACCGAAATGAGAGCAGATTGGATTTTCTTGGATTCCATTGGGATTTGAAACGAGCCGATAGCCCGTGCTTGTTTGAAATAAGGTGCAAAATTAATACATTTATCGTTTTGTAAGGTATGAGGTTTGAGATTTGGGGTACTAAATATGAGTAAATGACTTGTAATCAGCATTTTAAGTGAAATAGTTTTTGAGAATATTTCACTTAAAATACTAATTTTAGTCGAATTCAATTGTCTGCCAAAACTGCTTTTGCGTAATCCACATACCGATACTTACCCAATTTAGTTCTGAAAAGCGTTAAGGTATATTTTCCTTTTTCCGTTTTTACTTCGGTTTTAATGACTTCTTTTTCAGTCTTCGGTTGCTTCGCATTTTCACCCGTCATTAATTCAGTCATGGCTCTTCCATCCATTGTGAAAGGGGCAGGGATGTTGTAAATACGTAGAATTGTGGGGGCAATATCAATGTTGCTGGTGGGTACTTCGCTTTCGTAAGTAGGTTTAAAACTTGGTCCAGATGCCAATAACGCAATATGTACTTCATAGGGACTTAGACCGCCATGACCCGCCACGCCTCTCGAAAAACTGGCACCCGCATAACCCGCACTATTTTTTCGGTCGTCCCAGTTTTCATCCGCTAATATATCAGCCGAACGCTCATGTTTCCAATGAATGGACTCAAACGAAAGCGTACCTGCCACCGAGCCTTCCATACTGCCACTTTTCTTTGCTTTCGTAAATAAAGGACCAATCCATTCCTGTGATTGCAGAGCCGTCACAATTTTTTTAATCACGGCTTCCTCATGGTTTTGAACGTATATCGCACCTTCCGCCACCACGACATCTTCACTTTCCTTGTCTTTTTTCAACCCTTGTTGTATTAAAAATTCTGCAATCCCTTCTTTGCCAACATTCGTAACAAAACCGTGATCGGTTGAAACAATAATGTTATAATTTGTGGTGAGATTTTTAGTGGCTAACGTTTCCAAAATTCTTCCAAATTCAGCATCAACAATTTTTATGGATTGCATGGCTTTTGCCGAACCGATACCTTCGCTATGAGCCGTTCCGTCGGGGTCGCTGAACCATATAGCACTTACCAACGGTCCGTCATTGGCAAATCCATATTTAATTAATCCATCGGTTATCCATTTGTGTTGCAAGGTATTGGGTTTGGTATTGGCGGGAATTGCCCCAATTTCCTCTGTTAGTATCGTTTTAAAGGTTTCGGGTAAAATTAAAGAGGGATTTACAATCGCACCCCCGCTCACTTTATGATTTTGCATCATGGCTTGTCCAGAAGAACCCGAACTAAAAACCATCATCTTTTTTCCAGCGGCTTGTAATATTTCACCCAATGAAGTTACCGTGAGCAAATGACCATTTGTTGCTTTTTCTATTTTTAATAATTCGGAGGCATCACCCGTATTTAATCCTTTCTTTTTATCTACTTCTGGAAAATAAACAGTGTTCCCAAGTAAGCCATTAGTACCAGGATAACTTCCGCTTGAATAGGAAGAAGCATTTACTCTTGTAACAGTTGGATAAACGCTGTGATGCTGTTTTCCAAAAGCCGCTTTTTTGCTGAAAGCGTATAAATTGGGCATGGCTTCGGGGGTGATATAATCGGGTCGTAAGCCATCAAAAAAAACGATTAGGGTACGTATTTTTGAGTTATCTACTGCCGTTTGGGCAATACCATTTTTGGATATAAAGCAAAAAGTAATAATAAAAAAATATGTTTTCATCATGAAATGTATGTTTTAAATTGATTTTATGCTAAAAATATGGAATGATGAGGATTAAGTCGCATAGCAATTTTTATATTCCAAACTAACTCTACCAAGGGTTTTGAACCCTTGGTAGAGTTGTTTCGACTTAAATCCGATAAATAATCAGTTTTCTACTTCTCCCACCAAACCTTCGTATCACTATTATCAGTTCCAATTGAACCTACCGCACCCGCCAAACCTTCGGGATTCAGGGATTGCAAATAAGTTGGATATGGCACACGGCTCGGGAATAAATTAGCATTTGGAATACCCGTTCCTCGGGGAAGAATTGGATAACCCGTTCTGCGTTTTTCAAACCAAGCTTGATAATCTACGAAGAAAGAAGCATAATATTTTTGCAACATAATCTGCTCTAACTGCTTTTCAGGCAATAAAGTGGCATCGTAAGCGACAGATTTTTGAGTCAGAAAGTTGGCTGGAAGCGTTACGCCCCACTGCGTCATCGAAGCGGCAATTCCTGCTTCATAATGTGCTTTTGAAGTTTTTCCAGTATTATATCCTTTCAAAGCCAATTCAGCTTTGATGAATTCTACTTCGGCAAAAGGCAACATTACGCCCAATTGTGGAAGCGTTTTTAACACATCCGTATAACTCGAATTTTGCCCAACCACATATTCCAACGTTGTGGGATAACCACTTTGAATTCCTCTGAAAGTAGGTATACCACCAACTGTAATGGGAATTGCCCATACGGTTCTCCGTGGGTCTCCGCTGGCGTTCAAATTACCCAAGAAAAATTCTGTAAAATACGTTCCTTCTCGCCAATCCAAAGTTCTGGCGTTAAAGTAAGGATTGAAATAAGGCGTTGTGCCTGGATAACGAAAAATCCCATCTTCGGCATTGGCGGAAATCAAGGGATATTTGGTGGCATCTGCCAAAATTGCATTGATTTGCTCTTTGATATTAAGTTCTCCGTCCTTCTTCAAAAGTCTCAATAATATCCTCAACTTCAAGGAATTTGTAAATTTTTTCCAACGCTGAATCCCAACATTTTTTGTACCCGTCAAAGCATTTGCCGCATACACCAAATCGCCACCGTAAGTCAAAGCCTTATTATCATCAAATAGAGCATTTGCGGTTTCTAAATCCTTCAAAATTTGCGTGTAAATGTCTTTTTGCTTATCAAAACTTGGTTTAAAAACGCCCGAAGTTGCCTCAATTGCCTGTGAATAAGGCACATCACCGTACAAATCGGTTAAAATTGAATAGGCATAACATTTATACACTAAGGCAATGGCTTTATAATTATTTTCTTTCAATCCATCAGCAATGTTATAAATATTATCAATATCGGCAAGATTTTGGTAAAAACTCGTCCAAACCCCAGCCCCTGGATTAACCACGTATCGGTGCAAACCTAAGCCACTTGTGCTTGACCGTGGAGCATCCATTTGCATCAGTTCATGGGTAAAATTTCGGGCGGCAGTTACGGAACTATTGACAATACGATACTGCATTTGACCTAAAATAACCCCTGGATTTACTTTCTCTGGGCGATTTGGGTCGATATTTAACGTATCAAAATCTTTGGTACAAGCACTTGTCAAAAGAAAAATGGAAATGATAATTCCGAAAATGGATTGATTTTTATTCAGTATATTCTTCATGATTTTTAAATTTCAAAGGGTTAAAATTTCAAGGTTAAATTAGCTCCCATGATGCGAGCGGAAGGAAATTGTGTTAATTCAACCCCAGGAGTAAGCGTACCATTATTCAAATTTCCGCCTTCGGGATCAAAGCCTGGGAATTTGGTAAAATTGAATAAATCACGCCCGAATATTGCCAAACTTGTTCCTTTTACGCCTAATTTACCGAGAAGTTTTTGGGGTAAACTAAATTCAAATCTTACCTCTCTAATTTTCAAAAAAGTAGCATCAAAAATGTTCACTTCGGCATTACTGATTTGGTAATAATTATCGTAATAAGCACTCGCTGCCACTTTTACGGTGTTTGGTTTATAGGAACCATCGGTTTGCAAAACCACGCCATCGCCAATTAATCCACCATCTCGTCCAGGCAAGGTTATCACCGTTTTGCCCAAGGTATTATTTTTATGATTGGTTTGCGAATACATACTTCCTCCCATTTGTCCATCAAGTAAAACGCTTAATTTTAAGCCTTTATAAGTAAATTCGTTGGATAAACTTCCCTTCCAATCGGCAAAAGCATTGCCCCATTTTTTGAGCGTTGGGTCAAGGGCGGCGGGCAAACCGTTAGTGCCATAAATAATTTGTCCATCGGGCGAACGCTGAAATCCTTTCCCGTACATATCACCCATCAATCCGCCCACCCGAGCTTCGATGGTTACATTTCCCGAATGGCTGTAAATCACTTGGTTCGTGATTCCTTCCGCCAATTCAAGGACATAACTTCTATTTCTTGACCATAAAGCGGTGATGTTCCACGAAAATTTATCCGTTTTCACGGGCTTTGCCGTCAATTTTACTTCGATTCCTTTACTGTTTATCAAACCCGCATTTATCAAAGCATTTGAATAGCCCGAGGTTGGGTCTAAGGGAACTGCCAAAATCTGATTTCTACTACTATTATCAAAATAAGCTACATCCAAACCGAGGCGATTTTTGAATAATCTTACATCTAAACCAAACTCGTAACTTGACGTGATTTCGGGTTTTAAATTCGCATTAAATAAGGTTGAGGGAGTGGTGAAACCGTTGCTATAAATTCGGTCATAATAGCCCGTTGTTTGGTAAGGACGAGTATCATTTCCCACCTGAGCCCACGAGGCTCTGAATTTAGCGAAAGATATTTTTTCGGGCATTCTGAATAATTCGTGCAACAAGAAACTCGTGCTTACCGAAGGATAAAAATAAGAATTACTGCTAAACGGTAATGAACTTGACCAATCATTTCGGGCGGTAACATCCAGAAAGATTTTTTCATCAAAAGCAATCTCCGAAGCACCGTACACACTGTTGATTACTTTTTTGGTACGAAGTGGGTCAGAAACTGGAGCATCCAAACTGTTAGAAATCTGGTAAATTCCTGGTTGAGCGAGTTGGTCGGCGTATAAACCCACAAAATCGTAAGTCTGACGCATGGCATTTGCCCCACCCGAAGCCGTTACGTGAATTTTGTTGAAAGTCTCTTTGTAGGTCAATAAAAAGTCGGTATTCAGTTCGTAATTAAAAACATTTTGCTCACGATACATCCCCTTTGGATATTTTGTCATGCTGTATGGACGTTGCTGATTCCGAAATTCAAAAGCCATATCCAAACCACCACGCACGGTTAAATCCAAGTTTTTATTGATTTGATAATTAGCGGTGATATTACCAATAAATCCATTTTTATTCATTTTATTGAGCATCTCGTACATATCCAAATACGGATTATCGGGACCAGGATTGAATGGATTTTTCTGCTGTATTCCTTCCAAACCTGGCACCCAATAAGGCTTAAACCACTGTGGATTTACGTTTGGTGCGGTTCCGATAATCAAAAAATACATCAAAGATTGGTTGTTATAACCCGCTGCAGGAAGATTATCGCTTCGTTTGTTGGTATAATTTGCCTTACCCGAAATCTTTAATTTGCTGGATAATTGTTGGCTCACCGAAAGCGAAGCGTTGATTCTTTCAAAACCCGTATTGGGAACAATCCACTCATTTTTGAGGTGCGTTAATGAAAAACGAGCCGAACCTTTTTCCGTGCCACCATCCAAGGAAATGCTGTTTGAGAAAGTTACACCCGTTTGAAAAAAACCTGAAATATAGTCTTTATAAGGAACCCACGGCGTTCTCACCGTTGCTTTGTTATCGGGTGTATTGGGGTCGTATTGAAAGTAAGATTGACCATTAAATTTTGGACCATAAGCCCGACCTGCCGCTGCCGAGGTACTTGTATTGATGCCGTCGGCACTATTTCCATACGAATAATAGACATCCGTTCGACCTTCTCCGTATTCAAATTGATAATCTGGATAACGGTTTACTTGCTCAATATTATAGTTTGAATTGAAGGTAACACCAATTATATTATCTTTTCTGGCTCCAGACTTTGTGGTAATTACTAACGCTCCACCAGCCGCTCGACTGCCATAAAGTGCCGTTGCCCCAGGTCCTTTCAAGACTGTTACATTTTCAATATCATCGGGGTTCAAATCAGAAACCGTTGAGCCATAGTCGATTGGACTATCCGCTGAAAGGTGGGAAGTAAAACCCGTACCCGTAATTTTGCTACTGATTGGCACACCATCTAACACAATTAAGGCTTGATTGTTTTCCAAATTCAGAGAAGTCTCACCTCTAAGCGTGATACGTGAAGAACCCATCGGTCCACCCCCAACGCCCTGAATATTCAGGCCCGCCACTTTTCCAGACAGCGTATTGACCCAATTATTAGATTTGGCATCAACCACGGCATTTGAATTGATACTGGTAGCGGCAAAACCGAGTGATTTTTCTTCCCTTTTAATACCCAAAGCCGTAACCACGACTTCTTCTAAAGATTTAGTATCTTCGGTTAAAACAACATTCAAAACTGAACGATTATCCACTAAGATTTCTTGGTTTTTGAAACCTACCGTAGAAAATATAAGTATATCTTTCGGTGAATTTAGTGCAAGTTTGAAAAAACCTTTGCCATCGGTAACTGTACCCGTTTTTGTCCCTTTAATTTGAATATTTACGCCAGGGATTACTTCACTATTTACGTTGCTGACCGTCCCAGAAATGGATAAATTTTGAGCAAATAATTGGGAAGAAATTGAAAGGAGGAAATAAAGGAATATTGAAATCCTTTGTATAATTTTTTTCATACTTTGTTATGAGTTAGTTGAATTATATTCTACTATAAAGATGCCGTGGCAGATATAATCCATTGAGAATTAATCACAAAAGTATATTTTAAATGATAGCCAATTGTTACTGAAATATGAAGATTTGGTTACGATTTTGATATGAAATTGTTAATAAATGTCGCACAGTATTAAGGAATTTCATTTATCAATCATTGTTGAATTTAATGGCAGAAAATTGGTTTTAGTATTTTGTTTTGTAATTTGTAAACAACGTTCTTCGTGAACTATGAATATGAACTTAGATAAAATAGATTTACAGATTTTGAAGTTTCTCCAAGAAGATGCTTTGATGACCAATAAAGAGATAGCCTCCCGATTGAATCTCACCACTACGCCCATCCATGAGCGAATCAAAAGACTTGAAAATGAGGGAGTTATCGAAAAATACACCGCTATTTTGAACAAATCGAAGTTGGGGAAAAGCCTGGTGGTTTTGGTGGATGTGACCCTTAAAGAACACGCCGCTACTTTTTTGGAACAATTTGAAAAGGATGTTTTACTTTTGCCCGAAGTGGTGGAATGTTACTGTATTTCGGGTGGTTCAGATTTTCTGTTAAAGGTTTTGATGAAAGATATGGACGAATACCGACATTTTATTTTACATAAATTAGCCACGCTTTCCAACATCGGCAATGCCCAAAGTCGTTTTGTAGTGAATGAAATAAAGAGCCAAACTTCTGTGCCGATTGAGGTGTAAGTTACCTAAATTTCTGTCTGAATTTGGATCCATAGGGTTTACGGATTCGTTGGATTTTCCAGTCCAATAATCCTAATTATACCCATTTTTTATGTTACCAAAATCCAGAAAATCCAGTAATCTGACACGGTGCGACGTTTCGCAATCCAAATTCAGACATTCCCCCGCCTCTTCAACCTTAAATTCCACATAGAAAGCCCCACTAATATTACGTAAACCACTGAAATACAATAAGATAAGGTAATAAAAAAGTCCAAATAATTGATACTTTTTTGGAAGAAATTTTTGTAGAAAAGCACTAAAATACTGCCCAAATAAGCGTAATAATCGGCAAAGGTGATGAGGAAACCCACCGTGCCAGATTTCTTGAAGGCGGCAATCATTCGCTCGAAATATAGGCTATTGCACATGGCATACGCCATATACACACCCAAGCCCAAACTCGTAAGCCAGCCCACAGGCGATAGGATTTTTTGTTGATACAATAAGGTACTCACGCCAATCAGAACGCCCCCTGCCAACATCAGTAATTGGATAATCACGAAAGCCTTATAGTTGTTTTGTACCCAACGCATTGCCGCCATCATCAACAAAACCGTGATAGCAATGGGCGTTTCGGTTTGGGTGAAAATGGCTGAATTATTGCCATAACCCAACAATTTCCAGATTTCGGGTGTAAAATTATCCCTAAATTCTCGGAAGGTGGTGAGCAAAATATACGACATTACAAAGATGAACATACTCAAAGCAAACTCATTGATAAATGCCTTTCTATCAGCCTTTTGCATCGGTCTTCGTTCGGTTCGACTTTCTTTATCGGCTTCGGTGGGCGGTGGAATTTGTCCCATCAACCACGTACAAATCCCGAAAGGAATAATCATAATGGCACAAGCCACAAAAGGCATCCAAAACTGGCTTACTTCCAAGGTTGTCATCACCCATTTGCCAATACTTTTGGCAAAGCCCGACCCCATAATAAACGAAGCCGTAAGCACTGCTACCAATAAATCAGTCGTTTTTCTTCCCTCCAAAAAACCCAAAATAGTACCGTAAACCATCCCCAAAGGAAGACTTGCCATGAAGATAAAAGTAAGATTATAAGGGGCAGGAACAAGTGCAAAAAATAGATAACAAAACCAAGATAAAGCAATCATTATCAGTAAGTTACGAGAACGATGTTGAGGCAACATTTCCGATACATACTTAATTCCCAAACCCTTTGAAACCGCAAAACCCAAGACCTGAGCCGTTATCATCAAGATTTTGAAATTGACTCCCAAAAAAGATAATTCTTCATAAGTTGCCGCCGTGTATGCCCGCCTAAATGGATAGAAACACATATAAGTAAAAAAGGCAGTAATGGCAGCAAAAAATGTTGCATTGAAAGAATTTTTTTGGATGAATTTGCTGATTGCGTTGGTCATGTGAGGATGATTAGGATGGTTATTTCAAAGATAGGTTTTTTATGGGAAAAATCTCAATCAACCCGAAACAAAGCTACTAACCCAAACACAGGTCCAATCGCTAAAAAAGCGTACAAATATTCAGCTTCAACATGGCTGGAAATGACGTTGATAAATTGAATACTTACGATGGTAATGGCAAAACCGATGCAGTTTACAATCGTCAAAGATGTGCCTCTGGATGCTTCGGGGGCATTTTGGGCTACTAAGGTTGAGAATAAAGGAGAATCCGCTACTACCACCATTCCCCAAAGGAAGAGGAAAAATAATAGAATAGTAATGGAATTTTGGGATAAGAAAAAAGGGGAAATCAAACAGCAAATACAAGAAGCCGATAAGGCAAAAGTGGCAATATTTTTGGACTTAAATCTTTCAGAAAGTTGCCCGCTCAACACGCAAGCCACCGAGCCAGAAGCAATAATGAGGAAAGAATAAAGTGGAATATTTAAGTCAATATAGGGAAACTGATTTTTGTAAAACTTCAACATCATAGGTACAAATGCCCAAAAGGCGTACAACTCCCACATATGACCGAAGTACCCGAAAGCGGCGGCTTGAAATTTCTTATTTTTGAAAACTGTAAAAAAGGTGTTGAACTGTAATTGTTGCCCCACTTTTCGATACGGTCCATCAGGAACGAAAACATACATAATTATTCCGCCCAAAAGTGATAAAGTGGAAGTGCCATAAATAACGAATTTATAAGGAAAATTTGCCGTAAAGTTTCTTAATAAATACGGAAATGCCGTACCCAAAACTAAAGCTCCCACCAAAAACCCCAAGGATTTTCCCAAACCTTTTTGGTAATAATCGGAAGCAATCTTCATGCCGACTGGATAAATCCCCGCCAAGAAAAAACCCGTTAAAAACCTGAAAATCAAAATATTAAAAGAATTTACTCCTTTAAAACTCATTCCTATATTGAAAATTCCCGCTAAAATAGCACTTATTAAAAATACCAAAGAAGGTGAAAAGCGGTCTGAGATTGTCAGTACCGCAAAGGTCAATGTCCCCGTGATAAAGCCCAATTGAATGGCACTGGTGAGGTGAGCCAAAAAGCTATTTTCAAGGTGCAGATTTAGGATAATTTCTGGTATAATGGCATTGCCCGCAAACCAAAGCGATGTGCAGAAAAATTGGGAAATGACGATGGTGGTTAAGATTTTATTCATGTATAAATTTACCAACTATTTATCAGAATCTTACTTCTTCAACAATAACTGCACTGAGCTATCATTAATTGCAAATTGGTGACTTTTCAAGAGTTTTATCATTTCCGCACCCGCCAACATGACAGGTCCATACCCATGTGCAGCGAAGGGGCTGATGGGGCGATGGTAATAAAATGCAGGATCGAAACCCATGCCTGTGCCTACGCAAGTACCCTCTACTTGCCCTTTTTCGTTTACTTTTGTCGAAACTGCATTCCACGCCAACATGGCGGCGGGTGTGTATGCCAAAGCGTCAAGCCAGCCTTTATTGATGGCTTTTGCGAAACAATAGGTATATATGGCGGTGGCGGAAGTTTCTAAATAAGAGTCGTTTCTATCTAATAATTGATGCCAAAATCCCGAACCAGATTGGTAGGATGCCAAACCTTTGGCGTGTGCTTTCAATAATTCTAAAATCGCTGGGCGACCTGCGTGGTTTTCGGGCAGTACGTCCAATACTTCTACCATCGTCAAGATTGCCCAACCGTTGGCTCTTGCCCAATGAAACTGTGGATGTTCGGTCATGCCCTCGACCCAACCGTGCATAAATACGCCTTTTTCACGGTTAAACATTCGTTTTGAGAATAACAAAATTTGTTTCACGGCTTCGTCATAATACTTTTGTTCGCCCGTCAATTTGCCCATTTGTGCCAAAGCGGGGATTCCCATAAACAAATCATCCAGCCATAAAGTGTTGGTTTGTGGGCGATTACGTGCCAAAGTACCGTCTGATAAACGATGTTCTTTGGTCATGATATAATTGATGTGGCTATTAATCAGCGGACGAAAATTGGTTTTACTGCCTTCACGAGTGGTTTTAATCATGGCGGCACACATGGCACCGCAATCATCCAAGGCGTGCGGACTCACAAGCCCTCGCAAAGGTCCTTTTGTTCCCCAATCGGCATTTTGTTCAGATGTTTTTTGGAAATAAGGCACAGATACGGCAATAAATTTCAAGCGTTTTTCTACATAATCCTTGAAACGAACATCGCCCGTAGCTTGCGAAGATAATAACATTGCTCCGTACAAAACGCCCCATTCATAGCTTACGATGCGGAAATCGCCTTTTTGCAAAGCCGTATTTTCATCAATTTTGGATAAATCAGTAAGGGTTTCATCCGTTTTGGAATTAACGAAATTTGCAGGTGTGACTTCGTTTAGATAGCCATGAATTCGATTCAGCACATTGGTGATTTCTTCGGTTTTTACGATTCCGTAAGGCACAGGATAATCGGGTGTTATCAAGTGCAAAGGCGTATTGGAGTCATTTGATTTAGTTACATTTTTTTGAGCAAAAACAAGGCTGAATGAATTGATAAGCAATAAAAGGGCAATGGAGAAAATGGTTTTTTGGTTCATTCTGTTGGAGCATATTGTCATCCCGATGAAGGAGGGAACTGAATTAAAGTTCCTAAAAGTATATGATTTTAGCTTACAAGCCAGTTCCCTCCTTCGTTGGGGTGACAATACACATTTTTAGGGTTTTAAATTTTACTAATCCCTAAGTAAAGGCAAAAGGCTTTCAGATATACCAAAAGCATATATACTGATTATCAAAAATTTTCATTTAACCCAAAGGAAAAACCCTTTGAACCGCCTTGTCCAATTCCGTAGTCAATGGTTAAATTGGTTTTGGCATATTTGTTTAATTTTATCCGTAAACCCGCTCCGTACCCAATATTTATCTTTTCAAAGTCATTGGAAGTTGGTTCGGAAAATGAAGCAAGATTGGTAAAAATTACTCCTCCCAGAAAACGTTTTTTTGTGATATTAAAACGGTATTCAGTTTCAAAATATAATGAATTTTTTCCTCTAAATCTGCCTTCAACGTAGCCTCGACCCGTTGCGTTGTTTACATCCCAACCCGTGCTTGGTAAATCAAAATAGGGGGGATTTCCTCCCAAAGTCAAGACATTATACGTCCAAAATGCTAAGATATTTCCTGATTTTTTTGAAAGCGGTAAATAATACCTCAAATCCATGGTGGCAGACTCCCAATTGCTATCGCTACCTAATGCTTTCATATTAGTTCTCAATTGAATATTTGCGTAAGCACCCTCCGATGGATTATTACTATTCAGACGACTATCATATTGAAAATTGGCAGAAAGTCCCGCTGATTTTGATGATTCACTAAAACCATATTTTTTTAAATCAGTCTCCATGATTTCTGGCTCATTAGTCTCTGAAATATTTTTGTGAATATCTAAATTATAACCCAAACCAACGAATGTATTTTCCGCCACTTCTCGCATAATCACTTCATAAACTCTTATCAAGTTATAATTGACATTGTTCAAATCTTCCAAATTGGTTTTGCTCCCTAATCCGTAAGTAAAATTGGGGTATTTATAGTATCGAAAGTCGCCAAGAAGGTTGTACTTTTCATTATTTAACCAAATATTGGATTGAAGTGTATTGATGAATTGCTTATTTTGGGTGTACATATTCAACATTGAAATCGTTGAAATCTTCGCTCCGTTGCCTCGGTGGGTATAAAATGATAAGCTATTGACAATGCCAAACAAAAATCCAGATACCAGAGAGTAGCCTGGGTAGGCTATGGGCGTATAGAAAGGTCCGAGCGATTTTTTCATAACAGAAACTTCTTTGGCAATTGCTTTTTTGGAGGAATCGCTTTCAGCAATTTCTTTCTTCGTAAAAACCGTTCTCATGTAATCCTTAATGTCCACTTGTTTTGATACGTCATCGACCACCGAAGTGGGTTTCGCCTTAACTTTTTGTCCAATAATTAAGGAGTTTTTGAGGGTAAATAGAACGATTAAAAAGGTTAAAATGGGCTTTAAATTCACTTTATGGCTGTGTTTTGAATGATGAAACTACATCATTTAAAACAGTCAAAATATTATGCCACGAAAATTTATGGAATTCTTGATAATGATTAGAGATTATTTTGGATTTATGAAATTAGCTAAAAATTGAGAATCAGCATATCTTATTATCGACCCAAACAACAAGATATTGCAGACAAGTTTTTCTGAATTAACCGATTTTTATCGGACAGTCGTTATTGTGGCAAGTTATTGATAAAATTATTGATGACCAAAGAAAGGGTAAACACAGTTTACGAACTATTATCAATGCGAATTTTTCATTCAAAAATGGTGGTGTTCAATTGCGGAATGCCGCCCAGCAAAGTTTAGACAGTAAACATCCGCCTTAGCAAACAGTTTTCTGCCATTTTACTCAATTCAAAGAAAGAGGTATTTGGGAAAATATTCTGAATAAAGTAGTTGAAAATGAGCGAAAAAGACAAGGCAAACAAAATAGTCCAAATTTATGAGCCATTGATAGCCAGAGCGTTAAGAAAGTTCAATACAGGTATTGATGGCGGTAAAAATATAAATGGCAGAAAAAGAACTATAATAGTTGATAGCCTTGGACTTCATTGGACAGTAAAAGTTACGGCAGCCAATATTTCAGATAATCAAGCGGGTATTTTAGCGGTTGATGTGCTAAATGGTAAAGTTCCAAGATTAAAAAAAATAACAGCCGATTCGGGTTACAAAATCACTTTTAAAGAACACGTGGAAACTAATTACGCTTGGAAAGTTAAGGTTATGCAAAAGCCCGAATTTACTACTGGATTTACTCCCCAAAAAGGGCGTTGGCAAGTTGAAAGGTCTTTCGGATGGCTTAAGTAGCCCCATTCAATTTTAGATGAATATTGTTCCGAGACGTGGAAAACGATACTGTCATCAGAGACTATGCTACAAATTGCATTTATCTCCTTGATTATCAAGAGAATATAATTGTAAAACAATCTTGAGCTTCTACTTAGGGGGCTTTTTTTATGGGGACGGTTTTAAAATAAATAACCTCAAAACAAAGGAAACTGAAAGAAACAAAAAAGAGTGCAAACCGTTGATTATAAACGTTTTACACTCTTTTTGTTTGCCTTTTTGTACCCTTTCAAGTACCGGGGACGGGAATCGAACCCGTACGAACTTACGTTCACAGGATTTTAAGTCCTGCGTGTCTACCAGTTCCACCACCCTGGCATGAGTCTGAGATTGCTCTCTTCCTCTTTAAACTTAAAAAGCACCTTGCGGTGCTTCATTTAAGCTGAGCGAAAGACCGGGTTCGAACCGGCGACCTCAACCTTGGCAAGGTTGCGCTCTACCAGCTGAGCTACTTTCGCATGTTATACTGGTGATTTGTGGATGCAAAATTAGCTTTTTTTGGTTTTGTATGCAAATGTTTTCTAAAAAAAAAACGCTAAAAATTAATAACTATCATAGTAATTGTCTGATAATGTAGGGATTATGACAACCGTTATTTTTTAATATTTATTGCTATTTACGTTTTTAAACAGTAAAATAGGATAACAAAGCCCTTTCTCTTAAATTTACTATCATCATTTTAAAACTAATTTATGAAAAAACTATTTACAGGGTTTGTCTTTGGCTTGCTGTTGGCTAATACTTCTTTGGCTCAGACTTATGAGCATTTTACCTCTTGGTCTCGTTTGGCGGTGAACAAGAAACTGAGCGAGCATTGGGAAATGAATATTGAGTTGCATTGGAGAAGACAAAATGATTTTACTACCCCAAGTCCTAATCCTTTATCGCTCAGACTGTCGGAGGCTTATCGGATTTCTGGGGTGTATCGGGTTAAGGAAATGGCATTTTCTTTTGCCCCTGTTGTTTTTCATTCTTATCCGCTTTATGCTAAAAATAGTGATTTGACCAAAGCTATAAAATGGGAAATTCGTCCAGTTGTTTATGCCGAGTGGACAAAGGTTTTATCCAAAAAATGGACATTTCGCTCTCGTTTGGGATATGAATACCGAATTTTTCAATTGACAGACGGCTCATACGGTGATGAACAGGGACGTGCCAGATTGCGTTTGCAGATGAGATATAATATCAATAAAAGTAATTTAGTGTATATTAGTGAAGAACCTCTATATAATTTTGCCCCCAATGTTCCTGCCAATTCATTTAGTCAAAATCAACTGTATTTTGCTTATAATCACGTTTTTACGCCCCATTTTTCTGCCGAGATTGGTTATATGTGGAACCATCGACAAAGAGCAACCTTAGTGGAATTTGACGAAGAAAATATTTTACAAACTCATTTTTTGTTTAGGTTATAGATGTAATCGAAAAAAGCGAAGGGCGATAAGCGATATTAATATCGCTTATCGCCCTTCGCTTTTTTCGATTATTTATTATTTTTTTGCTTTAATGAATCCAACGCTTCAAGTTCTGCGTAAATCTGTTGGTTAAAGTTTATTAAATCAATAATCAAAAATTAATAGACAATATGAAAAAGTAACTTTATTATTAGGAATGGCGATGGGAGTATTAGCGTTCACTATAAACGCACAGACGGTAATAGTAGGTTCTGAAGCTATGTACCCCACAAAAAACATTATAGAGAATGCGGTAAAATCTAAGGCTCATACTACCTTGGTAACGGCTGTGAAAGCGGATAGTTTAGTGGAAACGCTACAATCAAAAGGTTCTTTCATGGTGTTCGCACCTGTAAATGATGCTTTTGAAAACTTGTCAGTGGGTACAGTGGAAACGTTGTTGAAGCCAGAAAATAAAGCAACTTTAACGAAAGTTTTGACCTATCACGTAGTGGCGGGTAAAATGGATTATAATGACATTACCAAAGCTATCAAAGCGGGTGATGGAAAAGCAGTCTTGAAAACCGTAAGCGGTGGCATATTGACGGCAATGATGAACGGAATGCACAATATCGTGTTGAAAGACGAAGGTGGAAATATGGCAAACATCACCACGTATGATGTGAACCAGTCGAATGGAGTAATTCACGTAATTGATGCAGTTGTTTTGCCAAAGATGTAAAATTAGGTATGGAGGGAGACGGAGAATATCCCTCTCCACGCCTAATAGACAGGTGTGGTTTAATAATGGGTAATACACAAAGGGCTTTCAGCTCTGAAAGTCCTTTGTTTTTTGAATTTTATTTGAAAAGTTTTCCCATTATCTGAAAATAATAGACTGTGATTAGCTGTGCGTAATTTAAGTAATTGATTGTTAGCTACTTGCACAAAACCAAAACGTTAATTTACTGAATTTTCTACAGAGTTAAGAAGAGTCCCCCGCTGAGATGTTTTTCTTGAGATTTTTAATTTATTTATTAAAAATTTCAATACTTGATACGCATCTGTCGATACTTAAAAATATTCCCATTATCTTTATTAAGCCATTTAATCAAAATGAATTCAACACCGAATTCATTCATTGAGAGAGAACACTCATGTCTAAACGTAAAACTATTATTGATGAAGGAGACCTTGTGCTGATGCTACAAAGCAAAGACGAAAGGGGTTTCTCCATCTTATACGACAATTATTCATCGGCATTATACGGGGTTATTCTGAAAATAGTACGTACAGAAGAAATCGCTGCCGATGTAATGCAAGATTCCTTCGTAAAGATTTGGAAAAATATCGAAGGGTATAATCGCACCAAAGGAACGCTGTTTACTTGGATGCTGAATGTGGCACGGAATTCTGCCATTGACAAAATTCGCTCGCAAGATTTTCAAAATTCACAACGGAATCAAGATTTGGACTCCACCGTTGAAATCATTGATAGTCAGGCAAATAGTCAGTTTGATATTGACGCAATTGGGTTGAAAAAGGTAGTAGAAAACCTTCGTCCCGAACACCGCCAGATGATTGATTTATTGTATTTTAAGGGATATACCCAAGCGGAAGTTGCCGATGAGTTTGGTATTCCTTTGGGAACGGTGAAAACAAGAGTAAAGGCTGCCATTGTACAATTGAGACAGTATTTTGTGGAAATGATTTTGGTTATTTTGTTTGGAATTTTAGATAAATGGATATGAACATGAAAGAATATATAGAATCAGGAATTTTAGAAAGCTACGTCTTGGGCATTACCACCGTCGGGGAGTCGGCAGAGGTAGAGCGTATGGTTTTGGAGCATCCAGCAATTGAAATAGAACTGGAAGCCATCAGAAGTACACTTGAAAATTACGCATTACAATACGAAAAACAACCACCCGTTGCCTTAAAAGATAAAATCTTGGCAGCGGTTTTTAAAGAACAACAACCATTACAAAACACAAGGAATAATCTTGTTCAATTAAATAATACCAAGCCACAGAAATCTATTTTCAGCATGGCGGCTTCGTGGGCATTATTGGCGTTGAGCATAGGAGTAAACATTTTTTTCTTTAATAATTGGAGAAATTCAGAAGATAAAATAGTGGCGTTGGAAAGCCAGAATCAACTTTTTGCCCAAGAGAATAAAACCATTAAAGCAAGTTATCAGGAAGAGGTAGCAATTCTGCAAAATGCTGATTTTAAGGTCATTAAGTTATTGGGACAAAAACCTTCACCTAACTCAAAAGCCTTAATATATTTTGATAAAGTTAGGCAAGAAGTGTATCTTTCAGCCTTAGATTTACCCGCCGCACCCAAAGGCAAACAGTATCAATTATGGGCAATTGTGGACGGCAAACCCGTGGATGCAGGAATGATTGCAGGAACGGCTAATATTTTGAAAATGAAGTCGTTTGCTAAACCTGTTGCCTTTGCTATTTCGCTGGAAAACACGGGAGGAAGTACCACCCAAGCTGGACCCAAAGGAGAAATTTATGTGATGGGAGCGGTGTAGTTAATTAATAGCGATTAGCCGCCTGATTAATAGTTTTTGAAGAGTAATTTAGGGAAGGCTTTGTTTTGAACTAAGCCTTCCCTTTTTGAATACTCAATATAAACTTTTTAGATAAATCTGATGTTTGATTATAATTATTGACTGACTAATTATTAACTAATTTTGGGTATATTTACCACAAAATTAAGAATTTGAATATGAACAAATATCAAGTAACTGTGTTTTTTAGTGTGGATGAAGTCTTTATGAGTCTCGTGCCAAAACACCGTTCAATTATAAACGAGTTGATTTTGAAATGCGTAATTGATTCTTACGCCATCTCTGCGGAATCGGGCAGAGGGTGGATTACGATGAATGGTAAAAGCAAAAATGATATTCATAAAATATTGGAACGCTCACCATTGTACCCATATTTTGAATTAGAAATTGACCAATTAATGGTCTATGATTCACAAATGTATCGCTTTCCGAAAATGGTGTTGAATTAGGCAAATAGGCAATAAAAAAGCGAATCTTTAGAATTTGAGTTCCAAAGATTCGCTTTTTTATTAAATAGTTTTACTCATTGCCTATTGCCTATCTACTCCCAAAAATAGCCGAACCCACTCGCACCAACGTTGAACCTTCTTCGGTAGCAAGCAAATAATCGCCTGACATCCCCATGGAAATTTCTTTTAGTTGAATATTGTCCGTTGCTGGATATCTTGATTTTAAGGTCTCAAAAAATGACTTTAAGCCCCTAAATTCTAATCTAATTTGCTCTTGATTATCGGTATTCGTTGCCATACCCATTACACCCACAATTCTTACGTTTTTCATGGTTTTGAGTTCTGGTGAATCTAATATTTCAAGGGCCTCTTCTTGGGATAATCCAAATTTTGTTTCTTCCTGAGCGATATAGATTTGCAAAAGACAATCAATTACTCTTTCATATTTAAGTGCTTGTTTATCAACCTCTTGCAAGAGTTTTAAAGAATCAATTGAATGAATCATGGCTACGAAATGAGCCATATATTTTACTTTATTAGACTGTAAATGTCCAATCAAGTGCCATTCAATATCTTTGGGTAAAACGTCCCATTTCTGTACCATTTCCTGTACCTTATTTTCACCAAAAATCTTACAATCGGCATCATAAGCGGCTTGTAAGTCTTCAATTGGCTTAGTTTTAGTAACGGCAATCAAACGAGCCGATGTTCCTGCTAATGAGGAATTGATATTTTGTATATTTTGTGCTATATTCATATTTCAATGTTTTTACCACATAAGAATGATAGAAAAGATAGGATTTAGGGAAATGTTTTCAAACTCTATTTTCTAATATTACTATCCTGCCTATATGGTCATATAATTTCCCATAAAATTAACCTCAATTTTTAAGAATTGTTGTAAATAAAAAACTTAATAAAACGTTCTATTTAGTGGAATAAACAAAGTTGGCAATGATAATCGGTAATGATTTATCAATAATTCCCCTAAATTTGTATTCCAATTTTGTATTACCAAAATATTTTGCTTTTTACTGTGAACAATTTATCCCCAATCGTTCCCTGTGAATCGAAAACAACCCATAACTATCACACTAATCCAAAAAATGGAGTATAATCCAAATAGACAAAGCGAGAACAAACTCAAAATTGCCATTGCCGTACTAACCATCTTGGCCACCGCCTTAGGCTTTTTGTATTTCCGTGAACGTCAGCAAAATTATAAAGTAGAGGAAATAAGCACATCCCAAGCCAAAGAATTACTGCAAACCAACACGCAATTAGACTCCATTGAGACCCAATTGAACAATAAAATTGTGGAAATCAAGAGATTGGGGGGTAGTATTGATGAACTGGTGAAAGCCAAAACACAACTGCAAGCTGATAGAATTGCCTTGCAGAAAATGGACGGTTTTTCAACCCAAAAGTACCAATCTAAAATCAAAGATTATGTTACTTTATTAGGACAGAAAGATGCTCAGCTATATACTTTACGAAAGGAAAATGGAATTTTGACGGCTAAAAACGATTCATTAAGCAAAGAAACTCAGAATCTTTTAGAAGGAATTTCTTTCGCCCAAAAAGCCCTTAGCGACTCGGCAAATACGTTTACGATTAAGCAAAAAGAACTTGCCGACCGTGCCAAGGAAGCCGAAGCTCGCAATCGTGAATTAAGCGATAAAGTATCGCAAGCAGCGGCATTGCGGGCAGAAAGCATTAATAGTTATGCCATTTCGACCAAAGGGAAAGAAAGTGACGGGGGTATTTATCGGTCAAAAAAGGTAGATAAAGTGCGTATAACGTTCTATTTGCAGGAAAACGGCGTAACGACTCGGGAAGCCAAAACGATTTATCTAAGAATTCTCGACCCAAGCGGAGCAACGGTTGCAGACATGGCAACGGGTTCGGGAACGTTCAATTATAAAGGCAAAGAAACCACCTACACCGCCAAGCAAAAGGTTCTTTACGATAATTCACATCAATCAGTCGAGTTTGTGTATAGTCGTGGGCAGGCATACAAAGAAGGAAAGCATATCATTGAATTATATGCCGAGGGCTACCGAATTGGGATAGCAGTTTTTGAGGTGAAATGATTTAATCAAACGCCAAAAATTTTGGTTGCTTTTCCAATTCTGTAGGGGGCGTTTCATTAATTGTTTTACCATTCAAAACCACTTCATAATATTTCAAATAGGCTTCGGCAGTATGGCGAATCGTGAAATTATCGGCTATATATTCTGAGCATTTTTTGTTATCAAACCGATCAATGTCAGCTATTTGAGTAATTAATTCCGATTTTTTATTGGATAAAAATCCCACTTCGGGCGTAATCAGTTCGGGCAGTGAACCGTAGGGCGTTCCGAAAACTGGGCAACCCATATAAAGGCTTTCTATCAAGGCAATTCCGAAGGGTTCGTGCCACAAAACGGGGAACAATAAACACTTGGAATTATTCAGCAAATGATTCTTTTCTTCGCCGCCAACCATGCCGTAAAACTGAATACTTGGATAAGGCGTAAATCGAAATCCCATCTTGATATTAAATCTTGTTCCTCCCAAAACGACTAATTTATTATTCGTTTTTCGAGCCAATTCTATTGCTCCTTTCACATTTTTGAGTCGCCAAGAAGCCTTTGCTAAGAAGTGAAGATGCGTTCTTTTTTGAGTAAAAGTGGGCTTTCCATAATCAGAAATATCTAAGCCATTGTGTACGTAAGCCTCTGAATTGTAACGATTTGCATGATTCTTTGACACGAACACAGTATTCAAGTCCAGTTCCACACCATAATCTTCATTGCCCTGAATCATGACGATATAGGGTTTCGTAACGGGCTGATGAGGCTTATGGTCGAGGTGAGTAATATCTATATCTTCGGGGATTTGGTCATTAATGGAAATATCGGGATTATAGACAATTATTCGGGCAAAATTACTGGTAGAACCTGCCCGACAAAGAAACGTAACTTGATGTCCCCAAAGAGCATATTGTTTACCTAACCAATAGACAATGCGTTCGGTACCACCATATTTACTGACGGGGAGGATGGAATTATGGAAAATTAGGATATTCATGGTCAATAAATTTCAATTTTACTAAATCCTCGGCTATCTTTTTGCATTCTGATTTGGGTAGTAATACGCTCTTTGATGGACTCAACGTGCGAGATAATTCCGATATTTTTCTGTCCTTCTTGTTGCAATTTTTCGAGCGTACACAAGGCTGTTTCCAAGGTTTCGGGGTCGAGTGTTCCGAAGCCTTCATCAATAAAAAGGCTTTCTAATCTTACATTTCGAGAAGCTAAATCTGACAATGCCAACGCCAGCGAAAGACTAATCAAAAAAGTCTCACCGCCCGAAAGGGTTTTCACTGACCGTCTTTCATTGCCCATATATTGGTCAATCACCATCAATTCATCATCTTCTTTTTCGTTCGGTTTATCTAAAAGATAGCGGTCTGAAAGGTCTTTTAATCGTTTGTTAGACAAAGCAATTAGTCTTGAAAGGGTCAATCCTTGGGCAAATGTACTAAATTTCTTACCCTCGGAGTCACCGATATATTGGTCTAAAAGTTCCCATTTCAAATTAGATTTTTCTAAGATTACTATTTCTTCGTTGAGCGATTTTATATCATTTTTATAAGATTTCTGAAACCCTAATTGTATGTTGATTTCACTCAGTTCTTTTTCTGAATGCTGTTTTTGAGCTTGTAAAGCTAAAATACCTTCATTGAGTTCATCTACTGATATTTCTGAAATATCTTCTTTTGCTTTTGAGGCTTTTTGTTTTTTGCCTTCTTCTAATAATTTTGAAAGGGTATTTATTTGCGTTGTGATACGTTCTCGTTCATCCCTGATAGTCTTCACTTGGTCGGGACTGAGTAGGTATTTTTCTAAATCGGCAAAGTCCATAAACCCACCTGATTGTATTTGTCCTAACAATCTTTCTTTTGTGGGTAAAAGTATATCAGATTTCGTTTTAATTTCTTCATTTAATTTCCCAATAGCTAAATTTCCTGATATAATCTTGGTATTCAATTCAGATAAAACTCCTTGCAATTTATCGCAATCCGTATTAATGTTATTGCCTGAATATAAGGACTTTATATTATTTTTTAATTGATTATTTTTAGTTTGAGCTTTGATAAATTCCTCAATAAGTTTGTATAAAATTCTAAAATTTTTAACTTCATACATTGATTTTTCGTACAAACCTACTGCATTAATTTGAGCATTTTTCAGCGTAATTTGTTCATCTACCCATGTGGAATTTCCTACTTTTTCAAGCCCTAAATCAAGTTTTATAGCATTGATTTTTGATACTATTTCATCTCTTTTTTCGGTAAAACTAATGATTCTTTTTGCTTCTTTTTCGGCACTTTGTCTTGCCGTTCCAATGCTCGAAACTATTGAATTTAACTGTTTTGTTTGCTCTTTTTGTTTCGATTTTTCGGCAATAATTTGCTGGTCAATTTCTACATAATTATTGGCATAATGACTCAAAAATGGATGTTCCAAAGAACCACACAAGGGGCAAGGTTCACCTTTTTTCAAGAGATTATTCCTTTCTTTATCAAAATTAAAGGACTGCCCTAATCTACTTTTTTCAAGTTCTAATTTTTCAATTAAAATCTCTATTTCTTTCAACTCTTTTTGAATTTTTTCAAGAATTGGCGTATTGTCATTTGTAAATTTATTTTGCTTCTCCTCTTCCTCTTTCGCATCCTTCAATTCTTTCTGAACATCGCCATATTCTTTGATAAATATTTTTAATTGATTGTAATAATTACGTTCTTTTTCAAATACCTCTTTTCGAGAATCCAATGATTTATCGTCCTCAATACCAATGAGTTGCAGCCAATTTTCTTGTTGACTTTTTAGATTTTGGGCTTTTTTAGTAATCAAATTCAGCGTTTCTTCTGACAGGTCATGTAGCTTTATATCGTTGAGTTCTTTGGAGGATTTTATGATTTCATCAATCTGGCTTTTGGTTGGTAATAATAAATTTTCTTGTTCCCGTTGAAGATTGGACAAATCCGAAACTTTTGCCCTAAAATCTTGAAGGATTTGCAGGGCATTTTCAGTATTGATGGCTGTTTTGGTAAGTACCTCAATTGATTTAGAATTTTGGGTTAATTCTCTGCCATTTTCTAATAAATTTTGTTTTTCTGACCCTAAACGTTTTTCTAAATCCGCTAAAATTTTCTCTTCATTTTTATACTTCAAAATCTCATCCTTGAACGGTTCAGCGGCTTCATGATTTTGCAGGATATTTGCTTTATTTTCTTCAAATTGTTGCCACTCTGCTTGTATTTTGCCCTTTTCAGTTTCTTTTTGGTCAATAATTCCTTGAAGGTTTATTAATTCATTTTTCAAAGAAATTTTACCTCTATAAAGTTCTAATTTCGCTTCGGTTTGTTTAATAATTTCGCTTTTTTCAGTTACTTCGCCAGTCCATTTTTGCTCAATTTCTTCGGAAACTAATTTTTCAGAAATACGGTTTTTTTGTAATCTTTTATCCGTCAAAACAGCACCTTTTTCTTTGAAAATCTGAAAGGCTCTTTGTCCTAATTTACGGTAAATTTGCATTCCCGTGATGTCTTCCAAAAGTTTCCCCCGTTCATCTTTTCCCGATTTCAAAAACTTTGAAAATTCGCCTTGTGAAAGCAAGATAGACTTCACAAATTGGTCATAACTCAATCCAATAATTTGCTGGTTTTTTTCGGGTACTTCGGTCTTTTTATGGGTGATGGGCAAGTCGGTATTTTTATCAATAACCTCCATGCCGTAGTCGTTGAGATTATTGTTTTTGTTAATACTTATCCACCATTTTGAAGTATAAGTGCCTGACTTTGAGGTATATTCAACTTCAACTGAACATTCTCGCTCGCCCCTTGTGAGAATAGACCCGCCCGCCCCCACAAGGTCTTTGGAAACCTTTTTATCGAACCTTGGAATGCGGTTGAACAATGCCAAAGTGATAGCATCCAAAAGAGTAGATTTCCCTGCTCCCGTTGGTCCAACAATAGCAAAAAGCCCAGCATTTGAAAGCGGGTTTAGTCCAAAATCAATGAGGTGTTCGCCCTTGAAAGAGTTAATATTTTTGAGATATATTTTATTGATTTTCATTTAATTTTCCTCCTTTACCTGTTGCAATAATTCCGTGAATGCCTCCATCAACAAAATGCGATGTTCTTCGGATAATCCATTTTCTTTTTCCAAACGCTTCATCAAAATATCCGTTTCGTTGATGTCGTCAATATTTTGCCCTTCGTGAAAGAGTTGGTCGGTGCTGCTTACTTCATTATTAAACCTGATTCGGTGTTTGAGAATCATCGTTTTTTCATCGTCAAAAATCGTAACAATTTCATTTAATTCTCTGATAAGTAAGGGGTTATACAATTCTTCAATTACTTCAATTTCCAAAAATGCTTTTAAAGCTGATTCATGGGCAAAACCCGTCAAAAGGCTTTTCATTTTCAAGAAATCGCCCGTCATTTTTTTAAGAATTCTGAATTTGGGAACCGTAATTTCTTCTATTTTCTGAATTTTTCCCGAAGAAATTTCTAATTCAATCACAATTTTCAAATCATCTTTTTCACTAAAACTCAAAGCAATGGGCGAACCCGAATAACGAATATGCTCTTTCCCTCCAACTCTTTGGGGGCGGTGAATATGCCCCAGAGCCACGTAATCAAAGGTTTCTGAGAAATCTGCTTCGCCAAAAGCTGCCAAATTTCCAATCTGTATTTCTCGTTCAGATTCGGACGTTATGGAGCCATTTGCGTATAAATGCCCCATCGCAATCACGGGCGTACTTGCATGACGTTCATGACAAAGATTTGCCAATATATCGTAGTGATTTTTGATGCCGTTTCTCACCGCATCCACCCTTCCTTGCACACTTTCGGCTTGGATGGCTTGGCGAATATCCATGTCTCTGAGGTAGGGAACGGCACAAATAATGACTTCGCCCAAATCAATAATTTCATCCTCAATATTGGCAGTTGCCCCACCGATAACTACCACGTCCAACATCGCCAAAATATCTTTGGGAGCATTCAGCATCGAAGCCGAATCATGGTTACCACCCGTGATAATAATTTTGCATTTTTGCTCAATCATTTTCCGAAGAAACCAATAATACAAGGCACGAGCTTCGGTGGGTGGATTGGAGAGGTCAAAAACATCACCCGAAATCAATAAAACGTCAATTTTACGCTCTTTTATGGTGTCGATGAGCCATTCAAAAAAGAGTTGATGTTCTTCTGTAAGTTCTTGTTTATAAAGTTTTTTACCCAAATGCCAGTCGGCAGTATGCAGAATTTTCATGTATTTTAGGAAAAATTAAGGGATGCAAATTAGCGAAATATTCACCGTTCAACAAGGTGGATTTCGTGTTTTGAAAGAATTAATGTATTTTTAAAAAAATCATCCCAAAAACCATGCTTCGCAAACTCATTCGGCTTATTCCTTTGTTATTAATTATCGTCTTTGCTATCTTCGTTTGGGAGAAAGTCAAGGGCTTTAAAAACCCTTTTGGTGGGGGCGAAGTAGAGGTTTCGCACAATGCTCTGTTGCAAAAAATCACTTCGATGGGAAAGTTGGAATTGGTCAAATATAATTTCAGAGATGTCGTTGAAAGCAAAATCAAGAAGGACTTACTGCCCGATGCCAAAGTGCTTTTAATAGTATCGGGCGAGGCGACAGGTTGTTTGGATTTAACCAAAATCAGAGTGGCGGATATTGAGGAAGGTTCCGATACTTTGGTGGTTCATTTACCCGAGCCAGAGATTTGTAATTATAAGATAGACCACTCAAAATCAAAGGTTTATAATACGGAATACGCTTTTTTGGACGAAGGTGTTTTGATTGACCAAGCCTTCAAAAAAGCGGAAAACGAAGTAGTAAAAAATGCCCAATCAATGGGCATTTTGGAACAAACCAAGAAATCTGCGGAACAAATTTTGAAACCTTTTTTAGAGAATGTCTCCAAGAAAAAAGTGGTGCTAAGATATGCTTTGAAGGATAGTCCGAGAGAGTTGAGATAGTTAACTCACAATCACCACTTTCCCCATTACCTTTCTATCCAGCATTTCATACAATGCCTCGGATGTTTGCTCAAAGGTATATTGGGCGTGGATGTGAGGTTTTAGATTTCCTTCGGCAATGAAACCTAACAACTCTTTGAAGTTTTGGAAACTTTCTTTGGGTTCGTTGGCAGCAAAGGCTCCCCAAAATACGCCCACCACCGAAGCCCCTTTCAGTAAAGGTAAATTCAAAGGCAGACTTGGAATATCGCCCGCTGCAAAACCAACCACCAAATAACGCCCTTTCCAAGCAATGGAACGGAAAGCGGGTTCGGTATATTTTCCTCCTACGGGGTCATAGATTACGTCCACGCCCTTGCCACCCGTGATTTCCTTGATGCGTTCTCTTAAATCTTCGGTCGAATAATTGATGGTTTCGGTAGCTCCGTATTTTTTACAAAGTTCTAATTTTTCATCCGTTGAAGCCGCCGCAATTACTTTTGCCCCCATGATTCTACCCAATTCAACCGCTGCCAAACCAACGCCTCCAGCCGATCCCATGACCAATAAAGTTTCACCAGTTTTCAATTCTGCCCGATTTTTTAGGGCATGATAGGATGTTCCATACGTGTACATAACGGACGAAGCCGTGATAAAATCTAAGCCTTCGGGCATTAGCAAAGTCGTTTTGGCATCGGCTTCAACTTCTTCGGCAAAACCGCCAAAACCTGTCAAGGAGAATACTTTATCGCCCACTTTCAAGTGAGATACGCCTTCGCCTACTTCCTTAATAATTCCCGAAACCTCTCCGCCTGGCGAAAATGGCATGGGTGGTTTTATTTGGTATTTCCCTTGAATAATCAAGGTATCAGGGAAGTTTACGCCACAGGCTTTTACACTGATAACGACCTTTCCTTTTGAGGCAATTGGAGATGCAACCTCCTCAACCACAAGGGTTTCGGGTGGTCCGTAGGTTTTACAAAGTACAGCTTTCATGTATTAATTGTTGAATTGTTAAATTATTGGATTGTTGAATATAGACATTGAAATAATGAAATACAAATAGCCGTTAATTCAACTTCTATACAAAAACAAAAAATCCCCACAAACATTAATATGTCTGTAGGGATTTTATTTACGAAGTAAAATATTTGTAATACTATTTAGTACCTGATTTTTTACGAGTGGTTGCTTTTACAGCCGCTGGTGCTGGTGCAGCTACGGGTGCAGCAGCAGGAGCTACTTTAGAAACCACTGGTGCTGGCTCAACTTTTTTCTCATCTGCCGCAGCCTTTGGGTTTACTTCACCTTTGATGGTCAAAGCAATTTGTGGAGTTTCAGAATTACTGATAACAGTGATATTTTTGTTGAAGTTTCCTGGACGACCCGATGAATTGAAAGAAGCCTTTACAAAACCTGTTTTACCTGGCATAACTGGCTCTTTTGTCCAATCTGGTGTTGTGCAACCACATGAAGGCTGTGCGTTTGAGATTACTACGGGAGCAGTTCCTGTGTTAGTGAACTCGAAAGTATAGGCTGCCTGAACGCCTTCTTCCACTTTACCAAAATCGTGAGATTCAGTTTTGAATTTGATAACTCCTTGTGCGTTAGCGAATGTGGCTACGAACAAAAATGCGAATACAAAAAGTAATTTTTTCATGATTAATGTTTGATTTGTTGTTTAATTTTTATGATACCTAAATGTTGTTTGAAGGAATGAGATTTTATTTTGATTGAAAAGATTTTGAGCAAATTTTGAAGAAATAAATGATTAAAACAACCATAGAATATTCTTTAAATCTCTTACTCAATACTTATTCATTAATACTAAATCACTCTTTCACAAAACAAAAGTAAATGTTGTGAACAGGTTTGCAAAATCTTTGCCAATCTTTAACAAATCATTAACAATCTAATTTTAGGGGTTAGGGGCTGGGGATTAGGGGTTAGAAGGAAAACTGTAAAGATTATTTCAACGTTATTAAACTGAAAATCATCTTGCCCCAAACCCCTAATCCCTAAATCCTAATCCCTAAACTATTTGTTGTACTAATTAAATTTTTGTATTTTTGAAGGAAAATTGATGTTTGGTTCGGGCGGCGTTCCGCTTCGATGTTCGATGCTCGGGGTTTTATATTTGGTTTCAAATTTAACCATTAATATACAAACGAATTCACTTTAAACATCGAATATCAAAATCCGAACATCGAACAACGAACCCCAAACATCGAAACTCTCTTGGAAAATACATTACTCTCCGAAGTCTTAACGTTTAGCAAAGAATCTGTCTTGGCTGATTACCAACTCGCTCGCATGAGTCGAGAATGTAGTCTATTGGTCAGGAAAGAGGTTTTTTCGGGTCATGCCAAGTTTGGAATTTATGGTGATGGCAAGGAAATGTGCCAAATTGCCCTTGCCCGTGCCATGCAAGCAGGTGATTTCGTTTCGGGATATTACCGTGACCAAACCATTGTGGCGGCAGTTGGAGACATGACTTGGACACAATATTTCTCTCAACTTTACGGACACCCCGACATCGCTTTCGACCCACACACGGGCGGACGGACGATGAACAATCACCATGCTACTCGTTGGTTGGATGAGGAGGGGAAATGGCTTGACCAAACCAAATCATACAATTCAATGGCGGGGGTTTCTTCAACGGCTGGGCAGATGCCTCGGGCAGTTGGAGCGGCTTATGCTTCAAAATTATATCGCCAATCGGCTGATTTACAGGAGGTTTCGGAAAAATTCACTCGTGGGGGTAATGAAGTTTGTTTCTCAACCATCGGCGATGCTTCCACTTCGGAAGGAATGTTTTTGGAATGTGTTAATGCGGCTGGGGTTTTGCAGATTCCGTTAGTAATGTCGGTTTGGGATGATGGCTACGGTATTTCTGTACCTTCCGAATTTCAAACGACAAAATCTTCTATTTCTAAGGCTTTGGCAGGTTTTCAACGCAATAAAGACGGAGCAGGTTTAGAGATTATCGCCGTGAAAGCCTGGGATTATGTTGGGTTGATGGAAGCCTATCAAAAAGCGGCAACTTTGGCTCGTGATTTTCACATTCCTTCATTGATTCACGTGGAGGAAGTTACACAACAGCAAGGACATTCGGCTTCGGGGTCGCATGAGCGTTATAAATCTGCCGAGAGATTACAATTTGAAATAGATTTTGATTGTAATACTAAATTCCGTGAGTGGATTCTTTCCGAAGGGTTCGCTACCGAAGATGAATTGCAAGAAATTGATAGTGAGACGGTTAAGGCGGCAAGAGTTTTTCAGAAAACCGCTTGGTCTGCCTACATGGATTCCGTAAAACCTGAACGTGAAGATGCCCTTTCGTTGATGTATCAGGCGGCTTCGGAAAGCAAAAGTGGTGCGGAAGTAAAAGCCATAGCTGAGGATTTACGCAAAGCCGTGAACCCCATTCACCACGAAAATGTGGTGGCGGTGAGAAAGGTTTTACGTGCATTACGTTTTGAAGAATCGTCCACAAAACAAGGCTTGAAAGAATGGTTAGCCAAAACTGCCGAGAAGAATTTTGACCGTTTTGATTCCCATCAATACAGCGTTTCAGACGAATCTCCGCTAAAAATGAAAGCCGTTATACCCGTGTATGATGCCACTTCGCCAAGTGTGGACGGACGGGAGATTTTGAACAAAAACTTCGATCATTTATTGACGATTGACCCACGAATTTTTATTTTGGGGGAAGATGTCGGTAAAATTGGTGACGTAAACCAAACACTGGCGGGGCTTCAAGAAAAACACGGAGATTTAAGAATTACCGATACTGGAATTCGGGAGATGACCATCGTAGGACAAGGCATCGGGGCGGCAATGCGTGGACTTCGCCCCATTATCGAAATTCAATATTTAGACTATATTTTCTATCCATTTGCTACGCTTTCGGACGATTTGGCTTGTCTGCATTATCGCACCGTGGGCGGACAAAAAGCTCCTTTAATTATCCGTACTCGTGGGCATCGTTTAGAAGGAATATGGCACTCAGGCTCTCCCATGGCAGTTTTATTAGGTGGACTCAGGGGCGTACACTTGTGCGTACCTCGAAACATGACCCAAGCCGCAGGGATGTATAATACCCTCCTAAATTCAGATGACCCTGCCATTGTGGTGGAATGTTTGAATGGCTACCGTTTGAAAGAAAAATTGCCCAACAACCTTTCCGAAATGCGAGTGCCTTTAGGCGTGCCAGAGGTGATACGTGACGGAAGAGACATCACCATTGTAACGTATGGTTCGATGTGCAGAATTGTCATGGAAGCCGCCCGACAGTTGGAAGAAATTGATATTTCGGTGGAAGTAATTGACATTCAGACGCTTTTGCCTTTTGATATAACCCATAAAATTGTGGAATCTATCAAAAAGACTAATCGAGTGATTTTTGCGGATGAAGATATGCCAGGCGGAGGTTCGGCGTATATGATGCAGCACGTTTTGGACGAGCAAAATGCCTTCCGTTATCTTGATTCAAAACCCGTATGTATGTCGGCAGTTCCCCACCGCCCAGCGTATAGTTCAGACGGTGATTATTTCTCAAAACCCAATGCCGAGAATGTTTTTGATACTGCCTATACGATGATGCACGAGTTTAATCCAGAGAGGTTTCCTTTGATTTATTAGTATGGTTATGCGGTGACAAATTGGCACCGCATAGCTGATATTAAGGACTCATTAACGATATTTGTAAGTATGCGGTCACAATTTGTGACCGCATAAAGTAGCCATACGAGGCGTATAGACAATAAATAGGGTATGCGGTTGCAATTTGCAACCGCATACCATTAACCACTAATAAAAAATAAACAATGGAACTTACCCTTATTCAAACCAGAATTTACGAAGTACGTGGACAAAAAGTAATGTTAGATTTTGACCTTGCCGAGTTGTATGAGGTCTTAACTAAAAACTTAAATCTTGCCGTAAAGAGAAATTCTAAAAGATTTCCAGAAGATTTTATGTTTCAAATAACAAAAGAAGAATGGCAAACCATGTCATCACAAATTGTGACGACATCTGAACAATTAAAACGTAACACGTCAAATACGCCCTACGCTTTTACAGAACAAGGTTTGGCGATGTTGAGTGGTATTCTTAATTCGGATGTGGCTATTAATGTCAATATCAATATTATGAGAGCCTTTGTGATGATGAGACAATATGCTTTAAACTATCAGGATTTAGCCACAAAAATATCAGCCTTAGAACAAAATTATAACAAACAGTTTGCTGATGTATATGAGGCATTGGATTATCTGACTAACGAAAAAGCAATTGATGTGGATAGACCTGCGATTGGTTTTTTGAATAAATAATTAGAACTTTATACTTAATTTTCCACAAAAACTTCCACAAAAAACAATGAAAAAAATCTATCAAATCACCCTATTTTTACTATTCCATTACACCGCATTTAGCCAAACGATTTCTTCCAATGCTCCTTTGTGCGGCAACCAAAACCTTACGCTTGAACTCTCGGCTACGGGTGGCAGCACCTACGCATGGAAAGGACCGAATGGTTTTGTTTCCACCCTGCAAAACCAATAAAAAATCTTATCTTACCCAATAATTAAAAACTGTAAATACAAATGAAGAATAGATACGTTGATTTTATAACTGATGAGCATTTTATTGCGTGTGTTGCTAACCTACACAAGTCTTATTTGAAGGCAAAAAATAATATTAGCAAAAAGAGTTTTTACACTAATAAGGTCGATGTGATTAAGCTAACATTTATTCAAAGTTTAATGATATTGATGAAGAAAGCCTTATCCAATCAGAAATTTTACGTCAAATTGATAAACCTATTAACAATTTAATCGGGACTTTCCATGAGCAAATATTGGGAGGAATTGAAGTTAGTTATTCCAAACGAAAAGATTCGTTTAAAATTGGGGCGATGTTTTGAATTTTGAAATTATACTTTTGTTGAGTTAATTTATCAGAATCATCAAAACCGCCAGAAACATAAAGCTCTGAAAAAGACATAGCATCCTCCTCATTTTTTGCTTCGATTCGTACAATATATTCACGTGTTAAATGAATTGTAAACTCTTCCATTTGATTAAATTTTATGATTAAATATCGCTTTGCCTTAGAAATTCTCAAACCAATTTCTATTGATTGTAATGTGTTCTCTTAGCTCTATATCAATTCCTAAACTTAGTTCTTTTAGTTTTTCAGCTATTTTATCACCGTCCATTAAATCAATGGCCGGTGCTCCATCTCTGTTAGCTTCTCTTACTGCGTCTCTTGTAAATGTGCCGGTGGTAATAAATAACCCTTTATCTGTTCGTCCAACCATCGCACCTCTAAAATCTCTTATTTCACTTGATGATACTTTTCCTTTATATCGTTTACATTGAAAAATAATGTGAAAGCTTAAAATGCCGTTTATCTTTGCAATTCCTCTCCCATCGATACCGCCATCGCCCGTTTTTCCAGTTACTTCTACTTGTGAAAATCCTTTTTCCCTTAAAATTCGTTGAATAAGTCTTTCAAATGAACTTGGACTTAGATTTTCGGTAATTATTTCGATAACTTCTTTTTTCCATTTTTCTAGTTCTTCAACTTCTTCATCTGCATCTTTTTCTTCATTTTTTTTAATTTTAGGTGTTGGTTCGATTGTAGGGGTAATCACATTGCTGTTATTCAATACCCAGATACCTTTTCCGCCTTTTGTCAAAATATTCTTATTTTTCAAAATGGTTCTTACCCAAGATAAATCATATTGCAACATTGATTGACCTGTTTTTCCATCAATCACTTCTAATAAGGCATCACTCAATTTTAGGTCTTCAACTATTTTTTCGTAAATTTCGTCAGTATTAGCAGAACCTCCTAACTTTTTAATGGCTTCAATAGTGGGCAGCATTAACTCGTTTCTTGTTGGCAGTTTTTTCATCTTTTGTTCGATAATGTTGGTTTAATACTTTACAATTGAATAAAATATTTCTTACCTTAAATTTACAGGAAATGTTGTTCCAATTTGCTTATATAAATACAAAGTTTCTTTATAATAAACTTTGCATTCAATTTTCACTGTATTTTTCATCAAAATTATATAATTATGTATTTATTCAAAGTTCTTTTTAAAAACTATCATTCAAATATCCAAAATATGAAAACCATCATAAACACTCAATAATACGATTTTTTGATTGAATTAACTGAAGAGAAAAATAATTGTACTTTTGAAATTATTGCAAAGTGTAACATTAAGAAAATAAAATCGAAAATTACAAATCTCAATTTCATGATTTCTCAATTAATTGAACCCTTTATTGAGTTTGAAGACTACGAATCAACAATTAATGTCAATAAAAATACGGGGCATAAAATTTATGAAGAAGCAATTATATTATTTAATGATAATAGATGGATGGATAAGTTATATCTTGAATTACAAGATGATAGAGATGTGGGCGAGTGGGAATGATTTTAAAATAACGCCCCGTGGACGTTCAAACTATCCGATGGCAAAGAATATACTGCCACCAAATCTCCTTTTGAAATTTCGGTAAAACCTTTATCCACAACTACTTACAGCGTCACAGAGGTCAAAAATATTTGTGGAACGGGTACAGTTTCAGGCACGGCAAAAATTGAAATCATCATCCTTTCGGCGGAGGAAGAAAAGGAATTGAACGTTGAGGTTTTCCCCGTACCAAGTTCAGAAATTTGCAACTGGAAAATCCAAACGCCACAAGCCACAACGGCTTCGGTAGCCTTGTATGATGTTTCGGGTATTACGCAATATATGCACAATTCCGCCACCCGTACACAGTCGCACGAGGGAACAATTGACCTTTCAACCTTGAAGGCTGGAACGTACTTTTTGAAATTGCAAGCGGGGGAGAAATCGGTTACGAGGAAGGTGGTGAAGTTTTAGTTTTTACCACAAGGACGCTATGACGCAATGAAAATATCTTAGCGTCATAGCGTCCTTGCGGTAAATTTTTTGTGGTCTAAACTTTTATCGCTTCTCCCAAACATCCATCAATTCCTTCAAATTCTTCTTCGCATCATTTACTGCGGTAATGGTTTGGGTTGTTGGGGCGGTGTCTGAGTCGTGGAGGATGTTGAAAATGGAGGTAAAACCGTTGTTGAGTTTATTCAATTTTCCTTCTAATTCGGTTGTTTGTGGGGTTTTTGTGGCTTTATTCATTTCTTCCAACATACCCGAAATCTTCTTTCTGCCTTCGTAGCAAATCACGGATAAATCGTGTTGCTGTTGGAGTTTTTCGGTTGATGTTTTTACTCTTGGGTCGGTTTTTAGGGTGAAATTTTGGCTCTGCGTTTTGCCATTTACGGTTAATTTCACGGTATAATTTCCCACCATTGCCCAGGGAGAAGTTGGGTCGGGGGCGGTGTTTTGATATACTGCCGAAATAGGATAGGCTGGTGGTAAATTCAAAGGTTTATAATGCAAATCCCACAAAAAACGATGCGAACCTGCCTCACCCGATAAAATTTGTTGCGGACGAATCCAGTACAAAGGAATGTTCACTTCGGGGATTTCATAAGGTTTATCATTACTCGAAAACCGTCTGACTGACTTTCCTAAGCCATCAAAAATCTCCATTACGACTTCACCAGAGGCGTTTTCTTTCAAGAAATAATCAATCATAGCTCCGTCGGGTGGGTTTTGTCCAGCGGGTTCTTCTTGCGGATTGGGCGTGTCGGTATAAAGGCTAAAACGTACTCGGTGCGTAGTTTGGGGCTTGAATAAAATGGCTTCGTTTTTGGCTAAATCTGTGGAGATTTGTCGCAAAGGCGTAATATTATCCAAAATCCAAAAGCTACGTCCGTGCGTTCCTACCACAATATCATCATCTTTTATCACCAAATCACGAATGGAAGTGGCGGGCATATTTTGGCGTAACGATTGCCAATTCTCTCCATCATCAAAAGATACATAAATCGCTGTTTCCGACCCTGCAAACAAAAGTCCTTTTCTGGTCGGGTCTTCTCGAATCGTGTTAATTGGGTCATTTGGCAAACCTTTCACGGTTTCTTGCCAAGTTTTCCCACCATCTTTAGTACGAAAAATATGCGGTTTTTGGTCATCTAAACGGATTCTGTTGATGGCGGCGTAGGCGGTATTTACCTCAAAATGACTGGCTTCTAATTGAGAAATTTTTGACCAAGTCCCCGAATCGTATGATTTTTTCCAAGTTTTGCCACCGTCTTTCGTAACATGAATCAATCCATCATCCGTTCCTGCCCATAAGGTGTTAATATCTTTGGGCGAAGGGGCAAGGGAATAAATCACTCCACGTCTTGCCATTTTTTTCATCTCTTCCGATTTATAGATGCCGATACTTTCGGGGATTTCATCGTAAGATTCTCGGGTTAAATCTGGGCTAATTACTTGCCACGAATTACCTTCATCTTGGGTTTTGAACAAGACATTTCCTGCAAAATAAAGCGTTTTGGGGTCAATGGGCGAAAACATCACGGGGGCAGTTCTCACAAAACGATACTTGCCCGAACGTACTGATTCGGGGGCAATGTTTTGGGTTTGTCCAGTTCGTTTGTCGTATCGAGTGATTTTTCCTCCGTAAATAATATTCGGGTCGAGCGGGTCGGCGGCTACATATCCATATTCCTCCACGCCCACGGGATGCCAGTCTCGGAAGGTAATAATGCCATCATTTCCTCGGGACGTAATGCCCACCGAACCGCTTTCCTGTTGCCCACCATAAACATTATACGGAAAAGCATTATCGGTACTGACGTGATAAAATTGGGCAGTCGCTTGATTATACCATGAAGAAAATGACTCGCCGCCATTCACCGTAACAATGCCTCCTTGGTCGCCCGCCAAGAGCATAATTTCGGGTTTTTCAGGATTTATCCATAAACGATGGTAATCATCACCGCCAGGAGCTCCTCTGAATGCCGACCAAGTTTTGCCCCCATCTTCCGATTTCCAAGTATCTACATCTACACTAAAAACTACGTCAGGATTCTTGGGATGCACTTTTATTTCCGCAAAATCACTTCCACGCCCCCAAAGCCGAACATCTTTACTCATCAATTGCCAAGATTCTCCTGCATTGTCTGAACGAAAAATACCGCCAAATTTATCAGCATCTACAGTAGCGAACATTCTTGAAGGGTCGCTCGGAGCAATCCCAAATCCAATCCTTCCTAAACCTTGTTCAACGGTTGGCAAACCTGCGGTGAGCTTTTTCCAAGTTGTACCGCCATCCGTTGATTTATACAAACCACTTTCTTTGCCTTGCCATTGCCCATTTTCCCAAGGACCTTGACGGGCTGCCCACAAATCGGCAAAAATAATGTTCGGATTTTTGGGGTCAATCGTTACTTGAACTGCCCCCGTATTTTCATCTTTATACAAAACTCTTTCCCAATTTTTACCCCCATCAATCGTTCTGAAAACGCCTCTTTCGGTATTTGGTCCGTAGGGATGCCCCAAGACTGCCGCAAAAACTCGGTTTTCATTTGTTGGGTCAATGGCGAGACCTCCCACTTGTTGTCCATCTTTCAAACCCGTATTAATCCAAGTTTTGCCTGCATCAACGGACTTATAAATTCCATCACCAACCGACAAATCGGGGCGTTGAATTCCCTCTCCACTGCCCACATACAGAACATTTGGATTTGAAGGAGCAACCGCTACATCACCCACCGAACCCGTAGGTTGGTCATCAAAAATAGGATTCCAGGTTCTGCCATAGTCGGTAGTTTTCCACACTCCGCCATTATTTACGCCAATATAAAAAACATTGGGTTGTTGCGGAACACCCACCGCCCCCACAGTTCGCCCGCCCCGATGCGGACCAATCATGCGGTATTTGAGGGAAGAGAATAGTTTTGGGTCAATGCTTTGGGCATTGATGGTATGGAAAATTAGTAAAGTTAAGGAGAGGATGAATAATTTGAATTTCATGGTTGATGGGGGATTTTTGGAAATAAAATACTATACCAAATTTAAGAATAAAATCTATACATATGGTTATTTTCTATAATTACAATTTTATGGTCAATGAATATACTTTTGAATATATTTCATCATTCTAAATAAACCGCATTAAAGAGTACAATCCAAAAAAAATTGCTTTCCAATAGTAGATTTTCTCCTCATTTTTATAAAAATCTACTATATTTGTTAAATTCAAAAATTCAAAAATTCTTATGCTCAAAAAACTACTATTGTGTTTGGCTTTTCTATCGCTAAACTTGGGTTTCTCCTTTGCCCAAGACCGACAAATTACTGGAAAAGTCATTGACCAAACCGACAGCAATCCTATTGCGGGGGCTTCGGTGAAAGTGAAAGGTACTACCAAAGGTACGGTTACGGATGCCAACGGAAACTTCAAAATCAATTTAAATGACAAAGCCGTTTTAGTCTTCACATCGCTGGGTTTTGATTCGCAGGAAAAAACAATTTCTACCGCTACTGACTTGATAATCAGCATGATAAGTTCTTCGACAAATTTAACGGAAGTAGCGGTTGTGGGTTATGGTACGCAGAAAAAAGCCAATCTTACGGGTTCAGTTTCTACATTGAATAACGAAACTTTGGCAAAACGCCAGGTCGCATCTTCCACAAACTTATTGCAAGGATTAGCCGCTGGTCTGACAGTTTCTCAACAATCGGGAAAACCTGGTGGTGATGGAGCAACCATCAATATTAGAGGTATTGGTTCGGTTTCGGCGGGTACAACGCCCTTGATTTTGGTGGATAATGTCGAGATGAGTCTGGATGCCATTGATGTCAATAATATCGAAAGTATTTCGGTGTTGAAAGATGCTGCTTCAACCGCCATTTTTGGCTCTCGGGCTGCCAATGGCGTTATTTTAGTGAAAACCAAACGAGGAGCGGACGGCACAACTATTGGCTACAATAATTTCGTGTCTTGGCAAGATGCTACTAATCTTCCCCAACGCCTCACCGCCATCGAACACATGGAATTGTATAATCAGGCTTTGGTAAATTCGGGCAAGGCGAAGGCTTTTCCTGACCAATTAATTTCCGATTATAAAAGTAATCCTGCCGATAATTTCAACTTTTTCGATACCGACTGGACGAAAGGTGTTCTGACCAATTCGGGCTTGATGAATAATCACAATCTTACGGTGAGTTCGGGTACGGATAAGATGAAAATATTTGCTTCGGCAACATACCTTAATCAAAAAGGATTGACCGCAAATACTGATTTTACGAAGTACGATTTAAGGATAAATTCGGATATAAAACTGTCTTCTAAATTGAGTTTTTCGGCAGATATTGTTTACAATAAATCCATTACTAATTATCCTGGCGGGGCAACGCCCGAGTTTATTATTCGCCAAATGTTGGGACTTCCCGCCATTGGTCCAGGAAAATATGGAGATGGACAATATGGAACTGCCGCCCAAAGTAATAACCGAAATCCAATTGCTCAAGCAGAGGCGAGTGGCTACAACCGCTTTGACCGACCAGCAACCATTTTGACGGGAACATTAAACTATAATCCCTTTAAAAATTTGGCAGTAATGGGGATGGTTTCGACCAATGGTTTCCTTACGCATCAAAAAAGATTTATCCAAAATTACAAAGTCTTCACCCCTGATTATGTCAGTAAACAACTGGTTTTGAATAGTTTATACCCAGGACAAAACCAATTGAGCGAAGCCTATTCGGAAGGAAGAATTAACAATTTTCTTTTCCAAACTACTTATTCCTTATTGAAAGGTAAAAGTGATGTTAAGATTTTAGGCGGTTTTCAAGCTAATGATTTTTCGTATAATAATTTTGGGGCATCCCGCACAACTCTCCCAGGCGAACAGGCTTATTTAGATTTAGGAACAGAAAACCTCAATAACAACGGTGGGGCTTCTGAAAACGCTCTGGCTTCATTTTTTGGCAGAGTCAATTACGTTTACGATAATAAATACCTCTTGGAATTAAACGGTCGCTACGATGGTGCTTCTCGTTTTTCACAGGCTTTGGGTAAACAATGGGGCTTTTTTCCCTCGGCATCCGTAGGTTGGATTTTGAGTGAAGAAAGTTTTTTTAGCGGAGCAAAATCTGCCGTTAATTATGCCAAAATCAGAGCATCTTATGGCTTATTAGGTAATCAAAACATTGGTAATTTTTACCCATTCGCAGGAACCTATAGTTCGGGACAAGACTATTATTTCAACAATAATTTCGTAACAGGATTAGCCATTACTCAAGCCTCCAATAATAGTATTTCGTGGGAAAAATCGGCTCAGTTTGATGTGGGCGTAGATTTGGCTTTGCTCAATAATAAACTAACCATCACCGCTGACTATTATCAACGCAAGATTTCAGACTTATTATTAACTCGCCCGATTCCAAATTATGTGGGACAATCCTCGCCCTTCATCAATGCGGGTTCAATGACCAATACGGGTTGGGAATTTTTGGCAACTTACAAGAATAAAGTGGGTGCTTTCAAATACGAAATCACGGGTATTATCTCCGATGTGGTCAATAATGTGGACGATTTGGGTGGACAGGACATCGTAAGTGGTTTGAATATTTCCAGAGTTGGCAATCCGCTTCGTTCTTATTACGGATACATTGCTGAAGGACTTTTCCAAACGGGTGATGTCATTCCGAAAGCTGCGCCTACTACTTACGATGCGGCGGCAGTTCCTTTTCACTTCGCCAACACCGTGGCGGGTGATATTCGCTATAAAGACGTAAGCGGACCTAACGGGATTCCCGATGGTAAAATTGACCAAAATGACCGTGTGCTTTTGGGTAATAATTTTCCAAGATATGAATACAGTCTCAACGCCAATTTAGCGTGGAAAGGCATTGATTTGGGATTGTTTTTTCAAGGCGTTGGCAAGCGTGATAATTACATCAGTGGCACGGGGGCATGGGCATTTTATGCGGCTGACTTTATCCCAACGGCATTTGCGTATCACAAAGACTCGTGGAGACCCGATAATCCGAATGCCTCTTATCCCCGTTTGACGGACGGAATCGGCAACAACCAAATCAATTCAAGTTATTGGGTTCGGGATGGTTCTTACCTCCGTTTGAAGAACGTAACGTTGGGTTATACGTTGCCAAAAGGCATCAGCGAAAGGTTAAGTTTGAAGTCTTTACGCATTTATGTAAGCGGACAAAACCTTTTAACTAAGAGCAATTATTTCCCAGGTTTCGACCCCGAAGGCAACAACAACAACGGAGAATTTTATCCTGTTATGAAGACTTATACGGTGGGGTTGAATGTGAAGTTTTAATTTGAAAAATCATGTTCTTTTACGATTTATACAGGTTTTATGACGGAGGTATGGAAGTAGTCCTTCAAAAGGACGACTTCCATAAATTTCCACATAAATCATAATTGAACCAAAAATCATCAATCATGAAAAAAATATTTTTAACCATATCGCTCTTAGGAATGTTAACGAGTAGTTGCGATAGCTACCTCGACAAACAACCTTTAGATACCCCTTCCAGCACTACATATTTGAGTACGGAAGCGGAAATAAATTTAGCCCTCACTGGAGTTTATAGCTCAACTTACTGGAATACAGGCAATTTACCCAGTCAAATATTGCTCGACCTCTATACCGAAATCGGCGTAGAACGTACCGCTGGCATTGCTTCGGGTAGTTTTGATGCCGCCAATGGAACGGTTTCCAATTTCTGGACATTCGCCTACACCTCCATTTCCAGAGCCAATGTACTTTTGGATGGCATGACAAGGGCGAAAGCCAACACGCCCGTTGCGACATACAACCGTCTCGAAGCAGAGGCAAGAGTGATTCGGGCTTGGGGATATTACCACCTCATTGGGCTTTATGGCGATGTGCCTTATTATACAAAACCCCTCGAACCCAGTGAATATTACACGCTCGAACGCACGCCCAAAAAGACCATTATTGATGCCATGATTGCGGATTTGGACGATGCCGCCACCAAATTAAATTGGGCAGTAACCGAAAGAGGAAGAGTCAGTAAAGGCGTTGCTTTGGGTTTAAAAGCTCGTTTGGCACTCATGGATGGTCGTTACAAAGTGGCAGCCGATGCTTCCAATGCCATTATCACGGGCGGACAATATGGTTTGAATCCCAACTTTGGCGATTTGTTCAAGAAAACGGGTCAAAGTGCCAATGTTGGCAAAGAAATTATGTACGAAATGCTCTATCCAGATGCCGTGGCGAACCCCGTTACTTACGTTGGTTTGGGACAAGGTTCACGTACTTTAGCGGGACAATCAGGGCGTTTTCCTCAGCAACCTTTGGTGGATAGATTTGAATGTACCGATGGCAAAAGGATTGACCAATCGCCTTTATACGACCCCAAAAATCCCTCCAAAAACCGTGATTCCCGCTTGAAATGGACAGTTACGATGAATGGAGACACGATTGAAGCCACCGCCAGTAATACCAAACGCAAATGTGTTTTTAATATTTACGATACCAATTCACAGATTTTTAATTATGCAACGGGCAAGTACGCTCTGGCAACCAATGCTGATTTTAGCAACGCTTTTGGTCCCGTGAAAAACGGCATGGGTTATTTATGGGCAAAATATAGCTACGATGTGGATCAAGATTTCTTCCGTTCAAAATCGGGTTTTAGTTATTTGCGTTATGCAGAAATTTTATTGACTTATGCCGAAGCAAAAATTGAAGCGGGTGAAGTGGATGCCAGTGTAATTAATGCCATCAATTTAGTAAGAAGACGCTCAAAAATGCCTGACGTGGCGGCAGATGTAGCTGGTAATGTAGCAAAATTGAGACAATTAGTCCGCCGTGAAAAAACCGTAGAATTTGCCAACGAAGGACTTCATTTATTCGACATCAGAAGATGGGGAACGGGCGTTTTGGTCTTGAATACCAAAGTCTATGGAGCAGCCAAAGATGCCCCTAAACCCGTACCAACAGTTACTTTTGGTGGTGCAGGTTCTACCCAAGACCTCAATGACGTTGCGGATTATACATCATCGGAAGCCCTAAGATTTACCCGAGAAGCAAGGGTTTTCACGGAAGGCAAACACAACCTGTGGCCCATTCCACAGCGAGAAAGGGATATTAATCCAAAAATTACGCAGAACACTAACTGGTAGAGGAATTATTCAATAAGAAGCCGTAAAAATTAATTTTTACGGCTTCTTATTGAATAATTTTATACACTATTTCCCCATAAACTTCCCTTTCCCCGCATCCAAAAAACTAATAAATGCCTTCACATCTTGGTCAAATGCTCGTGGTTCAACCATCGGTTTGGCATCATCATTTGGATTGATTAAACAATAATAGGGTTGAGCATTGGCGTTGAATTTAGTAATCTCGAAATCAAGGTTTTGGTCGCCCAAGGTGGTTTTTTCTAAGCCATCATCTTTAGAGATAAACCATTCATTTTTAGGCAATTCCGTTTTATCATCTACGTACAAAGCCACTACTACATAATCATTTTTCAAACGTTTCAAAACCTCGGAATCAGACCAAACGCTGGCTTCCATTTTTCTGCAATTCACGCAACCATGTCCCGTGAAATCAATGAAAATGGGCTTATTTACTTTTTTGGCATAAGCTACCGCATCTTTATAATCAAAAAATCCTTGAATGTCGTGAGGCAATTTCAGGAATGAACTGTATTTTACGTCTTTTGGAAAATCAGCATTTTGATTAGCTGCCCCTTCGCCCGAACCTTTCGTTAAGACAAAATCTTGCGTTTCAATCGGAGGCAACAATCCAGAAAGGGCCTTCAAAGGAGCTCCAAACATTCCTGGGAAAATATACACTACAAAAGAGAAAACCGTCAAAGCAACCATCAGTCTGCCAACGCTCAATTTCTCCACCTTATCATCGTGGGGCATTTGGAATTTACCCAATAAATGTAAGCCCATGAAAGTGAAAATGGCAATCCAGATGGCTAAATAAATCTCTCGATCCAAGATTCTCCAATGATACGTTTGGTCAACGGTACTGAAAAATTTGAGTGCCAAAGCCAATTCCAAGAAGCCAAAAAAGACCTTAATGGTATTCATCCAACCGCCCGATTTGGGGATTTTTTTCAATAATGAAGGCGATAAAGCCAACAACACAAAAGGCGAAGCAAGTCCCAAACCAAAGCCAAACATTCCGATAATGGGTTTGGTAAAATGTCCCGCTGCACCCAAGCCCAAGAGCGTTCCCACAAACGGACCCGTACAAGAGAACGACACCAAAGCCAAGGTAAAAGCCATGAAGAAAATACCAATCCAACCGCCTCTATCCGACTGTGCGTCCACATTATTGACAAATTGTGAAGGTAATTGAATTTCGAAAAGACCCAAAAATGAAAGCCCAAAAACTACGAAAATGACAAAAAAGAGAAGATTAGGAATCCAGTGGGTACTGATAAAATTAGGAGCGGCTTGTCCCAAAGTAGCGGCAATGATTGTTCCAAACAACACATAAATCCCGATGATGGAGGCCCCATAAAGAAATGCTTTACCAACGCCGTTTTTTTGTTTGATAAAAAAACTAACCGTCATCGGAATGAGCGGATATACACATGGCGTAAGGCAAGTGGCCAAACCAACGCCCAAAGCAATCAAAAAGAAAGCCAGAATAGATTGTTCTTCTTTTCTGGGCTCAGTAGCGGAAACCGTTTCAGTAGTCGCAACCGAATCCATAGAAACGACAACAGGAGCGGAAAAATTTTCCTTTGTAGAGTCAATAACGGTTACGGCAACGGCAACGGCATTGGCAGTGGTGGGAATAATTTTCTCCTCCTGTTGAGTAGTTCTTTTATCTTCTTCCGAAATAGAATTACTTACTTCGTCTTCGCTTTTTTTTTTACAGAAGCATCCGTGGTTGAACCAGTTTTTGCTTCAATTTTGAACGCTCCTTTCACGGGTACGCATTGCCCCGTTACGTCTGAGCAAACTTGCCCGTCATACAATCCTTCAATCACAGGATTTTCTTTCAAAATTTTGATTGATTGTCTCATTTCGCCTTTTCCTTCAAAAAAAGCTACATCTCCATCAAATACTTCATCGTGTTTTTTCTTCGAATTTATGGATTTCAAAGTTCCAATCGCTTCAAAGGAATCATTAGATTTCAATTTAATCGTTGAAACAATTGGTCCAACTTTTGGGTCAAAATCTGATGAATAATGATGCCAACTTTTATCCATTCTTAAGGTAAAAACAATATCAACGATTTCGCCAACGACAGGATTTGGTTTTGATAATGCCCAAGACCATTTGGCTGGCGTAATTTTTTGAGCGTTGATGCCCGCAGTAAAAGTAAGGAGGGTAATGATAATAAAAAGTATCTTTTTCATTTGGAAGAATGGTAATAATAATGGATTTAATCAATGGCTATTTTCGTAAGGAAACGAATAAATGTTAATATCGAATTTTTTGATTAACAAAATTAATAATATTTTTTGTACTAAACTTCTCGAAAGTTATTTTTACTTTCGAGAAGTTCGCTCAATCATAACTTCCCGAAAGTAAAAACAACTTTCGGGAAGTGCTGTTTCTAATTAACTTTATCCTTCAATTTATCTTTAAAAACCTTATTCAGTTTATCCAATTTAGGACGGATAACTACCTGACAGTAAGGATTGTGACCGTTTAAAGCATAATAATCTTGGTGGTAATCTTCGGCTGGATAATAGCTTTTCAAGGGTAAAATTTCCGTAACGATTGGGTTTGGAAAAACGTGTTCCGCATTCAATTTTGCCTTCCATGCTTCGGCTGCCGTTTTTTGAGCTTCATTTGAATAATAAACGCCCGAACGATACTGAGTTCCTTCATCTCCGCCCTGACGGTTCAACGTAGTAGGATCGTGAGTTTTCCAGAAAATCTCTAAAATAGTATCAAAAGACACCTTTTTAGGGTCATACGTTACCTGTACCACCTCTGCATGACCCGTTTCACCTGTACAGACTTCACGATACGAAGGGTTTTTCACCGTTCCATTAGCGTATCCCGACTCTACTTTTACCACACCCGTAACTTCTTGGAATACCGCCTCGGTACACCAAAAACATCCTGCCCCGAAGGTAACAGTTTCTAATCCCGCTGTATTGACTTTTTCTTCGTTCATTTTTTTATTAATTTTCTGATTGTCAGTCTTTTGACCACATGATACACTTGCGAATAATGTAACTATTCCAAGAATCAACGCATTTATTTTCATTTTCATTTTTGCTAAGATTTTAATTTGCTGTAATTTTGTATTCTTTTTACAAAGATACGTTGCTGATGAATCTACGGATTGTCGGATACATGACCGATATTAGATGTTTGTGATTCGATATTCGGGAATTTAAGTTTCCGAATATCGAATATCGACGACTTAACATCAAACATAAAACCACAAAAGATGCAAGAAAGTTACAATACCAATATTTTTTCCAGATGGAAAATTGCTCTCACTAATTTTGCTTATACCATTAAATTAATGATAACCATTGCCATTTTTGCAGTGGGTGCTATGCAGTTTCCAACCTATTTTTCCCACATTCAAAAGCGAAATGGACAGTTTCTGAACGATTATGTTTTAGACTATTTGCCCGCTCACGATGTCTCTACGGCTATTTTTGCCATTATTTACAGTTTATTGATTTATATGCTTTATCGTGTTTTAACGAACCCAAATCTTTTTCTATTGTTCGCACTGACCTTTGTTATTGAAACAGTTTTCCGAATGACAACCATTTATTTATTTCCTTTAAATGCCCCCTCGAACCTGGTTTTTCTTCACGATACTTTCGCAGAATTACTGATTTATGGCAATACCGAACCCATCACCAAAGATTTATTCTTTTCGGGACATACCGCCACAATGGTCATGATTTGGTTATTTGTCGAAAAACCGCTTGAAAAATTCATTGCCGCCATTGCCACTTTTATCTTAGCTTATATGTTGTTAATCCAGCACGTTCATTACACCGTAGATATATTAGGAGCCTTCTTTTTCACCTATCTTTCATACCTGATTGCTAAAAAAATCGTTGATAAAAAGTGGTTTATTACGGGGGGCATTATGCTTGGGTTTTATGTAGTCCTCCAAACGGTCTTTTATTTAGGGTCAAAAATTTGATTAGTACAAAAATGACACGTGGTATTATTTTATGATAGTTGAAGGTCAAATCTTATGCTTCACTCGCTGTATTTATCAGGTAAATTCTTAAACAATTTATAAGTAAGAAATATTCATTGTAAAAAACATGAATTTTATATAAATTTTCTCAGAATATTTAATAATCTTCTAATCAAAAATTTATAATCTGATTTCATTCTATTAATTTGCATTGTTTTATCAAGTTCCAAAACGGATAGAACTAAGTTTTAAAATTAAGGGTAAATAGTTCTGCTAAAACTCGTTTTTGAAACGCTGAAATAAAACGTAAAACTTCTTTTAGTACAATTTTTTTGAGAAGCATTTTATTAAACAATCTGGTTAAAACCACGGTAAAATATACATAAAAATATGGTAAAGTTCGAGTATAAAACCTTTCAATGGGAAGATGAATTAACACAAGAACAAAAAGATTATTTCCGTCAATATGGTGTAATCCAATTCAAAAATTTTATCAACGCTGACACAATCCAAAATTTTATTGACGAATTAGGTAAAATAGAGAAAAAGTGGTTGGATGAAGGCACTGAAAAAATAAATGGTATTCCCTTAAAATTTGGTAAAGACCCAAAAGGTAATAAAATGATTCAGCGAATGTGCTTTACCAACAAGTATAGCCCCGTTTTAGCTGAATTTTTGAAAGACCCAAGATTGCAAATTTTAACCGAATTATTAGCCCCTTACGATGGTCGGATTGGTGACGAAGAGAAAGACGGCTTAGTATTCAATCATTATGTGAACGCTCCAAACAGCAAGTTTACACAAATGGGATGGCACACAGACAGCCCTCGTGATTTGTTTTTGGGTCAGAAAATTCTTCCAATGTTGAATGTTGGTATCCACTTGGATAATTGTCCAGCATCGAATGGAGGTTTGCGAGTGTTGCCAGGAACACAAAACCAGAATGTGTTGAAGTTATTGTTTGGTAAAAAACAATTTATCGACCATTCACCCGATAAACGTGAAGTAGGATTTGAAATTGAAGCAGGAGACTTGACCGTACACGATGGTCGTTTGTGGCATCGAGTGGAGGTTTCGCCAAATATGGGTGAAAAATCTCGTCGCCGTGTGATGTATGTGCCTATCATAACGGGTAAGTATATGCCGAAAAGTGAAAATAGCAAAACGCCATTTTATCACAGGTTCTCGAAAGTGGTGCAGAAATAGTTGATTGTATTTTACTGAAAAAGCCGTTAGAATTTTATTCTGACGGCTTTTTATTTGTATCATTTTCAATTCAACGGATTGCAGTCGTGGTCAGTGTTTCACGGAGACGCATAGTGAAACACTGACCACGGCAATAAAAAAGGATAGAGATTAGACAAGGCAGTGCCTTGTCTTTATATCATCACCACTATGCTCTCTAAAATCTACCCTTTATTACCAAACCTCGCCTTCAAAACACCAATAATCATTGGTAAAACAGATACCGCTACGATTCCTAAAACTACTTTCTCAAAATTATGCTTTACCCAATCGTTTGTGCCTAAGAAATACCCCAAAGTTGTGATACCCGTTACCCACAGAATCGCCCCGATGATGCAAAATGTGATATATTTAGAATAGGTCATACTGCCAGCACCCGCCACAAAAGGTGCAACCGTTCTGACGATGGGAACGAAGCGAGCCATAATAACGGCTTGTCCGCCGTGTTTTTCATAAAAAGCCTCGGTTTGTTCGATATGGCTACGTTTTAGGAATAAAATCTTCTCTTTGGATTTGATAAAATCACTAAAAAATTTACCCACAAAATAGTTTACATTATCCCCCAAAAGTGCTGCACCAATCAATAAAGGAATCACAAAAGTTAGCTCAATTTTACCCGTAGTAGATGCCAAAACACCCACGGCAAAAAGTAAAGAATCGCCAGGCAAAAGAGGCATTACGATGAGTCCAGTTTCTACAAAAATAATCAAGAAAAGAAGTCCGTAAGTAAGTGTACCGTGGTCGGTAATAAACTGCGAAAGGGCAGCCAATGGGTCTTTCAAGAGTTGTAAGACAAAATTTACTATTTCCATTTTTTCAGTATTGTTAAATGTGTAAAAGGTATAAATGTTCAATGCTCAATGTTCAATTACCAATTTTCAAGGATTTTCCGTACTTGAATATTGAACATTGAATATTGAGCATTGAACATTATTTTTAAAAATTATTTATCCAAAAAATGTGAAAAAGTATCGCCTCTCAAACCTAAACGTATGGTTTCCAAAGAGATAACTTCATGCGGAGCAATATTTCCAACGTTTACATTGGCACCCACCAACTTCACAAACCATACTTGTTGTGCTTTTTGTGGGGCTTCCCAGATTATTCTATCTTCTGGAATTTCGGTTAAAATTTCTTCTACCAAACCCTGACGAACCTCGCCCGATGCACGAAATAAACCAACGTTTCCACCCTCACGAGCTTCACCGATAACTTTCCAAGCACCCGCTTCCAGTTCGACTTTCATCAATTTAATCCACTTGTAGGGAGGAATAATTTTAGTTTCGTCCTTAGACCCAACCTCTGAAAGTACCGTAACTTGTTTAGCTAAAGTGTTGATATACTTACACTTATCGTCTTGTTCCATATCCAAAGAACCGTCAGAAACTTCGGCGTATTCCATGCCAAATTCGTCCAAAATTCTACGGTAGCCATCAAAATCGTTTCTCACGATGAAGGCTTCAAAAAGCGTTCCGCCGAAATAAACGGGGATTCCTGCCGCTTTGTAAACCGCTAATTTTTCTTTCAATTTGGGAGTAACAAAAGAGGTTCCCCACCCTAATTTTACGATGTCCGTATATTCGGCACTGGTTTCTAAAAAGTCTTCTGCCTGTCTGACACTCAAACCTTTATCCATCACCATGGTATATCCTTTCTGGCGTGGTTTTGCGGGTCTTTCAGGTATTTGGTTAAGTGGATAATTCATAAATTGTAATTAAAAATTGATGATTAAGAATTAATAATGGTGAGCAAATATCTATCAATTACTTCACCATTGACAATAATTGTGTGTTTAACTACGAATAAAATCTTTATACTATATATCAAAAAGATTAACTTCGATGAATAACTAACTACAAAAATACTTATAACCTTTTTATCGAACAAATACTTGATAGTATCATTTGTGTTAATTTAATATTAAAATTATACAATATGCTGATAACCAGTAGATTAATTATCTTGAAATAATAAATTTCTTAGAATCATTAAAATAATTCATAAAAAATTTGTTTTACTAAACAGTGTTCAGCAAATTTACATTGTTATTAAAAATATTTATCATAAAAACCTCAGTCATAGTAATGAAAAAAGCATTTGGATTTTTAATCGTAGTTCTGTTGAGTTTACAGAATTTATCAGCTCAAAAAGTAAATAAAGATGCCGTGGTTGGCGAATGGCTTTCTGAAAATAAGGATGGTCGTGTACAGGTTTATAAAACAGGCGAAAAATTCTTCGGAAAAGTAGTTTGGGGGAAAGATGGCAGTAAAAAAGATGTGAATAATCCCGACCCAAAATTAAAAGAACAAGGCATCATTGGTTCAGTAATTTTGAAGAACTTTAATTTTACGGGTAAGGTGTGGGAAGAGGGTACAATTTACGACCCGAACAATGGTAAAACGTATTCATGTACCATGAAAATGCCAGATGCTAATACCCTGACAATCAGAGGATTTATTGGTATTTCCTTGCTTGGAAGAAGCACTACTTGGACGAGGGTTAAGTAAATAATACAATGGGTATCATACAAAGAAAAGAACGGGACAGACTTGAAATGCGGTTGAAAATTTTGGAGACCGCTAAGCAAATATTCATCGAAGAGGGTTTCGAGAAGGCATCAATTCGTGCCATCGCCGATAGAATTGAGTATAGTCCCGCCACGATTTATTTGTATTTCAAGGATAAAAATGAGCTTTTCTTTTCCGTACATGAAATAGGTTTTGAAAAATTAAATTTTGAAATGATTAATGCTATCGTAGGCATCACCGACCCCGTTGAAGAACTCCGTGCCAGAGGATTTGCTTACATGAAATTTGCCTTTCAAAATCCAGAAATGTACGATTTGATGTTTATTCAAAACGCCCCAATGGAAAGCATGAAAAATTCAGAAACTTGGGCTTGTGGTCATCGTTGCTTTTTACTTCTGTGCGAAACAATAGAACGGTGTATTGAGAGTAAGTCAATTAGAATCAGTAACTTATATATTGCTGCCATGTCGATTTGGTCATTTATGCACGGTTTAGTTTCTCTGAAAATTCGTAATCGTTTTCAAAAATTTGAAGGGGTAGACGTGGATGAATTAATGAAAGGTTCGGTGGAACAAATGATACAATTATTAAAAGTATGAACAATCCAGCTTTAGAGTTTTTTAAAAGTAATATTGGTAAATCTGCCCTTGAATCGGGAACTCCTTCCCCTTATGGACGCTGGTTAAATGGCACTTTGATTGCCGCCGAAGAAGGCGAATTGACCGTTGAAGTGATTGTTCGCAAAGATATGTGCAATCCTGGGGGAATCTTACACGGGGGTGTGGCTACGGGGATGATGGATGATGTAATTGGCATGACCGTTTTTTCGATGGGAAGCCAAGCTTTCTATTCAACCGTCAATCTGAATATTGATTTTTTGTTTGCCGCCAAGCCCGAAGAAAAGCTAACAGTAAAATCTAAAATTGTAAGAATGGGCAAAAAAATTGCTCATGCCGAAGGAGAAATCCGAAATCAAGCGGGACAGATTGTAGCCAAATGTACGACAAATTTGGTGGCAACAAGTAATGTTGTGAAGGCATCGTAATCTAAAAGCATTGATTTTCAGATACTTGAAATAAAATGCTTTATTATTTTACCATTTCACTAAACACTGTTCAGTAATTTATATATGTTTATGAAAAAATTTATTATCATATTTTCAATAATCAGCTTCGGGACTAATGGACAGTCCGAAATATTGAATAATTACGTGCAGGAAGGTTTGAAAAATAGTCAGACTTTGAAGCAACAGACTTTTCAGTTACAAAAAGCCGTAGTTGCCCTTGCTGAAGCGAAGGCTCTTTTTAAGCCCAACGTCAATTTCAATACCACCCTTTCAACCGCACAGGGGGGACGAAAAATTGAGATTCCCATTGGTGATTTAGTCAATCCAGTTTATACTACCTTGAATAAATTGACCCAAACCAATTCCTTTCCCCAAATTCAAAATTCCTCTGAACAGTTAGTTCCCAAAGATTTTTATGATGTCCGTATCAAGACGACCATGCCTTTGATTAATGCCGAATTAAAATATAATCAAGCAATAAAACAAGAGCAAATTTCTATGCAACAGTCTGAAAATCAGGTATATAAACGAGAATTGGTTAAGGATATTAAGTTGGCTTACATTAATTATTTGAAAGCAACGGAGGCAATAAAGGTTTATGAAAATGCCTTTAAAATCTTGCGAGAATCTGAGCGGGTGAATGAAAGTCTCATCAAAAATGGTTCGGTAAATCCAACGGTTTTGGTACGTACTCGCAATGAAATTGCCAAGATTAATGGAGATTTTGAAGCGGCTCGTGGTACTCAGAAAAATGCAGCGGCGTATTTTAATTTTCTCCTCAATAAAGATTTCTTAGAAAAAATAGAAATTGATACTTTGGGACGTAATAGTTTCAATGTTTCTCTCACGGATGGACACCGTGAAGAATTAGATAAAATTCAGAAAGGCATCGACATCAATCGTCAGATTTTGGGCTTAAATCAATCGTATAAAAAATTTAAAATTGGGGCTTCGTTAGACTTAGGTTCGCAAGGGAGATTTGCCCAAATAGCGAGTGCCGATAAGAACTTTTTTGCTCCAAATGCCTTCATTCTTTTGGGTATTTCGTTTGATTTACCAATCTATTCTTTTGGACGTAATCAATTGAAAATCAAGCAATCAGAGTTAGAAATTTCTTCATTGAATGCCCAAATGCAACAGGTGAAAAATCAATTAGATTTGCAAGCTGAAATCGCTAAAAACTCACTGACCTCTGCTCGTGAAATTTATGAATCAAAGGCTTCACAAGTTTCTACGGCGGAAAGATATTACCGAGATATGTTCAGGAGGTACAAGGAAGGGAATTTGAACTTTATTGAGCTGCTGGATGCTCAGACCCAGATAACTACAGCACAATTGCAACAGTCTATTTCGCTATATGATGTCTGGACAAAATGGGTGGAATTGGAAAGGGCAAAGGCGAGTTTTGAATTGAAATAATATTTGGTCAAAACTTGGTTTTTAGCACTGTTCATCTGCGTGCCAATATTCGTTAATCATAAAACACTTTAAACATGAAAAAAATATTTATTCTTCCATTCGTAATCATCTCATTATTAATGAGTTGTGGTAAAAAGAAAGAACCCAAAAAAGCCTTAATTGAGGATGATATTGTGGCGGTGAAATTGGCTGATGTCTCACAAGCTAATTCAACGGAAGCCATCAATGCTTCGGGTTTGGTAACTTCTTTGCAGGAAGCCCGCTTGTCGTTCAAGACGGGGGGAATCATCGAACAAATCTATATAAAAGAAGGGCAAAACGTCCGAAAAGGGCAATTATTGGCCACTTTGAACCTCACCGAAATCAATGCCCAAGTGCAGCAAGCCACGGAAAGCGTTAATAAATCTGACCGAGATTTGAAGCGTGTTACTAATCTTTATCGTGATTCAGTTGCCACTTTGGAACAAGTCCAAAACCTCACAACTGCCCTCAGCGTAGCAAAACAGTCTTTGGAAATTGCGGCTTATAACCAAGGATATTCCAAAATCTATGCTTCTGCCAATGGCGTAATCGTCAAGAAATTGATGAACGAAGGCGAACTCGCAGGACCTGGCACGCCCATATTTTTCATGAATGCTTCTGGGGCGAATGACTGGGTTTTGAAGGCAGGAATTGTCGATAAAGATTGGACTCGTCTCCACATTGGCGACCGTGCAACGCTCAGTTTGGATGCCTTTCCCGAAGTGATTTTCTCCGCAACAGTTTCAACGCTTTCTCAAGGGGCAGATGTCAATTCGGGTTTGTATCAGGCTGAATTAAAATTGAACACACAAGGTAAAAAAATGGCAACTGGTTTGTTCGGGAAAGCTAAAATAATGCCTTCAATCGTTCAGAAACACACCTCTATTCCGATTGATGCCGTCATTGAGGGCAATGGTGAAGATGCTTTTGTGTATTCAGTGGCGGAGGGAAAGGCACGCAAAATGCCCGTAAAAATTGTTGGAATTGATAATAATAGAGCCTTCATTGGTAGGGGTTTAGCGGGGGTTTCGCAAGTGATAACGGATGGTTCGGCTTATTTGGTGGATGGTAGTCGGGTACGAATTGTTAAATAATAACCACTATGAAAATTTCTGAATTCTCCGTAAAAAATTATCAATTCACGCTGGTCGTGTTTTTGGGAATACTGTCTATCGGTATTTTCTCATTGTTCACCATGCCTCGTGGTGAAGACCCTGAGTTTTCTTCGCCCCAATTTGGTGTAACGGTCATTTATCCAGGGGCTTCGCCCAAAGATATGGAGGAATTGGTGGCGGATGTTGTTGAGAAACGAGTCAATGACCTCAATGACATAAACCGTGTTCGTACCAGTATTTTTGACGGGGCGGCAATTTTCCAAATTGAGTACGATTTCAACACTGACCCCGAAGAAAAATATCAGGAAGTGGTGCGTGAAATGAACGCCGTCCGCAAGGATTTACCCGCTGATATTCTTGATATTCGCATTGAACGTTACCAACCCGATGGCGTAAATATCTACCAATATGCCTTGGTTTCTGAGAATTTGCCTTATTCCAAATTAGAAAAATACGCCGATGATTTAGAGAATCGTTTGGAGAAAGTCAAGGCTTTAAAAAACATCAAATCGTGGGGTTTTCCGAAGCGTAAAATCTCGGTCGAATTGAATTTGGACAAATTAGCCCAAGACATAATCCCGCTTAATCGGGTGTTAGGGGCAATTCAGTCCGAAAATGTCAATATTCCAGGCGGTTCAATTAATCTTTCTACCAAAAAATTTAACGTCAAAACTTCGGGTAATTATAAGGATTTAGCGGAAATAAAAAATACGATTGTCTTCACTAATGGTACAAAAATCGTCTTTCTAAAAGACATTGCCGAAGTGAAATACGCCTACGAGGACGAAACCCACAAAACCCGTTTGAACGGACATCGAAGCGTATTCGTAACGGCTTGTCAGAAGTTTGGGCAGAATATCATCAAAGTAAAATCACAGACCGAACCCATCGTTGAGCAATTCAAAAAAACGCTCCCTCCCTCGGTCGATTTAATCAAAGTCTTTGACCAAGCCGAGTCCGTCCAAAAGCGTTTGGCTCGTTTCGTTAAAGATTTTGGCATCGCTATCTTGTTGGTTCTCATTACTTTACTACCATTGGGTTCACGAGCGAGTTTGGTCGTGATGATTTCCATTCCTCTTTCGCTTGCCATCGGACTTGCTCTTTTATACGCTTTGGGTTTTTCCATTAATCAATTATCCATCGTTGGAATGATTGTGGCATTGGGGATTTTGGTAGATGATTCCATCGTAGTTGTGGAGAATATCGAGCGATTTATCCGCATGGGTTATCCCAAAAAACAAGCCGCCATTGATGCCACTAAACAAATCAGTTTGGCAGTAGTGGGTTGTACCGTCCTATTGATTTTTGCTTTTTTGCCCGTTGCCAATTTGCCCGAAGCCGCAGGTAGATTCATCCGCAGTTTGCCGATGGCGGTGAGCGTTACGGTGTTTGCTTCCATGTTCGTTGCCCTCACGATTGTCCCGTTTTTATCAAGTGTCCTTCTCAAAAATCATGAAAATCCAGAAGGTAATTTCTTGTTGAGAGGCATGAAAAAAATTATCTCTGCTACTTACGGACGATTGATGGATTGGTGCTTACGTCATCCTAAAACTACCATAACGGCAGGTTTAGGCGTATTTTTTGGCGTTATGTTACTGGCAAAATTATTTTTAGGCTTCTCACTTTTCCCAACTTCCGAAAAACCGATGTTCCTCGTGAACGTGAGCACGCCCGTGGGAACAAACCTACAAACAACGGATAAAGTGGTGGCTTTTGTGGAAACAGAATTGAAGAAAGTACCCGAAATCAAAAACATTGCTGCCAACATCGGAAGAGCCAATCCGAGAATTTATTACAACATCATCGGAGGTCCAGAATCTGAAAATTTTGGACAACTTTTCGTGCTATTGGAAGATATGGAAACCCAAGAGAAGAAACTCATTATCAATGAACTCCGAACAAAATTTATGACTTTCCCCAACGCCAAAATTGAGGTAAAAGACTTTGAACAAGGTCCACCCTTGGAAGCACCGTTGGCATACAGAATTTTCGGCAATAACTTGGATAGTTTAAAAATAGTAGCAGGACAAATTGAAAAAATATTAGCCGACCAAACAGGGACAATTTATACCGAAAACCCTCTAAAAGTACAACCAACCGACTTTCGGGTAGTTATCAACAAAGAAAAAGCGGGGCTTGTGGGCGTAAATATTTCGGATATTGACCGCATTGTTCGCCTGGGAATAGCAGGTGTAAACATCGGAACTTTCCGAGAAGAAGGACAAACGGATGATTACAATATCAACATTTCTATCCCACGAAGCAATATCAAACAAGATTTGAGTGTATTTTCTAATTTGTACGTCAATAATGTTTTGGGGACGGCAATTCCCTTGAAACAATTAGTAGAAATTAAGTTTGAAACATCGCCAACCCAAATCCGACATTATAATAAAGACCGTTTCGTTACGATTTCTTCTTTTTTAAAATTAGGTTTCAACACGGCGGAGATTAATAAAGAGGTTATCAAGAAGTTGGATGCCTTCAAATTCCCGAAAGGATTTTCGTACAAAGTGGCAGGAGAGGCAGAAAATGTCGAGAAATCGTTTGGTGGCATAGGGGTAATTATTCTGATAACTGTCTTCGGAATGATTGCCATTTTGATTCTTGAATTTGGCGATTTCAAATCTACTTTAATTGTACTTTCAGTCATTCCGTTGGGCATTGTTGGGGCAATTTTGGGCTTGATGATTGCAGGAGAAACCCTCGGATTTACGTCCATTATCGGTTTTATTGCCCTAATCGGTATCGAAATCAAAAACTCATTGCTCTTGGTGGACTTCACCAATCAACTCCGAGAGGAAGGTATGGAACTCGACCAAGCCATTCATCAAGCGGGAGAAATTCGATTCGTACCCATCCTTTTGACCTCATTTACGGCAATCGGTGGTTTGATTCCGTTAGTTATTGAATACTCAGATTTGTATTCGCCCTTAGCCATCGTGCTGATTGGCGGCATCACCAGTTCCACATTACTCGCCCGCTTGGTTACGCCCGTGATGTACAAATTATTACCCCCAAGAATCAAAGTTAGGGTTACTGTCTAATCTTAGAAAAGTTAAAATTTCTTAAATCAGAAAATATCTTGACAAAGATTTGGTAATATTGAAACAGTGATAAAATAGCTTTTTAATAGCACTAAATTGATAATAAAGTCGTTTAAAAGAAACATTATTATTCCACAAGTTAAAACTCTCAATATCATGACATTTAGCACCAGTACACTGACACAGTTTTTATCACGGAATTTTTATATAAATCCCCGTTTGATAAATCCCACCAAACGCTTTTATGCGGACTTAGGAATGAACTCGTTGGAGTTTTTAGAAATGGTAGTTTACTTAGAAAATACGTATGGAATTACTTTACCCGACAACGAAATAGATAAAGTTCAGACAATTAGACAACTATCTGAACTGATGGATGCCAATTTGAACGTAATAGCAGAAGCATAAAATCAAAATTTTTTGTGGATATGATTAGTATGGGTTTAGGCGAATGTCTAAACCCTTTTTTGTAGAATTTAAAATTTATCCACTGACTTTGAACTCAAATAAGCTGCCCCAATCAAAGTTGCCATCAAGAGAATTCCTGAAACTTCAAAGGGTAATACAAAGTCCGTCATTAGATTTATCCCGATGGTTTTGGTAGTGGCAGAAGGTTCGGCAAGGTCAAATAATTGCGATTGAATATTGGTAAAATTGGCTCTGGCAAAGGTGTAAAAAAGACCAGTAAAAGTAATAATTGCAATCCCAAAACCCAAAAGCTGATTCGCATTTCCACTCAAAATATCGTTTTTAACATTCTCTTTATTTCCCTTCTGATTGGTGAGCATTACCCCAAAAATCAGAATAACCAAAATCCCTCCCACGTACACAAGTATTTGGGTAATAGCCAAGAAATCTGCCCCCGCCAAAACGTACAAACCTGCCATGCCCAAAAAAGTCAAAAGTAAGCTGAATGCGGCGTAAAGGACATTTTTTGACCACAGAACTACACTCGCTGAAAGAATAGTAAGGAGAATGAAAGCTATGAAAATGAATTGGAGCAAGGGTAGTTATTGGTTATCGGGTTTCTTAAATTTAGGTTTAAAAACTGGCTTCGGTTTTGGCGTTTCCTCTACCTTTACTTCTTCTATTTTTTTCTCAATAATTGGACTTTCAACTTTTTTGAAAGAAGGTTTAAAAACTGACTTAGGTTTTGGTGTTCCTTCTACTTTAACGTCCTCAACAACAGGACTTTCCGTCTCTACTTTTTTAAACGAAGGTCTAAAAGCGGGTTTTGGTTTTGGCGTTTCCTCAGCCTTAATTTCCTCAGCCACAGGGCTTTCCGTTACTACTTTCTTAAACGAAGGTCTAAAAGCGGGTTTTGGTTTTGGCATTTCCTCAGCCTTAATTTCCTCAGCCACAAGACTTTCTGTTTCTACTTTCTTAAACGAAGGTCTAAAAGTGGGCTTGGGTTTGGGCGTTTCTTCTTCACTGATAACTGCTGACTGTTTACTGATAACTGACTTCGTTACCTCTTTCTCCGCCATAAATTGTGTATAAAGATCTCTTTTCTCCTGTGATTGTTCGGGTGTGAGGTTTCCAAATTCAAAATTATGGGTGGTAATATCGAAAGTTGAGAAGTCGTATTCTTTGCTCATCGTCAAACATTCCGTTGGGCAAACGGTGGTGCAGAGTCCGCAGAAGCAACATTTTGCCATGTCAATATCAAACCTGGCGGCGTACAAACGAATGGCAGAACCGTCAGAAGCGTATCCTGCAATGCCCGTGGCTTTGATGGGTTCAATCTCAATGCAATCAACGGGGCAAATTTTGGCACATTTATCACAGACAATACAATCATCCATTTCGTTGTGCAATTGATAACGACCAATGTCAGGCACGGGTAACTGTTCGTGCGGATATTGCAGCGTTACGATGCCCGTTTGTTGTTTGAAATAGTCAGGATTATCCACAAAAATAGGCTTGCGACTCTGCCTTGCTTCTTTGAGGTGTTTCCACGACAACGAAAGACCTTTCAACGAAGACCGAATACCCTCTTTGATATTTCCAAAATATGTATTGTTTGCTCCTTTCATTTTACGGTGAAGGGTAAAAGGTCAAGGGTAAAAGTTCGGACGTTTACCTTTGACCGTGTAAAGTTACGTTCACATTTTTAACAAATGAAAGATGGGAATAAGTTTCTGTAAAAAACAAAAAGCCATTTCACTTTGGTTGCGAGGAAGATTTTGTTATTCACCAAAAATCAGCCAGTCTTAACATAAAAATAATAATTTTGGTGTTTCAGAATGTTTTTGTGATATTCTTTACGGATTCTTTTTTTATCTATATTTTTGAAAATTTTTCCAGTAAATTAATTCTATCACTACTATTAGAATTGCCAGATTGGAGGCTATTCACATGTAATCTTGGCGAACATATTGAATTTATTATGTGGTTTTAATGACGCATTATAGATTGATGCTTATTAAAATTGAGAGATATTTCTTCTCGGAATTATCTACTTAAATCTTTCCCGTACTACATAAACCATTCCCCTTTTGAAACTGTCTGTACCTTCCCACCAATTCTGATACTAAATTCGGTTTCAGAAATTTTGTGTCCATCGTGGTATAAAATGGAGGGTCTTGGTATTTCGTAGCCTTGTTCTACACTGATTTTCACGGAACCCGTTCCCATAAAATTCGTTTTTAATAAATATCCCAACAAACAACCATTGGCACTTCCCGTAGCTGAATCTTCGTTTAATTTTCCATCTTCAATCAAAAACATCCTTGCATTTAGTTGATTTTCAGGCGAATAGGTGTCTTTCGTAAATACAAAAAAGTTCATCGACTTCCCCGTTGGATTATTGGTTTTGTAGAGATTGTGTTTCAATAAAAACCCCATCATCTTATCCGCATGGGGTTTCATCGTTTGAATAGCCGATAGATTTTTTACAGGAATAATCAAAAATGCCAAGCCCGTAGAAACATCCAAAATCGGAAACTCAGGCATCATATCTTCCAAAGAAATTCCTAATAAATCCGCCAACTCATCAAGAGGATAATTTTTGCCAAAAATCGGATTAATTTGTTGCATCCAAAGTTTATTGCCTACAAAATCAACGGGTATTTTGCCCACACCCAAATTCAAAACTACTTGACTGACAGGCTGTTTAACAATTTGTTCACGGATAATAAAGGCAGTTCCCAAAGTTGGATGTCCCGCAAAAGGAATCTCTTGTTCAGTCGTAAAAATACGGACATCGTAGCCTTCTTCGGGCGTTGAGGTTTTGGTATTAATGAAAGTGGTTTCGGCGAAATTTATTTCTTTCGCCATCGCCTGCATCGTTTCGGTAGCAATTGAACCATCGTGTTCAAAAACTGCCAATTGATTGCCTTGATATTTTTGTTCGGCGAAAACGTCAACTATGTGGAAGGGGATATTCATGGGGATTTTATGTGTTTAATTTTATGCCTCAAAAAGCGAATCCATCGTAATTACTTGGTCAATTTGTTGAAGACTATAATCGTTTGCGACCACACCGTAAGTGGTGATAATGGTATTGAAAATATACTGTTTATTTTGGGTATGATAATTAAAAATTGTTCGTTTATTCCTCAAATTTTCTGCCATTTTTTTATCAATAATCAATTTTTCCGACAAAAATTTTATCTCACACAAATGAATGGTATTATCGGCTCTTTCAATCAATAAATCTATTTGAGTACCATCTAATCCATCTTTTGGTTTTGCATAAAATGATGATATTGAGGTGCTTATGCCCGAAATTCCTAATGCTTTTTTGATTGATAAGATATGAGTCATACAAACATTTTCAAAGGTATAACCAGCCCAAGATTTAAAACTTTGCGATTGGCTCGTTGCCATAAAATCGGGCGTTTTATTTCCTTTGTTCGGTAAGATAAAAGCAAAATAAAAAAGGCAGTACATATCCGTCAGTCGGTAGAGCGTATCTTTCTTTTGTTTGCCAAAAGGTTTGTAAAAATCTATAAAATCAGACTGTACCAGTTCATCAAGATATTTGGTAAAAGTGCCTCCATTGGGCAGTTTGGTTTCGGCTAAAAGTTCCTCACGGGTTAGTCCTTTCCTCTTTTTTGCCAAAGCCTGAATGATAGACGAATGAATTTGGTAATGCAGAAAAAGACTCGGTAATAAACGATTATATTCATCGTATAAAAAACCCGAAGATTTCAGACAAAGTTCGTTGAGATTCTCAATCACCGACTTACTTTTGTCTATCAATTCCAAATAAAGCGGTATTCCACCGATTGCCATATACAATTGCAAAATCTGATATTCGGGATAATTAATACCCTTAAATTGCAGAAACTGACGAGTTTCGGCAAGGCTAAAAGGTTTAATGCTAATCAATCGAGTAATGCGATTGTGCAAACCTCCTTTATGATTGATAATTTTCTGATTCATCCACGAAGCCGACGACCCACAAATCACCACCACAATATTTTGTTTAGAAGCCCAAGCGTTCCAAAAATAATCAAAGGCAGGAATAAAATCACTTTTGCTACCCGCCAACCACGGAAGTTCATCAAAAAACAATACTTTTTTAAAATCTGTATTGAATGATTCTATCCGCTTTTGTAGAAATGAAAAAGCTTCCAACCATGTCTTGGGGATTTTTTCTATTAATTCATCCGTTTTACCAACATTCAAGACATTCACAAAATTCATAATCTGAGCCTCTTTACTGATGTTTTGGACACCCGTAAACTCAAAAATTGTGTTTTCTTTTAGGTAATTTCCAATCAAAAAAGTCTTGCCAACTCGCCTCCGCCCAACCACCGCCACCAATTCACTTTTCGAGGATTCAATGGCTTTTTTTAACTCGTTTTGCTCAAAAACTCTTCCAATAATCGCTTCCATATTTTTGTTTTTCGTAAAATTCTAAAACAAAAATAGCTGAATGTGTATAAAAATATATACATTCAGCCATAAATAAAATTAAAATCAGCTAAATGTATTTTTTTATCATACATTTAGCTGATTTTGGGGCGATTCTATGACAATAATTCCGATACAACTATCTCAAAATCAGGCAAAACGGGACTTGCCGAGCAAACATCATCTTCAAGGCAAACTTTTACATCCCTACGAGGAGTATAAACATAAACCATTTTGAGGTCGGGGAAAATATGCCAAATTACTTTCACGCCTGCCTTGAAATATTCCGTTACTTTTTCTTCAACTTTATTGATATTATCGCTTTCAGAAAGAATTTCAATCACAAATTCTGAAATTACATCTACGCCATTTTTAGTTTCTGCAAATTGCTCTTTGGTCAAATAAGAAATATCGGGTCTCCGCATTTGAATGCCCGAAAGTTGAACATCATATTCGGAAACTAATGTTGCGGTTTGTTTATAACCTTTGTCAATAAATCCATCAAGAAGATAGTCGTAAATGTAAACTTGTTTTCTGTTCATGCCTATAAAACGTATTAATTCACCATCATTCCACTCATATTTATAGCCATCTTCAGGCTCCCAAAGCATAAACTCCGCTAAGGTTTTGGGATAATAAGTCTGTATTTGCTTTTCTATGACCATGGTTTTATGATTTTAAATCAAATATTTTAGAAATGTTTAATTTAAATTTATGCTTTTATTTGGCTGTGTTTACCAGTAAGAAATGCCATTTACTGCTTGGAGTTTACCTATCTGTAGAATAAATATCTTTCTTCTGTAAAACAATTACGTCTTGAATACTATCCCAACCACGCTCATAATGTCCAACGATTTGCAAAGTCGATATTTTGAAAAATTACATGGCAAATCGGTCATTTTCAAGAGGAACGCAAGTTTATGGAGCATCAGCTTCCATGGTTTTTGTGGGCAATACCGACCATAGTGTTCCCTATATGTTGAAGCACAGTAATCTTTTTGATGCCCTACCAAAGGATTATTATGACACCGCCTTTTTGGATAGAATGCACGCCTATTTACCAGGTTGGGAAGTACAAAAATTGCGGAATGATATGTTTACTTCTGACTACGGTTTTATTGTAGATTATTTGGCAGAAATACTAAAAGAACTACGGAAAGAAGATAAAACTAATGATTATTCAGGGTTTTATACTTTGTCTGATACCATCACTACCAGAGATAAAACCGCAATTACTAAAACTTTTGCGGGACTTGCCAAAGTCATTTATCCAGATGGAGTGATGAAGGAAGAAGAAGTGAAAGAATTATTAGATTTTGCCATCGAATGTAGAAAGCGAGTGCAGCAACAACTACAAAAAATGGATGAGACTTTTGAAGATGTTGATTTTAGTTATGTTCATAAAATCACCCAAAAAGTAACGGCAATTGAAACGCTTGAAATTTTGGAATATAATCCTCCTGTGTTGAAGAAAGATAATATAATCAATACAGTTTCTCCTCAAAAAGATGAATTTGAAGAAGTTACAAAAATTGAATTGACGAATCATCAAAAGATTATTCGGGATAATCAAAGGGGTATTTCTTATGAGAATTTATTTGGCGTTTATTTAGAAGATTCAACGGATATTAAAGTGATTGACCCATACATACGTTTGCCATATCAACTACGAAATTTCATGGAGTTTGCCAGATTAGTTTCTGAAAAGAAAGAGACTGATGTGGAAGCCAAATTACATTTAGTAACCAGCAATAATGAAGACTTTATCGAAGGAGCAAAAGATGCCTTTTCTCAGATGACCTATTCCTTAGAAACGATTGGCATATTATTTACTTATGAATTTGATGACAACATCCACGACCGTTCAATAATCTCCGATAATGGTTGGAAAATTGTTTTAGGCAGAGGGTTAGACATTTGGCAAAAAACGGGTGGCTGGTACGACATCAATGAGTATGTGCAAGAAAAAAGGCTTTGTAAGGCTTGTGAGATAACTTATTTGAAGGGATAAGGATAATATCATTTCGTTCTATCGAACAAGTTTGCCTAAAATCATTCGTCTAAATATTTTCAATCATCATACCTTTTTTTCAATAAATTCATCATATACACATTAATTTCCCATTGATTAGCCAACGGCATTTGTGTAAACGGTACTGTTGGCATATAAGGAGTCGGTCCAAATTCTGTGGTAATGGTTAAATTTGTTCCGTTTTTTTCGTGAAGTACTACAACTTTATCCCACCACCCTAAATGAGTTTCTAATACTTCCGCCCATTCATTGGCTCGTGGATCGTTTACTTGCGGTCCTTCGGGATGTCCAATTCGGCTGTGAATGTGGTCGGTGTGAATAATTGCCAAATCCACGGCTTTGGTCTGGTCAGCCAATAGCGATTCATGCACATTGCACCAATGTGAAATATCCAAAGTAATGCGTAAATCGGGTATTTTGGTCAGATATTCTTGGGTAACGTGGGCAGCAAAAAGGCTTTTTCCTCGATGGGTTTCATGGATAATTTTGATGCCCGATTCTTTGGCAAGTCCAGATGCCAAGTCAAAAAGTTGTTGGTTCTGGACAAAACTGAAATAGTCTTTACCAGTTTGGCAGTTAATGAAAACTGGCTTTGCTTCAATCAAATTTCTGAGATATTTTTCATAATTTTGGGCGTGTTCATCAAGGTTTTGCTCAAAAGATTGGTAATATTGCCCAATTAATTCGAGATTAAACTTAGCCAAAACCGTTAAAATCGCTTGTTTTTCAACGGGTTCAAAGGGTAATGCCATTTCTACGCCATCGTACCCTGCGGCTTTTAACTTTTGGCAAAAAATATCAAAAGGTATTGTATTTCCCCATTCAGGGGCATAAAATTTAATTTTCATTCGATGAAAGTCTTACTGTTCAAAAGCTCCTCTGTCTCTACTTTTTTCTTTTCGAGGTTTTCCACTTATATCTTTAAATTGCGGAACTTCATCAGTACCTACATCAATTCCTTGACTGTCTTTTGCTAAACGAAAATCGCATTTTGAAGGGTCGTATTGAACATCCTTAAAACGTGGATTGGCAATAATATCATTCGCTCCTTTAAAAATATTTTGCTTGGTCGGATATAAATTATAATCCCAACGGATATTGGTGTTTCGGTTATTTGACGTTACTTTTCCGCCAGGACGTGGAACAATGATATTATTGAGAATAACAATATCTTCCGAACGATTCGGGAAAAGTTCCTGATAACCCACGATTTGCCCATTCCAATAAGTGGTATTATTGATAATATCAACGTATTTGGTTCTGAAAGTATGAATTCCCGAACCACCATTAAAAGCACTTACATTATTAGCAATCAAAGCCCGTCCTTTCCATTCGGGGCGTTGGGGTTTTGCAGATGTCATGGCTTTTTGGGTGGTATCAATTGAAGCATTGCCCGTTGGTTTTACTACCGCATCGGCATTGGGATTGGTGGCACCGTTTACTTGATTTTGATCAGTCACATCCAGTATAATTCCGTTTCCATCGCTCAGTTTATTAATTTTGTCCCAAGGAACAAGGGTCTTATTGTTCCATACCAAATTACGTTGAATAACCACATGGTAACCAGCGGCATCATCAAAAGCCCAATTATTTAACGTAGTAATGCCCGAACCACCGTAACGCATAAACCAAGCATTGTCATAAACCTTACAATCTTCAATGGTTAAATAATCCATTTCTATGCCCACAATTCCGCCTCCTGCACATTTACTTACGGTACAATTACGGATAATTACGTGGTGAGGTTTATCGGTAGGCTTATTAGTCCGACCATTGACAAAAATTCCATTGGTATTAAAATAAGGATTTGGTTTTGCCTTTTTTGCATCCTCTTGGGCTTGTAACAATACAATGGCATCATTATTACCAACCACCGATAAACCATCTAAGACATGGTAAGACCCTGAAATCTGAATGCCACCCCAACCCACAGGACGAATAGTAGGATTTGTGCCTTTCATGGCTTTCCAAGTAATCCAAGCATTGGGTTTGCCCGATGTTTTGATGGATAAAACAGCACTGCCATTGGAGGTATCGGCACTGGTATAAGTCCCTTCTCCTATCCAAACGGTCTCGCCAGCTTTTACGACATCGGCGGCTTTTTGCAAACTACGAAGGGCAGTTTTTGTGGTCTTTCCATCGTTTGAATCATTGCCATTTTCTGAAACATACAGCGTTTGTGACAGTATAATATGATTGAATAAAAGTAAAAAACAAAATGCAATAAAAGGGGATTTCATGTTGAAGATAATTAGTTAAGAAAAGCAATAACGCTTGTTAGTGAAATGGCTTTCCATCATTAATTTCCCGTTTTTGTGTTAATTTTTATTAGCCAAAGTTTTTTAAAGCCATTCAATCACTTTCTCAACTACTTCAAAGCTACATCAGCTTCTTTGGCTAAGAAATCGGCTCCGTCTTCCGCAAGTCCCAAGGCTTCCCAAGTTAAAAGTGCTTCATTGGGTACAACTTTAATGGGTGTAATACTTGAAGATGACGAGGCTGAATCATTATACCCAATATTTGAAGCCCGATTATAACAGGAAATCATCGACCAGCGGGGGTTATCCGATAAATTGGCTTCGGAACGATGCAATAAATTACTATGAAAGAACAAGACATCGCCTGCCTCCAATTCTACATAAATCAAATCCATAGTTTGTAATGCCAAGTCCACGTAGCGTTGCGAAGCTCCAACTTGTTCACCTGCAAAACCATGTTCAACCCTACCCATTTTGTGTGAACCTTTGATGACTTGCAAACAACCATTTTCTTGATTGGCTTCGGTAATTGCCACCATGACAGACATCATTTGGTCGGGTAATAAGAACTCATTTTTATACCAATAACCGTAATCTTGATGCCATTCCCACGCACCGCCAACTCGTGGTTCTTTTTGCATCAATTTTGAATGAAAATGACAAACTTCAGCATCACCATCAAGCAATTTATCCACGGCATTGACCAAACTTTCGCTTCGGGTCAATAGTCCATAAGTATCATTGCCAGGTTTATACCACAACGATAGTTTGCTGCGTTTGCCCGAACTATCGTTGACATTAATGGCATTTTTACTAACGGTAACATCAGCAATTGCCACTTCATAAAGTTTTTTTGATTCTTCTGAGTTGAAAAATCCTTTCATAATCAAGTATCCTTCTTGATTATATTGCTCAATTTGAGCGGGAGTAAATTGTAATTTTGCCATGATGACTGCTATTATATTTTTACAGAATGAAATTTATTTAGTATTTACCTCAAATAATTTACCTGTATATTGTTCAGATAAATTCACTTTAAAACCTGTTTCGGCTAATTGTTTTCCCGATGCTTGGGTGATTATTTTATTCGAAAATATCTCTTTTATCACATACATTTTCGTAGGATTCAAGTAATTGATGGTTACTTTTCGTTCATTTTCAAGGCTTCCTTGTTTGAAAACACCAATAATTCCGCCCGATTTTGTTTCGGTATTAATGCGTTGAAAACCATCCCACATTTCATTTTTGGGTTCGCCAAAACCTGTCAAATCTTGGCGATAACTCATAATATCGTGTTTGTTTGCCATGGCTTGCAACCAATCGGCGTAAGCTCG
>JBBRMR010000004.1:0-138931 GCA_038230735.1 Cytophagales bacterium
GCTCCCCTCCACTTGGTCGCTGGGTTCAATAGATAATGTTTGTTGTGGCGTTATGTCTTCTTTGCAAATTACAGTATTTGCTATTGATTCTAAATAATTACTTTCAGCCCTTTTCTTTTTTATCCAATTAGCTATTATTAAATAATATTTTTGTTCCCCTCCAATAAATTTAGAACTTCCCCTTTCAAAAAATAACTTTTCTGCGTAATCTAAAAATTCTGTTGAGTCGCCTTCAAACCAAGTAAAATGATGTTCAAAAAATAATTCTATTTCATCGTATGGTAACGAAGCACAAGTATTCAAAACATCATCTTCTAAATCTTCGATTGTAGGATTTAGATTAAGTTTATGATGAGTAAACCAAGTACAATCTCTTTCTTTTAATTGCTTAAAAGTATAAAAACTACAAAATTCCGTTGTTATAGAGGTGAGAAAACAGAATGATACACCCTTACAAGAATGCCTATATTCTAAGTCTGAATACATTTGAGCGTAATTAATATTCAATTCTCTATTTCTTTTAAATACTTCATCAAATATTAAAATTGTAGCATCTCCGTTGCAATCGCCAATAGCCCCCTTTAATGAATCTACAATTTCCTCTTGTTCTTCGGTAATGTATCTATATTTAAGAACGGGTCTCTCATTGAGTCTCTCTAAAATTTTCCAATTTGTATCCAATAAAATTACAGTTTTATCCCATTTGTTTTTTTTCTCAATTCCCAATACCTCCAAATCGTCTTCTTTATTTTTTTTATAAATTTCAAGCCATTCTTCAATACTTAAAAGTCTTTCCGTTTCTGCAATAAATTCATTTCCATCACCCCAAAAATATAACCCTAAATACACATGATATTTTTTGTAATCTTCTTTTGGTCTAAACGGTACATGATATTGAAAGAATGTTTTATGTTTTTTATCTTGCATCACATTAGTAGTTTACGCCCTATCGTTGTCTTGGTCGGTATCGGTAGGGCAATTTTTATGAAACATTTATTTTTGAAAACCTCTGAAAATTTCGGCTTGTTTGCGTTTGGAAGTTTTGATATACGCCATGAAAGCCTTTTCCGTTTTATGGTCGGTTATTGCCATGATTGACAAAACGGGCGTACCTCTCTCATAGGCATTGGTGGCGAAACTCCTACGGGCGGTGTGTGAACTAATCATTTTCCAACGCTCCACGTTTTCCTCAATATTCTTTCCTCCCTTCACATAAGCCAAAAACTCCATACCCCGCAATGATTCACAAAGCTGGGCTACTTCTTTGATGTATTCGTTAAATTTTTGGTTGCTCACGGCTTCGGGTAATTGGTTGTTGTATTTGTGGAGGATAGTTTTAACCGTCTGATTTATTGGAATAGTAGCCTTTCTTTTGGTCTTGAATTGGATAATTTCTATAACCGCACCCTCTTTGTCCTCTTTGACATTTTCGGGCTTAATATTGGTAAAGTCTGAAAAACGTAAACCCGTATTCGCTCCGATGATAAACAGGTCTCTCACTTTTTCCAGGCGTTGATTAGCGGATAAATCTAATTGGTACATTTCCAGTAGTTCGGCTTCATTGAGGGCAATATTTACCGATTCCTCACTATCCTTGGAGGTTACTTTGAAAGTCTTTTTCTGATAATCAAGATTTTGGTTTATTCCCTCCTCCGTGGCTTCACGTAGAAAGGTTTTTAGGGCTGTCATGTGTTTACCCATCGTTTCGGGTGCGTAGTCCTTGATAGTCGCCATATAAGAACTAAAATCTTTGTAGAAAGTCAAATCCACCGTGGCAAAGTCCAAAGTACGGGCGTAGGTACTTTGAAAGTCCTGTAACAGTCTTTGTGTAGAACGGTAACGCTGAATACTTCGGACGGCATACCGTTTCACGCCATCAATGAGACGATACCCCGTTTCGGCTTCGTGGATAAATTTCTCGATGTAGTCAGTTAGTGAAAGTTTTGTTTTCGGTCGGAGGTACTCTTCTATTTTTTGGATTAATACTTCTTTATTCAACTCCTTTTTCTTGTTTCGAGACTTGATAATTAATCTGTTTACAAAATCATTCAAATCAAAGGCAAATTGGTCTAACTCGCTAAGTCCGTTCAAATAATTTTCAATCTCTTTTTTAAGAACGTCTTTCGCCAAAAAGGAATTTTTGTTTACAAACTCTTTGAGGTCTTTTAAATAGTTATTGGTAAAACTTACAAGGTCGTATTCTCCAAGTCTTTTTTCGAGTAGTGGAGGAAGTGAAACATTTGGTTTAGAAACGTTCTTTATTTCTTTCTTTTCAAAGTGCCAATGTTGGGGTAATACTTTTATTCCAGTAGGTAATACCAATTGGTCTAAATTGTATTTGATACCCACGTAAATAATTTGCGGAGTTTTTGCGGTAACTTTGCGTAAACGAAAAAATGCGTTAGCCATTTGTGAGACGATGGTAAAAAGGATTTATTTGTGATTCGACACTACAAATATAACCTAATTTTTCAATCGTTACGCAATGGTTACGCATTTTTCTTAATAAATACCGCATTTATCCTTATCTATTTTAATAGTAGAGGGGGCAAAAATGTAGTTAAGTATCTTAAAATCAAGTAATTATCGTAGCACAAACAGGATTCTTGATTAGTAGGCATTAAGGCAATTTTAGCCCTGTTCCTGCTACATAGAATAAAGCTAAGTATCTAATTATAAGATATTTAGCTTTTTTGTTTTAGGGTCGGAGGACGGTATGGGGGAAGGTTTTTTAATTTTGCTTAAAAAAACCTCAAAAATATTATCTTTGAATAGCGGAGGGAATCAAATATTAAAATTAACTTTATTGTGTCGGATAGTCATTGACTGGCTACTACCGTAGCAAAAAGCCCAAACCGTGAAAGTTTGGGCTTTTGTGATTTATAGCCTTTCAGTTATCTTTACATTAACCAAAAAAAACCTTGTCCAGAATCTGAACAAGGTTTATGTAATCAAGCATTTATATAAAAAATTTTACTTTTAAACCAAAGTCCGAATAACCTTTTTATCCATCTTCCCTACCGAGGTTTTGGGTATGGCTTGGGCAAATGTTACTGAACTTGGAATCGTCCAAGCGGTGATAAGTTGCTCATCCACAAAGCGTTGCATAAAACTCTTCAAGTCATCATGGTTCATGGTTTTGCCTTCCTTCAACACAATCATGGCATGTGGGCGTTCGCCCCATTTCACGTCTGGAATACCAATAACGGCTACTTCCATCACGCACTCATGTTGCCCGATAAGGTTTTCTACATCAATTGAACTCACCCATTCGCCACCTGTTTTAATAACATCTTTAATTCTATCGGTAATTTTCAAGGAATTATTTTCTCTCATCGTTGCTACATCGCCTGTATGTAGCCAACCGTCTCGCCATAATTCCTCCGATTTTTCGGGTTCGTTGAAATATCCTTGCGTAAGCCAAGGCGTGCGAGCCGTGATTTCACCAATGGTTTCTCCATCCTTTGGTGCTACTTTTTCCTCCTCATCCAACAAACGAATATCCACAAAAATGGCAGGTGTTCCTGAACGTGTACGAGCTTCTACTTGAAAGTCAATATCGGGATTTGCCATATCTTTTGGACTGACGTAAACCGTTGAAAGAATGGGACAAGTTTCTGACATTCCGTAACCCGTGATAACGTCCACCCCACGCTCCAAAGCCGCTTTTGCTAAGGTCTTGGGCAAAGCAGAACCTCCAATAACTACCTTCCATTTCGAGAGGTCTATATTCTGGGTTGCAGGATGAGTTACAAACATTTGCAGAATAGTCGGCACGCAATGAGAAAAGGTAGCTTTTTCTTTCACAAAGCACTTTAAAACTGTCTCAGGGTCAAATTTACCTATATATACTTGTTTCGTATTGCACATCGTAGCCACATAAGGAAAGCCCCATGCGTGAACGTGAAACATAGGCGTAAGTGGCATATATACATCCGAATTACTGAATCTACACGCCCCGTCAATGGCACTAAAAGTTACCGCTGTTGATATTGTATGCAACACTAATTGACGATGAGTAAAATATACGCCCTTTGGATTACCAGTTGTTCCCGTAGTATAAAATGTTGTGGCAACGGCATCTTCCTCAAAATCCTCAAAATCATATTCGTCTAATTCTTGTGCTAAGAGTTCTTCATATTCACCAATGATTGGAAGAATTGATGATTTAATGTATTCTCTGCCATCCGCACATACAATGATGCTTTTCACGGTGGTCATATCCTTCGCTATTGATTCCAAAAGGGGCAAAAAGTCGGTATGACAGATAATTATTACATCTTCGGCATGGTTAATTGTATAAAGAATCTGAGCTGCCGACAGTCGCCAGTTGATGGTGTGAAGGACGTTGCCCGTCATCGGTATTCCAAAAAAACATTCTAAATATCGGTGTGAATCATAGTCTAATACGGCAATGGTTTGTCCACCATCCAAGCCCATTTTTTTAAACATATTTGCCTGTTTTCTCACCCTCCGATTGAGTTCAAAATAATTGTATCGAACTTGGTCTTTATAAACAATTTCGTTTTCAGGTTCAAGCATTGTGGAATACGCCAAAATACTTTTGATGAGTAATGGATATTTAAAGGCTTTACTTGCCGAAGGTAACTTACGTATATTCATAAAATTATGCTAAAAAATATAAAATGATTAATATTTTCCAAAGATAATACATCAAAGCAAGAAAATATAAGGAGATTATTAAGTTTTTTTTCCAAATTAAAACAACCATTTCATGTTGAAATCCGTCTATATTTTAATAATGATTTAATTTAAAAGGTATTTTATGCCTTAAATCCTTATTTTTCAAGGGCTTAGATGTTTCATATTTTTTTATTTTTGCGTAAACTGTTTACTAAATCATCTGACCGTTTAAAAAGTTTGAACACTTTTATATGGTTTATAGGCGTTCTTATCTTAAATTTACTTTTAAATCAATATAATGATTTCTTAGCTGTCTTAAATCGGTTTTCGACAGCCACACCAAAATTATTTGGTAATTAATCTTAACCTAAAATTTTTACCCCAAATATTATTAATTATGAACAACCTTACTCATAAGACTATTTTAGCCTTTTTGTTTGTAGCAACGTCCCTTTTTTCGTTTGCGAAAGAATCACCCGTTCCTAAAAAGACACCTAAATCAGCCATCCCTCCTGGGGCACCCGTTGTTAGATATTTGGGTGTGGACAGATGCGGATTCCAAGTAGCGGGCGATGCCCGAAGCTCAGTAATCATCGAAGCTGATGGTTGTGGAAACGGCTTTATATCATGGTATAACGACGCTGGTATAAATCTGGGTGGCAATCTTCCCCAGTCGAATAGAAAATATTTAGAAATTCTTAGCAATACTTTGGTGTATGCTACTTGTACAGAATTTGGTGAAGAAAGTGCAAGGTCTCAGACTTTGTTTCTGCCTTACCAATCTGCACCTCCGTATGCTCCTTTTATTGGATTTGATAAGCAAGTTGCTTGCGATGGAGAAGTTATTACTTTACGTTCACAATTGACTGACCCTAAATTTATTTATCGTTGGGAAAGAGGTTTGGCAGGTACAGCGGATGAAAATACCTACGGTTTTTTGATTGATACTACTTTCAGAGGACAAGGAACTCCCGTTTTGCAGACTAAAAAGGATGGATATTATTTCTTATCAGTCGTTTCTCCTGACTGTCCAAATGTGGTACGTTATGGTTCTGGTAGAGTAAAAATTGATTTCAATGTAGTCCCCGTGCCAAGAGTAACAGCCAGTGCCACAGTTTTCTGCGAAGACAAAAGTGTATCATTAAAAGCTGACAGCACCGCCACCGTTACGAAATACGAATGGTATGTGAATGGCGTGAAACAGGATAGTTTAGGGATGAATAGCTTTATTAAGGCTTTCAATAAAGCTGCCAGTATCCAAGTATTAGCGATTGGTTTTAGCAAGACTTTGACTTGTAAATCTAAATTGTCTGTCCCTGTCGTATTAAAAACTTTGCGAGTGCCTGCAAAACCAACCATTACGCCTTCAAAGAAAGGAGCAGCAATTTGTCAAGGAGATACTTTATCATTGACTTCCAGTTTAGGGTTTAAATATCAGTGGAGTAACGGAGCAACTACGCCAACGATTAGAAATATCAACGCAGTGGGTAAGTATGCCGTACAAGTGATTGACACGAGTGGTTGCGTTTCAAAAGCATCCGATACTACCAGAATCACCGTTTTCGCTTTGCCAGTTAAACCAGTAATTTCAGCGGGTAGTCCTTTGGCGTTTTGTAGCGGTGGAAGTGTAACTTTGACTTCAACGCCCAATGTAAAATATATTTGGAGTACAAGAGATACAACACGTTCAATTACTTTGAGAGCCTCTGGAGATTTCACGGTGGCGGTTAGAGATATTAATAATTGTTTGTCGCCAACGTCTGACCCAGCAAAGGTTATTGTATATGCACTTCCTGCCAAACCAACAATCACGGCAAGTGGTCCACTTTCATTCTGTGCCGACCAAAGTGTTGTTTTGACGGCTTCAAATTTAGCTAATAATGAAGTAACTCGTTATCGTTGGAGTTCTTTAGATTCAACAAAATCATTGACCGTAAAGACTTCGGCAACGTTTACCGTGCGAGTGCTTGACCCACGCAATTGTTTGTCGCCACCGTCTGATGCTGTTACAACGATTGCTTTGCCCTTGCCTCCTGCCCCAACCGTTTCGGCGGATGGTCCGCTTACTTTCTGTGCGAGAAGCAATGATGATTACAAAAAAGCTAATTCAGTAAACTTATTGGCTACAAGCACGAATGAAGTAACTTGGAGTACAGGATTTATCGGGAAAACCTTAAATCTATCCGCTATTAGTAGCACAGGTACATTCGTAGATATTTCTCGTGAATATACTGCTACTGCCAAAGACCCTACTACGGGTTGTATTTCGCCAAAATCATTGCCATTGGTGGTGTTGGTAAGAAATAACCCTGTTTTAATAACTACTGGACCAGAAGCAGCACAAACACAGATAGTGAAAGATGGTACGTTTACGTTAAAAGCCATTAATTTTCCAGAAGGTGCAGAATATGATTGGAGATTTGTAGGCGATACAAAGCCATTATCTTTTACAGAAGGAACTATTAAAGCGAATCGTTACGGAGATTATACGGCACGTAGAAGAACAATCTTTATCGTACCAGCACCCTTAAATTCATTAGCTTGCTTTTCTGACTTTGTGAAGCCATTTAACTTCAAAGAAGACCCTGATTTCAAAGGTTTGTCAATCTATCCAAACCCAAGTTTAGGCTTATTGACGATTGAAACTTTGTCAGATTATACCAAACCAGAGATTTTGATTTATGACCTCTTGGGAAGACAAATTTACTCGGGCGTACTTCCAGAAATCAAAGGAAAAGTAATTGTTGACTTAAGGAATCAGCCCGAAGGAGAATATATCTTCCGTTTCAAGGCAGATGGTTTTGATTTAGCAAAACGTATCATTATTAATAGATAAAATTATTTAGTTATTATAAAAAAGCCTTCTCAGATTGATTTGAGAAGGCTTTTTCTTTATTTTCGTATGAAAACTCATCCCAACATGAAAAATATTTTCTTTCTCCTTATTTTTTTTACTTCCATTTCCCAAGCACAGTGGCAAAAACAAGTTTCAAATACCGAGGCAAGTTTCCGTTCGGTTTGTGCAGTTTCGGATAAAATTGTTTGGGTGGGTGGCTCAAAAGGGACTTTCGTCAAGACGATTGATGGCGGTAAAACTTGGGTAGCCACGCAGGTTCAAGGGGCTGAGAGTTTGGATTTCAGGGACGTTCATGCTTTTGATGCACAAACGGCAATCTTGATGTCGGCGGGTGAGGCAGAAAAGGGAAACGCCAAAATTTATCGAACCGAAGACGGAGGGAAAACTTGGCAAATTGTCTATCAAACTTCTCAAAAAGGCATTTTCTTTGATGGCATTGATTTTTGGGATGCTCAAAATGGTATCGTTTTCAGCGACCCAATTGAGGGTAAATTTGTGATACTTAAAACAAAAGATGGTGGAAAGTCTTGGAATCCGATTAATCCAGAAAATATTCCCGAAAACCAAAAAGGTGAAGCCGCCTTTGCCGCCAGTGGTACGAGTTTGATTACTTTCGGCAAAAATCAAGCGTATATCTGTACGGGTGGAGGAGAATTTGCACGAGTTTTTTATACCGAAAATCAAGGGGAAAATTGGTCAGTCGTGAATACAAATATGCCCGCCAGCAAAGCCTCTGGATTGTTTGGACTGAGGTTTTGGGATAAGCAATACGGCATATCAGTCGGTGGAGACTATCAAGAAGTGAATAAAGCCATTCTAAATGTACTCTTGACTTCTGACGGCGGAAAAACTTGGCAAGATGCCCCACAAACCAATCCCGTAGGACTAAAAGAAGGCGTATCGGTTTACAAAAAGAAATTCCTGATTGCTGTTGGACCATCAGGAACTTGTTATTCAAAAGACTTTGGTAAATCTTGGACAATGATTGATAAATCCGCCTTTCATGCCATTAGCGTTTCGGGGAATGGCATTTGGGCGGTTGGCGGGAAGGGGGTTATTTCAAGGTTAATTTTTTCTTTTTAGACTTAATCTACAGTAAATTGGCCAATTCAGTTTCAGAAAAAGCACCTTTCAAAACTTCCTCATCAATCTGATTAAACATGACTGGTAGATAGGTTTTGGATATTTTTTTGTGGTTTAGCCAATGAATTTCATCACAAATTTGATGTAAAATTCTCAAAATATGAGAAGTAATGAGAATAGTTTTTCCTTCATTTTTCAACATTAAAATTATCTTTTCTACTAAATAATTACTCTCTAAATCTAAACCATTGAAGGGTTCATCCAATATAATTATTGGTCTGTCTAACTTGAGTACTGCCAACAATGCCAGCTTCTTTTTCATCCCCGTAGAATATCCCTCAATCATTTCATCTATTGGCAAATCGAATAAATTTTTCCAAGTTTCGAGGTCGAATTTTTCATTTGGATTAGGGAAAATAGATAAAAATTCTCTCCCTGTGAGATTTGAATAAAAGAAATTATTGGTTTCTAAAAAGGCAACATCTTTTCTTTCCAGTTGTTGTTCGTTAAAAGTAATTGTGCCTTGTTGGTATCTCACAAATCCATAAAGACAATTCAATAGGGTAGTTTTCCCTGAACCATTTAGTCCAATGAGTCCATGAATTTCTCCTGAATTTATGGTCAAATCAAGACTTTTTAGGACTTGATTAGTACCGTATGAGACTGAAAGGTTTTCTAATTTAAGCATGAAAATAGTCCTTTAAATTGGTAATAGATTTTGAATAAAATATAAAAAGTAATATTATTGAAATTGGAAATAAATAAGGAATGAACATCCCAATAAAGCATAATCCTACAATAACTATATTTGAATGCAGTTGTGTGCTCGGGATATAGCTTTTGTATTTATTCAAGATAAAGACCATGAAATTTGCATAATACACGAGCAACAATGGAAGATAGAAAATATACTTATCGGGATATTGAACAAAGTAGCAAAGTAGGAAAGGTAAGATGAATTTGGTGTATTGCCATAGGTGTACTTTAAGTTTAGTAATAATGAAATCTCGGCTACTTTTCTCGTTTAATGTCAAGATAAATTGACTTTCACAAGTATCATAAAATGCTGAAAAAATGAATGTTATTACTCCCAATGTAATAAAACCAGCAAAATGCCAGTAACTAATTACTACTCCAAAAACATAGAGCAAAATAATCAGATGCTGGCTCTTTCGCATTCCTGCAATCCACTCAAAATTATTGGTAGAAACAAATTTCTTTAAGATAATGGTTTGATTTCTAAGATTTATTTTGGTTGAAATATCAAGTTGCGTTATTAAAAAACAAACTAATAAAAATATAACTATTCCTATTTGAAAGTTTGAGAAAAAATATGGAATGGTGAAGGGTAAACTAAAAATAGCGTATTCTACGAAAAGATATTTTTTGTAATTATCAGGAAAAATTTGCTTCAACAATCGCTTATCTTTTCTGATAGAATTGATTGAAAAGATAGTCAGAGAAAAGAGGATTATTAGCTCAGAACCTTGCAATAAAGCTACACTTGGTTGAACAATTTTAATGACGACCATGATGTAAATTATCAAAGCTACAAAAACCGCCCACCAACCAGCATTGACAAGCTCTCGATAAAATTGAAGGGAACGTATTCTTAAAAGTATTATCATATTCTGTTTTTGAAACATGAGTCGTTTTGAATATCTTAATATTACAAACGCCCAATAGAAAAGCCTGTTGGGCGTTTGTAATATTTGTTATCTTTTTAAATACTTAGCTTCGTTGTTAGTATCCTCAATAAACATCGAAACCCTATTTATTCCCCTTCCAAGAAATCATCAAAACCCCACCCAACACCACAAAAGTGCCAAAGATTTGCCATGAATTGATGATTTCGCTTAAAAAGATATTTGCCATAATAATCGTAGCAATCGGTCCGATGCTACCAATAATAGAAGCATTGCTCGAACCAATCCGCCTGATTCCTTCCGAAATCAAAAATGAAGGAATAACCGTTGTGAAGACTGCCATCACGATTGAAAGCCAGTAAACCCCTGATTGATAGGCAAATAAGCCTCCGCCAATGGTAACAGCATAATGCAAAATTACCATTACCGTAGAAATCAACATAGCGTAGCAAGTAAACCGCAAAGCCCCTATTTTCGGAATCATTTCACCCGAACCAATCAGATAAAGTGCATACGTTAGTGAACTCAAAAAGACCAGTGTTGAGCCGATGATTAAATCCTTCTGCATACCCATTTGGAGGTCAGGAATGAAAGAAACTACCACGCCTAAATAGGTAATAATCAAGGCAATATACTGAATTTTGTAAATGTCTTTTTTGAGAAAAATAGCTGAAATGATTACTACCAAAGTTGGATAAATGAATAGAATGAGCCTTTCTACGCTGGCTGTGATATATTTCAGACCCCAAAAATCGAAGAAGGCGGCTAAGTAATAACCCACCAAGCCAATTACCAACATCCAAAGCCATTCTTTGCCCGTCAGTTTGGGAACTTCGGAAATTTTTCTATTCTGAAAATATAGAATCACGGCATAGAAAGGGGCAGAAAAGAGCATTCGGAGAGCCAAAAGTGGAACGGTATCAACCTTAAAATGTATATAATTATAACGAACCAAAACGGCTTTCCCCGCAAAAAGTACCGAGCCAATCACAACGGAAGTCGCTCCGATAAAATATTGTTTCTTTGTACTTTGCATTGGTTAGGGGGATTAGTGGATAGAGATTTTTAAAGAAAAAGCCTTTCCCAGCGAATGAGAAAGGCTTTTATCAAAACTAAAATAGCTTGCCTATTGAGTTAACTCATTTTAAAATTACTTCTTAGCCCTCTCCCTTTTCACATCTTCAATACCAATTGCTCCCGCATTATTACCAAAACTTTTACGTACATACGTCAATACCTCCGAGATTTGTTTATCCGTCAAAAAATCGTGAGATGCCATTTCGTTGGAATAAGTTTCACCGTTGATTTCAGTATTTTTTAAGCCTTTCAAAACTACGCCAATCAGTCTGGGAGATTCACCCAATACCCAATCAGTTTTGCCCAAAGGTGGATTCATTCCTGGCACACCGCTACCGTCTTCTTGATGACAAGCCAAACAGTAAGTTTCGTAAATAATCTTTCCAGAATCTGTAAGCGATTGATTTTTAATAACTTGCTTCTTTGATTTTGCAATTTTAGAATGTTTTACTTTAGCCTGTTTAGGCTTTTGCTGTACCATGGCTGAACTTATTAAAAAGGTCAGTAGCGATATTGTGATAATATATTTCATCTGTCGATAAACGGTTCACGGTAAAGGGTGAACGGATTTGAGATTAATTAAAATATAAGGATTAGCTGTCAAACCTGTTTCGTTCACCCTTCACCGTGAACCTTTGACCGAAAAATTTACTGATAAATAACCTTCCAAACCTTCCCTTTCACTGAATCTGTTATCAACACCGAACCGTCATTTGCCTGAGTAATTCCCATTGGTCGGGCTTTGGCATCGTTAGGTTGTTTCACTTCTGGACCACCCGCAAAACCTTCGGCAAATACTTCATAAGCTCCCGATGGTTTTCCATCTTTTCCGAAAGGTACAAAAGCCACAAAATAGCCTCCTTGCTTCAATGGAGCTCTATTCCACGAACCGTGAAAACAGATAAAAGCACCATTTTTGTATTTGGCAGGTAACATATTTCCAGTATAAAACATCAAAGCATTGGGTGCCCAGTGTGCTGGAAATGCCATAATTGGCTTATCTTTTCCTTCGCAAAGTCCTTGGGTTTTTGTGTCGCCACCGTACTCAGGAGCGAGCATTTTTTTGTTTTGAAAACGGTCGTGGTAGCAATAAGGCCAACCAAAGTCTGAGCCTTTTTTTACTAATAAAAACTCCTCCGAAGGTAATTCTGCACTCTGTTCGGCATTGTACATTTCAGGATAAAGCGTTGTTAATTGGTCACGTCCGTGTTGCATAGCGTATAATTCACCTTGCTGTTTGTTCCACGCAATACCCACGATGTTTCTGATACCTGTGGCATAACGAAAACCGTCCGCTTGCTTTTGATTTTTCTTATTAGCATCAAATTGCCAAACGCCTCCGTGCCAGTCCAAAATTGGGCAAGGCATCATACCTTTTGAACCTTTTGTACGGTTTTTTTCTTGGCAAGCATTTGAAGGAGCCCCGAAGGTAACGTAGAGATGTCCCGCTTCGTCCAGAGCCAAAGATTTTGTGCCGTGTTCCCCGTAAAATTCTAAGCCTACAACTATATTTTCTATCTTAGATTCGTCAGGAACGCCATTTACGATGGGGTAACGAGAAACCGAAGAATCAGAAGAGGCGTACATGTAGCCATTTCCGAAGGCAATTCCCGTACCCACAAAAGTCCCAAAACCAGTAGTTTCATCAGCCTTACCATCGCCGTTGGTATCTTTTAAAATAACAGTGCCTTTGCCATCTTTCAATTTGGCGAGACGTACATAAATATCGCCTTTTTCGCTGACTGCAATATGGCGAGCTTTGCCCACACCCTCAGACACGACCAATGCCCCAAAACCTTTGGGCAAAGTCAAGCCACCATTATCAGCATCAGCTTTGAGTTTAGTATTTTTTGTTGGATTTTTGTCGGCAGGTTTGAAACTTGCTAACAAAGAAATGATTGAAATGGATAAAATTAAGTTTTTCATGACGTTTGTTGTTTTGAAATAAATTGCAATTTAAGAAAAATAATGAAGAGAAAGGGCAGTTTTAACAAAATCGGAATCAGTAAAATCTAATCTTTCTACCTTTTTGTATATTTGTGTTGAAAAATGTGTAAAACATTGTTTTAAATGAAATGTTCCTCAAATTTTCTATCCATCCTAACCTCCCTATACGGTAAATTAAAATGTTAAAGATTTTGTTCGTTTGTACGGGAAATATTTGTCGTTCGCCCATTGCCGAGGAAACTTTTCGGAGAGCGGTGAAAGCAAGGAATTTGCAAAGAGAAATTCAATGCGATTCTGCCGCAACGCACGCCTATCACATCGGTGAATTGGCGGATAAACGTACTCGCAAAAATGCTGAATCTCATGGACTTACGCTTATGCATCATTGTAGGAAGCTGAACGGAGAGGATTTCTTAGTATTTGATTATATTGTGGCAATGGATGATTACAACATGAAAAATATTCAATCCATCAGTTATCGTTCCTCCAATATTCACCAACCCGAAGAGGTTTGTTTTTTGTATAGAAGATTTGATTCAGCCATAAATAATGTAATTTCAGAAGTCCCCGACCCGTATTATGGAGAAGAAAGTGATTTTGAAAATGTCTATCAAATAGTGAGTCGTTGTGCGGAGGGGTTTTTGGATTATTTGGTGGAGAAATATCGGTTATAAAAAATGTAAACAAGCATAAAATGAATACCCCAATCCTAATACTCCTAACCATATTCACCTTCCAAATAAAGGCACAAACCTATTGGGAAAGTATGGCAAAATACCGTCAGGAATACAAAGACGATTTCTTGAAAAATGCGAATAGCCCGCTGAAAGAAGCTGATTTGGCTTATTTAGATTTTTACACCATTGATTCTACTTTTAAGATAAAGAGTAGCTTTATGAAAACAAATGATAAGGTAACGTTCAAGATACCCACTTCCAACGGAAAGCAAAAAGAATATTTCAAATACGGTATTTTAACATTTACCTTGAAAGGTCAAATCCAGCAATTGAATGTTTATCGTAGTTTGGCTTTGATGAAGATGCCGCAATATAAAAACTATCTATTTGTGCCTTTCAAAGACCAGACAAACGGTACAGAAACCTACGGAGGTGGACGATATTTAGACTTACAAACAACTGATATTCAAGGAAATACTTTAATGTTAGATTTCAACAAGTCATACAATCCATATTGTGCATTTAGCAATGGGTACAGTTGTCCAATTCCTCCGCAAGCCAATCATTTAAAGATTGGAATTGAAGCGGGAGAAAAGATTTTCAAGAAAGAACATTAAACTAATCAAGCAAAATAAAAATACCGTGAGCAAAAAAGTAATATTAATTATCTTGGACGGTTGGGGAATTGCCCAAAAAGGATACGAAGACCGTTCGGCGATTATTGCCGCCAAAACGCCTTTTTATGATTCTATTTTGGCAAATAATCCCAACAGTACCCTCATCACTTTTGGTCCAGAAGTGGGTTTACCCGAAGGACAATTTGGTAATTCTGAGGTCGGACACATGAATCTTGGGGCGGGGCGAACTATTAGACAAAGTTTGGTACGTCTGAACGAATCTATCGCAACCGATATGCTTCGGCATGAACCCGTTTTGGTAGATGCTATCAAGTATGCCAAAGAAAATAATAAACCTTTTCATTTGCTGGGTTTAGTGTCAGACGGTGGAGTTCACGCACATATTAATCACGTCAAGGCTCTTTGTAATATATTGAAAGACAGTGGATTAACAGAGATTTATATTCACGCCTTTACGGATGGACGTGATTGCGACCCAAAATCTGGTACGGGTTTTATCTCAGATTTGCAAGCATTTTTGAGAACTTCGGTTGGTAAGATTGCCACGGTAACGGGGCGTTATTATGCGATGGACAGAGACAACCGTTGGGAACGAATTGAAGAAGCGTATGATGTAATGGTGAAGGGCGAAGGCATGCCAGTTTGTGCCGAGGGCATCGTGGCATTAATGCAAGAATCTTACGCAGCGGGTGTTACGGACGAATTTATCAAGCCCATTGTGGTAACAAAAAACGATAAACCAATCGGGAATATTCAAGAAGGAGATGTAGTGCTTTGTTTCAATTACCGCACCGACCGTCCGCAGGAAATCACGAAGGCATTGACCCAAGAAGATTTTCCTGAAAATGGCATGAAAAAATTGGATATTCGTTATTTAACGATGACTAATTACAACAAATCATTCACCAACGTAAACGTAATTTTTGATGATAGCAATTTGCCCTCAACTTTGGGTGAAATAATTGCCAATGCGGGTAAAAAGCAAATCAGAATTGCCGAAACTGAGAAATTCCCACACGTAACATTCTTCTTTTCGGGTGGGCGTAATGAATTATTTAAAGGAGAAAGTCGTCTATTGTCCAATTCTCCGAAAGTTGCAACCTACGATTTACAACCCGAAATGTCGGTGTATGATGTAAGAGATTCCTTATTACCAGCCCTTAAAAATTCAGAAGCAGATTTCGTGTGTTTGAACTTTGCCAATCCTGATATGGTGGGTCATACGGGTGATTTTCAAGCAGTTATAAAAGCCTGCGAAGCCGTTGATGAATCTTTGGGGGAAGTAGTAACGGCGGCTATTGAAAGCGATTATTCAGTAATCGTTTTAGCTGACCACGGAAATGCTGATTACATGATTAATGATGATGGTACACCAAACACGCAACATAGTCTAAATCTTGTGCCATGTATTTTGATTGATAAATACCATAAATCCATCGAAAACGGAAAGTTAGGTGACATCGCTCCAACGATTTTAGCATTGATGGGTATAGAAAAACCTGCGATTATGACTGGGTTTAATCTTCTCAGTTAGGAGTTATCAGTAAACAGTTATCAGTAAAACAAAAAAGTCCTTAATTTTAAAAATTAAAGGCTTTTTTATGAACAAAAATGTTTTGTCACTAATTATTTACTGATAACTGTTTACTGCAAAGGAATAATCAATTTCTCCCCCCGTTCAGTTATATCCTTGGTCTTCTTATTGGCATCCATCAAAGCCTGTTTGCTGACACCATATTTTTGAGCAACCACTCGCAACACATCGCCAGCACCCACGGTATGAATGGCTTGGATTTTGACATTCAATTTTGTAACACCAACCTTAATTCCACTTGGGTCAAGACCAGGATTGAGAGTTTGCAAAACTGATTTGCTCAAATGATAACGATTAGCAATTCCAAAGAAAGTCTCGCCCGACTGAACAGTATGAGAAATGGTCTCTCCGCCTGCAGGAACGCCTGCTGCAGGAATTATGGTTTTTTTCACTTCCTTTTTCGGTTCTTCTTTAGCTTTTTCTTTCTCTATCTCTTTTGGTTTCTCCACAGTTTTTTTCTCATCTTTTGCCACATTATCCTTGCCAGTTTCTTCCAAAGGGGCAGGGACAATTACGGCATCAGCCTCATTATCATTTGACATCGCTACTGAATTAGGGCGTTTACTAACCAATTCTTCCGATACTGACGCATCATTTTTCATAGACTGATAGCCAGCATATAAAAGTGCTGCCACCACCGCAATCAGTACATACAAAGTAATGGTTGGAATTTTTGAAGTTTCTTCGGCGGGTTGAGGGTTACGATAGTCTTCCATGATTTTTGTAAGGAGGAAAAATAATTATGAATTATGAGCTATGAATTATGAGTTTTAGCAAATGAGAGTGGTGAAAAATAATGATACTTTATTCATAACTCATCATTCATAACTCATCATTTTTTAGTAAGTTCCACCACCATCTCATCCACTTTTGCACTTAATTCTACTTTATACTTTTGCAATTTAATAGCAATTTCCTGATTTTCAATGCCTAACATCTGAATTGCTAAAATTCCAGCGTTTTTTGCCCCATTCAAGGCTACCGTGGCTACTGGCACACCTGATGGCATTTGCAAAATCGACAAAACCGAATCCCATCCATCAATTGAATTTGAAGATTTCACGGGTACACCAACTACGGGCAAAGTCGTAACCGAAGCCACCATCCCAGGCAAATGTGCCGCACCACCCGCACCGGCAATGATTACCTTTATACCACGTTCACGAGCCGTTTGGGCATATTCCACCATTTTTAAGGGCGTTCGATGAGCCGACACGATGTCAATTTCATACGCAACGCCAAAATATTTACAAATTTCTACGGCTTCTTCCATGACTTTCAAGTCTGAAATACTGCCCATTATTATTCCTATCATTTTAAATATTGATTTATTTGATTATCTACGCCACCACTTTCAAGGTCTCCTTCACCTTCTCAACTTTCATTTTCAAACGTTCCAAATCTTCATCCACCACCGTGATATGTCCCATTTTTCGGAAAGGTTTTGTGATTTTTTTTCCGTATAAAAATGGATAAACGCCTGATATTGAGAGGCTTTCGTTCATCCCTATGTATTTAGCTTCACCCGTATAGCCGTCTTCACCCAAAAGATTGACCATTGCCGCTTTCGAGTGTGCCGTGGTATCACCCAAAGGCAAGCCCAAGACCGCCCGCAGGTGTTGTTCAAACTGTGAAGTATGATTGGCTCTGATGGTGTGATGTCCGCTGTTATGCGTTCTGGGGGCTACTTCATTGATAAGGATTTTGCCGTCTTTGGTCAAGAACATTTCTACTGCCAACAACCCAACGATACCCAACTTCTCAGCCGTTTCAATCGCTATTTTCTTGGCTTCGTCATGAATTTCGCCCGATACTTCGGCAGGGGCAAAAAGGTATTCTACCAAATTATGAACAGGATGAAAAACACATTCAACCGTTGGGAATGTTTTGATTTCTCCTTGTTCGTTGCGTGCTACGATTACCGCAATTTCTTTCTCAAAATCAATGGCTTTTTCTAACAAACTTGGGGCTGTAAAAGCCAAAGGCAAATCGGCTTCGGAAGACAATTTTTGTACGCCACGACCATCATATCCACCTTTTCCCAATTTATTAAAGGCGGGTAAAAAGTCTAAATGTTGAGCGATTTCTTCAATGGAATTCGTCAGAATAAAATCAGAAGTTGGTAAATTGTTATCCAAATAAAACTGTTTCTGAATTCTTTTGTCTTGAATAATCTCCAAAACTTCGGGCTGAGGAAACACCTTTTTCCCTTCCGATTGCAATTTTTTAAGGGCTTCGAGATTAACATTTTCAATCTCAATCGTAATCACATCGCAATCTTGTCCGAATTGATAAACCATATCAAAATCCAAAAAAGACCCCACCACAAATTCAGGAGCAATTTTTGCACAAGGAGCATCCGCATCGGGGTCAAGAATTTTGACGTAAATATCTAAATCTATGGCGGCTTGAAGCAACATTTTGCCCAATTGCCCGCCACCTAATAAGCCTAATTTTTGCATAGTATTATGGCTTTCAGCTATCGGCTTTCAGTTCTCTGAAATTAACTTTCATAGCTGATAGCCGACCAGCCGACAGCTGGAAGCCAACATTTATTTTCCCCAAAATTACGCTGAATTATCTAAACCTTCTTAAATTTGCAAAATAGAATTAATCAGCGAATTGTTTTTCGCTTTACAAATAAGATGAAAAAAGTATTAAATACACGTTTTTTAATAATTTCAGGAATGATTTTGTTAGCGGCAGGAAGTCGTTTTTTACCAATTGCTTTCCCAGCAATGGCGAATTTTTCACCCGTAGGCACAATGGCATTATTTGGAGGAGCCTATTTCACCAAAAAACACTGGGCCTTCATCGTTCCAATGGTATCACTTTGGTTATCAAATTTAATATTGAACAACGTTTTTTATACTAAATGGTATACAACGTTCTCATTTGGTTTCGAGACTGCCGTTTTCATCAGTTTTGCCTTGGTGGTAGGAATTGGAATACTATTTTTGAAGAAAGTAAATATCGTTAATTTATTGACAGCCAATGTATTAGGCACATTAGGTTTCTTTTTAGTATCAAACTTTTTAGTATGGGCGGGCGGAAAAATGTACACCCAAGATTTCTCAGGATTAATAACTTGCTTCACGATGGGTTTACCATTTTTGAAAAATACTTTATTGAGCAATTTAGTATTTTCGGCAATCATGTTTGGGGCATTTGAATATGCACAAAGAGAAGTAAAGGCTTTGAAATTAGCGTAGTTTTCTAAAATGAAATCCATAAAAAACAGCGTAGAAATGTTTCTACGCTGTTTTTTATGGAAAATTATTTAAAAATTAATTTCTTCCCTTATAGCCTGGTTTCTCAATACTGGTGCTGCCGTAAGCTGGGCAATTATTTTTTCTTGCACATGATGCTAACGAGATAACAGCTAATAATCCAAAAATGATGGTTGCTTTTTTCATGATTCAATCTTTTTTGTGGGTTGCGTAAGGTCATTACACTACAAATTTACGAAAAACCTTGCCAAATATTGTTACGCAAGTAATTAATTTTCAGTTGATTAAGTTAAAAATCCATTTTTCCTTTCCTCCAAACTCCTTTTCTCCTTAACTATTGCTCCACCAAAGCCATACTTTCTGCTAATTCCATATCTTCTTCACTCAATACCAATGGTTTTGCTTCAGTTTCTTTAGCTTTGTCACCATAGCCTAAAATGGTCATCATGCTTTCTTGTTCTTGTTCTTCGGCAAAAAGTCGGGTCGTAATGGTACCATCTTCCAACCTGTCCACTATCACGTGTTTGGGGGCAGGAATCAAGCAATGCTGGATGCCACCGTACCCTCCCAAAGACTCCTGATATGCTCCTGTGTGGAAGAAACCCACAAATTGACGGTCTTGACCTTCTTCATAAATGGGTAAATATAAATCGGAACTATGTGCTTCGGTATTATAAAAATCCATTGAATCACAAGTCAAACCGCCCAAATTTACCTTCTGATAAGGAAAATTCCAGTTATTGACGGGCATCATAATATACTTCTGATTCATCCCCCAAGAATCGGGTAATTGCGTGATGAAAGAACCGTCAATCATGTACCAAAGTTCTTTGTCATTCTGTAGTTTTTGGTCAATAATTTCGTACAAAACCGCCCCACTTTCTCCTACGGTATAAGACCCAAATTCGGTAAAAAGATTTGGCACAGGCACGTTCGATTTATTGCAAATCCAAGAGATAGATTCCACAATTTCCTCAATCATTGCCTGATAATCGTAGTTGAATTGAAGAGAAGTCTGAATCGGCAGCCCACCACCCAAATCGATAGAATCGAGTTCGGGACAAACCTTTTTCATCTCACAATATTTATAAATAAAACGGCTCAATTCTGACCAATAATATGCACTATCTTTAATGCCCGTATTGATAAAGAAATGTAACATTTTTAATTTATACCGATCGCTTCCTTCAATCTTATTTTTGTATAATTCCATGACATCAGAATATCTTAAGCCGAGTCTGGAAGTATAAAAAGCAAAGTCAGGTTCTTCATCCGTGGCAATTCTAATACCTAAATTTACGGTCTCCGCCGTTACGGTTTTATCGTAAAAATCAATCTCTTTGAGGTTATCCAAAATCGGAATACAATTAAACCCTTCATTGATTAACTCGCTGATGTACTGCGTATAAAGGGGCAATTTATAACCATTACAGAGAATAAAATTCGATTTAGAAATCTTCCCTTGGTTATACAAATCTCGAATAATAGAAATATCAAAAGCCGATGACGTTTCTAAATGAACGTTATGACTTAGGACTTCTTCAACGATAAACTTGAAGTGAGAAGATTTTGTACAATAACAATAAACGTAATTACCCTTATAATTATACTTTTTAATGGCATTCTTGAAGAGCCTCTTCGAGCTTTCTATATGCTCTCCTATCTTGGGCAGATACGTGAGTTTAAGGGGCGTGCCATACTGTTTGATAATGTCCATCAAAGGCACATTATTAAACAAAAGTTCATTATCATGGTCAATATTGAATTCAAGTGTGGGGAATTCAATGGTCTGGTCAATCAGGTCAATATAGTTTTTCATCCTAAGCTAAAAAGCGTAAATTGTTGTTTATTATAGCTTTCGGCTTTCGGCTTTCAGCTATTGGCTCTGAAAATTATTTTAAAATTTATGGTTGAATCTGACAGCCGAAAACCGATAACTGACAGCCAAGTATTCCCTCAAAAAGCGTGCAAAAGTGCAATAAAAGTTCGACCTTTGCAAGTAAACAGATTGGATTTAATAATTTATTTAACGTTTGGTTTGAGAAATTAGTTTACCCTTACCAATTAGTACCTTGCGATTTTTTATGCACAAAATTCATTTCATTGCCATCGGCGGGGCTGCCATGCACAATTTAGCCCTTGATTTACATAATAATAAATTAAAGATTACAGGTTCTGACGATGAGATTTATGAACCTTCACGGACTTTATTGGCTGAAAAAGGTTTACTTCCCGCTGAAATGGGCTGGTTTCCCGAAAAAATTACGAGTGATTTAGATTGCGTAATCCTCGGAATGCACGCTCGTGTGGACAACCCAGAGCTATTGAAAGCCCAACAATCAGGTATCAAAATTTATTCATATCCCGAATTTATTTATGCTCAAAGCCTTCATAAACAGCGAGTTGTCATTTCTGGAAGTCATGGAAAAACCTCTATTACTTCCATGATTCTGCACGTTTTGAAATTTCATCATCGAAAGTTTGATTATATGGTTGGGGCAAGAATTGAAGGATTTGACACGATGGCAAAGATTTCGGATGCCCCCGTTATCGTGATTGAGGGCGATGAGTATCTTTCTTCACCCATCGACCGCCAACCCAAATTTTTGCATTATCATCCCCACGTGTTATTGATGTCGGGCATTGCTTGGGACCACGTCAATGTCTATCCAGATTTCAGTGATTATGTGCATCAATTTGAATTATTGGCAGACGGACTGAAAAAAGCAAGTAGTTTTATTTTTGACGAAACTGACTCATTGGTCAATAAAATAGGTTCAATTGAGCGTGATGGTGTAAAACGCTTTCCGTATCAAGCATTGCCAAGTAAGATAAAAGACGGCAAAACCTTCTTGATTTTACCGAATAAAAAGGAATTAGAAATCAGTATTTTTGGCGAACATAACCTCAAAAATCTAAATGGAGCAAGATTAGTTTTGTCTCAAATTGGGATTGAAGATGATGAATTTTATGCGGCAATTCCATCATTCAAAGGGGCAGCCAAACGTTTGGAAGTAATCGGAGAAAACGATGAAACGGTGATTTATAAAGACTTCGCTCACGCACCTTCAAAGGTAGAAGCCACTACGAAAGCCGTGAAAGCACAGTTCCCAGACCGTAACTTGGTGGCGTGTTTAGAATTGCATACATTCAGTAGTTTGAACAAAGATTTTTTGGGCGAATACGCCAATAAACTCAATGCTGCCGATGTTCCAGTGGTATATTTTAGTCCTAAAACCTTGGAACACAAGAAATTACCTGCCATTACGCCCGAAGATATTAAAGTGCATTTCAATAACCCCAATCTCCAAGTTTTCACGGATAATGAATCGCTGAAAACATTTCTTCTTGCTCAACGATGGCGAAGTTCAAATTTACTGATGATGTCGTCAGGGACTTTTAATGGGTTGGATTTCAATGATTTAGTGAACAAGATAATAAAATAATAATGAACCGTATCAAACAACTTTTCCAAGAGAAAAACAATAATATTCTTAACGTTTATTTTACCGCAGGATTTCCTCAAATAAACGATACAACCTTGATTTTGAAGGCTTTGCAAGACAGCGGAGCGGATTTAGTAGAAATCGGAATGCCTTATTCTGACCCCGTGGCTGATGGCGAAACCATCCAACAGTCAAACCAAGTGGCTTTGGATAATGGTATGAGTGTGAAATTGCTTTTTGAACAGCTTAAAGGCATTCGTGAGGCAGGCATTACAGTACCGATTTTATTGATGGGTTATATCAATCCAGCCTTGCAATTTGGCATAGAAAACTTCTGTCAGAAATGCCAAGAAGTGGGCGTGGACGGCTTGATTTTGCCCGATATGCCCATTAGTGTTTACGAAGAAGAATACAAGGCGATTTTTGATAAATATGGTATTCTGAACACCTTTTTGATAACGCCACAAACTACAGAAAGTAGAATCAGACATATTGATGAAATCTCGGATGGTTTTATCTACATGGTTTCATCCGCCAGCACAACGGGTGCAAAAGCCAGTATTTCCACCGACCAAGAAGCGTATTTTACTAGAGTAAATGCCATGAATTTAAAGAATTCAAGATTGATTGGTTTTGGAATTTCTGATAATGAAACCTTCAAAAAAGCCTCATCACAATCCGCAGGAGCAATTATTGGTAGTGCTTTTATCAAACTTTTGGGAACTTCTCAGGATTTGGTAGGGGATATTAAGGCGTTTGTCAATAGCGTGAAAAATGGATGACAAAGATTAGACAAGGCAGTGCCTTGTCTAATCTTTGTACAATTTTACTTATAAAACGGATTCCAATCAGACAAGGCAGTGCCTTGTCTCTACATTTTCGGATTTGCAAAAAAAGTAAGCCTACGCAAATCAGCGGAGGCTTACTTTTCAGAGGATATACACGGCAAAGATTGCCGTGCTACGTTTTATTTACTCCTAAAAAATATCTGCAAAGGCACCCCCGTAAAATCGAAATGTTCACGCAATTGGTTTTCCAAATAACGCTCATAACTCTCACGGATGTATTGTGGAAGGTTACAGAACATCACGAACGATGGCGATTTGGTTGGCAATTGGGTCATATATTTGATTCTGATATACTTTCCTTTCCAAGCGGGTGGTGGATAATTCTCAATCACCTTCAACATCACATCATTCAATTTAGAAGTAGGGATTTTCTTGGTTTTATTTTCATAAACCTCCAAGATCTTTTCTACCGACTGGAAAATACGCTGTTTTTCTTTTACCGAGGTAAAAATAATGGGCATATAATTTAAAGGTGCCATTCTTGCCCGAATTGCATCTTCCAAATTTTTGGAAGTCATAGCATCTTTTTCTACCAAATCCCACTTATTAATCATCAATACTATGCCCTTTTTGGCACGGTCAGCCATCGAAACAATGTTCATGTCTTGGGCTTGCAAACCCGTCTGAACGTCAATGGTTGTGGCATCAATCAAGATTACTGCAATATCACATTCCTCCATTGCCTTGATAGAACGCAAGATTGAATAATACTCAATGTTATCATCAATTTTGGCTTTTCTACGAATTCCAGCGGTATCGGTAATGATAAAATCTTTGCCAAAAAGCGTATAATGGTTGTCGATGGCATCACGAGTTGTACCTGCAATATCCGTTACAATACTTCTTTCTTTCCCTAACAAAGCATTCAAAAATGAAGATTTTCCTACGTTTGGCTTCCCTAAAATGGCAATTTTGGGAATGCCTAAGTTTGGGTTTTCGATGCCTTCTTCTGGAAAATGACTTACTACAGCATCCAACAAATCTCCCGTACCCGAACCACTTTCAGCGGCAATGGCGAATGGGTCGCCCATGCCTAATTCATAAAATTCAACTGATTCCATTCCTTTTTCGTAGGTATCAGCCTTGTTTGCCACGATATAAACGGGCTTTTTGGAACGACGCAACACCTTGGCGAAATCTTTGTCCAAATCAGTTACACCCGTTGAACAATCTACTACAAACAGACAAACGTCTGCCTCTTCAATAGCCATTTCTACCTGCTCACGAATAGCACCCTCGAAGGTATCATCCGAACCCGTTACATACCCACCCGTGTCGATGACGGTGAAGTATTTTCCAATCCACTGACCGTATCCGTAGTGGCGGTCACGGGTTACGCCCGAGACATTATCCATGATTGCCTTTTTCTGTTCGATAAGGCGATTAAAAAGCGTAGATTTACCCACGTTCGGGCGACCTACAATTGCTACAATATTTGACATTTTACTGGTTTTCTGAGCTGTTCCCTGCGTACTATTCAACGATTAATCATCTGGATATCAGAATCATAACCCAAGCCTTGCAAGCACCTCAATGTTTGAAATAATTTATACTTTTAAGTGGGTGTAGAAGAATGGTATCTATTTAATTTTATAACCAATTTCGAGAATTACAAGTGAGTTTTTTTCTGATTTATAATCACTTAAATCACCTTTGAGTCTATTCAAAATACTATGTTCATATCGAAGATTTAGTATGATTTTCTTCAATTTTAATATTGCTTCAATTGGCAATACTGGCACAATAGGCTTGTAATACCCGTTAATAGATGTTCCTAATGATGTTTGATTAGTTAAATCGTAATTAGTTCGTGAGTCGAGAAGCATTTTAAATCCAAGTCCAGCACCTATTAAAAAGCGACTATTTAACGAATAATTAATTGTGCTTATAATTCCTATGTTCAAATCTCGTGTAGTTCCAACAACTTCTCCTAATGATGATCCATTCGGGGTTGTAAGTGCTATTGGAGTATCTTGAAATTTATTAAAAGATACGTTTACTTGGTTTTTTAGAATAATTTTCTCCGTCAAGGGATTAAATAGAGTTGCACCAATGCCAAATCCACCAATGCCAAATGGATTACTAAACTGTATCACTGGCTTAATTTGCTGCGTAGCATTAGTGGGAAGATACATATTCAAATTTGCAGTAATATATAATTCTGATTTTAAGTTTTGTGAAAATGATTTTGAATTACATAATACAATTACAAGCGTGATAAATTTCAGAATAGTTTTCATTCGACAATAATTTTTTTAGTAAATGTTGTTGTTGGAGTTTGTAAAATAGCCGTAAATATTCCGTTCCCCGCTCTTTTTTCTTTTAAATTATATGCTAAATCACGTTTACTTTTTTTAGGTATTGCATCACTGTAAATCTTAACTCCTTCTGGGTCAAAAAGCAACAATTGATAATCTTGATTAGATTCATTATTCACGCCAATCATAATGAATCCATTATTAGGGTTTGGATAAATATAGAAAATTTCGAACCCTGTTGATGATAATGGCAAAGGATTTTCAGCCTTGTCCTTACATCCTGAAATACCCAAAGTAATTAGCCAAAATATGATACTTACTCTTTTCATTTTGTAAAATTAGTTTTTGTAAAAAATAGTTAAAAAAAGCTCAAATCTTAATCTCCTCCTCCAACAATTTAGCAATATTCAATACACAATCATCCAAAACAAGTATATCATCTTAATAATTAACCACATACCATTTGTCATTGGCAGTAATAACGAATACTTTTTGAGATTTTGTGGTAATCCAGATAAGGCATTAATTAAGTTTGTATTTAGCACGAAAATCTATACTTTCTTTTATATCCAAAACACGAAGAACGAAATAATCTTCGTAGTTTTTTGTAAATTCTACCACCTCAACTCTACCATCTTGATATTCCATAAATGCTTGATTTTCAGGCAACATAGCAATATCTGTAATCATAAATGGGAAACCCGCTTTATGTTTTTGTTGGCGTAGTTGAATCAAGGCAGACTCTAATCGCTGATTGATATTATAATTGACGCTTTGCATTTTTTACTTGTTTTATACTACCCAAATATACAAAAATTATCCTTTAAAATGTCTCTCTAAACATCTATTTCAATCCAAAATCAGAAATCAGTTTAGTCCTGACCATACCCAAACATTCTCAATTTCTGAGCCTTTTGTCGCCAGTCGGGTTCTACTTTGATGAATTGTTCTAAGAATATCTTTTTCCCAAAGAATTTTTCCATTTCCTCACGGGCTTGTGTGCCTACTTTTTTGATGGATTCGCCCTTGTGTCCAATCAAAATGGCTCGCTGGGTGATGCGTTCTACATAAATTTCAGCGGCTATTCTGATGATATTTTCTTCTTCCTTGAAAGCTGTGATTACTACTTCGCAAGAATAAGGAATCTCTTTTTTATAGTTCAAAAAAATCTTTTCTCTCAAAATTTCGGAAGCAAAAAAGCGTTCGGGTTTATCAGAAAGCTCTTCTTTGTCAAAATAGGGCGGATGAATCGGTAAATATTCCACGATGGCATCAAAAATACTGCCAACGTTTTCTTCCTTCAAAGCCGAGATTGGAATGATGGATTGCGTTGGGAAACGCTCCCGCCAATGAGCAATTTTTTCCGCCACTTGTTCGGGAGTAGCCAAGTCAATTTTATTAATCAACAACAAAACAGGAATATGGTCTATACGGGCGAGTTTCTTGATAACATCGTCTTCATCGTATTTTTCAAAAATATCGGTAACAAACAATATCACATCGGCATCTTCCAAAGAAGTATGCACGAAGGTCATCATGGATTTATGTAACTCATATTTGGGCAGAATAATTCCTGGGGTATCCGAGTAAACTAATTGAAAATCAGTGCCATTATGATTCCCATTGAGGATGCCCATGATGCGGTGGCGGGTGGTTTGAGCCTTGGAAGTGATGATGCTGAGGCGTTCGCCCACCAAAACATTCATCAAGGTAGATTTGCCCACATTGGGTTTGCCCACGATACTAACGAAGCCCGCTTTATGATTGATAGTTTCCATTGAAAATTTGAAAATAAAAATACAAAGGTAACACAATTAGCCCAAAGGATACTGACAGTAAGCGTATGTTGTTTATTAATCCATCATTTTATTGTCCAAAAATTATTTATCCCTTATCTTTGCAGTCGAATTAAAAAGTATAGATTTTAGATGAATAAAAAATGGAAAATAGCCGAAGATTTACCTTTAAAAAAAGGCGTTTTCTCGTTGATAATAATATTTTAGGAGGTCAAGTTTATTGACCTCCTTTTTTGTAGAATCAAATAAAAGCAAGGATATAAATGAAAGTAACACAGAGCCAACCAGCCATTTTATTGTTGGAAGACGGTACCGTTTTCAAAGGGAATGCGCTCGGAAAAATCGGGACGAGTGGCGGAGAAATTTGCTTCAATACAGGCATGACGGGCTATCAGGAAATATATACTGACCCTTCGTATTTTGGGCAAGTGGTCATCAATACCACTTCACACATCGGGAATTATGGTGTGATGAAAGGTTCGGAAGAAGAATCTTCATCCGTAAAAATTTCAGGAATGGTTTGTAATGAATTTTCACCGATTCATTCCCGTAAAACCTCGGATGATTCTCTTCAACATTACTTTGAAAAAGCTGGAATCGTAGGAATTTCGGGCGTGGATACTCGCCAAATTGTACGTCATATTCGTGAGGCGGGTGTGATGAATTGCATCATTTCTTCGGAGATTTTGGATGTAGAAGAACTCAAAAAAGAATTAGCAAAAGTGCCACCAATGGAAGGTTTAGAATTATCTTCGGAGGTGTGTACGCAAGAGGAATATTTTTTGGGGAATCCAAAAGCAGAGAAGAAAGTGGCGGTCTTGGATTTGGGCGTGAAAACGAGCATCTTGAGCAACCTTACTGATAGGGGTTGTTATTTGAAAGTATTTCCTGCCAAAACAACATTTGAAGAAATGGAAAAGTGGAATCCAGACGGATATTTCATTTCAAACGGACCTGGCGACCCAGCCGTAATGCCGTATGCAGTAGAAACCGTGAAGCAAATTGTGGATAATGATAACCCTACTTTTGGCATTTGTTTGGGACATCAAATATTGGCTCAGGCTTCGGGATTATCAACTTTTAAGATGAAAAACGGACACCGTGGACTGAATCATCCCGTTAAAAACTTGATTACGGGTTTGTCGGAAATTACTTCGCAAAATCATGGATTTGCGGTGAGAATGGAAGAGTTAGAAGCCGCTGAAAATGTGGAATTAACGCATATCAATTTGAATGATAAATCAGTAGAAGGGTTGAGAAGAACCGATAAGCCAGCTTTCTCGGTGCAGCATCACCCCGAGGCATCACCTGGTCCGCACGATTCACGGTATTTGTTCGATAATTTTGTGGCAATGTTGTAAGGGTGAATTATAGATTTTAGAGAATAACGATAATGAAAAGGGGGTTTCAGAATTAAATTCTGAAACCCCCTTTTCATTATATTTTTTACACCGCCACAAATTCACAAGGATAACCAAATAAACAGTTTTCTTTAATTAATTTTACCACTGGAGGAGGCACTAATTCTTCCCAACCTGATTCGCCCGACTGAATTAATTGAAGCACATCGTCCGTTCTGATAGTTAATAGTTTTTGGTCGTAGTTCTGAATGTCCGCAAACTTGTCATTATCCTTCATGTACTGAAAGAGACCTTTTAAATGGGAAGGAGGCGTAAATTCTTGGCTCGTTACAAAATGTCCGTCCTCGCTTAATGTTGGGTGTAAATAGAGTTTGATTTTTGGAGCAAAAAGCGTTGAAAAAGCAGCTAAAATACCTCCTGAAATATTTTTGTAGTGTTTTTCCTCAAAAATATATTCTAAATTGGGCATTCCCAAAATCAAGCCCATCCGTAGCTTTGTGAAACTTCCTAAGTATTCTACGAGACGGTAATATTCATGAAAATTGGAAATCAACACGGTCTGTCCAAGTGTACAGAGAATATCAACTCGGTCTAAAAAGTCTTTTTCGTTAATTTGTTCATTGCCACCTTGCAGGTTTTTGAGGGTCAATTCTGCCAGTAAAACTACCTTGTCATCATCCACATCGGGTTCACTTTCAAATTGTTTCAAGCCTTTTTTTATCATATCCAAAGACACATTCGTAACGGGGCGAAAACGCCCCCGCACTGCCACGATGTGCCGTTTATAAAATGCTTCCGAAGGTTGCATCACATTGCCATCTGGACCAAAAAGAGCGGCATTGGTAAAACCATTTTTCACCAAATGTAAAGACATCAAACGGTCATCAACATTCTTGAAATCATTCCCACTAAAACGAATCATGTCAATCTCAATACGGTCGGGCGAAAGGTCGTCCATGAGCGATTGAAGCAAGATTTCGGGCTGTTCATGATAGTAAAAACATCCGTACATAAGGTTCACGCCAATAATTCCGAGAGCCTGTTGTTGAAGTATATTATCATTATCCTTCATCCGCACGTGAACCACCACATCGTTTGGTTGCCCGTTGGGTTCGAGTTGAAACCGAAGCCCAATCCATCCGTGAGGGTCATTAGTTTTTTGGTAATTTAAGGCAGAAACGGTATCGGCAAAAGCAAAGAAAGTACGTTCAGCCGCCATCTCGGTCAGGCGTACATTCAACAATTTATACTCCCGATTGAGCATTTTTGTCAGTCGTGCCTCCACCACATAACGCCCCGAAGCTTCTTCACCATATATGGCATCCGAAAATGCCATATCGTAAGCAGAAATGGTTTTAGCAATAGTTCCCGATGCTCCGCCCGATTTGAAAAAGTTAGCTGCAACGTCTTGTCCAGCCCCAATTTCAGCAAACGAACCATAAATCCGTGGGTCAAGATTTATCTTTAAAGCCTTTTGTTTTGTGCCTAAATTTTTATCGTAACTAATCATATTCTCAATAAACAATTATCGTTCAACTGTTAGGGGTATGTTCATAATATATTTCACATACTAATTTACAATGATTACGCCAAATTTTTTCAATCTTCTTTGAAAGGTGCAATAAAACTATGTATTTACTCAATATCCCCGATGAAAAAGTGTCAATCCCGCAATGGGTGTTTCCATAATTAATCCTGCTGTGCAACCTTTTTCCGTTGCCACTCGTCTAAGAATATCAGAGTAGTAAAATGCTACCGAACCCGTGAAATGAATTCTATATTTTCGATAATCGGGATATTTTAAAAGGTATTTTTCAAAGAATAAACCAAAGGCATCACTCACCAATTGATAGAGAAATGGGTGCTGACGATTATCAAAAATAAACTTTGAAAACGTTGCAAAATACCGATTTGGAAAGGGTTTTTGGTAAGCATTATCCATGATTTCTAAACGGTCTTTTTCGCCAAAACGTTTATTGAATTTTGTGCGTAATTCTTCGGGTAATTCTTTATGTAAATAACTCAAAATCAATTGTTTGCCCAAATATCCACCCGAGCCTTCATCCCCAAGCCAAAAGCCCAGAGGAGGAACTTGAAAAGAGATAATTGAACCATCATACATACACGAGTTTGAACCCGTACCCAAGATGCACGCAATGCCCGCCTCATGCCCACACAAGGCACGGGCGGCAGCCAATATGTCAGAATGAGCTTCAATAGTTTGGACATCGGGAAATACGGAACGAATAGCTTCTCTGATTACCTCGGCTTTTTCATCATTGGTGATGCCAGTGCCATAATAAAATACCTCCGAAATGGGAACATTAAAGAGATTTGGCAAAAGATTTTTTCGTAATTCCTCGGCAATGTTTTCAGCCGTTTGGTAATAAGGATTGAAACCAACGGTTTTATATTGAGAGATTTGACCTTCGGGCGTGATAACCCGCCAGTCGGTTTTTGTTGAGCCACTTTCTGCAATTAATTTCATATTTGAGTTTAGGTAAAGACAAGGCGACCGATGCTCGTCATTGCCTTGTCTTAATATTATTAATGTAAAAAATTAAACGATAATATAATTAACTTGTCAAAACGCCAACCACTTCAAACTTTGCAAAAACGGTTTCGGTATGTGGGGCATCAGCCAATTCTTTGGTGAGGTCTTGCCCCGCCCAATGTTCGTAATGTTTACCGTTTTTCCAAAGTCGAGATTTTGTAACATCATAAATCGTGCCTTGAAAAGCCACCCAAATTTCGTCTCGGTCTTGACCATTACGTAAGGCCAATTGAGATTTTGTGTATTCTTTCATATAATTAATTTATCCATTTTAAAATATGCTGCTCTGATTGACAATTATTTGATTATCAGAGATTTAATAAAATATTTTACAGTAATTAATCGTTAAATTATTAGATTTTCAAATTGCCAAATTTTCAAATTCAAGTATTAAACTTGTACTTTTCAATTTAATTTATCATTTTTAACTTTTAAAACAACAAAATCAAATATCATGAGAAAATTATTTCTTTCCTTGCCTATACTTTTTGCCTTTATTATGGTGCTTTCGGGATGTGGAAAAACGGCTGCCGACCCAACTCCAACCGAATTATTAACCAAAACTTGGTCGGTTAATATTGCCAAGCATGACGGCACGCAGGTATATCAAAAAAGTGCGGCTTCCAATATTGATGCGGGTTATACCAATTACAAATTAGCCTTGTCAGGGACGGGTACAAATCTAACGGCATCTTTAACTGCCCGAGATAATACGACTTTTACGGGTACATGGTCATTGTCTTCTGACAACAAAACTTTGACTTTATCGGGCTTGAAAAACGGTACGGGAGTTGCTCCAACGGGTACTACTGGTACTATTGTTTACAACATTCTTGGCACGATTACCGCCACCGCTGTAAACTTTGAAACTGCGGCAAAAGACTTGAAAGCGGGTAATTCAACGGTAAATTTACAATTAGTGAATCCATAAACCAAATACCAATAAATTACTGAAAGCCGTTCCGGAAGGGATGGCTTTTTTTTGTTTAACTTTGTAAGATGGAAACAAGAACAGAACTTAGCACCATTGGAGAATTTGGACTGATTAATCTTATCAAGGCTAAATTCCCGATTAATAACGTAGAAACCATCAAAGGAATTGGTGATGATGCCGCCGTGATAGATACGGCTGGAAAGGAATTAGTGGTTTCAACGGATTTATTATTGGAAGGAATTCATTTCGATTTATCGTATTCACCGCTTAAATTATTGGGTTATAAATCCGTTGCCGTCAATGTGTCGGATATTGCAGCGATGAACGCCATTCCTAAACAAATTACGGTTAGTTTAGGACTTTCAAATCGGGTATCAGTGGAAGCTATTGAAGAACTTTACGAAGGCATAAAAGCCGCCTGTGATGAATATAAAGTGGATTTAGTGGGCGGTGATACTTCTGCCTCACGGTCAGGTTTAGTGATTTCAGTTACGGCTTTGGGTTTGGCAGAAAAACAAAATATTGTGTATCGAAATACCGCCGAAGCCAATGATATTGTCTGTGTTTCGGGCGATTTGGGGGCGGCTTTAATGGGCTTACAAGTCTTGGAAAGGGAGAAACAAGTCTTTTTGGCTAACCCCGATATGCAACCACAATTGGACAAAGACAAGGATTATGTTATCGAAAGACAACTGAAACCCAAAGCCAGAATGGACGTGATTTATGAACTGCGGGATTTGGGAATTGTGCCAACCTCAATGATTGATATTTCAGATGGATTGGCTTCTGAACTGTTGCATTTATCCAAGAATTCTGGGGTAAATTCCGTAATTTTTGAAGATAAAATTCCGATTGACGACCAGACGTATTTAGTCGCTACTGAGCTGAATTTCAGCCCAATGACTGCCGCCTTGAACGGGGGGGAGGACTATGAATTACTCTTTACAGTAAAACAAGAAGATTATGAAAAAGTCAAGAATATGAACGACATCAATATTATTGGCTACATGACGAATGATGTAACAGAATCAAGTATGATGATGAAATCTGGAACAATGGTGAAAATTACGGCTCCTGGGTATGAGCATTTTTAACCCGTGATGTAATGCCCTTTCGGTAGCCTTCTGATAACACCAATTACAATAATACTAATCACGATAATCAAAATAAAATGCAATAAAATACCATAAACGGGATTGTGGTAAAGGGCATAATTGATGTGAAATTGTCTTGAAAGAATCTTCATCACCAGCCAGTGCATTAAGAAAATTCCGTAGCTACTAACATCAATTTCTGTAATGATTTTTTCGGCAAAAGGCTGATTGAAGAGTTGTTGGAAAAATATCACAATTCCAACACTCATCATTACCACGAAGGGACTATGGTAGCCCAAAAACGTATCATATTTTCCTGTATGAATCGTAAAATATCCCGATACTAAAACTGTACCTATCCAGCCAAGGATGAAAAGCGATAATGTTATGACCTTATTCTGGGTAGAAATCAAGATTGGATATTTCTTAAAATATGCTCCCCAAACGAAATAGCCCACAAAACCTGTGAAATATCTGAAATCGAAAAAGGGTTTTATCTCATAAAATTTCTCTACTAATAAAAATCCCACATTTGCCACGAGCCATATTCCCAAGAAAAATTCTATCTCAATTTTGGTTGCATCTTTTAGCCAACGGCTCAATATTGGCGTGAACAAGTATAAGCCCAAAAGCATATACACAAACCACAAATGCCCCGAACCACTGGCATTATTAGTCAAAATTCTAACGAGCCAATCGCTTGATAACCAGCTCACTCGTTCCGATTTTATGCCCCAAAATGTTCCGTAAATCATGTAAATAAACAGCCAAATCATAAATGGAATAAAGATTCTGACGAGGCGTTTTTTGAGGAAATTCTCTAAATTATCGTAACGGTCTAAGAGTAAATATCCCGATAATATTACGAAAACTGGCACCGCAAAACGTCCGAAAGTAGTAATAATTTGACATACCCACCAATAGTCAATGGGCAATTTTCCGAAAGGAGTAATTCCATTGCCCGAAGTGTGGAGCAAAATGACCATGAGCGTTGCAAAGACTCTGAGATTGCTTATCCAGTAAATTTTGGGCATAACTTTATGTGGTTTATAATTCTACAATAATGGCTGGATTAGCAACTCTCCAAGATAAACCCGCCAATGATTTTGGCGTAAGTTTATCAAAAGATTATTTTCATAAATATTTCTCCTTTTTCTCCGACTCGGCAATCTCTTTTATTAATAGGTTTCGTTCTATCAAAAAGCCTTTCATATAGTTTTCTAAAATCAACTCATTGAAGATTTTACCCAAAATTCCCAAAGGAGATTTAAACGTAAAAATGTCTTTCATTATCGTAACTCCTTCATTTCCAATAAAATGATGTTCGTGTTTCATAGAAGTAAAAGCCCCTTTTGTCATTTCATCCACAAATAAAGTATAAGGTTTTGCTTCAGTAATTTTGGTGGTGAGCGCCTGCCAAATACCAAAATGTTTTGCCTTCCACGTAACGGAATCTCCCAATTTCATAATACCATTCCGAACGCCACCAACGATGTGTTCGCCCGTTTTGCTGGTAGATTCTTGGTGTAAATCAACGTTTAGAGAAAGTTCATAACAGACTTCGGAGGAGGCTTTTATATGTGTTTCGAGGTAGATTATGGACATTTTATTATTTTTATATTGTTGTAAAAACTTAGCTCTGTCATTGCGAGGTACGAAGCAATCTGTTCGATTGATGAAAAGAGTTTGAAATTCTTTGCCTGTAAGCTAAAAGATTGCTTCGTACCTCGCAATGACAAAACCCACGGTCTTATTTTACGACTAAAAAATACTTACGACATAAGACTAAAAATCATTCCCCAATCATTTCCCGAAAAGCCTTTTCCGTCTGAAAACCCACCGAACGCATCGTCATTTTGCCATTTTTATAAATCAAAAACGTTGGGATTTCGTCAATTTTGTATTCAGCAACTAAGGCTTTGTTGGCATCAGAATCCACTTTCTCGAAGGCTACTTTTCCTTTCATTTCTGCCGATAATTTATCAATGGTTGGCATCATTTTCAAACACGGTGCGCACCACGAAGCGTAGAAGTCCAACACCACTATTTTATTGTCTTTCAATAACTTAGCCATGTATTCTTTGGATAAACCGTTGGTACTGTCCACTGGTTTTACGCCCTCTACGGGTTTCATTTTAGAAGTCCATTTCAAATATCCACCGCCCATATTATAGACTTCGTTGAAACCGTTTTGCTTCAAAATCGTCATCGCTTCGCCGCTTCTTGCGCCCGAAAGACAATAGAGAAATACGGGTTTGCTTTTGTCCAAAGTCTGGATTTTAGTAACAAAATCAGCACTTTTATAATCAATATTTTGGGCTTTGGGTAAGTGTCCACCTCCGTATTCGCCCGGAGTACGTACATCCACGAGTTGGGCGGTTGGGGTTTCAGCATATTTCTTTTCAAAATCATCAATTGACAATATTTGTGAGAAGCCAACGGTGTTATTTGCAAAATATAATGCTGCAAAAAATATGATTGAACGAATATTATTTTTCATTATGAAGGGATTAAAATTATTAAACTGTGAAAATATTAGAAAAGTACAAACAATTTTAGAAAAACGAGTAAATTTGTTATGAAATTTGAAGTCCAAAACTCAATTCATAAGCGGTTTAGACTCTTACCAAAGAACATAATCAAAAAACAAAATTTACGAAAAATGAGTGCAATTCAACACGTACACGCAAGACAAATTTTGGATTCTCGTGGCAATCCAACAATAGAAGTAGATATTCGTACCGAAGACGGTGCTTTTGGACGTGCCGCTGTGCCTTCGGGTGCTTCGACTGGTATCCATGAGGCAGTTGAATTGCGTGACGAAGACAAAAATGTTTATGGTGGTAAGGGTGTTTTGAAAGCCATTGAAAACGTAAATACTACAATTGCTCAAGAATTATGGGGTATGGAAGTTTCTGAACAAACCATGATTGACCGTATCATGATTGAGTTGGACGGAACACCAAACAAAGGTAAATTAGGAGCAAATGCTATTTTGGGCGTTTCTTTGGCAGTTGCCAAGGCAGCGGCTATGGAGTCTGGGCTTTCATTGTATCGTTATATTGGTGGGGTAAATGCTAATACTTTGCCAGTGCCAATGATGAATATTTTGAACGGTGGTTCTCATGCTGATAACTCAATCGACTTTCAAGAATTTATGGTTATGCCTGTGAAAGCTGAATCATTCTCGCACGCTTTGCGTATGGGTACTGAGGTTTTTCATGCTTTGAAAGGTGTATTGAAATCGAAAGGATATTCAACTAATGTAGGTGATGAAGGTGGTTTTGCACCAAACATCAAGTCTAACGAAGAGGCTATCGAAATCGTTTTGCAATCAATTGAAAAAGCGGGTTTCAAGCCAGGTGAAGATATTTTCATTGCGATGGATGCGGCTGCTTCTGAATTTTATGACGAAAAAACGGGTCTTTATACCTTCAAAAAATCTGATGGTAAGCAATTGAACAATATGGAAATGGCGGCTTACTGGAAGACTTGGGCGGATAAATATCCAATCATTTCTATCGAAGACGGTATGGCAGAAGACGATTGGGCGGGTTGGAAAGAGCAAACTCGTTTGTTGGGTAAGCAAATCCAATTAGTAGGTGATGATTTGTTTGTAACCAACGTAAAACGCTTACAAATGGGTATCGAACAAGGAATTGCCAATGCAGTTTTGGTGAAAGTAAACCAAATCGGTTCTTTGACAGAAACGATTGACACTATCAACTTGGCGAAACGGAATTCATACAAAAACATTATGTCGCACCGTTCGGGCGAAACTGAGGATTCGACCATTGCAGACTTGGCGGTTGCATTGAACACAGGTCAAATCAAGACTGGTTCTGCTTCCCGTTCAGACCGTATGGCGAAATACAATCAATTACTTCGTATCGAAGAGGAATTAGGAGCAAACGCTTATTTTCCTGGTTTGAATATGTAAGAATTAAATTGATGAAATATAATAAATGTCTCATGGATTGTTCTGTGGGGCATTTTTTTGTTTTAGGTAAAAGATTTATATTTACCTAAACTTAAATAAATCAGATGGGAATCGTTTGCACAAAGCATAATTGTAAATCAGAAAATGTTGAATACTGTACATTTAATTTCTATCATAATTGTACTTGTTTAGAGTGTGGTAATCATTTTTTAATTCGTTATCGTCCACAAGAAGGATGTTGCGATGATTCACTTTTTGTGGATGTCATACATACTTTTCCCAACGATAGAAACGTCATTTACGAACAGTGTACTCATTGTGGTTGGACCAATAAGAATAAACCAAAAAAGATAATCAATGCTGAAATAAGAGGCTGTTATCAAAAGGAATATGATGATGAATGGTATGAAAGAAGAAATCAAGAGTATAATTGGTTTAATAATAGTGCTGAACCTCAAACCAATTTTTGGGTTAAATATAATGTTTATTTAGCCTCAAATGAGTGGAAAAATATCCGAATAAAAATCTTTGAACGAGATTCAAATTTATGTCAGATATGTAAAATAAAACCAGCCGAGCAAGTTCATCACACAACCTATAAAAATGTTTTTAAAGAAAAGTTAGAGGATTTAATTGCAGTTTGTACTGAATGTCATGAAAAACACCATAAAGAATCAAAACTTCCTAAAAAAGTGTAACGTTAAACAAATAATAATTCCCCTATATTTGTATCAAAAATAATCAACAATGACACAAACTACATATCAAAAAAATCAGCAAAATATCATTCCTCTTTTGCAAAAGGGAAAGACCAATAGCTATCGCCCCGAAGATATAAAACGTTGGGGGATAGAGCATTTCATGGATACTGTATGTGCCAAAGAAGATATTGTAATTACTTCGTTGGGTTTTACGGTTGAGGAAAATGAGAGAATGGAAGAAATATTGAAGACTGAATATCACCAATAGAAACGAATGAAAACCACATTAATTTATCCGTAAAATCATGAAAACCCTCCTCCTCCAAAAATACCGTTTTTTCACGCTCACTGCGGCGGGCTTAATCGTCTGGATGTTGTTTTTTGATGTCAATGATGTCTTTACTCAAATCAAAATGTACCGTGAATTGGCACGTTTGGGCGATGAAAAGAAATATTATGTTCAAAAACTTCGAGAAGTGGAAACCGAACGTATGGAAGTAATGGGCAACAAAAAATTAATCGAAAAATTTGCCCGTGAAAAGTATCTTATGAAAAGACCAAATGAAGAAATCTTTGTGATTGTAGATGAAGACAATCAGCCGATTGAAAAATAATATTTTCATCTATTTTCCTGTCTCTCTTCCTCCCTTTACTCTTTTTCCTGCAAAATACACCAATGCTTCCAAAACGAAGGATAAGATTTTACTACTACATCGGGTTCTTCGATGGTGATGTCCATTAATAATGATAATGGAGCAAAAGCCATTGCAATTCTATGGTCATCATAAGTATAAATTGAAATTGGATTGGCGGGTTTTTCGGGGTTGGGTGTCAATAGATATTTATGATTTTTTTCTGTTTCTACCAAGGTTGTTCCAAACTTTGCCAACTCCATTTGTAGGGCAAAAATGCGGTCAGTTTCCTTTACTTTCAAAGACTCAATTCCCGTCAAAGTCAAGGGCACATTTTTTGCCGAAGCTATTACACAAACCGTCTGTGCAAGGTCAGGGCAGTTGGTGAAATCCCATTCCAAAGCGGCTTCTGCGAGTATTTTTGTGAGTTTAAAACCACGTCCAGTATATTCTGATTTTACGCCTAAGTGGCTCATTATCTGCGTAATAACTGAATCGCCTTGCAATGAATTTTCTTTCAAACCCAATAATTCTAATTCAGCATCTTCATGTTCGGAAAGTGCCACTGCCGAGAACCAATAACTCGCCCCCGACCAATCAGATTCGATAGCGTAGGGGATGGGTTTGTATTTTTGAGAAGCAACGGTAATCGTCATATTTTCCCAATCTCTGTGCACATTTACGCCAAACGCTTCCATCTGTTTCAACGTCATTTCGATGTATGGTTTTGAACCCAATTCGCCCGTAATTTCCAAGACCAAACCCGTGGGTAGGAGAGGGGCAATCATCAACAATGCCGAAATATATTGCGAAGAAACATCACCCCGAATTTGGAGGTGATTATTACCCGAAAAATGAAAATCATTGAGTTGTAATGGTGGATAGCCTTCTTGATTAACATACTGAATATCAGCCCCTAACGAACGCAAAGCATCCACCAAAATCCCAATTGGGCGTTCACACATACGAGGCGTACCCGTCATGGTTTTGTGCTGTCCCGTGGCGGAGTGCCGCCCAATAGCGAAGTATGCCGTCAAAAATCGCATCGTTGTCCCAGCATCAATCACATCGGCAATGGCATCATTGGAAGCCAAAAGTCGCATCATCGTTTGGGTATCACGGGCTTCGGCAAGGTTGGAGAGATTATCTTTTCCTCCCGCTAAGGCGTTGATAATCAAGGCTCTATTGGATTCTGACTTAGAAGAAGGTAAAGGAATTTCCGTGTGGAAAGACTGCTTAATTTTTGGGAGGAATATTGTTTTCAAGAGAATATTTGGTAAATTTCTCCACAAATTTAATTAAAAGATGTTTGTAACAAGAATTTGATAAGCTGTTTAAATTATTTTATTAGAGGATAACCCATAATTTTAAAACTTGAATAAACCCCATGCTTATGAATGTCCAACCAATAATTTGTTCAAAACGATTTTGATTGAAGGTTTTGAAAACCTGTTCACGTTTTACGGATGCCATACGTGCATATACATAATTGAGAGCAAATGCTCCTGAGCTTGTACCTAACACAAACCAGATTTTATCAGATAACTCACTGATTTTCAGATATTCATAGTTTTGATAATGTACTAAAATTACAATCCAAAAAGGCAAAAGTTGGGGATTAAAAAGAGAAAGAAAGAAGCCTTTTGAGATGGTTTGCCACTTTTCTAAAGAGATTTCTTCAAAAGCGTAATCGTTAATATCATTATTTTTCTTTTTTTGTGTCAATTCCAAATAGCCCATTATTAGCAAAATTGGTACAACCGCCCACTTCATGATTTGAAAAATCAATGGATATTTTTCAAAAATCATGACTCCTTCAACTGCCAAATATCCATAAATTATTTCTGGAATAATTCCTCCTAAAGCCATTAAAAGTCCCAAAGCGAGATTTTTGCGAACGGTAATTTGAATGACTGAAAGATTCAAAGGACCTGGATGGATAGAGCCTAATAAGCTGATAGTGAATGTGATAAGGAATATTAGCATACTTATGGTAAACGGCTTACGGTCAAAGGTGAACGGTTGGAGTTCAATTTTATACGAAATTATCTATAATTTGTAATTATTGGATGTCGTTTGTATGACAATAATCCAAAAATTAAGTGATTCAGAAAACAAATCAATAACTTTGTACTGAAAATTATTCACCGATAAAACCCGTTCACCCTTGACAGTGAACCATATACCGATAAATGAGCAATCGTCTTTTTCCCGTTTTTTTGAAGTTAGAAGAACTAAATGTGCTGCTTGTTGGTGGCGGCAATGTGGGCTTAGAAAAACTCTCTGCCATGTTGAATAATAGTCCCGAAACTAAGGTGACGATGGTGGCGGATATGTTCAGAGAGGAGTTGATTGAATACGTAAAAAATTATCCAAAAGTTATATTGATTGAACGAAAATTTGATTTTAATGACTTGAACGACAGGGATTTAGTGATTTTAGCAACCGATAATCCAGACCTTCACGCCAGTATCAAAAGAGTAACTGCCGAGCGTCATATTCTCTGCAATGTGGCAGATACGCCAGATTTATGCGATTTTTACTTAGGCTCAATTGTTCAGAAAGGAGACTTGAAAATTGGTATCTCGACTAACGGAAAATCTCCCACCATGGCAAAACGTATGCGGGAGTTTTTGGATGATATTATTCCTGAAGACGTACAGCAATTGTTAGTAAACCTTCGTGAAATCAGAAAATCTATCAAAGGAGATTTTCAAGAGAAAATTCGGATTATGAATGAGGTTACGGAGGGGATGATTACTTCAAAACCTGATAAACAATAAAGGCAGAAATGTATGCCAAAGCCGTCATATAAACAAACTGAATGGTTGGATATTTCCAAGATTTGGTTTCTCGATAAGTTGTTGCCAACGTACTCATACATTGCATGGCGAAGGCGTAAAAAATCAAGAGTGAAAAACCCAAAGCGGCATCGTACATGGGCTTGCCTGTTGCTGGATTAATCTCCTCTCGCATACGATTCATGATGGTTTTATTTTCCATTCCAGCCTCTCCGCCCAAACTATAAATGGTGGACATTGTGCCTACAAAAACCTCTCTTGCGGCGAAGGAAGTTAATAAAGCAATCCCGATTTTCCAGTCGTAACCCAAAGGTTTTATCACGGGTTCAAAAGTCTTCCCGAATACGCCTGCATAAGAATTTTCCAATTTTTGAGCCGCAATTTTGTTCTCTAAATTCGTACCTGATAATGTTGGATTTTCAGTTTTTGCCTTTACCTCAGCCCGTTCCATCGCATCGCCAGGACCATAACTTGCCAATACCCAAAGCACAATTGAAACCGCTACGATAATTTTTCCCGCTTCAAAAACAAAGGCTTTCGTGGAGTTCCCGATGGTTAGAGCAATGTGTGAAAATCTGGGGGATTTATAGGAAGGCAGTTCCATAATAAAATAGCTTCTTTCCTTCACTTTGAGCAATATTTTCATGACCCAAGCGGCAAAAAGGGCTACGAAAAACCCTAATAAATACATGGCAAAAAGAGCAACTCCTTGCAGATTGAAGACTCCGAAAAGCGTACTTTTTTCAGGAACAACTAAGGCAATCAAAACGGTATAAATGGGCAAACGAGCCGAACAGGACATTAATGGTGTTACCATAATGGTTATCAAGCGGTCTTTCCACGAGCCGATACTGCGGGTACTCATGATGGCAGGAACGGCACAGGCAATGCCCGAAATGAGAGGGACAACTGACTTACCATTCAGCCCAAATCTTCGCATCAATTTATCCATAATAAACATCACTCTGGACATATAACCCGTTTCTTCCAATAATGAAATAAACAAGAATAAAAACGCTATTTGGGGAATAAAAATTAGTACGCCACCGATGCCTGCAATGAGTCCATCGGTCAATAAATCGGTCAATTTGGTGGGTGGGAGATTTGTTTTTAGAAACTCATTTAAGGATGCCACACCTCCGTCAATTAAATCCATTGGGTAGGTTGCCCATGTGAAAATGGCTTGGAAAACGATAAAAAGGATGCCTAAGAAAATGGAATATCCCCAAAAACGGTGGAGAAAAATTTTGTCCAAACGGTCAGTCCATGAGTTGATGGGTTCTTCTTCAACGGGCATTTCATGCAAACAATTATCAACAATTTCATTCAGCTGCGAATATCTCGCCATCGTCTCTTTCGACTGTGAATTTTGCGTATTCCAACCATATTTTTCCTGAATTTCATCAAATCCAATTCTTTGTTTTTCATCAAATTGAATCAAATTATCATGTTCCGAAAGCCACAAAAGGGCATGATAATCATCGGTTTCTCCGTATTTTATTTTAATTTCCTCAACCATTTCAGTGGAGTAATCCATTGGTAATGAGTCATTTGAATTGTAACCACTTTCCAAAGTTTTGTTTACAGACAAACGCAAGCCGTTTAGTCCAATACCTTTTTTTGCGTTCACTTCAGCAACTTCAACGTTGAGTTCACGGGCGAGTTTTACGGAGTTAATCACGATGCCTTGATTCTCGGCAACGTCAATCATATTCAAGGCTAAAACGGTTGGAATTCCCAAATCTCGGACCTGGCTAAAAAGTAAAAGATTGCGTTTGAGATTGGAGGCATCGGCAACAACAATTGCCAGATCGGGATAGTCGGGGTGTTGAGGATTGGCTAAAATATTGATAACGATCTGTTCATCTACGGATTTTGGGTAAATGCTGTAAATGCCAGGCAAATCTAAGATTTCGGCATCATCGCCCTTCTCCAATTTCCACTTACCAATGAGCATATCCATCGTTACGCCAGGGAAATTGCCCGTTTTCTGTCTTAAACCCGTCAGCGAATTAAACAGTGATGATTTCCCTGCATTTGGATTGCCGATGAGGGCTATTTTAGGTGATTTTTTCAAGGATGATTGTTTTATGGTCTTTATTTAGAAGCTTCAATAGCTAAATAATTTCATGCTAAAAATGATTGCCGAAAGCTGACAGCCGAAAGCCCTTACGCAACTATTATCGTTGCCGCTTCCTCCTTACGCATAGACAGCACATAACCCGAAACCTTTACCGCAATTGGGTCGCCGAAGGGTGCAATGTGCATCATGGTTACTTGTGTGCCAGGCAAACAGCCCATTTCTAATAATTTTAGAGAAAGTCCCTCATCGGTAAAATTAACGATGATTCCTCGTTCTCCTATTTTCAAATCTGCGATGGTTTTCAAATTCAGTTATCAGTAAATAGTTATCAGTAAACATTGCTGATAACTAAAAATACCCTTATTTAGATTTATTCAAAACAAACACAAAATAACAAAGAGTTTCGTTGAAATAAACTATTCTTAGTGAAAACTTTTTGCTTCTTCAAAATATTAGTTTTTATACATACTTGCGGTTTGTTTGTGTCGTAACTTTGTGGATGGATTTAAAAGAGTTCTGTTTGTGTAGAGACAAGGCACTGCCTTATCCAAGATTTGACCAATAATTATTTATCCACCGATTAGACAAGGCAGTTCCTCGTCTCTACATGATGACAATAAATTGATGCTCAAAGAAATTAAAGCTCTGATTGATAAAGAGATACGACTGGAATTACGACAAAAATATGCCTTGAACGGCATGATATTGTATGTCGTCAGTACGGTTTATGTGTGTTATTTGTCGTTTCGATTGAAGTCAAATCAGATTGATAAAGTTACGTGGAATACGCTTTTTTGGATTATACTTTTGTTTACCGCAACGAATGCCATCGCCAAAAGTTTTACCCAAGAACGTTTTGGAAGGCTTCTGTACTATTACACTTTGGCGAATCCAGTAGCAATAATTATCTCTAAAATTTTGTATAATACTTTGTTAATGTTGGTGTTAGCGTTAGTAGGTTTTGGCGTATATGCAGTGGTAATGGGTAATCCAGTGGGTGATATTGGAATGTATTTAATAAGTATTATTTTGGGGGCAATTGGTTTTGCCAGTAGCCTCACAATGGTGGCAGGAATAGCTTCAAAGGGAGAAAATAATGCCACTTTGATGGCGATTTTAAGTTTTCCCATTATCATTCCAATGTTGATAATGCTTTTGAAAATTTCCAAAAATGCCTTAGATGGTTTGGATAGGGGTAGTAGTTTAGATGAAATTTTGACCTTACTGGCAATTGATGCCATTGTCTTGGTTTTGAGTGTGATATTGTTTCCTTATTTATGGAGGAGTTAATAAAAAAGAAAATGAAAAATAATTGGTATAAGATATTAGCGGTAGTGGCATTGGCTTACGTAATGGTTTGGGGCTTTATTGGCGTAATTCCTCGTCAGCCCGTCTTGCATGAAACCGCTCGTAATCTGTATTTCCACGTACCGATGTGGTTTTCGATGTTCGCTATGTTAGGAATGTCGGTGTGGAATTCGGTTCAATACCTCCGTAATCCATTACTGGACTTAGATACAAAAGCCGCTGAATATGCCAATACGGGCATTTTATTCGGAATCGTAGGTATTTTAACGGGCAGTATTTGGGCAAGATATACGTGGGGAGATTGGTGGACGAGTGATGTCAAACTCAACGGGGCTGCCATCGGATTATTGATTTATTTTGCCTACATAATTCTGCGAGGTTCATTCAGGGATGAACAGCAAAGAGCCAGAATATCGGCAATCTACAACATTTTTGCCGTGGCATTATTGATTCCATTATTGATAATTCTTCCAAGAATGACTGATTCTTTGCACCCAGGGAGTGGCGGAAATCCAGGCTTCAAACCCATGGATACTGAACATACCATGCGAATCGTTTTTTATCCAGCCTGTATTGGTTGGATTTGCTTAGGTTTTTGGATTACCGATTTGAAATTAAGATTCAGAAAAATTGAACAACGTTTTCAAAATATTTAGGTTATGGAGAACTTGAAAGTATATGTAAATCAAAGCGTAGATGGCTATGCTTTTACGTTGTTACCCTCTCAAATCAGAACGATTAAGGGCGTTTTTGGCGATGCAGCAAATCCTGCTAAACAAATCATGGTGGATTATGATTTAAAAAGTGGTTTGAAAAATTCTATGGAAAATTAGAACGCTTCATCTTACCAGCTTTGATTGGTTTAGACAATCAGGAAGATATGAAAAAGATTCAGGGAATTGATTTTATAGATCCTTACACTGACAAAATAATAGATACATTAAAGACCAATGATTAAAAATAATTATCATCTATATTTTGGTAAAGCTGGGCAATTGGTTGTAATGTCAGAGTTTTTATTGAGAGGCTGGAATGTAGCAATTCCCGAAGTTGATGAGGGCGATGACATTTTTGTGGTACAATATGAAACCAGCAAATTAATGCGTATTCAAGTGAAGGCATTGAATTTAAAAGTTCAAAGAAATAGTAAAGTAGCCCAATTCAATATTTCCTCGAAACAACTTTTTGGTATACCCAAAAACTTTCATTACATTTTGTTTCCAGAAATGGGAATTCATGGGAGAGTTTGTTGATAATTAATCAGTTGGACTTACTGGATTTGTATAAAAATGAGTCATTAGGCTCTGTACATAAAGATAATCTTACACTACGACTTATTTTTAAAAACGGAAAAGTAACCAATAAGAAAATCGACCTAACAGAATACCAAAACAATTTTGAAGACTTTATCATTGAAACATAAAATGAAAAAACTATTTTCCCTAATCAAATTGTTATTCATCTCAGCGAGTCTTTTCGCCCAAGATAATGCCGCCAACGAACCCGAAATGGCTGATAAACTTAATGCCGATGGCAAAATTTATGTAGTTGTGGCGGTGGTTGCAACCATTTTTACAGGAATTATTGTTTACTTAATAAATCTTGATAGAAGATTAGCTAAATTAGAAAAATGAAAAGAACACACATTTTCGGACTCATCGTGATTGCCATTGCAGTCGCAATTCTTGTTTCAACGGGTACAGAAGCAAGCACATATACGGACTTTACCGTGGCTGAAAACATGGCAAAAGACGGCGATGCCAACCAAGTTCACGTAGTGGGCAAATTAAAAAAAGATGCTACGGGCGAAATCATGGACTTGATTTATAATCCTGCCATTGATGCCAATCACTTAGAATTTACTTTGACTGATAACAAAGGGCGTTCACAAAAAGTAGTATATAATGCTCCCAAGCCACAAGATCTGGGCAAAGCCGAGCAAATCGTTATCATCGGCAGTATGAAAGGTGATGTTTTCAAATGTGATAAAATCCTCTTGAAATGCCCTTCAAAATATCAGGATGGTAAGGCTGATTTTAAGGAAGTGGAGAAACCTGCGAAGCAATCGTAGCTAATTTTCAAATCGTTAAATTATAAAGATATGAGCTTAGCCGAATTAAAACTTGAATTGTATCGTCAGATTGATACACTCAATGAAAATGAACTACTTAAACTCAATAATGTAGTTCAAACCCTTACCCATCCAGAAAATGAGGTAAAGAAAACTCGTGGAATAATTGGAAGTATTCCCAATCTTGTTGTTTATATGTCAGATGATTTTGACGAACCTTTGGAAGATTTTAAGGATTATATGTAAATGAAAAATAGATATTTAGTGGATACCCATACTTTAATTTGGTCGTTTGAGAATAATAAAAAATTGCCTCAAACAACAAAAAATATTATTGATGATACCAATAATGATATTTTTGTGAGTATTGCCAGTTTATGGGAAATGGCTATCAAAATAAGCATTGGAAAATTAGATTTATCCGTTAGTTTGACCCAATTAACTAAAGATGTTGCTCTAAAAAATATTCAAATCTTACCTGTTAATTCTTCACACGTTTTGAAAGTAGAAAATCTCCCTTTTCACCACAAAGACCCATTCGACAGAATTATTATTGCTCAAAGTTTAACTGAAAATATTACACTCATCAGCGTAGATGGTGTTTTTGACAGTTATGGAATAAAACGATTATTTTGAGTATGGAATGAAGGTGATTTTAATTGAATAATCACCTTTCACTAATCACCCAATATCTAAAAAAAATGCTTCATACAACCATTGGAAATTTTGGTCATTTCTTCATCATCTTGTCGTTTGTGGCATCGGTGGTGGCTACTTTTGGCTATTTCAAATCTGTTCAAACCACTGATTTATCCCAACAAGAATCTTGGAAACGCTTTTCTCGATTTGCCTTCTATACGCACGGAGTGGCGGTTTTGGGGATAATTACGATACTTTTTTCGATAATTTACAATCATTATTTCGAGTATCATTACGCATGGTCGCACTCGTCTAAGGCTTTGCCTGTGCAGTATATCATTTCCTGTTTTTGGGAAGGGCAAGAAGGCAGTTTCCTTTTGTGGATATTTTGGCACGCTGTTTTGGGTGTAATCCTCATCAATACCAATAAACACTGGGAAGCCCCCGTGATGGCAATTTTTGCTGCCGTTCAGACTTTCCTTTGTTCGATGATTTTGGGCGTAGTTTTGCCCGTCATTGACCTAAAAATCGGTTCATCGCCTTTTTTATTGATGAGAGAAGCCATGCCCGATTTACCAGTTTGGGCAATGAACTCCAATTTTATCGCCGAGGATGGTCGTGGTTTGAATCCTTTGCTTCAAAATTATTGGATGGTAATTCACCCACCGACCTTGTTCTTGGGTTTTGCCACAACCTTGATTCCCTTCGCTTATGCCATGGCGGGGCTTTGGCGAAAAGAATATAGTCAGTGGATTCGTCCAGCCTTGCCTTGGGCTTTGGTGTCGGGTTTGGTTTTGGGCGTGGGTATCATCATGGGTGGCTATTGGGCGTATGAAACCCTCAATTTTGGCGGATATTGGAATTGGGATCCCGTTGAAAATGCTTCGTTTGTGCCGTGGTTGGTGTTGGTGGCATCGTATCACTGCATGATTATTTACAAAAATAGTCAGACCGCCCTTCGTACTTCTTTTATTTTGATTGTCGCTACTTTTATCTTGGTTTTATATTCTACTTTTTTGAACAGAAGTGGCGTTTTGGGTGATGCCTCGGTGCATTCATTTACCGATTTAGGGCTTTCGGGACAGCTACTAATTTACCTATTTTTTTTCTTAATCGGGGCAATTGTTTTATTAACTTTAAGATGGAAAGAAATTCCAACGGATGAAAAAGAAGTTTCCACATATAGCCGTGAATTTTGGATTTTTTTGGGTGCAACAACCCTCTGTTTAGCTGGCTTTCAGATAATCTCTGTTACATCTTTACCCGTGTATAATAAAATTGTAGAAGGACTTGGTTTTGTGTCAAAATTGGCTCCTCCTGCCGATGCTCCTACTTATTACTCTAAGTTTCAACTATGGTTTGGCGTTGGGATTGCTGTTTTTTCAGGGATTGGGCAATCAATTTGGTGGAAAAAAATTAAGCCAGAAAATTTCCTTAGATTCTTTTTAACGCCCCTTTTAATAGCGTTGGTTTTAACATTTGTGATAATTTATTTCACGATGAAATCGCAAGTGGGCGACTTTTTTGCTTCACCAACGTTCATCTTTTTATTATTTGCAGGAATCTTCTCCATCATTACTAACGGCTCAATTTTAGCGGATATTTTCAAGGGAAATTACAAACTTTCGGGCGGGGCAGTTACGCACATTGGCGTAGCGATGATGTTATTGGGAATCTTGTTCTCATCGGGATATTCAAAGGTAGTTTCCATCAATAATTCGGGCATGGCGATTTCAAATACTGCCAAAGAATTTACGGCTAATGAAGGAAAAGAAAATAAAGAGAACGTTTTGTTGTGGTTGAATACGCCTTTGCAAATGAGTGAATATAGCCTTACCTACAAGGGCGTAAGATTGGAAGGGCGTGAGTTGCCAGAGTATCTTCGTCCAAAGCAAGTAGAAATTATTGAGAATGATTTTCATGCCGTTGCTTTGGAGGACATTGAACAAGGCGGTAAAAAATATTATTCAAAAGGCGATACACTACCCGTTTTTCCAGAAAATAAATATTACGAAATTGATTTCAGAGATAATGATGGAAGAGTAACCACGCTTTATCCACGTTTCCAAGTAAATAAAAAAATGGGTAATTCAGTTTCCCCAGCCTTGAAACGTAATTTGGGAAGTGATTTATATTCTTATGTAGCCCTCGCACCCGACTTGGACGAAAGGGTTTGGAGTAAAACCGAAAACTTTACGGTTGCCATAAAAGATACTTTTTTCTTGAACGATTATGTAGCAGTTTTGGACAATGTAAAGCGGGTTGAAGCCTTTGAGGGAAAGCCAATGGCAGCGGGAGATGCCGCTGTTGAAGCCACCATAAAGGTGATGGGTAAGGATTTTATTGAATATCAAGTGAAGCCAGTTTTCGTAATTCGTGGAGGAATGATTGCTATGCCACCCGTTGAAACTGACGAAGTGGGTGTGAGGGCAAAGTTTACCAATATCGACCCAAAAACGGGTAAATTTAGTTTCGCCATTAACACTACGCAAAGAGATTATGTAGTATTAAAAGCCATTAAAAAGCCCTTAATCAATCTTTTGTGGATTGGAACTTTTGTATTGATAATTGGTTTCATCATGGCAATTATCAGACGCTATCGTGAATTTAGACTAATGAGAGATAAGGGTTTTTGAGATTGTCTGAGCGACCCTGTCTGAATTTGGATTCGTGGGATTGATGGATTAGTAGGATTAAAAAAATTCAAAAAATCCGTCAATCCAACGAATCCAAATTCAGGCAATTACCCTTCACCGTGTACCGATAAAAGATATGTCAAAAAAAGAAATACTTCTCCTTTTCGCCGCAGTTGGGTTTTTGGTTATTTGGATATTAGACCTTCGGGCGGGACTTCCTGCGGGGCTTGAACCCACATTTTGGAATAAGATATTTTATCATTATTCATGGCTAATGTTTTCCGTGGGATGTCTTTTTTATTTCCAGTATTCCAAACAAATTCGTTTGAAGAAACAGGAAAATGAACAGAAAGATAAACCTTTGGAAACGAATTTGAAGGATGAGAAAAAAGAGCAACGTAAGGCAATTTTGAAAGGGAAGAAATAGTCAATTTTTAATGAGAATTCATAACTCTTTTGACAATGTTTATTTAATTCATAAATTTGGTAAAAGCATTGTAATTGTTATGAATAAATAGAACAGAAAACTCGCCAAGAATTATCGTAAAGGTTATTGAAAACAAATTAATCCTCAATATCCTCTTAACAAAATATGGACTCCCAACAAGCAGTAGGTATCATCGTTTCAATCATTTCATCCGCCTTTTTTTCAGGGGTTGAGATGGCATTTGTTTCTGCCAATAAACTCTATTTTGAACTCCAAGCCAAACAAGGAGTCATCACGGGGCAAATTATCTCCAAGTATCTCAAAAATCCTTCAAAATTTATTGGTACAATGCTCATCGGCAATACGTTGTCATTGGTGGCGTATGGTATTTTTATGGAGGGATATTTGCATCATCAAATTGAGCATTTTTTCCCTATATTAAATGGTATTGCAGCGGGTTTAATTGCCTCTCTTATCGGGACAATTATTATCTTAATGACCTCCGAATTTACACCAAAAAGTATATTTTTACTGAATCCAGACGGCTTTCTGGAGGTTCTTGCCATTCCCATTTTGATTATAAATACGATTATGTACCCACTTGTTTGGGGGATTGTGGGATTATCCAAATGGTTCATTAACAACGTGTTACGCTTAGAATATTCCGAAGAACGTCCCGCTTTTGGCTTAACGGATTTGAATAATTACCTCCAAAATCTGAATCGTAAAGTTTCAACCGAAGACGAGACAGAAGTTGATACCAAAATCTTCAATAACGCTCTCGAATTTAAACAAGTGAAAGTGCGTGATTGTATGATTCCAAGAACGGAAATCGTGGCAGTGGATATTGAAAACGGGATGGAAGAACTCAAAAGAATTTTCGTAGAAAGCAATCATTCACGGGTCCTGGTTTATAAAGATACTATGGAAGATGTGTTGGGATATTGTCATTCCTTATCAATGTTCAAGAAACCCAAAGAGATTCAAGGTATTCTAACGCCCATCCCGATTGTGCCAGAAGCCATGCCCGCAAAAGATTTATTATTCAAGTTTTCTAAGGAACATAAGTCATTGGCGTTGGTGGTTGATGAGTTCGGAAGTACGGCAGGATTAGTCAGTATGGAGGACGTAATGGAGCAAATTTTTGGGGATATTGAAGATGAATACGATGATAAAGAAGACCTGACCGAAAAGCGAATTGATGAAAGAACATACTTACTTTCGGGCAGATTGGAGATTGATTATTTGAATGATAAATACGAATGGAATCTTCCTGACGGAGACTATGATACACTTGGTGGGATGATTATAAGTGTGAATGAAGATATTCCAGAAATGAACGAAGTGATTGTATATCAGCCTTTTAGCTTTCAAATTATTGATATGACCGATACTAAAATTAATTTAGTGAAGCTAACAATTGTGGGAGAAATTGAACAAAAATCTGATACTTTTTCGATGAAACACTAATTTCGATGTTCGTTTTTCGGTGTTCGGGTTTGACGAAAAATGTCAAGTTTAAATCCGAACATCAAACATCGAATCACGAACATCGAATAATACCTTAGCCAAAGTATCAATTTTCATCTCAGTTTCATACCATTCTTTTACGGGATTTGAATCCTCCGTAATCCCACAACCCGCATAAAAAGTAGCCTCATTTCCTTCAATCTTCATCGTGCGAAGATTTACAAAAATATGGCTCTCTCCTTGAACATTCACAGGTCCTAAAAATCCACTGTAAAATTCTCTGGCGTGAAGTTCTTGTTCTGCAATAATTTTTAGGGCTGAGGCTTTGGGCATTCCACAAACTGCCGAAGTTGGATGTAATAATTCCAACATCACCGTTCCTAATTGACGAAAATTAACTTCCTTAGTATCAACCATATAGTCGGTGCGGAGGTGCATCAAATTACCCGCCTGAACCGTTTTAGGTCCACTTTCATGGTATTCTCGCAAACGAATTTTCTTGAAACATTCAATGATGTATCGACTCACATAAGCCTGTTCTTCAATCTCTTTGTGAGACCAACGAATTTCACCAGCCGATAGCTTCTCTCCATGTTCTCCAATCGCTGATTGTGTACCTGCCAAAGACATCGTTCTAAATAAATCCTCTTTGTCCATACTCACAAGTGTTTCGGGCGTTGCTCCTAACCAAAAGCATTGATAATCAGGGAGATATACCAAGGAAATGAAGGCGTTAGGGTATGAATCACATAACTTTTTGAAGGCTTGTACTACATCAAAGGTATCGGATAAAGTAATATTTTTTGTTCTTGATAAAACTACTTTTTTAACTTCTCCTCGGTCAATGGCATCAATGGCATTAGAAACCATTTTCGCAAAAAGCATTTCATTATAAATGGAATGTTCAGTATTGAAATTCTCATTTTTAGCAGTATTTTCAGTAACTATCTTTTCTTGCGAATTAATAAAAGTTGTATCGTTGTCTGTCGCTAAAAACTTTTTCTCAAAAATTTCTTTTTCCACTGATTTTCCTTCAAAATTATCTTCAACTTCCTGATTGTCAGCATCAAAGCGATAATATAAATCACCTTTCAGAAATAAAGATTCTCCCTCAAATGGACTCATCACGAAGCCAGATGGCAATTCTTCCAAATCAACTTTCACCTTTGAAGTATGTCCCGAAACGTCAATAATCAATTGCTTTTCAGTCGTTTTGGGAAGTTTCCACAAAGCAATGGGAAGCCCATCGGACAAAGCTATTTTCCAAAGATTTTCAATCTTATTTGACGTATCAACAGTATTTTTTTCTGAAATTAATGGCATATTTTTCGGTTCACGAAGAATGATAAATGGTGAACGGTTTTACACTTACTTCTTAATAACGTTTTGTATAAAATTGAGGTTTCGAGATTTTTAAATTTTTTAAAATAGCCTTTAAATTACTTCTAAAAACTCCTCAATACATCCATAAATATAAGTCAAATCTTCTTCTGAAATACAGTAAGGAGGCAGTAAATAAATCACATTGCCAAGCGGACGAATTAAGATGCTCCTTTCGATAAAAAATTGATAAGCAATATCTCTAATATTGCTGAAATAAGAAGTGCCTTCGGGCGTGTAAAGTTCAATGGCAAGGATTGTGCCTTGAATTCGGATATCAGTTATTTTTGAATGCTCCGCCCCGTAGTTGGCGTCCCCACAAACCACCTTTCTAAATAGTTTCTCCCTGAATTCTTGATGTAACCTATTGATATTCAATATTTTACTATCAGTTTCTGCCGTCAATAACAAATCTAAACTCGCCAATCCTGCCGTACAAGCCAATGGATTGGCGGTGAAAGAATGGCTATGAAAGAGCGTTTTTTTACGGTCTTCCGAAAGAAAAGCCTCGTAAATCTCTTGCGTACATGACGTTACGCCCAACGCCATTGCACCACCCGTGAGTCCTTTTGATAAGCAATAAATATCAGGTTTTGTTTCAACGTAATCAGTCGCAAACATTTTACCCGTTCTGCCAAAACCCGTCATGATTTCATCGGCAATGGTCAAGACGTTATTTGCTTTCGATAATTTGATTAATTGCTCCAAAATCTCAGGCTCATACATCAACATTCCGCCTGCCCCCTGAATAAGTGGCTCGAAGATAAAACAAGCCGTTTCATCCGCATTTTCCATCAAGGATTTCATCACTTCTAAAGTCTTCGATTCTTGACCTTTTATGGGCGTTGGGAGATACAAAGTTTCATACAAAAAGCCTTCAAAGGGGGCATTGAAAGCAGATTTTGCTCCGACAGCCATCGTTCCGAAAGTATCACCATGATAACCATTTTCAAGAGCAATTACTTTTCTTTTTTTTGTAAATCCTCGATTATGAAAATACTGAATTGCCATTTTCAGAGCCACCTCAACGGCGGTTGAACCATTATCAGAATAGAAAATTTTACCTTGATTTTTGGGAAGAATTTCCAGTAATCTTTCCGCCAAACGAACGGCGGGTTCGTGGGTAAACCCTGCAAAAATAACTTGTTCTAATTTCGAAAACTGTGCTGCCACTTTTTGGGCAATGTAAGGGTGCGAATGTCCATGCAGATTGACCCACCAAGACGAAATCGCATCAATGTAGCGTTTACCAGTATCGTCATACAGATATGTTCCTTCGCCCCGCACGATGGGAATTGAAAATGGTGCCGTATAATGTTGCGTAAAAGGATGCCAAATCACGGCAGCATCACGCTCTGAAAGGATAGATTTTGTAAGATAAGTTTGAGTATTTTCTACGGGATATTCTATTTGGTTGTTCATATTTTTTTTGCCATAGAGGCATAAAGGTGCAAAGTTTAGGTTTTATTTTTTAGGAATTGAACGTATTTATGGAAAACACATCAGCCCATTTTTTAACTACATCCTTATCAATTTTCTCCTCAAAATCAACCCTTCCCAAACACTCCAAACCCGTATAATTCAAAATGAATTCTTCGGAAGAAATGTTTTGTATTCCATTAAAAATCAAGCCTCTAATGGGAATATTTTGTTGTTTTAGAACCGCCACGGAAAGTAAAGTATGATTGATTGAACCTAAATAGTTTTGAGAAACTAAAATCACGGGTAAGTCCATTTTTTTGATTAAGTCTAAATTGGTTTTACGGTCGTTCAAAGGTACCATCAAGCCACCTGCTAATTCAACAATGAGGTTATTTTCTGTTTCGGGTAAAACGAAATTCGAGAGGTTAATTTCTATGCCATCAATTTCCGCTGCCGCATGGGGAGACATCGGTTCAGAAAGACGATAGGCTTCGGGATGAAAGACCGTTTTTGTATTAGAAATCATGCTTTTTACGGTATCAGTATCCGTAAAATCTAATGCTCCCGATTGAACAGGTTTCCAATAATTTGCCTCTAAGGCTTCGGTTAAAATGCTGGAAATGAATGTTTTACCGATTTCGGTACTGATGCCAGCGATGATGTATTGATGTTTCATAACAGATCTTTTAAAAATTCAAAAATCCTCGAAATCTCTTCCTCAGTATTGAAATTATGCAAACAAATTCGCAGTCTTTCCTTACCTTTTGGAACGGTTGGCGATACGATTGGGCGAATATCTAAGCCTGATTTCTGTAATTCCGAAGCCACAAATCTACATTGTTCATTACCCGAAATGATAATACATTGAATCGTAGATATACTTTCAATCAATTGTAAATCAGGGATTTGAGAGGCTTTTTTTTTGAAAAATGAAATCAAATTATGTAGTTTTTTATTACTAAAATCAGGCGATTTCAAGAGTTGATATGCCTGTCTCACACTCTCGTGGGTATGCTGTGGGGCGGCGGTCGAGTAGATAAATGGTCGGGCAAAATTGATTAGATAATCCCTCAGAACTTTACTTCCCAGCACAATTGCTCCATGACAACCCAGTGCCTTTCCGAAAGTAACAATCCGAGCAAAAACCTTGTCTTCTAAATCCAATTCAGAAACCAATCCACGTCCATTTTTACCAAAAACGCCCGTTGCATGAGCTTCATCCACGATGAGATTTGCCCCGTAGCGTTCACATAACGTAGATATTTCTGATAAATTGGCAACATCACCATCCATGGAATATACGGATTCAAGAGCAACGTAGATGTTCGTGGTTCGATGCTCGATGTTTGGAACTTTCCCCAATTCAGCATTTGAATTTGTATGTTTATTTAACGCTAAACTCTGAACTCTAAACTCTAAACTCTCTAAATCATTATGCCGAAATTTATACCTCGTGGCGTAGCTCAATCTGGCTCCGTCAATCATGCTGGCGTGAATGAGTTCGTCAGTAATTAATACATCATTTTTTTGTGGAATACACGATAATAAACCCACATTTGCATCATATCCCGAATTAAAAATTAATCCTGCTTCTGCCCCATGAAAATCAGCAATTTCTTGTTCTAAATCTTCAACAAATTGCGTATTACCCGCTAACAGTCTTGACCCCGTTGCCCCAGAAGGAAAACTATAAATCTCAGAATTTAGCTTTATTTTTTGGGAAAATCCGAGGTAATCGTTAGAACAAAAATCAACCAAATTTCCTTTGGCTCGTAAACTTCGGAAAAGTAATTGTTGTTTTCGTTGTTGGATTATTTCAAAGAGATGTTTTTCTGTATGCTTCACGACCTATATTTTGAGCCACAAAGATAGCCATAAAATAAATAACGAGGCGTATTTTCGCCTTTCCAATCCACTTTGACGTATATTCTATAAATATTTTAAATTTCTCTTGACATTACCTATATTTTTTGCGTAACTTTACTCTCAATAGGTGTAGAACTATTTACTAAGATTGCCCAGATGGTTTCCGTCTGGGCAACTTTTTTAGTATCGTTATCTGGTTTTACCACATAGGTATGATAGAAAGGTTAGATTTTACGGGTACAAGAATTTAGAATTATATAGCAATATTCACTCTGTTATGATAGATTTTTATTAAAATCCCTATCATTTCTATCATACCTATGTGGTAAAACTATTGTGGTAAATCTATCGGAATCCAAATCTCTTCCTCCGAATCAGGGTCATAGTTCTTGTATTTTTCTCTCAAAATTTCAAAATGCGGTCTTTTGTCTAATTCATAGCCTGAATTGGGAAGCCAAGTTTGAAAGATATATTGAAAAATTTCGGGCGAATTGCCTTTGTAATTAAAAACTGCATAAAGTCCTCCCGTAAGTGTAAAGGCTTCCATTCCTTCTGGAATATTATTGAAATCTGTAACTTCGATGCTTGCCCATTTTTCAAAAATGTTTTCTGGTTTGAAATCTTTAAATGGGTTTATATTTTCATCATAATGCTGTAAACTGAATAAGTCCGTCCCGACCGTATTCTGTATTTCCTTTCTTCGGGGCATAAAACTCCGCCATAATTCAGGTGTTTGGTTATCAGCAAAACTCATTTGGAGTCTTTTGCCAATTAGTTTTTTTTTGGAGAGTGTTTCAATGCGTGGAATAATCATATTTTTTGGAGATTAATCAATGTCTTACGCCCTCAATTCCCCAAAAGTCAAAGGCGTTTCAGGCGTTTCCTTAGGCGTTCTGCCTTGAATTTCTGAGAGTTTGGCAGTTTTTAAGTGGGGTAAAACTAATTTGCCAAAATACTCACATTCTTCTTTTAAAGGATAGCCCGAAAGGATGAACGCTCGCACGCCCATATCCATATAACGATTCATTTTTTCAATAATTTGGGCGGGATTTCCCACAATGGCGGCTCCACAACCCGACCTCGCCCGACCGATACCCGTCCAAAGCATGGGTTCTACAAAATCGTCTTCATCGGCTTGTTTTCTAAATTCATCCTGTCGCAATACGCCCGCTGATTTGGAATCTTGGGTACGATGCTTTAATTTTTCAGCCGTTTCCAAATCAAATTTAGACATTAATTCTTTGGCGTAAGCCTTTGCCTTTTCCTCGGTTTCACGCACTATTACGTGCAACCTCATGCCATAATCCATCGTTCTGCCGTATTTTGCGGCTTTTTCGCTCATTTCTTGCATGGTGGCGTAGATACTTTCTTCGGGTTCTGGCCACATCAAAAATACATCGCAATGTTTGGCACAAAGCTCTTTAGAACCTGGCGAAATTCCTCCAAAATATAATAATGGTCCGCCGTTTTGTTGGTAAGGTTTCACAGGGTCGGCTGCCATACTGAACTGATAAACTTCGCCTTGATGTTCAATACGGTCTTGAGTCCAGGCTTGTTTCAGGATTTGGATAACTTCCTCGCAACGTTTATAACGCAATTCATGGTCTTCTTTCAAGCCTGGGAGGTCTGAATTGATGATATTTACGGTCAGCCGACCTTCCAAAATATGGTCGAGCGTTGCCAAATGCCGAGCCAACATGGGTGGATGAATTTCACCCGTGCGGATGGCGGCAAGCATATTGATATTTTTGACTTTGGTAGCCATTGCTGCCGCAAAAGGCAATACTTCTTGACCCACTACATAGGAAGTTGGCAAGAGAATATTCTTGAAACCTAATTCATCGGCAGTGGTAATGATGTCCGAACAATGGGCGAAACTACTTCTTCGTGAGCCATCAACCGTACCCAAAAAGGCAGTATCTCCCCCGCATAAATCATCAAACCAAGCTACTTCTACGATTCGTTCTTCCGTTCTGATTTTTACTTGTTTTATTGTTTCTGTAATCATGAATAGTTATTGGTAATTAGTTATTCAGTTTATACCATTCAATATTTTTCAAGACTGCCCGACGATTAACTTTCTCGCTTGGGGGGTAATTTTTGGCTAAATAATCCAAGATTTTAGGTTCAGATTCTCCCAAATCCCACAATTTTTGTTTTTGTTGCATCCATCGAATTTTTTCAAGCCAACCTTGTCGGTCGGTATGAAATTGGGTGATTAATTTACTGGAATGACAGCCCGTACAATTGGCAATTACCAAGTTCAGATGTTGTGAGACTATCAAACCTGTGCTTTCGTCAATTTTTATGAGGGAGTCTGATTTTGATTTTACGGAAGGCTTCCTTTCAGAGGAAGCCTTCCGTGTTTCCATTTTCTCGAAACCCAAACTCATCAAGAAAAAGCCTACAAAAAGTAGGACAAATATTTTATGTATATTTTTCATTTTTAAGAAATTTTTACGGCAATTCTATGACATGAATTATTGAGATAACCCCCTGGATTCCAAGCGGGTATCACCATGGGTTGAGCAATTCCGTTGCTATCGGTGGCTTTTGCCCAAACTTCATAATATCCTTTTTGAGGGAAGTTAATTTTTGTCGTCCATTGTTGCCAAGCTAATCTATTTTTGGGTTTTTCTAATTTGCATTTTTGCCAAGTTGCTCCAAAATCAATCGAAATATTCATTTCAGCCACTTCAAAGTCTCCCGCCCAAGCGTGTCCCCGTACCTCAAGTGATTGTTTTTCCGTTAAAATTACCCCCGTTTTTGGGTAAGTAATCACCGATTTTACGGGCATTGATTCAATAATTTTAAAATCACTATCCGCCAACTTTTCACCCGCTTCAATCGGATATTTGGGTACTCGATAACTGTGTCCCGTCATTTTTTCACCGTCATGAATTTTATTTCTAATCACAATTTTTGAGAGCCATTTTCCCGAAACTGAAGCGGGATAACCACCCACCACCAACCGCAACGGAAAGCCATGCAACAGCGGAATATCCTGCCCGTTCATTGCCCAAGCCAAAAGCGTTTCATCTTCAAGGGCTTTCTTCATGGGTACGCCTCTTGAAATGGCTGATTTTGTGGGGTCGTTGCTCAAATGAGTATCTTTTCCGTAATAACCGATATATACCGCATCGTCTTTTATTCCTGCACTTTCCAACACATCACGTAGGCGTACTCCCGTCCATTCTGCACAACTTACTGCTCCATCTTGCCATTGATTTCCAGCGGTTTGGGGCGTGAAACCATAGCGTCCATTACCCCCACATTCCATCGTGAGTTGGTAGGTGTAACTCTTAAATTTAGTTTTTAAGTCATTGATAGTGAATACTTTACGAGTTTTTGCTGATTCACCTTCAATGACTAATTCCCATTTGGAAACATTGATATTTTCGGGTAAATTACCATTGTTTCTTACGAACATTTTATCAGCGGGTGTAACTATGTCATCCAGTAAATGCGGAGGTGTTTCGATGTTCAAAGGGCGGTCATTGAGGAGCATCATCTCCTTATTTTTACCCGCTGGTAAATCAACTTTATGAAAGGCTTCTTCTCCTAAAATAGTGGTATTCTGAGGAATGTTTTTGGCAAAAACTACCTCGCTCCCCAACACTGAAACGAGTCCCAAAACACTTTTTTGAATAAATCCTCGACGATTATTATTGGTTTTCATGGATACTTAAATTTGAAAATGTGTAACGTAATATAATGATAATAAGCAAATAACAACCCAAATCCCAACCGCTTGAATGATCACTTTTTGCCCGATTGATTTGATACTTACGAGTGAAATTCCAGAGCCAATTAAAAATAAACTGACCACCATCATTTGCTTCGACACTCTGTATAAAACGGTGTAAATATCCACAAAATTTGGGAAAAAACTAAATAAACATGAAGCCAACACAAAACCAATAATAAAGGTAGGAATTTTGAAACTCTCTCTATTTTCGGTAAAGCCCAAAACCAAAAATAAGGAGACTGGAATTATCCATAAAATACGAAGCATTTTGGTAATGGAAGCAATTTTAAGGGCTACTTCGCCATACTTTGCTGATGCCCCCACCACTGAACTGGTATCGTGAATGGCGATGGCTGCCCAAGTTCCAAATTGCTCTTGGGTTAATCCTAAATAGTGTCCAATGGTTGGAAAAATGATTAATGCAATGGCATTTAATAAGAAAACCATTCCTGTTGAAACGGATAATTGATTGGAATCTGCCTTGATTACAGAACCGATTGCGGCAATGGCACTTCCTCCACAAATGGCTGTTCCACTGGCGATTAGTAAGGTTATTTTGGAATCTAATTTCAATAATCTACCCAATAAAATTCCACCTCCTAACGCAATTAAAACAAAAATGGTGGTAGTGCCAATATTTTGTTGTCCCGCCTTCAATAAAACTTGAATATTGATGCCAAATCCTAAGCCAATTACGGAGGTTTTGAGTAAATATCCGCCCCATTGATTAGTGAAATTTACGACAGGATTTTCAATAATTAAGGCAAAAACTAAACCCAATAATAATGCCCAAGTTGAGTTTACGAAAGGAAATAAACAGATGGTGATTAAAAAGACTAATATTAATTTTTGTGGTTTCATAAGGCTCAAAGTTCATAGATTATTTTGAAACAACCAAAAATTATTATCAATACAGTGCTAAAATTATCCTAATTATAGTATTTACAAAAGAATAATTAGAACTATTCACTTTTATGTTAAAATATAAAACTATTTAGTTGATAGATTAAATAGAATATAATAATTTTGAAAATATATAAACTAATTCCAGCAACAATAGCAGGTCAGAGTAGTTTTTTAAAGTATCAAATAATTGGCTAATTACATGAAAGGTTTTCTAAGTGTAAATACTTTATTTGTATAAAATTTTCTTTGTTAAATTATATTTCTAATTTTGGATTTCAAACACTATTCCCACTTTTCAAATAATCAATAATCCCATGAAAAAACTTTTTCTCATTCTTCTCAATCTCATTTTTGTAACGTTTTCCTTTGCTCAAAATACGACTATTCTTGGTAAAATTACGAGTAGCGAAGACAACAGTCCCGTAGCAGGGGCGAGTTTAGCCATCAAAGGCACAGTGTCGGGTACAGTAGCAAACGGCAACGGAACTTTTGTGTTGAATACCAATCAAAAATTACCATTTACGCTTAGAGTTTCGGCAGTTGGATTTTTACAGCAAGAAGTCGTTGTAAAAAATGCCGATAACTTAAACATTACTTTAAAAGAAAATACTGGAACTTTGGAAGAAGTGCAAGTTACGGGTAATCGTGTGGAAGAAAGCATCACCAAAGCACCCGTTACCGTAGAAAAATTAGGGGTAAAGCAAATCATGAACGGTGCTTCGGCAGATGTATATAGTTTGTTGCAAAACCTCAAAGGTGTTGATTTATTGACGCAAAGTTTGGGCTTTAAGTCGGTGAATATCAGAGGGTTTGGGGCAAATAACAACAATCGTTTCGTGCAATTAACCGATGGCATGGACAACCGTTCGCCAGGTTTTGGCTTTGGTTTTGGCAATGCCGCTGGGGTTTCGGATATTGATATTGAAAGTATCGAAATCTTGCCTGGGGCATCGTCTGCATTATACGGTCCAGATGCTTTGCAGGGTTTAATGCTCACTAAAACGAAATCTCCTTTTGAATATCAAGGGCTTTCGGCACAAGCAAAATTGGGCGTAAATAACATCGGCAAGAACAATTTTGGAGCAAAACCTTATACGGATTTTGCCATACGCTACGCCCAACAATTGGGTAAAAATGTCGCTTTCAAAGTTAATTTACAAACGGTGAATGGAACGGATTTTATTGCCGATAATTACGATGACCGTTCGCACCGAGGCAGACCAGGTTTCTTTGTGTTAGAAAACAATGCCGTGAAATTGGGCTTTACGCCAAATAACAATCCATCGACTAACCTTTCTTATGATGGCGTAAATATTTATGGTGATGATTTCAATAATAGTGGGGCGTTCACTTTCCCAGCCGTCTATCCAACTGCCCCTGCTTTAGCGGGCAAGACCGTAACACGCACGGGTTACACGGAACTTGATTTATTACAAAATGGCGGACAATTCAAAAGTCTTCGGGCAAATGTGGCTCTCCATGTGAAATTAACCGATAAAATTGAGGCGATTGGGGCTTGGTATTATGGCAATGGAAATTTTATCAGAACGGCGGGTTTTAGAGAATATTATCCAGATTATAATCGTCACCAAATTAAGTTGGAATTGCGTGCCGATGAATGGTTTTTGAGAGGATACACTACCATGCAAGCTGCAGAGGGCTATAATTTGGGAAACTTAGCTCAAAGAATGTTACAAATCAATAAGCCAACTGCCGCTTGGGGTGCAGCATTTGGGGCAGCTTACGGAGCAAATGGTGGTAACATTACCGATGCCAGAAATATGGCTGATGCAGGGAAATTCTTGCCAGGGGATGCCAATTTTACCAAATATTACAGTGATTTATCAAATACCTTAACTACCGATTTTATCCCAGGAAGCACTTCCGTTAGAGGGGTTCGGGTCTTGGATAATTCGTCTTTAACGCACGTAGAGGGAATGTATAATTTCAAGAAAATCTTACCCGAAGCCTTTGAAATCATCACGGGGGTGAGTTTCAGACGGTATAATTTATTGACAAAAAAGACGATTTTTCCAGTTAGTAAAATTGATGGTAGTGAGTTTACGATTAATGAATACGGTTTCTATACCCAAGGTTCGGTGAAAATCAAATTATCGGATAATATCACTTTTAAGCCAATTGTGGCGGTTCGTTACGATAAAAACCAGTATTTTGACGGTGGATTTACGCCAAGAGTTTCGGGTATTTTGACGGTGGGACAACATAATTTCCGTGCTTCGTGGCAATCTGCCTTCCGTAATCCTTCGCCAAACCAATTATTGGCAGACGGTGGAACGGGTGAAGTGGGTGGTTCGCAAACTTCGGTTGAGGGAGCAAATTTGATCGCAAATCCTGCCTATACGGAGGCATCTGCCGTTGCGTATCGAAATTCAATCACGGCAGCAACGCCCAATGGCAATGAATCTTTATTGGTAAAATATGTGCCAAATCCAAGTGCTTTCACGACCGAGAAAATCAAGACTTGGGAAATTGGTTACAAGACTTTATTATCGAATAAATTGTTTGTGGATGCCTTTTATTTCAACAGTAATTATAATGATTTTATCGCAACGCAAAATTATTATCAGCCCAAGACCGTTGGACAAATTGCTGATTTGAGAACCAGTGCCACCACGACCACTTATGCGGTCAATTTCAATAATTTCAACGAAATATTCGTAACGGGCTACGGAATCGGGCTTGAATATGCGTTGGGAAAAGGCTATAATTTTGGTTTCAATTATGCCAATCAAGTGGGATCAATTACGTTGAAGGACATCAACGGAAACGTCTTGAAAGATGCTTTTGGGAATGAAATTGTGAAGCGAAAAATGAGTAATCCAGAGGTTTCGAGGGTACAAAGGAACTTCTTTATTTCGCCCGAAGACCGTTATAATATTACATTGAGTAACTCGAAATTAACGAAAAATTTAGGCTTTACTTTAACCTACCGTTGGACGAGCGAAATGTGGGTAGAACAAGGCACAACGGCGGGTGATATTACGTTGCCATCATGGAATACTTTTGATGCGGCGTTGTCATACAAAGTACCTTCGATAAAATCATTAATTAAAGTGGGCGGTTCAAATATCTTCAATAAATACTATTCGCAAGGGTACGGTTTGGCAAATATTGGGGCATTATATTACGTATCAATCAACTTTGACCAAATTTTCAAGTAGAAATTTGTCGATTTGAGTTTGACCACAGATTTTGCGGATTGGACGGATTTCACGGATTTTAAATAAAACTAATATGGAAATCTGATTGTGTAAAACCTTACAGGTTTTTGAAACCTATAAGGTTTATTTGATAAATCAAACACACAATCAAGAAGTAAAATAGGTATAAAAATCTGTGTAATTCCGTAAAATCAGTATAATCCGTAGTCTAATTTTGAACAAGAATTACACATGAATACACATAAATCTTGGTGGAAAGAAGCCGTTGTTTATCAGATATATCCACGAAGTTTCAAAGACTCTAATGCGGACGGAATTGGGGATTTGAAAGGAATAACCTCAAAGTTAGATTACCTCCAAAATTTAGGTATTGATGTGATTTGGTTGAGTCCCCATTTCAAATCTCCTAATGTTGATAATGGTTATGATATAGCTGATTATCAAGCTATTATGGAAGATTTTGGCATGATGGAAGACTTTGATGAAATGCTCTTGGGCATTCACCAAAGAGGTATGAAACTCATCATTGATTTGGTGGTAAATCATTCTTCGGATGAACATTTTTGGTTTCAAGAAGCTCGAAAATCGAAGGATAATCCGTATCGGGATTATTATATTTGGAAACCCGAAATTCCCAATGATTGGATTTCATTTTTCTCAGGTTCAGCTTGGGATTTGCACGAAATTACGCAAGAATATTACCTCCATCTTTTCGTAAAAAAACAGCCTGATTTGAATTGGGATAATCCAAAATTACGACAAGAGATTTACAAAATGATGCGTTTTTGGTTGGATAAAGGCGTAAATGGTTTCAGGATGGATGTGATTTCGCTGATTTCAAAAGAGCCTGATTTTCCCAATTTTCCAGTCAATCGTTTTGGAGATTTGAGTTTTTATGCCAATGGTCCGAGAGTGCATGAATATTTGCAGGAAATGAATCGGGAGGTATTGTCTAAATACGATTGTATGACAGTTGGCGAGGCTTTTGGCGTTTCGGAAACACAAGCAAATTTGTACGTGGGGAAAAATAGGGAGGAGTTGAATATGATTTACCATTTCGACCATGCCGTACCCCGTGATGAGGTTTGTTTTGTCAATCCAAAACCTGAGTTTTCATTGGTAGAAATTAAAAATATTTTTGCAAAATGGGATACTGCCACGGCAAATGATGGTTGGAATACGGTCTATTTTGGCAATCATGATAACCCAAGAATGTTGTCCAGATTTGGCGATACGGGTATATTTCGGAAAGAATCTGCCAAAATGCTGGCAACCATTTTACTAACTTTGCGAGGCACACCCTACTTATATCAAGGTGATGAAATTGGAATGAGTAATGCTAACTTTACTAATGTTTCGGAATATAATGACGTACAAGTCTCAAATGCTCACAAGGCTTTGGTAGTAACTCAAAAACATGAGGAATCAGTATTTTTACAAGCCTGTAATAAAATCGCCAGAGACCACGCACGAACGCCCATGCAGTGGAGTGCAGAGGTAAATGCAGGGTTTTCGGAAGGTGAAAAAACGTGGTTGAAAGTCAATGAAAATTATAAGGAAATCAACGTGAAAACCCAAGAGTTGAAGCAAGATTCTATTTTGAATTATTACAAAAAACTAATTCAATTACGAAAGAAAATGCCCGCTTTAATTTACGGAAATTATACAGATTTACGTCCCGATTGTCATGAAATTTGGCTTTATACTCGGATTTTGGGAGATGATAAAGTCTTGATTATGAATAATTTTACGGATAAAATACAGTCGTTTACGCTTGATTTTTCAGTGAGCAATGTTCAGTTATTGTTGTCAAATATGGCTGTTATAGATAAGGTTGAGTTTATTTTAAAGCCTTATGAATCAAGAGTTTATAAGTATATTTAACTATTGATTAACCCTTATAAGCATTCAAAATGCTTGTAAGGGTTTTGAAGTATTTAGGTTATGTCATCGAAGTCAAACCCTAATCCCAAATTCCCTAATCACCCAATCCCAATAAACCCCATGCTAAAATCCCTCGAATGGTTTGATATAGTTGTTGTTGTTGCCGTATTATTATTTTTGATTGTGGCGAGTATGTATTCCAGTTTTAAGCAAAAAGATTCCGAAGACTACTTTATGGCGGGTCGTTCCTTGCGTTGGTGGTCGGTGGCGGGGTCAATCTTTGGGACAAATATTCACGCCCAACAGATTATCGGCATGATGGGCATTGGCTATTCCATCGGTTTTGCCCAAAGTCATTACGAAATTTGGGCGATTCCTGCCATTTTGGTTTTGTGCTACATTTTCATTCCAATTTACCGAAAGAAAAACTTTTTCACCCTCTCCCAATTCCTCGAAGTCCGTTTCAATTCCTACGCCCGACTGGTTTATACTTGTCTGATGGTCATTTTTATCATGATTCAATTAATCGGAGGATTTTACATTGGCAGTCGTACTTTGGGGATTTTATTTGCGGGAACGGGTTGGGATATTAGCTATGTTCAAGGCATTTTTGTGATTGCCCTTATTACCGTAATTTTTACGGTTTTTGGCGGAATGGAATCAGTCGTAATTGCGGATAATATCCTGACAATCATTATGATACTCTCGGTTTTGTTAATGGGGACACTTACGTATATGCAGCCCGAAATCGGGGGATTATCGGGGCTTTTAGCCTTAGACCATGCCGAGGCGAACAAGATGCACTTGTATTTACCGTCCAATCATCCCAAGTTGCCGTGGAGTGGAATTTTCACGGGATTGACCATTTTGAATATGTTTTATTGGACGACCAATCAGTATCAAGTCCAAAGAGTTTTGGCGGCAAAAACTGACCGAGATGCCAAATTAGGAGCAATTGCCGCTGGTTTCTTGAAACTAATCATTCCATTTTTCTCCATTGGCGTAGGCACAGCGGCATTTTATTTATTCAAAAGTAGATTGGGAACGGATGCCATCAAGCCCGATGATACTTTTTTGACTTTACTAAAAACGGTCGTGCCAGCGGGTTATGGTTTCATTGGTTTGATTTTGGCGGGCTTAATTTGTGCCATATTTTCCGCCATTTATTCCATGATGAATTCGGTTTCTACGATGATGGCTTTTGATATTTTTAAAAAATACATTAACCCCCAAGCCTCTGATAAACAAACGGTTAGGTTTGGTCAGTCTATTGTTTTTCTCATGTGTGCCATTGCGGGAGTCTTGGCGTTTTCAACGTATGACCCTAATTCTTCCGATAACTTTTTCTTGAAATTAGCCAGTCAAACCTCCTATATCAAGCCAGGTTTAGTAGTGGTTTTCTTTTGGGGAGTGCTTTGGAAACCGACCAATCCCATTGCGGCGGTGATTGTCTTGGCGGGTTCGCCCTTCATCGGTTTGGGTTGCGACTGGCTTTATGCAAATGCTTTGGTAAATGTGGGTTTCATTAAAAATACTTTTGGCGAAACTTTCAACTTCTTATATCGAGTTTTCAGTATCTTCACGATAAGCTCAATTTTAGTAGTAATTCTTTCAAAATACTTCAACAGTATCGGTAAAGGCAAGGTGCAGGAATACGATTTAGAAATCTCATTATCGGGCATTGGCGGAGCTTTGATGAGGTTTTTTGTGATACAGATTTCCTTTATTTTACTCGCTCTTACGCACCTAATGAGTCCGCAAATGGCAGCAACACCCGCCTCCATTGCGTGTATGGGCTTGTTTTTGTGGTATTTGAAAAAAGAAAAAGAAGATTTACCTTTCTATCAATCCGATATTTTTTATGCAGGATTATTGACCTCGGCGATGGTGTGGATTATGTTCTTTTTTGCTTAGTAACGTGTAAATAATAAGTTGGTCTAATTAATTTTCAAAATATTGTAACTTCGTATTCAATACTGATTATTAGTTATATGGAAATTACTCTTGAAGAACGCAATTATTTCAATCAATTAGATGAACGCCAACAACGCTTATATGTTGGATTAAAGGCTAAACTGCTTGGCTATCACGGTGTCCGTTTGGTAAGTGTTGCCTATAACGTTAATACAAAAACAGTTAGAAAAGGTAAAGCTGAATTATCTGATTTATCCCCTATACCTGTTAAAAGGATTCGTAAAGTAGGTGGTGGTCCTAAAAAAAAATTGAAGCCCATCCCGAGTTATTAGAATCATTTGATGCTGTTTTAGAGATGACCATTGCAGGTTTACCCCAAGACAAGGATGTAAAATGGACTCATCTAAGCGAGCGGACTATTGGTGATAATTTAGCTGATAGAAATCAAGTTGCCAGTCGCTATCACGTCAACCAAATGCTAAAATATCGTCATTATAAAAAGCGAGCATTGTTGAAAAAGATAGCTTTAAATGATGTAGAGGGCAGAAATGAGCAATTTAATAAAATTGCTGCTTATCGAACCTCTTTTACTAATGGAGGACTTCCTGTTATTAGTATTGATACAAAAAAGAAAGAACTTTTGGGTAATTTTAGTCGTTCTGGTACTGCTTATTCTATCTCAGAAAGACACACCTACGACCATGACTTTTTGAGTTCCGCTGATGGACAAATAGTACCTCATGGTATTTATGATGTCAATGAAAATATAGGTTATGTAACGCTTGGTCTTAGTAAAGATACTTCAGAATTTGTCTGTGATAATTTAAGCAAATGTTGGACCGAAACCCTACAATATAAATATCCTGATGCTGAAACCATGTTATTACTCTGTGATGGAGGCGGTTCTAATGCCTCGGCACATTATATCGTTAAACAAGATTTAGTAAAATTAGCTAAGTCGCTAAATATCAATATTTTAGTAGCTCATTATCCGCCTTATTGTTCCAAGTGGAATCCGATTGAACATCGATTATTCTCACAAATAACTCATACATGGTCAGGTATTGCTCTGAAAAATATAGAATTTGTCAAAAATTTAACGAATACAACAACAACTCGTACTGGTTTGAAAGTAATAACATCTATCAATCAAAAGCAATATTTAAACAAAAGAGAAGTCAGTCAGAAATTTAGAGATAATATCGAAGAATATGTTACTTTCGATGATAAAAGACCTAAATGGAACTACCTTATAAAAGGTAGAGATTGACCAACTTATTATTTACACGTTACTTAGGTTCAATTAATAATTCTTTATTTGACCGTTTACTAAGTCAAAAATACCTTTTTATGAATTGAGCGTTTATAAGATTAGATTTCAAATGAAAAATTACGATGAAAAATTTACGAAAGCACACAATAATTATTGCCCTGTTGTCAATACTATCATTTGCAGCAACTGCCCAAAGATACAAAACCGCCATTGGTTTCAGGTTGGGTGGGCAAACTAATGGATTGACTATCAGGCACTTTACTAACTCAAAAACTGCACTCGAAGGAATTTTGAGCGTTGGACATAATGCCTTTTTAGTTACGGGTTTATACGAAAAATTTGTACCCATCAGCGGAGCTTCGGGCTTAAATTGGTTCTACGGCATTGGGGGACACGTAGGATTTTTCAGAGAAGATGGCTATTATTTTTACAACAAAAAGAGAGTCATTTATTACGACAATAACTCATCGGTTGTGGGCTTAGATGGTATCTTAGGCTTGGATTATAAGTTCAAGAATGCCCCAATTAACATTGGTATTGACGTAAAACCATTCATAGATTTTTATAGTGGAGCAAGTTTATTTGGTGACGGAGCTTTGAATTTTAGGTTTATTTTCTAAGGGAAAAATCTTAAAGTTTCAGCATTACTTTCCTCGTAATGTTGTTAAGATAAAAGCGTTAAGTTTTTTGAAAAGAAAAGTCAATTGCTGATAATCAAATGATTAGCTGTTCTTCCGCCACTTACTCCAAGCCCCCGTTGACCATAAAGCCAAGAAAATAAGCACTGGTTGCATCGGTAATCTCAACCAGCGTTTGAGGCCAGAATCAAGACCAAAGGCATCACGATGTTCCATCAATTGGGCAATATTGCCAGGGAAAACTAAGACAAAAAAAGTTGCTAAAAGCCAGCCCACAGTTGTACGTTGTTTGGACAAAAATAGCAAAGAAACTCCCAATAAAATCTCGACAGCACCCGAAGCCAACACCACAAAATCTGGGCTAAAAGGCAACCAAGGCGGTACTTGTGCCAAAAACTCTACTCGCTGAAAAGTGAGATGCCCCACGCCCGTCATCGTTATGAAAAGCCCAAGAATGATGCGACCTACATTTTGGGCAATGGTGGTTTTGTTGTTCATGATATTTAGGTTTTGGTAAGATTATTCGGGTTGATATAGTAGATTTTAGAATCCATTTACAGTCGTCATTTCAATTGCATTTTTTACAAGATACGAGCAATTGATGGATAATTTAATTAAATACTATTTCAGAAAATTTTTTTTCCTTGCAAAATCGAAACCCGTGAACCATCGGCTAAAAAAACTGAACTTGGTTTGGCGTTCTCTAAAAAAGAAAACTCAATGCCGTATAAATCCACAAAATCCGCTTCAATTTTGTAATCAATAACTTCTTGAATTTGCCATTTTGGATGCACCACCTCATATTCCATCGTTAGATTTTCTTTTGAACGTGCGTAGCCCCAATAATGCTCCGTAATAAATTCTGCTTCGCTGTTGGGAGTAATAGTATGCTTTTGATTTTCTGCCGTTACTTCCAAATAATTCCAACGAGATTTATTGAGCCATTCATACCGTAAAACCATCTGATTATCAATAGATCGCAAGGATTTTCGGGTAGCGTGCGTAGCATAATTTTCTTTGTAAAGTATATTGGCAATGAACGTAATCATAAATTTTGGAACAATTTCTTTGATAAAAACGGCTCCTCTTTTCCAAGCATCTCCATCCTTAAATCGGACGTAGAAACGTAGATTTATCTCTTCAAAATTTATATGAAATGGAAATTTTACGCCCAAAACAGCGGTCTCTCTAAAATCAAAACCTACTACGCTGACAAAACATTTACCCTCAAAAAGGTCTAATTCGGTTTTGTAAGGCAAATATTTTTGCAGAATTGTTGGATCAATTTCGTAATTGGCAAAAATTAGATTTTGCCAGAATGCGGTTAAAAATGTGTTATTTTTCATTTTTTGGTCGTAAAAAAATAAGACCTCGCTTCCAAGGTCTTTTTTGTGATTTCATGCTAAGATTTTTACACGTCATCGTGTTGTAAAATCTTGAACGGATTAAGAGTGGTATTGATTAATTATTTATATTTTCTCAATTCTTTAAGCCCCAAGTAAAAGGCATACGAAAACATAAGCGTAATTAATGCTGCAAAATACGGTATTAAATCAATCATTTTTCGAGTTGATTATAAGTTTCAAATAGATACCAAAAGCTAAAATTGATGGTACCCAAATGCCAATAAAAATTGCTCCTTGTTTCTCCCCTCGAAACCATAAAGTTTCTGAAAATACGAGTGAAAGAATAGCGGAAGTCATTAAAAGTTTGTCGGTAACAGAGAATTTTTTGAACATGATTTGAATATTAATAAAGTGAATCTTTGAATTCTTGGATCTAATAGTATTAACTTAACACTTTATGATGGTTTATGTTTGGTTTTGAGTGTTGATTGTTTGGTTATCTTATTTGTTTAGAAGAACTTGTTATTCCATTCCTACTTATGAACAAGATGCGAGCGATTTATGAATTATCCAAAAAGATAGCTATTTTAGTATTATGAAAGTGGCAGCGATAAATACAAAGTTAGGAAATACTCATAAAGGAAGTATTCATGATCCTAAACTTGCTAATTCAGAGGGGAAAATCATTTTCAAGGAAAAGTTTGAAAGAGTAAAAGAATCGCTTTATAAAACTATTATCCCCCAAGAAATTATTAATAAAATTAATAGAGAATTTAGTAAATGATAGAAGAAGGTACATATACTCATACAGAAAGTATTTATAACCCTAAACTTGATAAGTATAGTGAAAAAATCTCTTTACAGCACAATTTGACCGAGCCTCAAGAATTATTTTCAAAATCTAAATTTTCAAAAGAGGTATTGGATATAATTAATCATGAACTCAATAAGTGATTTCTTATAAAATAACAAAAGATGCCTCTGTTGATTAAATAAAGGTGCTTTTTGCTTTAAATTTGGATAGTAGTTCGCATCTTGTGATTAATGGAGGTGGGTTAAATATCCTTTCATTAAGCATATTCAAACTCTAATTGTCCCGTTATTTTCAAACAATCATTGTTAAAATCTTCGATATATTCATTAATACAATTCGCTACAAACTCGCCAAGTTTTACGGGAACAGCATTGCCTATTACTTGTTCGAGGTCAGTTTTTGTTCCTCTAAAAATGAAATCCTTGGGAAATGTTTGGAGATAACTTCGCTCAATGGTTGTCAGAGGGCGTAAATTTTCGTTAATTTCAACAGGATCGCCTGAATGCCTTACATAGTTCTTGGGAATGGGTCTGTTTACGCCTCTGATGGTTGGACTTGGTTCATAAATGCTGAAAACTCCTCTTCGCATATAACTGCGGGGATGTCTATAATAATGCTCAATGCCCAATGATTTCCCCAAATAATCATAAATTGACATCGTTTGATTTGAGGTATTTTTGGCACAATAGGGATTCAAAAAGCCATCCTGTGAATGTAAATGCCCTACCAAAAAAAAGCGTTTCCTTGCTTGTGGAACACCACAATAGGTAGCGTTCAAAACTTCATAAGAAATACCATAACCTGCATTTTTAAATATTTTGAGGGCATCTTTTAAAATATTACTCTTCAAAATACGCTCAACATTTTCCATCACAAACCATTCGGGCTTAGATTCAGAAACAATATTGGCGAATGAAAGAGTAAGGTCGGCACGTCCCAAGGTTTCATCACGCTTGCCTGCACTCGAAAAATCTTGACAGGGCGGACCACCAATAATCATTTCAGGATTTAGACTTTTTATTAATGCTAAACCCTCGTGGGTGGATAAATCGGTATCATAAATTGGATGGTCGAAATTGTCCTGATAAACCTTTACGGCAGGTTTCCAATTATCAAAGGCAGCCACAACCTCAAAATTTGCATTTTGAAAGCCAAGCGACATTCCGCCACATCCTGAAAATAAATCTATTGTTCTCATAGCTTGCTAATATACAAAATTTATTAGGTAAAAAGCTCTGGTGAATTGAAAATTATTGCATCAAATCTTCTTTCAGGACTTAGAAGATTTTGCCCACCACCAATAATTATTTTGCGAATATCCTTTTTCTCAATTCTTGGTTTAGTCAACTCTTCGCAAGTCATAAAATGATGTGTAACTCGTCCGCTAACGGCAAATGCTTTGTCGTTTTTAGTATTGTAGGAAAGTTCGTCAATCACCTTAGCATGATTAATTTGACCATTTTTTGAGAAATCATACAACATCTTGAACAACCAAATAATGGTTCTGACTTGCCTCGTAATTCTTGTTGCCCCAGCCGTCAATTCTCCTCTGGCAACATCCACAAATAACTGTGTAAAAGCAAAGTTTGACCACACAAAAATATCAAGACAATTATCCGCTAATTTGGGGGATTTACCTTTCGTCTTCCAAATGGGCTGCATTACTAATGGTTCTTGCTTGTCCAGAACGGATAAAATTACGCTATCAATTGCTGAAATCATGGGCGTGATATATCCCCAAACTTCTGTTCCGTCTGACCAATCTTTGATATTATCGAAAGAATTGCCAATAAGTTTTGAGAGTTGAGGTAGGTCATTTTTGAAATTAGAAACGATGCTACAAGCCAAATAGACGATGGTGTCGGGTCTGATTACAATTTCGCAACCATAGTAATTTTCATCTAATAGACAGGTTGAATTGTCTGGTAATGCCGTGAGTTTTATCTCAATTGGTCTCAGACATTGCCCATTACTTTTGAGTTGGGTAACTAAATCTACTCGTGGCAAATGACCGATTACGAGTTGTTGATAGGGCGTATAGGGACTCTCAAAGGAAAAGAATAAATCTTCTGAGGTTGGGTCAATGCCATAAAGTTCAGATGTAGAAATTTTACGGTGCTGTACTTTTAAATCTTTGTCCAGTACGAGATAATTATTTCAAGCCCTTTTGCGTGTAGATAGTTTGATAATCCTGCGGGAAATGATGAATTGAACTGATTTTTACCCCAAGTTTCAGTTTGAGTAAAATCACGGTTAGAATATTGTATGCCAAATAAACCTGGTTTTTCGTTTGTCATTATTTTGTTTTGATGGACTGTTTTGCTTCAACATCAATTAGTAAACTATAAGATGCGAGTGATTAAGAGTAACTGAGAGAACAGATAAGTATGCTTACTATTAAATCAAATGAGTATTTGCTCTTATAATTTGTTTCGCAGATTCAATTTGATTGGTTTCGACAAGCCTAAAAAAGCCACGTTCAATATCAACGCTTAATTTGTCTTGAAAATACTCTGATGCAATCATCTTGCATAACTTACACCAAAGTATGCAATTATCTTGATTATCTTTAATCGGTATTGAAGTTTTGTAAGTTTTAATATTTGTGATAGGATTTTTCAAATTACCTGAATCTTTAAGAAGCATAATTTTACTATCAAGAGTTACATTATTTACAGGATCAATAAACATAAGCAACTTCGAAATAAATGCAAGTTGAGAAAATTGAGGCATTTCAACATCTTTTATAGTGATGCAACTATGATTTTTGATTTGAACCAATTCTTTGAATTTTATAAGTTTTTCATCAGTAATAAATTGCTTAAATTTATTTACCCTTGCATCTCTATAAACACAGCCAAATCTATAAAAACCCCAATATAGTACATTGGAAAGTCCATCTTTTAAATGTACTATGTCATTAGACCTTAGTTGCTCTCCGATATAGAATTCTAAATCTCGATAATTTCTAAATTCAATTTCTTCATTTTTACTAAAATTGAAAAGTTTTGCTGGGTAATCATATTGATTTACAGCCTCAATTAGTTCTTTCATTTTAGAGTTCTTGATTTAATTTACAATAAATAACTTTTTTATAAATCTATACCTGCCCAGACTTTAAAATAAGGGCGGGTATAGATTTTAAACTATATCAAACAATCCCCCTAATTCTTAGCCCCCTGCACCGCATTCGGCTTCGCTTGCTGTTGCATCGGATTCGGTTGGGCTGGGCGTTGTGCCTTGAATACTTGGAAACGTGAAGGTTGCTCTGGCTCACGAGGGAAAGCGTTGTCTTCGGTGTCGATATCGGCAATTTCCAAGAATGGGTCTAAGGTCCATTTTGCCACTTTCTTATCCGTTGGAATTACCTTTTTTATTTCCTTATCGTTCAAACGCCACACTTCGGCAGGGATTCTGAAAATCTCTTCCGTGCCGTCTTCATAATTGGCTTTCACGATGACGGGCATGGGCAAACCACCTTTGTTTTTTACGTTCAAAACATAAAAATTCTTGTTGCTGTCCACCAATTTTTTCTCATCTTCACTCAAACCCGCCATCGTTTGGTCGAAACGCTTTTTGTCGGCTTCGGTGGTGGCAAACTTATCGTAAGTATTATAAAAATCCTTCATGTCGGGGTTTTCTTCCACCACGGTTTTCGGAATATCCTTTTTGTTGCGAATATTACTCATCGTCTCACGCTTGGCTGCCGCTTCAGTCTTGGCTTTTTCGCTTTTCTTTTCGGGCGAAAGGTTATCAATCCCAAACCATTCCACATTTTCAAGTGATTGATTTACAGGCTCTACGCCATAAAACCAACCCTTCCAAAACCAGTCTAAATCCACGCCCGAAGCATCTTCCATCGTGCGGAAAAAATCGGCAGGATAAGGTTGTTTGAAAGCCCAACGGCGAGCGTATTCCTTGAAAGCAGCATCAAATAATTCACGCCCCATGATGGTTTCACGCAGGATATTTAAGCCCGTAGCGGGTTTTGCGTAGGCATTCGGACCAAAAGCCATGATGTTTTCGGAGTTGGTCATGATGGGTACTTGCTGGCTTGGGTCGGTCTTCATGTATGGCACAATATACTGTGCCTCACCACGGCGAGAAGGGTAATTTCTGTCCCATTCTTGCTCCGCTAAATACTGGCAAAACGTGTTCAAACCCTCGTCCATCCACGACCATTGTCTTTCGTCAGAATTGACAATCATCGGGAAGAAATTATGCCCAACTTCGTGGATAATTACGCCAATCATGCCATATTTTACTGCCTCAGAATATGTGCCGTCCGCATCGGGACGACCACCATTAAACGAAATCATCGGATATTCCATCCCGCCACCAGACGTTGAATGGCATGAATACGCCACTGGATAGGGATACGCAACGGTGTGTTTTGAGTAGGAACGTAAAGTATGAGCTACTACCATCGTTGAATATTGCCCCCACAATGGATTTCCTTCTTTTGGATAAAGCGACATCGCCCAAACTTTTTTGCCTTCTACATCCACCTGCATGGCATCCCAAATGAATTTACGAGAACTGGCAAAGGCAAAATCACGCACATTATCCGCTTTATAAATCCACGTCTTTTTCCCTGATGGTTTTCCTTTTTCAGCTTTTTCAGCCTCTTCTTGCGAGACAATCAAAACTGGACGAGTAGCAGTTTTTGCTTTTTCCCAACGTTTCATTTGTTCTGCCGAAAGTACCGCATTTGGATTTTGTAATTCACCCGAAGCGCCAACTACGTGGTCGTTTGGTACAGTCAAAGCGACTTTATAATTTCCGAAAGTCAAAGTAAATTCTCCTTGTCCTAAAAACTGTTTGTGTTGCCATCCGTAAACGTCATTATAAACCGCCATTCTCGGAAACCAGTGAGCGATAAAATAATTCACATTGCCATCTTTAGCAAAATATTCATAGCCCGAACGTCCGTAATATTCCGTAATTAAATAATTCCAATCAATTGAAAATGAGGTGCTTGTACCAGATTTCAAAGGCGTTGGCAAATCAATTCGCATCATCGTATTATTGATGGTATGCTTCATCGGATTACCCATTTTATCTTTTACCGACAAAATATTATAGCCATATTTCTTGGGGTCAGTCAAGGCTTTGAATTGGTCGGTTGAAGCCCTGCCGTTATCAATGCCACCCGTTTTAGTATTGGCTCCGATAGCATCTTTTTGGAAGAGATTTTGATCCAATTGCAACCACAAATAAGGTAATTCATCAGGCGAATTGTTGAAATAAGTAATGGTTTCCGAACCCGTGATTTTGCGTTCCACATCGTCCAATTCCGCCTTGATGTCATAATCGGCACGTTGTTGCCAATATTCCTTGCCAGGACTTCCCGAAGCCGTGCGGTAAGTATTAGGCGTGGGGAAATTGGTCATTTGCTCAAAGCGATTGTTGGAATTGTACTGAGCCGTGAGCTTTGAGCTTTGAGCGATGAGGAGGATGAGTAATAAGAGTTTGATTGTGTTTTTCATTTTGGGGTTTTAGTTTGTTGAATAATTGCAATGACGAATTTAACGAATTTATGATTGTCATTCAAAAATTTGTAATTCTGATTAAATGTGTTGAATTTTGATTAAATATAAATTTGAAGGATATGATATTGAAAGCATTGAAATATAGTAGTGTTTGGTTGGGAGATTGGTCAATTGTTAGTGGAACGACTAATGACGATTTCGTTCAATTTGAACATATTAATTTAATCGTGGGAAGAAATGCTTCTGGTAAAACTCGTTTGATTGATGCAATTAGATGGATTTCCGACTTATTAGATGCAGATTCAAGAATTGAAGTATTAGATGATGAAATAGCTTCTTTCGAATTAGTTTTTCAAGATAAAAAGGATGAAATAAAATATAATGTTGGATATGAAAAAGATGAATCAATATTTAGAGAAGAATTAATAATAAATAAACACATCAAATTGGATAGAAATAAAGGTAAATTATTTTATGAAAAATATGGTGATTACCTTGAATTTGAAACGGATGATAAATACTTAGCTATAAATCGCCGAGATAGTGTTCAGCAACCATTTTTTGAAATTTTACACGATTGGGGAAAAAATTTAGCCCATTTTTCTTTTGGGGGTACTATGGGTAAAGGACAGTACAAGAATAATTTTGAAAATCAAGATAATCTCAACTTTAAAAATTCTAATAAAGTAAATGTAATTTACAGCAAAGGTAAAAACGAGTTTGGTAATCAATTCGATAAGACAATTATTGACGATTTAAAAAAAATAGATTATCATTTAAAATCTATTTCATTAGATACTGCATCAAAATATTTATTTCTTAAAGTTCAAGAATCAGATTTACCAAATGAAACATATTTTGAAAGAATGTCCCAAGGCATGGCTCGTGCTTTCTCCTTACTCGTTCAATTGAATTATTCCTTAATGGCAAAAATACCCAGTTGTATTTTGATTGATGATATTGGCGAGGGTTTAGATTATGAACGTTCCAGAAGTTTGATTGAATTGATAATAAAAAAAGTGGAAGGTTCTAATATTCAGTTGTTTATGACAACCAATGACCGCTTTGTCATGAATAGTGTGCCTTTGAGATATTGGTCAGTTATTCACCGAGAAGGTAATAAATCGGTCTTTTATAATTATCAAAACTCCAAACAAACCTTTGATGATTTTGCCTTTACGGGCCTAAATAATTTCGACTTTTTTGCCACTGATTTCTACCGAATGGGGTTTGAAGAATTTATAGCACAATGAAAAAAATAGCCATTTTTGTAGAAGGTGAAACTGAATCAGACTTTATTAAGCGAATTTTAGAATACATTATTGGAGAACATAATATTACCATTACAACTAATAAAATGGTTGGTGGAAACAGTAAATCAGGTATTCCGAGAACGATAAATTTACGATTTCAATCAGCCATTGATAAGGCTGATTTTCAAGCAATTATCTATATTTCTGGACACCATGAAAACGTAGATTCTGATATTCGAGAACAAAAGAATGTGTTGCTTCAACAAGGTTTTTCTAAAATTATCGGATTAAAAGACCTTCGTAGAGAACAAGAAGGGCGAAGATTTACACTTGCTGACTTACCAAAAGTCGAATTAGGTTCTCGTATCACGGAGCGAATTAGTCAGCCAATTCCCACCAAAGTAATCACGGCAGTTATGGAAATTGAAACGTGGTTTTTGGCAGAAACGAATCATTACGTTTGTGTGGATGATAGATTGACGAAGGAATTTATAGAATCAAATACCTCTGAATTGGGTTTTAATCCATATTTTGATGATTTGACCTTTCGCTCAGAACCCAAAGAAGATTTGAATAAAATCTATGGTTTAGTCAAAAAGATTTACAGCAAAAAAGAAACTGTCAGAATAAAAACCATCAACTGTTTAGACCTTGAACATTTACGAAATACTGTCGGGCAAAAGATTAGTCAGGTGAATGATTTGTTCAAACATATTGAAGAATTTGTGGAGTAATTACAAATTTTCCCTCATTCTTAAAAACAAAAATCTTTTACGCTTCGTTGTTGATTTGTATTAAGTACCAAGTATTAGGTATTAAGTAAAAAAAGCAGTTTTCTCAATACTTTGTACCCGATACTTAATACTTAGGACATAATACTTAGGACAAACAAATAAAGATATGGCACAAGCAAATTTGAAATTGATTGACGCTCTCAGAATAACGGCACATAAATTAGCAGAAGGTGGAAATTACCAGTGGGGACACATGGGTAGTTGCAATTGTGGAAACTTGGCTCAGGAATTGACCCAATTAACCAAAGCGGAAATCCATCAATTCGCCATGCAAGGGCGGGGAGATTGGCGAGAACAAGTAGAAGAATTCTGCCCTACCAGTGGTCTGAACATAGATTTACTCATCGCCGACCTTTTGAATCATGGATTATCCGTTACGGATTTGCAAGATTTGGAATGGCTTGCCGACCACAGAATTTTACGCAGAATCCCGTTGGAGAGAAGAGATAAAATGGCTCACAACGTCCGTGAAGATGTAGTCTTGTACATGAATACATGGGCGGATATGCTCGAAGAACAGTTGATTCCGCATATTAAAATTGACTTGTCTTTTTTAGATAATAACAACGAATCAATGAAAGTGACAGTTAATGAAATGGTAGAGGTTTAGCATATATTCTGAAACTTCAAAAGAGTAACATACAAAAAAGGTACAAGGTCAATGATTTTGTACCTTTTTTTGTTTAATCCAATCTCTAAAAACCCTAAACAAGATATTTTTAGTTTATGAGTCTATTTTAAAATTGCTAAATTTTACAACTCCGATTCACGCCCTGAAACTTCCTTTTCACTCCTCTTTTCAAGTCAATTCACTACAATTCCCATAACCATTAAGGGCTTCCTGACGGTTATAATGTCAAAACATTAGTGTTTAAACTTTTCAAAATTTTATTAAAAATCAACAATTAAATTATTAAACATCATGAAAAACCTTCAAAAATTATTCGCCCCTCTTGCCTTGGTTTTGGCATTCGTAGTTTTGTTTTCGTCTTGTAAATCAGATGATCCAGTGGTAGTTGCTCCGAAAGACATTACCGTGGTTGCTACTGAAAATGGCAGTTTCAAAACCTTAGTAGCCGCACTTACAAAAGCTGAATTAGTAACAACGTTGAAAGGTACAGGACCTTTCACGGTTTTTGCTCCAAATGATGCCGCTTTCACGAAGGCAGGAATTACCAGTTTAGACCCATTGACCAAAGCGGCCTTAACACCAATCCTCACAACGCACGTATTAAGTGGAGCGGCAGTGAAAGCAGCGGATGTGAAAAGTGGAGCGGTAAATACTGTAAATACAGCAAATCAAATTTATTTGTCAAAAAATGCCGACGGTGTATTTATTAATGGTAAAATTAGAGTGATTGCAACGGACGTTGTTGCTTCAAATGGTGTGATTCATGTGATTGATGATGTGATTGAAATACCTAAAAGCAATTTGGTAACTATTGCTTCAGGAAATACAGATTTTAGTGAATTAGTATCATTGGTAGGTGCTGCGGATGCAAGTGTTGGAGCGGCACTAACTAATGCTTCTGCGAAAGGATTAACAGTTTTTGCTCCAACTAATGCAGCATTCCAAGAGTTATATAAAGGTGTTGGAACATCAAAGGCGGCTTTAATTGCAAACAAAACATTATTAACCAAAGTATTATTGTACCACGTAGTACCAGATCGTGTATTCTCAACGGATTTACCAAATGTAGGAACAACAGAAGTAATGTCAGCAAACGGGGTTGATAAACTTAGTTTTGACTTGGTAGGTGGTGCAAAGGTGAAAGGAAAAACAAGTGGAAACTCAACTATTACAACCGCTAATATTTTGGCAACCAATGGAGTTATTCACATAATTAACAAAGTATTGATACCATAAAATATTATAGTGGTCAGAGAATGTTTCTGTAAAATCCTGAATCTTTTGGTTCAGGATTTTCTTTAATATTTTTTGTAACTTAGGGTTCTGTCATTACCAACATCGAACAACCATCATCGAAAATCGAACAACCATGTTTTCAACTCCATATCGCTATCTTTTTATGGTCTTCTTAGGCGCTTATTCATTGCTGAATACTTGGTCGGTAGAGATATTTGAGCATTACCCCATTGCGGTAACGTATGGAGAATTATTTGGTATTTTCTTGGTATTGACTTTTGGAATTTGGGAAGGTAATCGGCTGTGGAACAATTATTTAGAACGAAAAAATGAACAAGATTTATGGATAAGAATCAGTAAAATGTTTGCAGGAAGCATCGTTATCACCACGGTTATAACTCTGTTGGTGGGGTTAATATCAGCTTATTTTATTATGCCCTTCAAGGCTCTTACGTTACTTTTACCGATGAAATTATTGATGATGTTTGCTTTCAGAATTAACCTATTTATGAATGTCTTGAATGTGATTTATTGGTACATTAATCAATTGAAAAAGACACAACTGGAAGCCGAGAAATTCAAGAAAATCAGTACCCAAGCCCAACTTCAAGCCGTCAGAAATCAAATAAATCCCCATTTTTTGTTCAATAATCTGAGCGTCCTCACGGCTCTGATTCCCTCTGACATCAACGCCTCAATGGAGTTTGTACGACAGTTTTCAAGGGTGTATCGCTACGTACTGAAAAGCCACGAAAAGGAGATTGTAGAACTGGGTTCCGAGCTGGATTTTATTGATTCATATCTATATTTATTGAAACAGCGTTTTGCAGAAAGCCTACAAACGACCATCCATGTGGAGGAGAATGTTCGTCAGTTTTATATCATCCCGATGGCCATGCAAATGCTGGTAGAAAACGCCGTTAAACACAATATTGTCTCGAAAAATAGACCGCTTCATATTAGAATTTACTTAGAAAACGACCAATTGCTTGTTGTTCAAAACAACTTACAACGTAAAAACGTTGAAGACATAGATTCCACTCAACACGGACTCTCGAACATCACGCAACGATACCTTTTTTTAGGATACAAAACGCTTGATATTCAAGAATCTAAAGAATTTTTTACCGTAAAATTACCCATTATTAAACTTAATTTGATGAAGAAAAAAGCGATAGTTGAAGAGACATTGAATTATTAATTTTCTAATAAAGTATGTTCAACAGTTTGGTAAGTTATTATTTTATTACTGGATTTATTGAACAATTATTGACTTAAAAACTTAGTATTTTATAAATTCTTTAAACTATGGATGTCCTCATTTTAGAAGACGAAATTCTCTCCGCCCAACGAGCCAAAGCCCTCCTGTACGAGCATGACCCCACGATTTCGGTTGTAGAGACCATCGATTCGGTGGAGGATGCAACTAATTGGCTTAGTAAAAATCCCGAGCCCGATTTGATACTCGTTGACATTCACCTTTCAGACGGTTTGAGCTTCGATTTATTCAAGAAAATACAAATAAAAAGCCCCGTAATTTTCACTACTGCCTACGACCAATACGCCATTCAAGCCTTCAAAATGAATAGTATTGATTACCTTCTAAAGCCACTGGATAAGTCCGAGCTGGGTTTTGCATTGGGTAAATTCAAGTCACTTACTCAAGAACGAAAAAACTTTTTAACGGCTGATATTCAACGGATTATGCAATCATTTCACGGATTAGAAAAGAAATTCAAAAACCGTTTTTTGGTAAAATTTGGCGATAATATTCAGTTCAAAAATACCGATGAAATTGCCTACTTTTTTGCCGATGATAAAATAACGTATTTGGTTTCTAATGAAGGCAGAAGATTTATTGTTGATTATAAATTAGAGCAATTAGAAGACCTCCTCGACCATAATTTCTTCTTTCGATTGAATCGTAAATTTATCATCAGAATAGATGCTGTTCAGAAAATTAAAACTTTGATTAATAGCCGTTTACAAGTATTCCTAAAACCCAATTTTGAACAAGATATTCACGTAAGTAAAGAAAAAATGAGCGAGTTCAAATCTTGGCTTGATCAATAAATTTCGGTGATTTGTGATTGGTAATTAGTGATTAGTTTAATGGTATGAACCAAACTAAGTAGCTTTAAATCCAATTACTAATTACTAATCACCAAAACTGACCCCATGAAACAAATCATCACTCTTATTCTCTGTATCATTTCCCTCAATACTTTTGCCCAAAAACAAAATGATGATGTTCTTTATCTGAAAAATGGCTCAATTTATCGAGGTAAAATTATTAACAAAACCGACCAAATCGTAAAGTTAGAAACTTGCGATAGGAATGTATTTGTTGTACAAGTATCTGATATTCAAGAAATTAAGGAGGAACAATCTTTTAAAAAGCCTGGTATTCAGTACAAAGAAAAAGGCTACGTTCATTACACCGAATTAGGACCTTTGGCAGGGAGTAATCGTGCTTCCAATGGCGTTACAACTTCGGCATTTTCTTTTCAGACTGTCAATGGTTATAAATTCAATCAGTATCTTTTCACGGGAATAGGAATCGGGGCGGATTTGTATGCAGTCCAGACTTTTATTCCTATCGTGCTGAGCGTAAGGGGAGATTTTACGAAAGAAGGCAACAAAATTCCTTTTTACTTTGTGGAGGGTGGGTATGGAATCAATGCCACTTCCAACGATGTCGATGGCATCAAATATCAAGGGGGAAATTCTTTTGCGGCGGGTTTAGGTTTGAAGATTTTGTTTCAAGAAAACACAGGTTTCGTCATCGGGGCGGGTTACCGTTTTCAGCGGTCTGAATTATTGGAAAAAGGAAAGACAACGATTGAAGATTTTGGTAGATTGACTTTGCGGATTGGCTTTTCGCTTTAACGTAACATGGGAACCTTTCCCGTGTACATATTAAACACCTAATTTTAGTGTAAGATGTTTCTATATTATTTGTAATTTAGCAAATAAACAATCAATATTATGGTTTTTAGAGTTGTCATTTCAAAAGAAGAAGACTGTTATTTGGCTGATATTCCAAGTCTTAAACACTGTTTTGCAGGCGGTGATACGATTGAAGAAGCTATTGAGAACCTCAAAGAAGCCCTTGAAGGAACTCTGGAGAGTATGAAGGCTCGGAATATTTCTTATTGAAAAATTGGAGTTGATAAAAATGAAACAGATTAAGTGCTTTGAGTTTTTGGAAAATACTGTATTTTTACAAACCATTTTCAAAAACCAATCCATGAAAAATACACTCTTGGTTATATTTTTCTCCCTGATAATCAACCAATTATCAGCCCAAAACATTACTCAAAAAACTTACTGCAATCCGATGGATATTAACTATCGGTACAATTTTGAGCAACTCAACGAACAAATTTCCTACCGTTCAGGGGCAGACCCCGTTATCATCAATCACAAGAAAGAGTATTATCTTTTTGTAACCATTTCGGGCGGGTATTGGCATTCCAAAAATCTGACAAATTGGGAATATATTAAGCCCAGTATGTGGCCCATGGAAGATATGTGTGCCCCCGCTGCTTTGTCGGTGCGAGATACTTTGTACCTTTTTCAATCCACTTTTGAACAACGACCCATCTTGTTCAGTACCGAACCCGAAAAGGGAAAACTTCAATTTTATAATCGTTGGTTGCCTCGACTTCCACAATACATTGGACCGTGGGATCCCGCCCTGTTTTATGATGAAGAGTTGGATAAATGGTATATGTATTGGGGTTCGTCAAATACCTATCCACTTTTTGGGGCGGAGTTAGATAAAAGTAAAAAATTGACCTACAAGTCTAAGTATCAAGGACTTATATATCTTGACCCTAAAAATCACGGTTGGGAACGCTTTGGCAGAGACCATCGAGACACTATAAAACCCTTCACCGAAGGAGCGTGGATGACCAAGCACCAAGGCAAATATTTCCTGCAATATGGAGCCCCAGGCACAGAATACAACGTTTATGCCAATGGAACGTACATTGGAGATAATCCACTTGGACCATTTACGTATGCCCCCTACAACCCAATTTCCTATAAACCTGGCGGCTTCATGACGGGGGCGGGACATGGCAATACTTTTCAAGATAATTATGGAAATTATTGGAATACTGGCACGCCTTGGATTGCCGTAAACTGGGCAATGGAACGGAGAATTGTGATGTTCCCAACGGGTTTTGATGCTGATAATCAGCTATTTGCCAATACTCGTTTCGGAGATTTTCCGCATCATTTACCGACTAAGAAATGGGAGAATAAAGACGATTTATTTACGGGTTGGATGTTATTATCCTACAAAAAACCTTGCACAGCTTCGTCATTAAGAGATACTTTATCCGCCCAAAAAGTTACAGACGAAAACCCAAGGACCTTTTGGGTAGCGAATACTAATAAGGAAGGTGAATTTCTAACGATTGATTTACTGAATACTTATGACGTAAAAGCTCTTCAAGTAAACTTTACCGACTATAAATCAGACGTTTACGATTCCAACGAAGAACGAGTTTATACCCAATTTAGATTTTATGCTTCGATGGATGGCAAAAAATGGGAGGTAATTTCAGACAACACAAATGAACCTCACCGAGACCGTCCAAATGCCTACGTGGAATTGCCCAAGCCTGTGAAGGCACGTTATATCAAGTATGAGAATGTCCACGTACCCATGCGAAATTTGGCGGTGAGTGATATTAGAGTTTTTGGTAATGGCTCAGGGAAAGCCCCTGAAACGCCCAAAAATATGACAGTAAAACGTCAAACCGATACCCGAAATGCGGACATTTCTTGGGATAAATCTGTTAATGTAACGGGGTATAATATTCTTTGGGGAATTGCTCCTGACAAATTATATCAAACCTATCAAGTATGGGGTGATGCTCCTAATAATCTGGAGTTGAGGGCTTTAACGGTTGGGCAGAAATACTTTTGTGTGATTGAGGCGTTTAATGAAAATGGGGTTTCGGGTAGGAGTGAGGTGATGGGATTTTGAGACAAAATGAGGGCTAACCCCTATTTTCTCACAAAACGATTCATGTTAATTTTGTCAAATGAACGATTTTAAGGTAAAAATTACCGTAAAATGGTTTTCAATCCTTGAATTGCAAGATAATTCAAGCCATTTTACTAAATTCACAAAGATTTTTATCGCTAACGCACAAACTTACCTCCATGAAACAAATTTTACTTACCCTCGCTTCTTGCGTGTGTGTCGGATTGGACACACGCCTTCAAATTACCGCCTCAATATATATTTCCATTAAGTATCTTTTATGGGGAAAGTAGCCTTTGAATAATTCGCTATTTATTGATGAAAGAAAAGTAGAAAATATCACCAACACAACCAATTAATTGCCATGAAAACATACCGACAAGAAGGGAATGCTTCGCTATTAATTATCAATCACAAAACCTCCGCCAAAGTATTTGTCAACAACATTGTCTTGATAAAAGGCGATGCCAATTATTCAACTATTTATATGGATGGCGGAAGAGAAAAAGTGGTTTCGCATACCATTAAATTTTACGAAAACCATCTGGAAAATTACGGATTTCTGCGGGTACATCGTGGTTATATTATCAATCCAAATTACGTTAAAGAATATAATCCCGACGAAGAAAGTGTTATCATGGCAAATGGGATAAGAGCTGTGGTTTCGAGGAGGAAAAAGTACCTTTTGAGGGGTTTTAATGACATCAAAAAGCCTGCTTATTATTAATTTACGTAAGACTTAAAAATTAATATCAATTTTATTAGTCCATAAACCTTATAGGTTTTCAAAACCTATAAAGTTTCACATTACCAATTTAAACAATTCAACCCTCACACAAAAAATCATGAAAACAATACGTTTACTTTTATGCCTTGTAGGCCTATGTGTGTTAAGGCTCTCAGCCTCTGCACAAACCAGCGAAGAGCGAGCCAAAAATGTTGATACTGTCAATAAATTGAAGTTGGAACAATTGAAATCCACGTTTCAGAATAACCATAATAATTCTGAAAAAAAGGTTCAGGACTATTTAAGAAAGCATCCGAAGGTGGAGAGAACGTATATTAGAAAAGGTTCAACGTATTATTTACATCACATTGATGGAGACGGAAAACCTGTTTATATCAATACGAAAAACAGAGAATCGGGAGTTCTAATCAAAGCTAATCAATTGTATAAAGGCGGGTCTATGGGAGCCAATATCACGGGTGATAGTATGGTAGTAGGCGTTTGGGATGGTGGTCAGGTACGGGCAACCCATGAACTTTTAGCGGGAAATGTAACCATGCAAGCTAATCAAACCTTGGATGGCGTTGGGGCAGATAAAAGTTATAAAGGTAACGACCACATGACGCACGTTACGGGGACAATTGTTGGAAAGAATTTGACCAATAAACCCGATGCACGGGGGATTGCCTACGGTGCAAAAGCCATTTGTTACGACTGGAACAACGATTTGAGCGAAATGGCGGAATTCGGTCTGAAAGGCTATTTAATCTCAAACCATTCTTATGGTTATTCAAACGATACCACTACTGCCACTTGGAATTTTGGGGCGTATGACGAAACCGCCAAAAATTGGGACTTCCTTACCCGAAATCTTCCCAATTATTTACCCTTCATAGCGGCTGGAAATGAGCAAGAAGATAGTGGAAATAGGAAAGCAAAATTAGGTTATGACATCATTACGGGGGCATCGGCATCAAAAAATTCCATGACCGTGGGGGCAGTTAATGGCGACAAAACCATGTCTGATTACAGCAACTGGGGACCCACTGACGATGGACGTATAAAACCCGACATCGTAACGAAAGGCACAGGGATTAACTCTTCATTATTTGCCAATAAAACCTCAAAAACCCCCTCAGATACGTCATATAGCGGCACAGTGAACTCGCAAGGAACGTCTTATGCTTCGCCAGCCGCCGCAGGAGCAGGTCTTCTATTACAACAATATTACAATAGTTTATATAAATCTTACCTAAAATCATCGACCCTAAAAGCACTGATGTTAGGTACTGCCGAAGATTTGGGACTGCCTGGACCAGACCATAAGTTTGGTTGGGGATTATTAAATGTGGAGGTTGCTGCTAATGCCATTAAATATAAAAGCAAAATCGGAAATACCTTAAAAGCTATTGTTATAGATACAGTTACTAAAAAACCTATTATCGTCCCAGATTCGATTATTAAAAAATCGTTTGTCGTTATAGACACAGCTTCCAAAGGGGCATATATTGAAGAAATCTCGCTCAAATTTCCTGCCGATACCATTACTGAAATTTCAAGGGTTGTAACTGCCAGTGGTTGTTCGCCTTTGATAGTTTCAATTGCGTGGACAGATATTGAGGGCGTTGAACAAACCTCAAAAGATGGCATAGACCCAACGACTTCAAGATTGATTTATGATTATGATATGATTGTAAAAAATGTATCAAAAAATACTACTCATCGTGCTTGGAAACCGAGCGTAATGGCAAACAGAACGGCTAATGCAACCCGTGAAACAACATGGTTTGATGGAAACGGGAACAATTATAAGCAAGTAAAAATAGATTCAGCCATTGCAGGAGATAAATACAAAATCTTTCTTCGTAAAAAAATAGGCTCGCCCGATTCTGTTCGTTTACTGTCGTTGGTTGTAACGGGTACTTTAATGCGTGATTTAGCCAAGCCCGTTGCAGACACCATTCAATATTTTTGTAGTGCTTCCACCATTGCAGATTTAACCGCCATAGGCACAAATATCAAATGGTACGATTCGCTAAAAGTCGGAAAGGTATATGCCGACACTATAAAATTATCAGAAAAAAAGACTTACTACGCTTCGCAAACCGTTTTTGGTTGTGAAAGCCCAAGAACGGTAGTAGTTGTTAAAAACGTAACTACTTTGGAAGCTCCAATTGCCCTCGAAACTAAAGTAAAAACGGGTTCTGCCGTAACATTAGTCGCCACTTGTAAGGCAGGAACGCCCAATTGGTACGTCACTGCAACGGGAGGAATGTCATTAAGCTCAGGTAATTTTAGAACCCCTAAATTAACGGCTGATACTTCATACTATGTTGGTTGTGAGTCGGGTAAAAACGCTAATTGTACCAGCCTTCGCACCCTGCAAATGGTGAAAGTAAATGCCACGGGAGATGCCACCCCAATCAATGCTGAAATTGTTAATGGTATTGCCAAATCAAATCCAAAAGAAGCCAATGCACGAATTAGTGGTGAAGGAACAGATAATGAGGAGGTATTTGTCAACGTATTTCCAAACCCCACAACGGGAGTATTTCATTGGAAATTATTGAGCAATGAGCCATCAACGGTAAACTTGACGATGTATGATTCTATGGGCAAAGAACAATTAAGTCAAACTTCGCCAACTATTGCTCAAACACACGAAGGAACGATTGATTTAGGAAGAATAAATACGGGGGTTTATTTCTTGAGATTTATTGTAGGCGAAAAAAGCCTTGTGCGTAAGATTGTTAAAAATTAGCTTTGAATAGATGAAAAACGAAAAGCCCCCATTTTAGGATGAGGGCTTTTCGTTACAATTTTATGCTAACACATACACCACCAATCCCCTCGCTCCATGAGCTCCAATCACTAAACTTTGTTCAATATCTGCCGTTTTGGAAGGACCAGAAATGAAAGTTCCGAAGCCCGTTTCATTGACTTGTACACGCTCGTAGGCACGGTGCATATTTGTGAGGATATGTTTTTTATGAATTACGATGGCTAAATATTGGGTAATCATTGGTAAGACTCGGTGAGGCAAATGCTTTTCCGAAACCCAAATGGCGGCATTTTCAGCTACGCCAAAATCACCTTCAATAATGGCTAAATTAAGCATTTCCAATTCATGTGGACTATCAATATTTAAACTAAAATCTGCCAATTCCGAAAGTTCAGGAATGGTGGTGGCAATGTTTAAAACACCTTGATAATGTTCTTTGACATCCGCTTTAATGGCTACATAATCAGCTACTTCAACTGCCTTTCCACCCACAAAACTGAGGGTATCGGCAAATTTTGCGTACAAATCTTCAAAGACTGATTCAAACTTAAAATTAACGTTAAGTTCTTGATAATCAGGCTGATTTTTTTTTATGGATGATAATATTTTTTCTCTACTTGTCATTACTCAGTTGTGATTTAGTGAATGGTGATTTTATCCTCATCCCCACCTTCTCCCTTACTCCTTTTTCCCTTTCTCCCTTGAAAGATACCATTCCCTAAAACTCTCCTTCGGCACATCGGGCATTTCTCGATGTTGATACCAAACATTCAGATTATTATTCGTTACAAAAGGCGTATTTTTCATCAAAAATCTGCCTAATTTTCCTGCAGTTCTGTAAAAACTTGGTGAACTTAAAACCGTTGCCATTGACTTGATTCCCAAAGATTTAACACTCGAAACGTGTCCTTCCTGAACCAAAACTTGTCGCCATTTGTAGAGTTGTTCATGAATATCAATTTTCACGGGACAAACGTTTGAACATGAGCCACAAAGCGTGGAGGCAAAAGGCAAATCTGCATTTTCAGCCATATTTAGATTAGGAGCTAAAATTGACCCAATCGGTCCCGCAATGGCAGTATGATAACTATGCCCACCCGAACGGCGATACACAGGGCAGGTATTGAAACAAGCCGCACAACGAATACACTTCAACGAATTTCTGAAATCAGGTCGTCCCAATTGTTTGGTTCGCCCATTATCCACAATGATAATGTGCATCGCTTGCCCTGCCCTTGGCTTATGAAAATGACTTGAAAAAGTAGTAATGGGCTGTCCAGTAGCACTTCTGGCTAATAATCTCAGAAAAACGCCCAAGTGTTCAGCTTTTGGAATTATCTTTTCAAAACCCATCGAAGCAATATGAACATCTGCCAAATGCACGCCCATATCGGCATTGCCTTCGTTGGTACAAACCACAAAACCGCCCGTTTCAGCGATGGCAAAATTGACACCCGTCAAGGCAACTTTACGAGTCAAAAAAGTATCTCGCAGGTGCAAACGAGCCGCTTCGGTCAAATATTGCGGGTCAGTTGCTCCTTTTTCAGTACCTAAATGTTCATGGAAAGTCTCCCCAACATCCGACCTTTTGAGGTGAATGGCGGGCAAAACAATGTGTGAAGGATGTTCCCCTCGCATCTGCACAATCCGTTCGCCAAGGTCAGAATCAATCACTCCAATACCTTTTTCTTTCAAAAATTCATTCAAATTACATTCTTCGGTCAGCATGGATTTTGATTTAACCATGCGATTTACCCCCTCATTTTTAAGAATATCCAAAATGATTTGATTATGTTCAGAAGCATCCGCCGCCCAATGAATTTTGATGCCATTTTGAGTAGCTTTTTCTTCAAAAGCAATCAATAAATCGTGCATATTCGACAGCACATGATTCTTTATCTGCGAACCTGCCTCCCGCAATTGTTCCCATTCTGGAATCTGAAAAACTGCCTTATCACGCTTAGAACGCACAAACCAAAGGGTTTCATCGTGCCAATCAACGTGGGCTTCGTCTTTATTAAATTCAGTTGATGCCGAAGCATGGTCTATCCTGATATTATTCATAAGTAGTTGTGAATTAGTGAGTTGTGATTTGTGAGTTGATGACATCTTAAAATAAATTACCACTCACAAATCACTAACTCACAACTGAATTAAGTATCTCCGCAATATGTTTTACCCTAATATCGGAACCCTGTCGTTTTAAAATACCTTCCAAGTGCATCAAACACGACACATCTGAACCTGTTATATACTCAGCTTCGTGCCGAGTATGGTCGGAAATTCTATCTTTGCCCATTTTTACCGAAATTGCTTCTTCCGTAACACAAAACGTTCCGCCAAAACCACAACATTCATCTTTTCGGTCTAATTCCACCAGCGAAAGCCCATCCACCATATTCAATAATCGTTCTGTTTTAGAAAAAGGTTTTGCCACTAATTCCGACATTTGAGCCAATTTCAAACCCCGCTGTCCATGACAACTCTGATGCAAGCCCACCCGATGCGGAAATCTTACCGAAAGACTTTCTATTTTCAAAATATCCGTCATAAATTCAGTGAGTTCATACATATTCTTGCGAATACGTGCGGAGGCCCCTTCGTCTGAGCCGTGCAAATGTTCCTTTATGTGCAAAGTACAACTCCCCGAAGGCGAAACGATGTAATCAAAATCTTTGAAATTTTCAACGAAGTTATTATCACAATCCTCGCTCAAATGCTCAAAACCTGCATTTGCCATCGGTTGCCCACAACAAGTCTGATTGAGTGGAAACACTACTTTACAGCCCAATTTTTCTAATAATTGAAGCGTAGCAATGCCAACCTGCGGGTAAAATTGGTCTATATAACAAGGAATAAAAAGGGCAACTTTCATAAAGGAAAAGGAATAATTTAAAGTACCATTGGCTTTAGCTTGTTGAGAGTATTATACACGCTACCACCCGTGGTACATTTACAAAATTAAAAGGGAAAATAACCCCCACTATACTGTACTTTCATGCTTAGTTCATACCAAATTTTCTTCTAAATTCAGAAGGGCTTGAATCCTTTATTTGCCTAAAAACCCTTCCGTAATAGGAAATATTATTAAAACCACTGCTAAAACAAATATCCACAATTTCCTGACCTTCCAAAAGCATTTTGCAAGCCTGATTAATCCGATATTCATGAAATCCGTAAAGGTTTGATTCAAATCCTTTTAAAATAATTAAAGAAAGCGGGGACTGTTAAATTACAAATACTGGCAACTTCCTGAATATCAATATCTTTCGAGAAATTTTCTTACACAAAAATATACACTTTTCGTAAACGTTCTTGGTCTTTTAAGCTAAAATTATAACGAATATCTGCTATATTAAGTAATTGATACTTCGTTGAATTTGCCAAAAACTGTAAGATATTCAGTAATTCAATCAGACGTTCAAAAGGTTGAAATTTTAGTAAATTTCTTAGTCTATATGCCACTTGTTCTTGCACCTTCTTATCAAAACAAATACCTCGTTTCGATAACTCAAAGAGTTTTTTTATTGCCCCAATTTCTGGTTTTGAAAGAAATCCTTCACCCAAAAAATCTTCGGTAAATTGAATTACCACCTCCTCATGCGTACCCACAGCCCCACACCCAAAACCTCCGTGAGTAAGGTTTGAGCCAATCAACACTAAATCACCATCATTATAATTGCTCAAATGATTGCCCACGTGTCGCCGCCCCGCACCTTCAAAAACGCAAACAATCTCATATTCGGGATGATAATGATAATGCCATTTAAAGGTATATGCCGTAACCTGATGATGCAAAAGCCTAAACGAGCTGCCAAAATCGGGTTGGATGATTTCAAATTCAGGCTTCATTAATATAATTTATAGAAAAAATAGTGATTTACTACTAAGTTACTAATAATTTTAAAAAAATTATTAGTAACAATTAATACAGTTTTAATACTGAATAATAAAAGAGTAGATTTTGTGGCATAAAACGCTGAAATTTGTAAAACATTAACCATTTATGTACAATTACTGAGATAAAAAATCGAAAAGCGGGCAGTAAGTCCGCTTTTTTTGGATTCATTCACTAAATCACAAAGTAAAAATGAAAAACTGGCAAATTAAACTCTCTATTTTTATTAATTATTTCCTTTTCGCCATTCTGCTAAATAGCGTTGGAACGGTCATTTTGCAAGTCCAAAATACCTACGCTATTACCCAATCATCAGCCGCAATTTTAGAGGCTTTCAAAGATTTGAGTATCGCTGCAGTATCGTTTTTAGTGGCATCGTATATTACAAAAATTGGCTATAAAAATTCCATGTTATTGGCACTCGCCATCGTAACAATTGCCTGTTTAGCCATGCCGCTCGTGAATAGTTTTTGGATGACAAAAATCCTTTTTGCCGCCGTTGGAGCATCTTTTGCCTTAATTAAAGTTTCCGTTTATGCTACCATCGGCTTGGTTACAAAAGACAAAAGTGAACATATCAGTCTGATGAATTTTATCGAATCATTCTTCATGGTCGGTATTATGTCGAGCTATTTTATTTTCGGCTGGTTTATTGACGACACCAACCCGCAATCCACCGCTTGGGTACACGTATATTACCTGTTGGCGGGGATGGCAGTCTTGGCTTTTTTACTACTATTGTTTGCTCCAATTGACGAATCCTCCATTAAATCTTCAAATGATAAAAAGGCGTTAGGGGGTTTTAAAGAAATGCTGAAACTGGTGATTGTGCCAGTGGTTTTGGTCTTCGTAGCAAGTGCTTTTATTTACGTGCTGATTGAACAAAGTATTATGAGTTGGTTGCCCACTTTCAACAGTAAAGTCTTGCATCTTCCCGCTACGTTAAGTATTCAAATGGCGAGTATCTTAGCCGCATCAACGGCAGTGGGGCGTTTCTTGGCGGGAGTAGTTTTGAAGAAAGTAAAATGGCTTACTGTTATGATTATCTGCGTGTTACTGGCTGGAACTCTGGTTTTATTGGTTCTTCCGTTGGCTAAAAATTTGGGTACAGAAGTTATTACTGGCTGGTCAAATGCTCCATTGGTTGCCTTCGTTTTTCCTTTAATTGGCTTAGTGATTGCCCCTATTTATCCCGCTATCAATTCCGTAATTTTGAGTTCATTACCCACTCGTCAGCACGGTATAATGTCGGGTCTCATCGTCATTTTCTCGGCTTTGGGAGGCACAACGGGTTCACTGATTACGGGCTATATTTTTGAACATTACGGAGGACAAAACGCCTTTTATTTCTCCCTAATTCCGATGATAATTTTAATAATTTGTTTGGTATTTTTTAATATGTTGTCAGAGAAAAATCAGGCTGTTGCTTAATTTTTTTATTCCACTTTATGAGGTCTAAACTTATAAGGTTTTCTTCAAAAGTAAGCCTTCCGTATTTTCAAAATTATGAATCTCATTTTATAAGCAAATCTTCATACATGAAACTTAATACTTTTACTACAAAATTCTTTGAAACCGAAATCTTTAAAGCGGTTCAAATGAGTGAAATCTTTGCCGATTCAAAGACTTTTACCGACTGTACTCCCCTGTTTTCGGAAGAAGAAATCGAAGCTAAATTTTTACAAAATAAAAACTCCTCCAATTTTGATTTGCAAGTATTTGTGTCTCAAAATTTTACTATCAATATTGCACGATCTTCTGATTATCAAAGTGATACTTCAAAGTCCGTTGCACAACATATTACTGATTTATGGATAACCCTCACCCGTGAACCAACTTATGCAGAAGGAACTTTGATTGAATTGCCCCACCCGTATGTAGTGCCTGGCGGACGTTTCCAAGAAATGTATTATTGGGATAGTTATTTTACCATGTTGGGTTTGCAGGTAAGTAGGAAGGTGGATTTGATTGAAAATATGGTCGATAATTTTGCTCACCTCATTAACAACTTCGGTTTTATTCCAAACGGAAATCGTACCTATTTTTTGGGACGTTCTCAACCACCTTTCTTCTCTTTAATGATTGAAATTTTAAGACAAGAAAAAGGCGATGAAATATTATTAAAATACCTACCAGTATTAGAAAAAGAATATAGTTTTTGGATGGAAGACAAAGTAACCCTTTCTGCCCGAAATCCTGCGAGTATGAGAGTAGTTTTACTGAATGAAAATATAGTCTTAAATCGTTATTGGGATGAATACGATACGCCCCGCCCAGAATCGTATAAAGAAGATATTGAATTAGTAAAAAGCCTTAAAAATCCACCGAAAGGCGTATTTAGGCATATTCGGGCAGGGGCAGAATCGGGTTGGGATTTCAGTAGTCGTTGGTTTAAGGATGGGGAAAATATGAAAACCATTCATACCACCGACATCCTTCCTGTTGATTTAAATTGTCTGTTATGGAATCTTGAAAAAACCCTTTTCAGAGCCTATTTATTAACGGATAATACTGATAAAATTGATGAGTATTTTGCCCTTTCAAATCAGCGAGAAAAAGCTATTGAAAAGTATTTTTTCAATCAAGAAAAAGGCTTCTATTTTGACTATGACTTCATCGGAAAAAAATATACCAATTGTTACTCTCTGGCGGCAGTTTTTCCCTTATTTTTCGGAATAACGAATACATTGAGAAGTAAAAAAGTTAGTGATATTTTAAAAGAAAAATTCCTTAAAGAAGGCGGGTTTATTACCACTCTGAATAATACTGGGCAGCAATGGGACGCTCCAAACGGTTGGGCACCTTTGCAATATATAGCGTATCAAGGTTTACTGAATTATGGTTTTACTAAATTGGCGGATGAAGCAAAAAATCGCTGGATGAAAACCAATGAAAATGTTTATCAGAAGACGGGTAAAATGACCGAAAAATACAACGTGGAAACGCCAAATATTTTGGCAGGAGGAGGAGAATACCCAAATCAAGACGGTTTCGGGTGGACAAATGGAGTATATTTGAAGTTAGTTACTTCTTCCACTCCAAAGTATTCAACAAATGGATAACATCTTTTTTTAAATACTCAATTACAGGTTCAAGCGAATCGCTTTTCAAAGAAGTATTAAAATATAAAGCCCCACGGAGATAATGCTTGGTGGAATCGGTAGTATAAAACTGTAAATAAGTTGGTACTTCACCCTCCAATTCCATCAACATTGCGGTTTTACCCGACGGCGTTTTCAAGATTAAATCCTGAATAGAGTACGCCTTGGCATTATGCTTTGCTGCCAATTTATGGGCATCATCAATTAGTTTTGTCAATTTATTTTTATCACCGTTCAAAGGCTTATAAGTAAGCTGAATCATTGCCTTAAATTCTGGATAATACACATACATCCAATGCGGTTCAGCCCAACGAACGGTGTCAGGTTTCAACACCGCATGATTAGAATACTGAAAGCTAAATGGATGATTATCAGTCATTTGCCTATAAGTTGTAGTGGGCAAATCTATCCGATTATAACCTTTGGGCTTAGGCATAAAATCCTGATTATCACCTTTTGTTCCACAGGAAAGTAGTAATGAGCTTTGAGCAATGAGTAATGAGTAAAAAAGACTATTTCTTAGTCCATTAAACATCTTCGCCACCGCTGAAACTGATTTCAACGATGGCGAAGATTTGTAAAAATTTGGTATAATGTTCATACTAAAATTTATGGCTAAATAAATCAAGTATAGATGTTATTTCTCTATACTCTATCCTCCGTACTCTATTCTCTAAATTAGTCTCCCAGCAAATTCCCCAATCCACCCAAAACCGAGCCACTTTCTTTTTTGGAATTTCCACCATAAGGACTCACCGCACGAATTAATTTAGAAATCGGCATCGACTGAATCCAAACCCTTCCCGTCCCTCGCATCGTAGCCAAAAAGATACCCTCACCGCCAAAAATCATCGACTTCATATTTCCTGCTCGTTGAATATCATAACTCAACGAAGGCTCAAACGCCACCACACAACCCGTATCAATTCGGAGAGTTTCGTTGTTTAATTGCTTCTCAATAATTGTTCCGCCAGCGTGTACAAAAGCTAAACCATCGCCTTGTAATTTCTCTAAAATAAAGCCCTCGCCGCCAAAGAAGCCCGCCCCAATTTTCTGATTAAAAGTTATCGAAACCTTCGTTCCCAGAGCTGCACATAGAAAACTATCCTTTTGGGCAATCAAGGTATTCCCAAGAATATTTGCCAAATTTATCGGGATAATTGTGCCAGGATAAGGAGCCGCAAAAGCCACTTTCCGCTTGCCCGAACCACGGTTGGTGAAGTGGGTCATAAACAGCGACTCGCCCGTTAATAAACGAGAACCCGCTTGAAATAGTTTACCCATCACCGAATTATCGCCCGTTGAACCATCGCCCATTTTGGTCTCGAAGGCAATCCCATCTTCCATATAACACATCGATCCTGCCTCAGCAATCACCGTTTCGTTGGGGTCAAGTTCAATTTCTACGAGTTGAATATCCTCGCCAATAATTTTGTAATCAATTTCGTGTGAGTTCATGTTTTATAGTTGAAAGGTACGCTTGATAATATTTACAAATTAACGATTAAGATTTCATCTCTTGAAACAACAAACGGACAGTTGGTCAGAAATATTGAATAACGGTAAATACGGATTATTATTTTTTAGCGTAATCATCCAATGCCCCCTGAACAATTTCCAAAAACCTATTTTTCAAACTCCCCACATCCGCCTGAGTCATACCCGTTGTGTCAATGGGCTGATGAATAATGGCTCTCATGGGTTGTGGATAAATCAACAATTCATCATCGTGCTGGATTTTATAGTTATTCAAAAAAGTAATCGGAATTAATGGAAGTTGTTGTTGAATCGCCATCACAAAAGCCCCATCTTTAAGCGGCAGGTGCATTTGTGGGATATTAGTTGATGTGATTCCTCCTTCTGGAAAAATCATAATGCTTCGCCCACTCTGCAAGGCTTTGATGGAACGGCTCAATGATTTCGCTCTGCTGTTAGGGTCGCTTCTATCCACCATAATGTGCAGTTTCCTGAATAAATACCCAAACAAAGGAACATTTTTGAGCGATGCCTTACCCACAAAAGCAAAATAATTACGAATAATTAAGCCCATCACGGCAATATCCATGTATGAAAAATGATTCGCACAAAATACATAAGCCTTGTTTCGTTCGGGCTTAAATTCGTATTTAACCTTCACGGGAATACCAATCAAGAAAAAAAGGGCTTTTGCCCAAACTCGATTAAGATAATGAGCTTGGGGTTTCCAGCTTTCTTTTTGGAGAAACACCCAAAAGAAAGGAAACAACAATAAAAATAGGAGGACAAAACAGAACGCAGCCCAGATTGTATAGAGGATGGTGAATACTCGCATAGTAACAAAGATAGTATTTGTAGAAATTATAATCTTTGTTAAAGCAGAAAAATTATACCCTTGACTTTTGCTTATTGCCCCCTTACCGAAAAAAGAGCATAAAAAAGGACTTAACAGCCGCCACCGTTAAGCCCAAAAGAATATCTGTGCAGATATTTCTCGCATAAAAGTAGTTATCTTATGGTAAAATGTCAATGAAAACTACACATAAGCCGAAACCAAATGATAACATAGTAATAATAAGAGACATCAAATATATGTTAGTTTGTCCACCTGAATTTCTTTAGAAAATAGTATCTGTATTTATAAAAATGCTTCTGAATGCAGAATGAAAAAAGCCTTTGGTTAATAAACCAAAGGCTTTTAAGGATTCAATCCTTAAAATCAAAATTACATTCCCATCATTTCTTTAAACGCAACCGAGTTACGAGTAGAAATTTCTAATTCAATTCCGTTTGACAAAACTACTTTCATACCACCCTTATAGTAGGATTCAATATCTGCAATGTATTCAGTATTGATAATCTGCTGGCGGTTGGCACGGAAGAAAATATGCGGGTCTAAACGCTCTTGAATTTTGTTCAACGAACGGTGAATCATCGGACGATTACTATCAAAATGGAAACGACAATAATTACCCACTGACTCAATCATGTAAATCTCCGTCAAGCGAACGAAATAACATTTTTCGCCATCTTTCAAGAAAATACGCTTCTGCACGGGAAGCCTCCCAGAAGCTACGGCATCGGTCAATCTTGTCTGATGAATGTCTGAACGTACTTTTTCGATAGTTCTTGCCAAACGCTCAGATTTCATTGGTTTCAGCAAATAATCCATTGCCTCCGACTCAAAAGCCTGAATAGCATACTGATTATAAGCCGTTACGAATATGACCTTCGGAACATATTCCAAATCATTCAGCAAATCGAATCCATTTCTCTCGGGCATTTCAATGTCCAGAAAAATCAAATCGGGTTGCAAACGGTGGATTTTTTCTAAAGCCTCATCCACATTTTCGGCTTCGTCAATTATCTGAATGTCAGGATATTCCTGCAAAAGATATTTTAATTCTTGTCGAGCTAATCTCTCGTCATCGACCAAGATGGTTTTGATTTTCTTACTCATTTGCTTTACAGGGGACAAGTCTTGATAGTGGCGGTTACCAGCTCGGGGGGAATAGGGTTTTCTATTTGCCATATCTGAAAAACATTGTTTTTTATGATTTTGAAAAATAAGGCTCAACACCTGTGAACCAATCAGGGGGCGGTACTTGAACTCAGTTTTTTAAGTTGAATTTAGCAAAAACCATCAAATATTTAAGTACAATACTTTTAGTAATAGATTTCTCCGCTAATATAACAAATTCCGAACCATTTTTTACAAATTGCTTATTCATACTTATTTTTTTTTTATTAAGTGGTCTATTTTCTTAATAAATAAACTATATCAGTGTAATTCTTAGTGTCTGACTAATTTTCAGGGTCATATAAAATTGAAAATTATAGCATTAAAGTTGATAGTAATTTTCAATTAAATATGCTTAAATGAGTTTATGTTGATTTTCGGATTCTTTAAAATGATATTATGTTATCTTGATTAAATTTATATTTTATACTATTATTTCAATATATATTGAAAGTATCATTAAATTTTTAATACTTACTGATAAAGTTCGATTTTAACAATTATTCACTTGAAATAGTTATTATACATATTTTATATTCTATATTTTCAGTAATTATTGAAAATATAGAATATAAATAAAAGACCCAAAATGAGTCTTTTATTTGATACGTCACAAAGTAAGGATTAATTTAATATTAGTGGTATTGGCTATTTATCTTTATTCCCTTTCGGGAAATACCTGTCATTTGAATAGTTTGAAAAAACTTCCCCAAAACCAACTTTCATCAGCTTTGATGATTGACTCTAAGGTATTGTTGGTATTGGAAGCAAATTTTTTCAAGTTCTCAATCGTTTCGGCAAACTGTTTGACATCAGGGTCTGTAATGTCGGCTTCGATGATTGAGATTTGTTCTAATGCTCGTAAAATAGGCTCTAATTCACGTTTTTTGCGTTCTTTTGCAATCTGCATTCCTATTTTCCAAACGTCTTTTTCGGCTTCAAAAAACTCTTTTCTTTCGCCGGGTTTCAGCACTTTTCTCACAATCCCCCAGTCCATCAAATCTCGAACATTCATATTTACGTTTCCTCTCGAAATCTGCAAAGCCTCCATAATGTCTTCGGTTGTCATGGAAACGGGCGACACCAAAAGGAGTGCGTGTACTTGTGCCATAGTTCGGCTAACACCCCAACTCGACCCCAAAGTTCCCCATGCTTGGATTAGATGTTGCTTTGCTTCATCAAGCGTCATACGTTTAATTTTAAATAGTTTGTTCTTTGGCGGGTAATTTAATGTAACAAATGTATAAAAAAGTTTTGAACTATCAAAATATTTTGAAAATATTTTTATAATAGTTTTGAGGAGAAGTTTGGGTATTAATGAATTAGGGATTGTGGTTTAGGTTGTCAAATATTACTAATTTTGTAAAAAATGGAATTTTAGGAATTCTAATTTGATAAAGTCGATTTACCCTAATACCTAATTTTGGCATAGTCTTTGAAAATAATAGATAAAAGTGTCAAAGGTTTAGTTATTGCCTAAGAAGAAATAATTAGCTTGATATAAGCCTATTTTTTTGGATTTTAAATAAATTTTAAAGTATTTTTATCGTGAGATACTTAATCGTCCGTTTCAGAATAGAAATTACTTGGCGTAAAACGATATTCTATCTTGCGATTCATTACGAATATTTATAGATATTATCAATGCAATTATCAATGTTGAGATACGGACATTTATCCTTGACCTTTCACGATGAACCGTATTCTATCACATCCTTACTTAATAAAATAATGAAAAAAATCTTGATTGTCCTAAGTATTTTTGCTTTATCAAGTTGTCAAAAAAATGTGTATCTGACGGGTTCGTTGATGCACCAATTAGAGGAAAATGAACTTGATTTAACTCGAATTCAATATTATAATGATAACCCCCTGTATCTGGAACGTGAAGTGCCATCATCGGATGCTAATATTAAATCTGGAAAAGTGATTTTTAAAAATGGACGGTACATCAATCGTATTTCTTTGGAAAAAGAAACCCCTGGGCTTTTTCAGAAACAAGAAAACGGGCAGTTGTTGATTTCCTTTGAGAAAAGTAAGGAAGATAACTCACTTCGTTTTGGTCCTGTGGCAGGGGAGAGGGGTGAATTTTTCTATCAGTTAGTTGATAAAGAGGGAACGTCTACTTTTTCACGGCTTGATTACGAAGGAAATAAATATTTAGTGATTTATAAAAAACCCCGTATGCGAATTATGCTTTCGAAGAGTGTATTGAATAATTTGAAAATTAAAGTGCGGAGAATGAAGGGGAATAAGGTGAAGTAGTTGTTGATTATTTGAAATTAGTTATTGGTAATTAATTGATTATGAGATATTTGAATATTTTTTATAGTAATAATTTGAATGTAGATTTCATAAAAAATAGCCATCAGAATCAACTGATAACTATTTTTTTACTCAAAACTCATTGCTCATACCTCAAAGCTATTTACGCTAAATACTGATTGGCATTCGTAGCGTTCAAATCTTCAAAGGCTTCTTTTAAGCGACTTACGAAAGTATCTTCACCCTTACGTAACCATACACGGGGGTCGTAATATTTTTTGTTGGGAGAATCTGTCCCGTCTGGACTACCGATTTGTCCCTGCAAATATCCTTCTTTTGATTTGTAATATCCCAAAATACCTTCCCAGAATGCCCATTGCAAATCGGTGTCAATATTCATTTTAATGGCTCCGTAAGAAATTGCCTCACGGATTTCTTCCCGTGATGAACCCGACCCTCCGTGGAATACGAAGTTGATTGGTTTTTCCGCCGTCAAATTATAGTGGGATTTCACGTACTCTTGTGAGTTATGCAAAATGATGGGTGATAATTTTACGTTTCCTGGCTTATAAACACCGTGTACGTTTCCGAAAGCGGCGGCAATGGTGAAGCGGGGAGAGATTTTACTCAATTCTTCGTAAGCATAAGCTACTTCTGAGGGTTGCGTATATAATTTTGAAGAATCCACGTCTGAATTGTCCACGCCGTCTTCTTCGCCACCCGTTACGCCCAATTCAATTTCCAAAGTCATGCCCATTTTGGACATTCTTTCCAAATAATGCTTACAGATTTCGATATTTTCTTCGATGGGTTCTTCCGAAAGGTCAATCATGTGTGAAGAGAACAAAGGCTTGCCCGTTTGTGCAAAGAATTTTTCGCCTGCATCCAACAAACCGTCTAACCAAGGTAATAATTTTTTGGCACAATGGTCGGTATGAAGAATCACCTGAACGCCATAAGCCTCTGCCATAAGGTGTACGTGATGAGCACCCGAAATACCCCCTGCGATGGAAGCCTCTTGTTTTCCGTTGGGTAAAGACTTACCTGCGTAAAACTGAGCTCCACCGTTTGAAAATTGAACAATCACGGGTGAATTTACCGCTTTGGCAGCTTCCAAAACGCCATTAACGGTATCGGTACCCGTAACGTTCACGGCTGGCAAGGCAAATTGATTTTTTTTAGCAATTTCAAAGAGTTCTTGCAAAGCATCGCCGTGCAGCACCCCTTTTTGAGAAGACAAACTTGACATAGTATTATTTTTTCTTGTTAAAAACTTAATTTAATTATTTTTTTGGATAAAAGAACCCAAAAATAATTATTTTAATTGGCTTTAAACTCATTTTGCAGAATGATGTTTGGTTAATCTCATTTTTTCAGAATATTATGTAAAAAAATTCAGTTAAAAATAAACCCTTACGAGCGTTTTAGAACGCTCGTAAGGGTTAAATACCGAAAATCAAGAAACGGAAATCAAACATTGAAAAACTCAATACCGAATTATCCAAAACGGATTCCGTTCTTCTTTAATTTTTTCTTGAATAAACTTCCTCAAAATATCTTCATACGCTAACTCAGTAACCTTTTTACCTTTCAATTTCTTGGGTAAATCCATTTGATTAGTGATTTTGAGGGGTTCTATTTTGGTGGCTTCTATAACCACTGCCCCATCGTTGATATTCAACTCCAAAATTAATCCTGGCAAACCATACAGCCTTTCTGGACCGCCATTCATCGGAATATCTTGGGCAAACCATGCAATGATTTTCTGCTTTTTGATGGTATCTTCCACCATTGCCTTCATGCAGATATGCCCAGCAACGTCTTTGATGTCATTCAATATTTTCCAGTTAAGGGTTTTCAAGGAATCTTCGATGATATAGGTTTTGCCTGCCATCTCGAAGGCTTCGGTCATGATGCCTTTTTCAAAATCCCGCTTAATGCCAAAAACTTCTTTCCGACCACTAAAATCATACTTTTCTTCCCAAGAATTCAATTGGTCAGAATGAGTATAATAACTGCCTTTATCGTTGAAATATAGTAATGTATATTCTTGCCAGTCGTCTCTGCCGCCGTACATATAGGCTTGTTTTTCCTTTTCTTGTTTACTCAAATACGTCAAGGTTGAATTAAGTTTAGTCCAATAAGTGGTACGAGTATAGCGTATTACACCTTCTTGTTGAGCGAAGGTTTTTATGGAAATCAAAGATATGAATAATATAATGATGTTCTTTTTCATGATTTTTGTTTTAATTAGTTCCAGCCTTGATTTTTCTTCAATTTATCCACGTGTCCCTTCACATTATAAGTTAAACTCAACATGAAATAACGGGCTAAGGTTAAGGATGTTTGAGTTGTTACTGTATTTTGGAAACCTCTCTGCACAATATTCTGACGTTTATTAAAAATATCAAAGGCTGCCAAACGTACTTCCAATTTATTTTCTTTCATAAATAATCGTCTCACGGAAGCATTCAAAATCGGAATTTCTTGTTCAAAGCCGAAGCGTTCATTCTTATAATAACTATAATCAAAATTGGTTTCAAAGAATGTTTTCTTGGTAAAATTCCACTTGATTGACGTGTCAAAACTGTTGTTTCGGATATTCTGATTTTGGGCTTCACTCAAAGAATATTTAATGTTATTGATGCCCAAATTAGCATTCATCCCCACGATTAATTTGTCGCTTGGCGTTAAATTAAAGCCAAACCGAATGTTATAATTTTGGTTGTTATTATCGTTCAAAATCCCATTGATAAACGTTGGATTATTAGAAGTATTGATATTTGGATTGAAATTAACCGTCAATTTCGTTTTAATAATCGGAAAACTGCAATACGTGCCAATATACAATCTTGTTCCGCCCGAAAGGTTTTCTGGACGTGTGCGAGTGATAAATGTATTGGGTTCAACAGTCTGATTATAAACTACTTGGCTCAAATAGTAATTATACCCACCCCAAAGATTTACACTCATAAACGTAGCGGGGTCAAATTTATTCAGCGACAAATTTATACTATGACTTTTCTCGGGACTTAAATCTGGATTGCCCGTTGAGATGAAAAATGGATTGTTATTGTTGATAACGGGTTGTAAATCAGCAATTTGTGGAGCATTTACGTCCAACGTATAGCTCAAATTAAAATACATATTATTCTTTAATTCAAGGCTGGCATCTACGTAGGGCGTAAAGGCGGGATAATTTTTATTGATATTGGAAAAACTTGCAGTTCCTTTTTTGGAATATTGCGTACCTTCAAGATTATAGCTTAACCCTGCCCCGCCCACCATAATATTCACACCTGAATGTGAATATCGCAAACTGGTTCCGATGCGATTATAAGTAATAGTGTTCTCAAAATACGTACTCAGACTATCAAAACGGCGGTTTTCTTGCAAACCATTGTAGGCTTGGCGATCCACATTGCGTTTATCAGAAGAACCATTATAGAAAGTTTCCCAAAAGATTTTCTTGGATAAAGGTTCAGTATATAAAACATTTCCCTTCAAAAGATTCTGACGGTTAATGTTGTTATTCATCTGACTAATTGCCCTGACTTGCTCCTTGACGGTACCCGCCGTGAGGAATCTGCTGAATGAATTAAGATTTTCAGTACCGTCTGAATTGATGACATTATACCCAAAACTCACCGCAAAACTACGTCCTTTGGTTTTAAATTTATGTCTAAAAATAGCGTTAGTCGTGAGGTTGAGATTCGTAAAATCGTTACTATTATTGATGTCTGAACGAGTCCGCAAAACGCCTTCTTCCGTCAGATTACTTTGAAACATTCGGTTTTTGTCATTACGCATCCCCGCTCGCATATTTGCCTTCACAATGAGCGTATTGCTCGAATCTATCATCTGTTCAAAACGTGTACCGATGCTGTGATTGCCCCTGAAATTGTTTTGGGCGGAGGTATCAGTCGTCAAAAAAGCATCATTTTGCAAAAAGGTTTTCTTGTTCTGATATTGGTCAACCAATAGACGAGTTTGGTTATAGAAATAGCTGGTGCTGAGCTTAGTTTTCTTATTATCAAAATTATAATTAACCCCGCCACCCGCATTATTGGTAAATCCACGACCGTCAAATTGATTGGTGATACCATCGCCACCGTCCCAATTCCAACGGTTATTTCCCCCAAAGCCAAAATCACCATTGTCATATTGGTTACTGGCGTTCCCTTTAAATTCGCCATAATCACTCCAATTCACGCCCGTTTCGTTGATGTTGTTGCCGTAACCCAAAATCGAAAATTGTGAAGTCTTATTGAATTTGTTATAATTTCCTCGGGCAGCCATGCGGGAGTCCGAACCGACCGCCCCCGTAACTTTACCGAAAGAGCCTTTTTTGTATTCTTCTTTCAGTTCCAAATTGATAGCTTTCTCCTTCTTGCCATCATCAATACCCGTCAGTTTAGATTGCTCAGATTTATCATTGAAAACTTGAACTTTCGAGATGGTTTCGGCTCCCAGGTTCTTGGTTGCGGCTTTTGGGTCATCGCCAAAGAAGTTTTTACCGTCCACTAACACCTTTTTGATGTCTTTTCCTTGGGCTTTAATATTACCCTGTGCGTCAATTTCCATGCCTGGTAAACGCCGCAATAAATCCTCTACCGAAGACCCAGGCGGTACTTTGAAGGAACGAGCATCGTACTCAATGGTATCGCCCTTGATGGTTAATGGAGCCCTTGCGGTGCGGACGACTACTTCCAATAATTCCTTAGAAATTGGTTTGATTTTCAAAGCCCCTAAATCTTCAACTTCGGATTCAGAAGGAGCTAAAATTTGTTGAAAAGGAATGAAACCCACGTAAGAAACTTTGAGGATATAATTGCCATTTTTAACATTGCGGAACTCGAAAACGCCTTTATCATTGGCACGGGAAAAATTGACTAATGCCGAGTCTTTGGGGGTCAAAAGCATGACCGTTGCCCCGTTCATCACGGCGGCGGAAGTGTCTTGAATTACGCCTTTAATCGTAACTTTAATTGGATTTTGGGCATAAATGGATGCACAAAAAAGAAAGAAAAACAGGAACTGAGTAATTTTACGCATGGTAGTAGATTGGGGTTTATAGATTTTATTTGTATTTAATATTGTGAAAAGATTGCAATAAAATTTTATTTTCAGATTGTAAAACGCTGAAAATAAGCAATTTGAATAGTATAGTAAGAAAATTTGTTAAGGGGATTCGTCAGTGGTATGGTAGATTGGGCGTAGCTTTTTGTTTCCATAGTTTATTAGTTTGGCTGTGTGGTCGGTGAAGACACAGACCACGGATGTAAATATAACTATTTTATTAGTTAAAAGTTTTTTATTAACAAAAATTAACAATTTTATAAAGGATGTTGGAGGTTTTAGGAATGTTGCATTTTGAGTGGAAAAAAATATGGCTATTGATATTAATTCATTGTTTACCATCCCAATATTTATCTATATCTTTTAAAAATTAAACTTTATAGTCTAATTATACAATTTATAATTAAGTATTAACACTCATTTTACTAAACGAAGTTATTTTTTTAATACGGATAAATACTCATTTTGAAAAAATATAATAAATTTTCCTTGACTTATATTCCGCATCCATATACATTTACAGCACCTTAACTACTTCACAAATTCTTGGACACCCAAGCCGCAACGCTTCTTTCGTCCTCATCAGAAATAACCATTTTATGTTTTTCATACTCAGTGTTAATCTCACTGCTTATCAATTAAGTTTAGAAATTATATTTATTGTCAAAAAATAATCAGTAGTTGATTGTCAATTGATTAATCAAATATTTGTATTCTTTTAAGTATTTGATTATCAGAAGATTACGAATTTTGTAACGTAAACGTAGTTAATTCAATTATATTTATTATTTCATTTTTAAAACTAAACAAACAAAAATTATGAAAAGAAACTGATTTTTACCTTTATCGTTTTAAGTTCGATAAATTTTATTTCATGCAACGATGGGAAAATTGTTAATGATGTTATTCCACAAACTTTTAAAGGTGTGAGCAACGCAAGGATTCATTATGACACTTTGAGTCATGATGACATGGGAATTTTTATATATAATACTATCAAACGTCACTCTTTTCACTTCGACCCATACACTCTACTTCCAGAAAAAGAGCGTGCCGTACTTATTTCAAAGATTGATAGTGTTAAGGCATTAAAAATTAGTGACCCAACTGTAATTTGGGATCAGGCGGTTAAAGATGGTAAAATGTCCAAAAATGTAAGTGAAAGTCTGAAAAAATTTAGAACAGATGGTACAACTTTTCTAAGTCGTGAGTCAAATGTTGATGTTGTTGATAGCTGGTTTATAAGTGAAATTGATAAAACCAAAAATGATAGGAGTCTATTATTTGATGAGAAAGATCTCATTATACAACATGAAACAATAATTAGATATGTCTTTAAAGCCTATTTGTAAGCAAGTGTGTCAAATAAGGCTACAAAAAATGGAAGGAAAGCTACAAGTTGCGTATTACAGATGATAAGTTGTATATGGGGTAATGTTAGTACATACATGGGAATAGGGAGTTATGTAGCAGGGACGGTGGGAGGCTCTGTGGGTGCTTTAATAGGATTATTCATTTCATACGACAGTTGCTCTTGTGATTCAGAAAATTGTAGTTATCCCAAATTCATTTCAACACCTGACATTTGTTATGTTACTTATAATGGATTAGATTTGCTTACTGCTGGTTTTGGTAGTGCAACAAATCACCTTACTTGGTATATTACAGATAGTAATGGAATTCCTTTTCTAATAAGAGATAGTAATTCAAACGTAACACACTTATACAATGAAGATTTAGGTGGAAGAACCTATTTCGAAGTGTATGTAACTGCTTTTTGTGATGGAGGTTCTTATCCTATAAGTAGAGTCGGTATTGATATTAATAATTTGGGAAAACCGAGTTTCTTCATAAGTGGTAATACTAACCCTCAAGTTGGGTCTCAACAAGTTTATAATATTTCTGGTCGAAATTTAAATAATTTGACTTGGGGCGTGGGTAGTATAGGACAGATTGTATACCAAAACAGTTATGGAATAACTGTGAATTGGAATTCAACTGGATACAATTATTTATATGCTAATGCTCAATCAGACTGTGGCAGTGCAAGTAATGGAATAAACGTTGTAGTACATAATTAATTCAATCATTCACACAATAAGGCTGAATGCTATTAAAAGCATTCAGCCTTTTAAAATTCTATTATACAATGAAAACTCTAACAATAACATTCCTTGCCATCATTTTATTTGCAGGATGCAAAAAAGATGAAGTAGAACCCTATGGTTTTCCTGATTTAATCAAAGTCAATAATGTTGATTGTGTTTTGAATTGGCAAGACCTTGAATTTCAAGTTAGTAATCAAGGTTCAAAAGTTTATAAGTATGAAGTTTATGGATGGTTTGGAGATAAAGAAGAGTCCATTCAAGTAGATTTAAAGAAGTATGATTACGCTTCGGGTGGAAATGGCTTTAAATTTCTGATTCCTCAAAAAAATGTAACTAACTATTCTGTAATTTTTATTCAATTGGTAGGCTATGCGGACAAAGGTTATTTCGGGACTTCTGATATATACAAATTCAAAAAAGAAGTATCAAATGGATGTGTCAAATGGATTAGTATTTGAAAAAATTAAAATGCAATAAATTTTACTGAAATAAATCAAAAGCCTTCTCAAAGTAATTTGGGAAGGCTTTTTATATGGCTACGGAATCCTTCGTTTGAGGGGGATGCACAATCCGAAGACTTTCATGGACTTCAACGAAACTGGAAATTAAACTTTCTTATTTCTTCAAACCAAACTATTTTCAAAACCCTCCTGTTATCCTTGCATCAACAAACATAAAATCCACATGAAAAAACTAATCTTCTTATCTCTCTTTGTCTTACTAAATCAATTTTCAAACGCCCAAACTACTCGTTGGCGGGCAACCGTTAAAACTGATGGCGGTGATTTACCTTTTGGTTTAGAATTACAGAAAAAATCAAAAAATACTTATAAAGTTTTTATCTTGAACGCTGCCGAGAGATTCCAAACCGATGATGCAACCCTCACGGGCGATTCTTTGATGATTCCAATTTCCCTTTTTGATGCTCAAATAGTGGCTAAAATGTCGGCTAAGGTTTTGGCAGGGACTTTCAGTAAAAATAAAGGTAGAAAGTCCTATTCGGAAAGTCCGTTCAAAGCTACGTTAGGATATTTAGACCGTTTCAGAACCAGCAAAATGGCGATTCTGGGCAATGCACAAGGAAAATGGTCGGTGAATTTTATCAATCCTACTTCGGGGAAAGTCAGTGATGCCGTGGGAGTTTTTCAACAAAAAGGTAATATCGTTACGGGTTCATTCCTCACCACTACGGGCGATTATCGGTATATGGATGGCAATAGGGTGGGGGATAGTCTTTTTCTTTCTACTTTTGACGGTTCGCATACCTTCCTGTTGCGTACTAAAATAGAGGGCGATAAAATGACGGGAAAATTTTACGGCTCTTTAAAAGGATTTAGTAATTTTGAAGCCAAAAGAGATGCCAAAGCCGAACTGCCAGATTTAGCAAAATTCACATATTTGAAGGAAGGTTTTGATAAATTAGCTTTTACTTTCCCGAACCAAAAAGACGAAAAAATATCCCTTGCCGACCCGCAATATCAAGGTAAAGTAGTGGTGATTCAGATATTGGGTTCGTGGTGTCCCAACTGTATGGATGAGAGTAATTATTTAGCTCCTTTTTATAAAAAAAATAAAGATAAAGGTTTAGAAATCATTGGTTTAGCTTACGAAAAAACGGGTGATGATGCTTTTTTTAAAGAGAAAATGGCATTGCTCCGCAAACGTTTCGGCATTGATTATCAACTCTTGAAAGCGGGTTTGAATAATTCAGAAAGTGCTTCGGAAAGTTTGCCGATGTTGAATAAAATTATCGGTTTCCCGACTACCATTATTTTGGATAAAAAAGGCAAAATCCGCCTAACCCACGCAGGTTTTTCTGGTCCAGGCACGGGAAAATATTATACCGACTGGATAAATGAATTTGAAAGTTTGATTGATAAATTATTGAAAGAGTAACCATGATCAAAGACCAAAAACTAATCCTCTACCTACTTGCTTGCGTACAGTTTACCAACATCATGGATTTTATGATTATGATGCCGATGGGTCCGATTTTGATGCGAGCCTTTCACATCACCGCCCGAGAATACAGTTTCTTAGTGTCTGCCTACTCTATCAGTGCGGGGATTTCGGGCTTTATTGCCGCCTTTTTCGTCGATAAATTTGACCGTAAAAATGTTTTGACCATTGCCTATATTGGTCTTTTGGTCGGTACTTTTGCCTGTGCCATTGCCCCAACTTACACGATGCTGATGGCAGCACGTATATTGGCGGGCGTTTTCGGAGGGGTATTGGGTTCGCAAGTGATTGCCATTGTGGGCGATACCATCAGTTATGAATACCGTGCCGAGGCAATGGCAATCATAATGGCGGCTTTTTCTACGGCTTCCGTGTTGGGCGTTCCTTTGGGGATGTATCTTGCCACTAAAATCAGTTGGCATATTCCTTTTGTCTTTGTGGTGGGCGTTGGTTTTGTTAATTTAATCTTGATTTACAGATACTTACCGAGCCTCAGAGGACATATTCACCAGTCTGAAAATAAGCCAAGTCCATTCGCCATCCTGACCAATATTGCCAAAGATAATAATCAATTAAGAGCCTTAGCGTTGTCGGTAATTATTATTTTTGCCCATTTTTGTACCATTCCTTCGCTGAGTCCTTTTCTAACAATCAACGTGGGAATGTCGGAAGATAATATTTCGCTTATCTATTTAGTGGGCGGAGCAATCACCATTTTCAGTGCCAGAATCGTGGGCAGAATTGCCGACCAAAAGGGTAAATACCGCATTTTTGCCATCTGTGGAACGCTGTTTTTAATTCCAGTTTTCTTAATGACACATCTTCATTATGGAGCAAGTTTATGGGTAATTTTAACAATAACTTCCATGTTTTTTCTTTTCGCCAACGGACGTACACTCACCATGCAAGCCATTGTGTCGGGCGTGGTAAATAACGAACAACGAGGAGGATTTACCAGTATCAACTCTTCCGTGATTCAGTTAGGGTCAGGTGCAGCCTCTTTTGTGGGTGGGCTTATCGTGCAGAAGGCTTCAAACGGGCAATTATTACATTATGATTGGGTTGGATATCTGTCAATTACGGTGATGGTTGTGGGTATTATTTTAGGGAAGTATGTAAAACCTGTAAAAGATTAACCAAATAATCTTCTTGAAAATTCAGATTTTCTCCGTTTGAATAATAGTTTTAGCATAAATACTACTTTGTTTTTTTACCATAATTTTTACCGCTATTTTTACCGTATGATAAATTTACTATAAATACTTCGTAGAAAAATCATATATTTATCTAAATTTATTATTGCCATATAAATTGTTTTATCCGCCAGAAACGCAATTTGTTTTATTAACAAAATCCTTATCATTTGTAATAATTTCATTAAAGAATCTATCAGTATGAAAACTCCCTTTAACTCTGTTGTGGCGGCAACAATCCTAATTTCATTTAGTAATTTGTGCCTTTCTCAAAATGCTAAAATCCGTTCTAATAAAGAAATTGTTATGGAAATTTCTTTGAATCCCAATAGTAAAGTCCACTTAAAATGGGTTAGTTCAGAAGGGCATAAACCAAGCCGTTTCATTGTTCAGCGAAGTAAAGACAACGAAACGTATTTCGACATTCGAGAAATTGATGTGCAACCCCAAGCCGACCCCGACCAGAGACTCCAATTTGCCTTCACGGATTCTAAATTATTGCGAGGAATAGAGTATTACAGAATCATGGAGTATGAAGCTGGCGGTAAATCTTATTTGTATTCTGCCTTAAACATAAAACCAGAAAGTCCCGTATCAGTGGCTAAGGCAGGCGAAATGAGCATTGTAAGAATAATGGTGGAAGATAGCAAAAACTTGATGGCTTTGATGAGTACCGAATCGGGTTTAGGAGTACCTTGCGAATTTGAAATTTCTGAAAATAATGATGTTATCTTGAAACCCGCTTATGCCTTGAACGGAGGAAATTATTTAGTAAAATTGCGTTCTTCAACGGGCGAAAAGCAGTTTAGATTTAATGTTAAAAATGATGATTTTTTCTAATTCAATAAAGCATAAATCAACAAATAAGCCACCACGCCCGCAAAATAGCCAATCAACGCTGTGAAGGAAATTTTGCGGACGTACCACATAAAATCAATTTTTTCCATACCCATCACCGCCACACCCGCTGCCGAGCCAATTATCAAAATACTTCCGCCAGTCCCCGCACAATACGCCATAAATTCCCAGATTTTAGCATCGGCTGGAAAGGATGCCAAATCATACATCCCCATCGAAGCCGCCACTAACGGAACATTATCAATCACGGCAGAAGCTAAACCGATGGCAATTACGATAACGTCCTGATTGCCAATGGTTTTATCCATCCATTGAGCCAATCCCGAGAGCAAGTGGGTTGATTCCAAAGCCCCAATTGAGATAAGAATTCCCAAGAAAAATAGGATGCTTGATGTATCAATTTTGCTCAAAGCATGAGCCACCGTGAAAGGATGTTTTTCTTCATCATCTTTTTCGGAGTGAAGAATTTCTGAAACCACCCACACAATGCCCAAGCCCAATAATATGCCCATATAAGGCGGTAAATGCGTAACGGTTTTGAAGATAGGAACAAACAAAAGTGTACCTATTCCCGTCAAAAGCATAATGACTGAATTTTGGTTTTTGATTACCAGTTCATGTGTTTCCTCCTGTGAATCTTCATCAATTTCATCACTTCTGACAGACCCTTTCATCTTGAAAGTCAAATAGATAAGTGGAACTAATAACGAAATTAAACTCGGAATTAGTAAGGTTTTTATGATGTTTAGGGGTGTAATTTGTCCGCCAATCCAGAGCATGGTGGTGGTAACATCCCCAATCGGTGACCATGCACCACCCGCATTAGCAGCGATGATAACGACCCCCGCAAAGAGTTTACGGTCGTCAGGATTTTTAATCAATTTTCGCAACACTGAAACCATCACTATTGCCGTGGTGAGGTTATCCAAAATAGCGGATAAAAAGAAAGTTATTAGTGAAATCAACCACAATAATTTCACCCGATTTTTACTGGTAATTCTATCGGTTATGAGTTTAAAACCTTCATGGGCATCAATCAATTCCACAATGGTCATGGCACCCAACAGGAAGAAAAGTATCTCTGAAACGCTGGCTAAATGATGCGATAATTCGCTTTGAACGATAGCTGAATCATTGGCTGAAATGATGTAAACCGTCCAACACAATACGCCCGTAAGCAAGGCAGTGGCGGTTTTATTGACTTTGATGGGATGTTCGAGGGCAATGGCTAAATAGCCGATTACGAAAATTAGTATTAAGAGGATTTGCATTGATTTCGTTTTTCGTTAGTCGATGTTCGGGCGTGGATAAAATGGATTCATTGCCCATTTATGATGAACAAATTTACCAATAATAAATAAAGTGTTTTCCATAAAATCCTTTTTTTTCTTTTCTATCCCATCTATCAGCCCTAAATTTGTAAGATTTAAAGAGGCAAACAGCCCCAAGCATTTTCCATTATTACAAAATTGTAAAAAAATGAGTTTAACCGTATCACTCGCCGACCGCATCAATGCACTGGAAGAGTCTGCAACCCTCGGGATGACCAAAAAAGCCCGTGAACTTGCCGCTCTGGGACATAAAGTCATTAGCCTTTCCGTAGGTGAACCCGATTTTAAAACCCCCAAGCACATTTGCGATGCCGCCAAAAAAGCCATTGATGATGGTTTTCATGGATATTCGCCCGTGGCTGGGTATCCTGACCTTCGCAAAGCTATTGTTGATAAATTAAAACGTGATAATAATTTAGAGTGGAATCCTGAAAATATTGTGGTCTCTACGGGAGCAAAACACTCTTTGGCAAACGTAATTGCTACTTTGGTGAATCCTGGCGAGGAGGTAATTATTTTTGCTCCTTACTGGGTTTCATATTCAGAAATGGTAAAATTAGCCGAAGGACATACCGTGATTGTGGATGGTGCTTTTGACAATAATTTCAAAGTTACGCCCGAACAATTTGAGGCTGCCATTACGCCAAAAACCAAATTGGTTATGTTTGCTTCACCCAATAATCCAACGGGTTCGGTTTATACGGAGGCAGAATTGAGAGCCATTGGGGTAATTGTAGCCAAGCATCCAAACGTGTATATCATGGCGGATGAAATTTATGAATATATCAACTTTACCGAAGGTGGTCATTTCTCAATCGGTTCAATTCCTGAAATCAAAAATCAAGTAATTACCGTAAATGGCGTAGCAAAAGGACACGCCATGACGGGTTGGAGAATTGGGTTTATTGCTGCCGTAAAATGGATTGCGGAGGGTGTGGAGAAATTGCAAGGACAAGTAACATCAGGCACCAATTCAATTGCCCAAAAAGCGGCAGTTACGGCTTTTAACGGACCTTTGGATGAAGCCTATAAAATGAAAGAAGCGTATGACCGCCGCAGGAAATTGGTCGTTGGTTTGTTGCGTGAAATTCCTGGATTCAAAGTAAATATGCCCGATGGAGCGTTTTATGCTTTTCCAGATATTAGTGCTTATTTTGGAAAATCAGATGGCACAACTACCATCAAAAATTCTGACGATTTTGCGATGTGGTTGTTGGATGGTTCGTATGTAGCAACCGTAGCAGGTTCAAGTTTTGGAGCTCCCAACTGTATCAGAATCTCAACGGCAGCCTCAGATGAGCAATTGGTTGAAGCCTGCGAGCGTATCAAAACTGCGGTGGCTACTTTGAAATAAGGATTTCGTATTTATCAAAAAAGCCTCTTTCCTGTGCGGGAAGAGGCTTTTTTGATAAAATATTGTGTATTAGTTCTTAAATTCAAGAAATAAATGCAACTGGGTTTACACGAGATTATAGTATTTTTTATCTATAAATCAAAAACAGAGAGAAAACGAATTTCCTCCCTGTGCTGAATTGGATAAATATGCTTATTTTGTGTCCCCGTCTAAAAGTTGCAAAATATGGCTCATTTAACAATAGAACAAAGATACACCATTGGTGTATTACAAGGAGAAAATTATACTCAAAATTTAATAGCAGAGCGAATCGGCAAACATCCTTCTGTGGTTAGTAGAGAATTAAAACGTAATCGTGATTTACGCAATAATGACTATAAACCTGATTTAGCTCAACGGAAATATGAGCAACGAATTAGTCAAAAACCTAAGCGAATAAATTTCACAGAATCCATCCGAATATATGTTGATTCAAAATTACGTCAAGAGTATAGTCCTGAACAAATCGTTGGCGTAAGCCTATTAGAAAATATTAAGTGTGTGTCAGTAGAACGTATTTATCAATATGTGTGGGCAGATAAAAAACATGGTGGCACAGTATATACACATCTAAGAAATAAAGGCAGAATGTACCGTAAACGTGGTGCTTCCAAAGACAAACGTGGTGTTATTTCAGATAGAGTTGATATTGACCAACGACCTAAAATAGTAGAAGAGCGTAGCCGTTTTGGTGATTTAGAACTTGACACTATTGTTGGTAAAAATCATATCGGAGGACTCCTTAGTATTAATGATAGGATGACTGGAATGATAAAAATTAGTAAAATCACCGCTAAAGATGCACCGCAAGTTGAGCAAAAAATAGTTGAAATACTAACTCAATGGAAGTCATTGTTACATACGCTTACCTCAGATAATGGAAAAGAATTTGCTAACCATGTGGCTATTAAAAATGCATTAGAGGTTGATTTCTTTTTTGCAAAGCCCCATCATCCTTGGGAGCGTGGATCTAATGAAAATGGCAATAGACTCATTAGACAATACTTCCCAAAAGGAACAGATTTTACCACAATTTCTGACCAACAAGTGGCTAACGTAGAGACTATTCTTAATAATAGACCAAGAAAAAGACATGGGTTTCTAAGTCCAGTACAAGTTTTTAATAATTTAACATTTAACCAATCTGTTGCATTTGTTACTTGAATGTAGCGTTCTAAATAATTGATTAGATTATTTTTCTTTCTCAAGTTCAAGGCCTCTGCATTATTTCCTTGTGTTCCCAAAATGTCAGCATAAATTATTTTTGCAAGTGAGCATAATCGGTATGTGCTTTTATTTCGGAAAGTGCTATTTTTTTACCAATCCAAAATACCCGTGCTCACAGGGCGTATTTTGTCAATGAGATTCATTGGAAAGAATATGATGAAGTGAATGGTTGCGTAAAAATGAGTAATGATATGACCGCCTTAATTTCGAGGAGGCGGAAAGAGAATTTTGAACATCAAACGGTTTAATTGTAGATTTCACCCGTTGACTTTGCGAAAACCCAAAACATTCCTTACCTTTGCAGTCCCAAACAAAAATAGTATATGTGGCTGGGCAGTTTGAACGTATTAATTTATGGTACGTCAGACCTTTAAGGCTACCGCTGGTTATTTTTAAGGAAAATAAAATCAAAATTTTCAACAAGTCAAATTTCAAAAAATGAACGATTTAATTAAGTTCGTAGAAGCTGAAAATGCTGCACGCCGTGCAGATTTGCCCGAATTCTCAGCAGGTGATACCATCAATGTTTACGTTAAAATCCGTGAAGGTGCTAAGGAGCGTATTCAGGTTTTCCAAGGAACAGTTATCCAACGTCGTAACGCTGGTGCTGGTGAGTCTTTCACCGTTCGTAAAATCTCTAACGGGGTGGGTGTGGAAAGAATTTTCCCATTGCTTTCGCCAAACATTGACAAAATAGAAGTATTGCGTAGAGGTAAAGTTCGTCGTGCAAGATTATTCTATCTACGTGGAACGCAAGGACGTAAAGCTAAAGTAAAAGAATTAATCAAGAAAAAAGTTAAGTAATCAATTGATTACCAATAATATAAAGAGTCGTTCAATAATGAGCGACTTTTTTTATACCCTTTTGTTAAACCTTTTACATTCATACGCTATCAAAGCAACAAAATTAAATTATAATCAATTTTAAACATTTTAAGAATCATGAAAAAATTAATTTTGTCGGCTTTAATGTTAACGTTTATTGCCATCGGAGCAAATGCCCAAGACGTTTCAAAAGTAGAAAAGCATCAAACCAAACACGAAGCAAAGCACCAAGCTAAATTGGAAGCTAAATTGGCCAAAATGACTCCCGAAGAAAGAGTAAAATTTGATTCAAAATTTGCCGAAAAACAAGCAAAATGGGATGCTCTAACACCTGAACAAAAAGCAGCAAAAACGGAGAAGCACAAGGAAATGCGAGAAAAATTCAAGAATATGACTCCCGATGAACGCAAAGCGGCAAAGGCTGAAATGAAAGGTAATCATCGTCATAAAAATGGTTAAGTTTTTAGGAAAGCCTTCGTTCTAAACGAGCATATCCTCAGCTTTTGTAATTAATTTCTAAAAGAAGTCTTCGGATTGGGCATCCCCGATTGGGCATCCCCGATTGGGCATCCCCGATTGGGGATGCCCTTCAAACGAGGACTTCTTTACATTTATACTCATGAAATCACTCTTCCATCATCTCTTTATATTATTTCTTTTAGCGTTATATACAAGTGTTTACGCCCAAACCGTAAACGAAAAACATATTGCGATGAGTGATACTGAAATGGATAGTTTGATTGATAGTCTGTTGATGGATAAACCCACTTCCGAACTAAATATCGGCATGGGTTTTCAGAACAGAACGCTTTTTGCGGGAAGAGATTTGGGTATAAAACAATGGAATTCCGTAATCAATCTTTCTTATTACCACTGGTCAGGATTTTATGCAGATTTGAGTGGGTTCGTTTACAGCCAAAGTAGTCCCAAACTACAAATGACTGCCCTTTCGCTTGGTTATATAAAGGACATAACCGAAAATCTATCGCTGTCTGCCGAACTTGGAAAAATGATTGAAACTAATCCCGACCCCAATTTCCCTAATCAATTACCTTATTGGACTTCGCTTTCGTTGAGTTACAGTATTAATAAATTTATGCCCAATGCTGATTATACGCTCCTGTTTGGCAACGAAACCGCCAAGAGGTTACGCTTGGGAATATCCTATTATCAGTCCTATAAAAAGGTTGGATTTTTAGATAGAATCAGCCTTTCGCCCCGAATTACCACTATTTTTGGAAATCAAGACATCACTTTTGCACAATATTGGTCGGGCGGTAATCTTTATAATGCCGATCCAACCAATGCCTTAATTAGAAATCCGTTTAATCAAAAGTTTAATAAATTAGGGAAAAAATTACAGGCTATTCAAAACAGTTCTCAGTCTTATTTTGGCTTAATGGCAATGGATTTTGCCATGGGAGTTAGTGCTACTAAAAGTAACTTTCGTTTAACGCTCACGCCTCATTTGGTCAAGCCCATTCGCTTATATGTGGGCGAAGATATTTCGATTAATTGGCAGTTTTATGTTGGTGTTTCATGTGGATATACTTTTAGGTGAGGGTAAGTAATGAGGTGTGAGCGGGTGAAAACTCCAAATGTCAAACATAGGAATACAAAAGAAATTTACGATAAAATTTCATAAAAAAAGAGACAGGGAATCCCGCCTCTTTTGTGTTTCTAAATTAAAAGTTCCCTAAAACAAATACCCATTTTTCTCAATGGAAGCCTCAGCAATGCGTCTGCGGGCATCTTTCAGGTTCATCGGTTCAATTTTTGTAAAGCGTTTCAAGCCCATCAACATCACTCTCAACTCGTCTCCTTCGGCAAAACTGGTGATGGCTGTACGTCCAGCATTGTTCACTTGCTCAACGGCATGGTGTAAATAAACCATTGCCGCATCTTTCTGTAATTCACAAGCCATTTCACCACGAATACCCGTTAATTTTTCCACTCTCAAAATCGCCGATTCCGCCACGTAAAGCTCAATCAACATATCCGCTAAATTCATGATTATCTCTTGTTCTTTCTCGAAATTCATCATAAATTTCTGCAAAGCCGCCCCCGCAATCATCAAACTTGCTTTCTTCAAATTCTTGATAACTTTTCTCTCCGCCACGAATAATCCATCTTCTTCTTCTGCCCCAAAATCAGGAATTGCCATGATTTCTTTGCCCACCGCCATTGCCGCTGGCATCAAATTCAGTTCACCTTTCATGGCACGTTTCACAATTGTTCCCACCGAAAGCAAGCGGTTGATTTCGTTGGTACCTTCAAATATTTTATTGATACGTGAATCACGATAAGCTCTGTCCATCGGTGCTTCTGCCGAGAACCCCATACCGCCGTAAATCTGTACGCCTTCATCCACCACAAAATCTAACACATCCGAACCGTGAACCTTCATCATGGCACATTCAATGGCAAATTGTTCAACGCCTTTCAATTTCGCTTGGGCAGAATCCATGCCTCCTTCCAATAAATCTTCAATGGCATCATCAATATTTTGTCCAGCCCGATAACACGCTGATTCTGAGGCAAATACTTTTACAGTCATCTCAGCAATTTTGTGTTTGATTGCTCCAAAATTACTGATATGCGTTCCAAATTGTTTACGCTCATTTGAGTAATTTATTGCCGTAGAAATCACCCCTTTGGATGCTCCCAACACTGCTGAAGCCAATTTGATACGTCCAATATTCAAGATATTTACCGCAATCTTGAAACCGCCCTCACGAGTAAATAATTGATTTTCAACGGGAACAACACAATCCGTAAAAAACACCTGACGAGTCGAAGAACCCTTAATTCCCATCTTGCGTTCCTCTTCATTCATGGTGATACCGCCGAATGATTTTTCTACGATGAAAGCCGTTAATGATTTATCCGTATCTATCTTCGCAAAAACAATAAAAAGGTCAGCAAAACCAGCATTGGTAATCCACATTTTTTGTCCGTTGAGGATAAAATTCTTACCATCTTCCGATAAAACTGCTTTCGTTTTTCCCGAATTTGCATCTGACCCCGAATCTGGTTCAGTCAAGCAATATGCCGCCTTCCATTCTCCTGTGGCAAGTTTTGGTAAATATTTTGATTTTTGTTCGTCGTTTCCGTAGTATAAAATCGGCAAAGTTCCGATTCCCGTGTGGGCAGAATATGCTACTGAAAATGAGTGTCCACCACCACAAGCCTCTGCTACCAACATGGAAGTGTTGAAGTTCATGCCGAAGCCACCGTATTCTTCGGGGATAGCCGTTCCCAACAGACCTAATTCACCCGCTTTATCCATCAAACTTACCATCAAATCTGAGTTTTTGGCGTAATCAATTTCGTCTAAATGGGGATGTACTTCGGTGCGAAGGAAATCCAAACAAGTTTGAGCAATCATTTGTTGCTCTTCGGAAAATTCTTCGGGAATAAAGATTTGCGAAGCGTCAATATCTTTGATTAAAAACTCGCCTCCTTTAATAGAAGCCTTGCTGTCTGTGAGTGTCATTGTCTTTACAGTTAATAAATAATAATGAATAATTTTAAAGTGGCAAGTCATAATTTACAAATCACAACTCGCCAAATCACAAATGGTATGCTTGCATACCATTTTTTTGTAAAGTTACATAAATAAAAAAATAGTATGCAAGCATACCATTTAAAATATTTTACATTACTTCACGGGACAGATTCCTGTGTTACAAAACTACCTCTTCGGCAATGTTTTCAGCTTTGTAAGCGGCAGTATCAATATTTACTACTTCGCTTACTTTTTGCATAACTTCAAAGAAAATTGCCAACTTTTCTTCGCCAATTTTTTCATAAATAGCGTTATTAAAGGCAATTACGCCCTCTTTTGCTAATTCTCTTTTTTTCTTACCTTCATCAGTTAAGTAAACATTTACAACCCTACGGTCATCATCATCACTTTCACGACGAATCCATTTTTTGTCTTCTAGGGTCTTTAACATTCTGGTTAAACTACGGGCTTCCAAACCCAAGGCAGGGGCAATTTTTGTGGCGGGCGTACCTTTACGGTCAATGTTTAATAATACATATCCAATCGCCATCGTCATATCAAACGGTGCGGCATAAGAATTATACATCCGACTGATAGCGTGCCAGCCTGATTTTATGTGATAATCTACGGTTTTATCTGCCTTCATTTTAATATAGCAATTAATGGATTTGATTCTTCTAATTATTATGCTTTGCATAACATTGTAAAGTTGTAAAATAATAGTTTGTTATGCAAGCATACTATTAAATAAAAAGGGTTTAGAAAATAGATTATGCTATTCTCTAAACCCTTTTCCTAACATTTTGTCTTTTAAAACATTTTATCTGACCTTTTGAACTGAATTTTAAAACGTTTTTCGTCCTTTACGTCCCTGATTTTGACAATGTACTCGCCAGGAGATAGGGGATATGTTGGTAGTAAAATTACTTCATTTTGATTCTTTTGAACTGCATCGCAAGGGACTCCCATACCTGAAACGGTGTTCAATAATACGTCAGATTCTTTGACATTATCCATTTTTACTCGTATCATTTCACCTTCATCGGAAGTATGAAGGGTTACGCCAAAAGTCTCACCGTTTATCGCACTTACCTGTACGCCCATGGGTGAATATACGTGCATATTTCGTTCAGAATCAAACTCTATAATTCGGTAATGATTGATGAATCCTCCCGCTGGATTTTCGTCCGTAAAAGTGTTAATACCCTCTTTATCAAGGTGTTTTATTTCGCCAATATCGTAGAATTTCTCTAAATCCTTGCTCTTTTGAACGATGAATTTACGACTGTTGTGTCCTTGCGGAGTAATCCAATTTAGTTGAACGGTTTGTTCCATTGTGGTAATGGTTAGTCCGATAGACATATTGGAAGTTGCCTTAACGGGACCTTTTAGGGTTGATTTAGCAGAGGAATTGTCTTTTACTTCCTTCTCTGAGCCAGCCGTGAAAGATTTCATAAAAGTGAGTTCAGATTTAGCTTTTGCTAAATTCAAAGAGGTAAGAATTCCCTTGGGTTGTTTGGGCAGCGTTACGAACGCCATACCTACCAACGATGTACAGGCAATACCCACGCCCAAGATGCGTTTGTGAAGGTTTTTCATGAAAAAATGATGGTTAAAATTAAAATTCTTCGGGCGGAAGATCGGAGGTTGGCGTGTAGATTTTAGGGCAAATATCGTTCCAGTTTTTTGGAAGAAAGGAAATATGGAGGAGGAGAGGAAAGAAATTTACTATTTGGATAATTGAATAATCCTTATAGGTTTTGAAAACCCACAAGGATTTTGGGTCAAACTTCAAAAATAACTTCCTCATTAGGCACTCTCAAACGTTCTGAATAAATGCCTTCGGGCTTGCCAATGCCACAGGCAACAATCATCGTTACTTCTGCCAAATGAGGTAATTTTAAGGCTTTTTTTACTAAGTCTGCATCAAATCCTTCCATTGGGCAAGTATCGTAACCTTCGGAAGCTAAACTCAACATAAAGGTTTGGGCTGCCAAAGCGGCGGATTTGTGGGTCATTACTCGTTGGTCGCCATGATTGCGGATGCGTAAGAATGGATTTTTGTATCCCATAAAAAATACAATGATACTTCTCAGAATAGTATTTAGTCCAAAGCGGTCGTAGCGATAAACTAAGGGCATCAATTTTCGATAATAATCTAAGGCACGCTTGTCTCGTGAGGTCAATTCTTCACCTTCAAATTGCTTTTTTATATTCGCTAAATTCCAAGCGGCTCGTTCCTTCCATTTGTCTTGACGACTTACAAAAACCACGGCTTGATTGGCAGTTTTGATGGCAGATTGCCCCATATAAGCGTGTGTGAGGGTTTCGTGCATGGATTTTGACTTCACCCAATAAAACTCCCAAAGCTGCATATTGCTACTATTCGGGGAAAGGACGGCACGGTCTAAGGCTCGTTTTATTACAAATTCATCGAATGGTGCGGTTTCATCATAAATTCTGACGGAACGGCGTTTTCGGATAATAGTATCGAAATCTTGAATGGTCATATATTTGGGGTTTTAACATCTATTTTTTCATTAAACAAGCCATATAAAAACCGTCCAAACCTTCTTCGGCGGTGGATGTTCTTCTTTCGGATAAAAGCTGCCAATTATCGGGTTGTTCAGCCAATAATCTTTGGATATGTGCCTCACTTTCCGAGGGTAATAAACTACACGTGGCGAAAACCATCTTGCCGCCTTGCTTCAACATTTGTGAATATTTTGTAAGAATATCCCATTGAATTACCTTCAAATTATCAATAAATTCGGGGGAAAGTTTCCATTTAGCATCTGGGTTTCTACGGATTACGCCCAATCCTGAACAGGGTACGTCCAAGAGTAAACGGTCGGCAGATTCATGGTATTTTTCAAGGGTTTGTGGGTCAATTAATTTTACTTCAATATTGTCCACACCATTGCGTTTGGCACGTTTCATTAGCTCGGTTAGCTTCCATTCTTCCACATCCATTGCCGTGATTTTCCCCTTGTTTTCCATTAATGCCGCCAAATGAAGGGCTTTTCCACCACCACCCGCACAGGCATCAATCACTCGCATACCTGGCTGTACGTCCAAGAAAGGGGCAACTAACTGAGAGGCGGCATCTTGTATTTCAAAAAGTCCGTCTTTGAAATAATCCGTTCTGAAAAGATTGACTCTTTGTTCCAAAAATAGGGCATTCGGAAATTCGGTAGTATCATTGGGAATGAAAGTCTCAATGTCGATTCTGTCCAACATATCTTGCAAAGCATCTTGATTGGTTTTCAGGGAGTTAGCCCTCAAAACTACGGGAGCTTGACGGTTGAGTGCATGGATTTCGGCGGTCCATTTTTCAGACCCTAATTCGGCTTCACCCAAGGCATCGAGCCAGTCGGGTATGGATTCTCTGACTTTGCGAATCTTTTGGGCTTCATCAAATTTGGCTAAAACCTTGCTGGGCATGATGTGCGAAAACTCATCCCATTTTGGCAACTCATCCATATTATCCGCTTCGGGATAGAGCCTTTTGCGGATGATTAACCATGAACCCACGATTTGCCAAAAGTAGGGCGGTTTCAATTTATCCTCATATAAATCATTGCAAAACAGCACCATACGCCAATTTCTAACGATTTCGTAACAGGTTTCAGCAATGAAAGAGCGGTCTCGACTACCCCATTGTTTGTTGGATTTAAGCGTGGCTTCAATCACCTTATCCGCCTGACGGGGATTGTGGTGTTGAAATATTTCTTGCAACGTTTTAACAGTTGCTTGGACTAAGGGGCGATGGAGACGCATATATTTTGGTAAAGGGTTTACGGTGAAAGGCAAACGATTTTTCGGAAATTTCGGAAAGTATATTGCCAAATAAATCCTTGATTGTTCACCATTTTTACAAATTTCCGAAAATTTTTGAGAAATGAGGGACTTTAATGATATGATTCTAATTTAAAGTTTACCCAATAAAGTAAAAAAATCCCTACTGAAATAAATCAGTACGGATTTTTTATAGATTTTAAATCTCAAACCCTTACCCAAACAAATCACTCGAAAGATATCTGTCTCCTCTATCACAAATGATGCACACAATCACACCCGATTCTAATTCCTCAGCTAATCTGACGGCGGCGGCGGCTGAACCTCCACTACTCATTCCCCCAAAAACTGCCTCTTCTTTTGCCAAACGGTTTGCCATAATTCGGGCTTCGGCTTCCGAAATATCCATAATTCTATCGACCCTTGCGGCATCAAAAATCATGGGCAAATATTCTTTTGACCAACGTCTGATACCTGGAATTTTTGAGCCTTCGGTCGGCTGACAACCCACAATTTGCACCTTCGGATTTTGTTCTTTCAAGTACATTGAAGTTCCCATAATTGTTCCCGTTGTTCCCATTGAACTGACGAAATGGGTAACTTCTCCGTTGGTATCTTTCCAAATTTCAGGTCCCGTGGTGCGGTAATGAGCCAAATAATTATCTGGATTTCCGAACTGGTCGAGCATAAAATATCCGCCTTTTTTTACTTGAATATCCGCATAATCTCTTGAACCTTCGATGCCCGTTTCGGAAGGAGTAAGAATTACTTTTGCTCCAAAAGCCTCCATCGTTAAAACCCGCTCACGGGTCGAGTTTTCGGGCATAACTAACTCAATTTCAAGATTATACAATCGTGCAATCATCGCTAAAGCGATACCTGTGTTTCCAGAAGTAGCTTCAATCAGTTTCATGTCTGATTCTATTTCGCCACGTTCCACCGCCCCTTTAATCATGCTTAAAGCGGCACGGTCTTTTACGGAACCGCCTGGATTATGCCCTTCTAATTTTCCGTAAATCTTAACGTTAGGATTCGGATTGATTCGGTTTAATTGCACGATGGGCGTATTGCCCACTAAGTCTAATATTGTCATTTGTATGTTTTATGGAATACGAATTTTACTGCAAAATCTTAACCTGTTCTTGATGATAAATCTTGGTATTTTCGGGTACGCTGCGGGTGAGCCAAACATTGCCCCCAATGACAGAATTTGCCCCCACAACGGTTTCTCCGCCCAAAATGGTTGCTCCCGAATATATCACTACATTGTCTTCAATCGTAGGGTGGCGTTTCATCGAAGCCATCGTTTTACTGACCGATAATGCCCCTAACGTTACGCCTTGATAGATTTTTACGTTTTTACCGATGTATGTTGTCTCACCAATGACTACGCCCGTGCCGTGGTCAATCATGAAGTATTCGTCAATTTCGGCAGCGGGGTGAATGTCGATTCCCGTTTTGGAATGGGCGTATTCGGTCAGGATTCTTGGCACAATCGGAACGTCTAATTTCAAGAGTGCATTTGCCAAACGATAAAGGATGATGGCATAAAATCCTGGGTATGCCCTGATGACCTCATATTCACTTTGAGCCGCAGGGTCGCCCGCCATAATTGCTTGAACATCAGTGAGTAGTATTCTGTAAATTTTGGGGAGTTGTTGGATATATTCACTCGCAATTTGGCGTGGGGGACTTTGCAAATGTTGTTGCATCGACCGCAACATCCGTGTTAATCGTAATTCTATCTGGTCAAAAGCCTCCTGTAATTCATCAATACAGCCAAAGTGTTTCTGGGTTTGTTCAGGGAACATTGCCAGCATAATGTCCGTAAAAAGCTCCTTCACCACCGTGGTTGCAGGGAATGTATTGGGCTTGGAGTGTTTCTCGCAAAGTTGTTCTAAAAATGTTTTTGGTAGCATAGTGTTCAAGACTTTCTTCTTCCAAAACTAACGATAAAAATGTTTAATTGATTCGTAATCGTTGAAAAAATAAGCGTTATCAATTATTCTTATTCCTTCATACAACCTTTTTGAGTTGGTTTTCGTCTATGAAATTATGGGGCAAAATCATCTTGGTTTTATGCTAAAACCGTGTAATAAATTGTATATTGTCTATAAGTAAAGTTTGCTTTCTTTGTATTATTTTTCTTCCATATAAACCAACCTAAAAGCCATGATTAAATGTCTATTGTTCAGCATTTTAACGGTCTGTATTTTATACACATCTTCTGCCCAAAGTATCATTTCAAATTCCCCTTTGTGTGTCGATAACAAACCCACTTTACAGTTAAAAGCCTCTGGTGGAACAACTTATCAGTGGTCGGGACCCAATAATTTTTTCTCTAACGACCAAAATCCTTCCGTCACCAATGCCACTTACTTGAATGCAGGCACTTATGCCTGTGTGATTGATGGAAAAAGTACGCTTTCTACCAGCGTAAAAGTGGGGAAGAATGATGGACAATTTTATATTGGAAATTATATAAGCGGAGGTAATTTCAATATTTATGCTTCTTCAAATTCGGGATATAATAGCAATAGTTATTCATTTATTTGGTCTGGTCCGAACGGATTTTATAGCACTCAGGCTTATAATGTTCTTTCGGAAGTAAATAAAAAAATGGAGGGCAACTATATTGTAAATGTTAAGGATGAATACGGGTGTGTTAGTGTATTAAATAGTACGGTGAAATTCAGTAATTCAGATTGTCCCTATGTCCCTGCCATTTATATTCAGACGAATACTAATTCTTACGGGTGGACTGGCTCAAACAGTACTGCTGTGATGGAGGCTTGCGAAGGCACAAATTTGACTTTCAGAACTGATACAACGGGTTGGGGAAAATCATCAATTCAGTGGTATAAAGATGATAAAATTATTGCCAATGCCAATAATTTGACCCTTGATTCAAAGGTAGAAGGTACTTATTATGCTAACATTACGAAGGCAACTTGTTCATACATTACTTATAAAATACAGGTTAAATTTATGAACAGTATTGTTCCCGTATTAGCCAATATCAACGACCTTAAAACAGAAAAACTTATCTGCAAAAATGGGGGAGCGGCAATGCTTAGTTTTGGAGGGTATGATAGAAATTTCTTAGCAAATAGTGAAAAAAAACAGTGGTATAAAGATGGAATTGCCCAAGATGGAGCTACTAATAATACCTTTAACGCTACGGAGGAAGGAGTTTATCAGTTGAAGGTCAGGTTTGGACAATGTGAGGGAGTTTCAAAGCCATTAACCGTAAAAAAATCGGATAAAATTGAAACTAAATTTAGTTTTGATAATAACAATTTTGACATCAAAATCTTAAAACTTTGTAATGATAATCAACGCAATATATACCTCAATACACTTGGGGATGGCGTTCAACAAATTAACAAAAATGGGCAGTTATATATCAATATTCAAAATAACTTATACGGAACTTCGCAGAATATAACCAAACAGCCTGGCACGTATGTTTTGAAGACTTCGCAGGGAACTTGCACTGCTTATGATACGCTGAAACTGGAATATGGAAACGTAATTACCTTGCCAACGCTATCAAATAACTATTTTTCTTCCTGTAATAATCCATCAGCTTTGTATCATTATGTCTCTTATTTGGCGGGTACACAGAGTAATTATATGAAGTGGGAAAAGGATGGTTCTCTCTATTCTACGGGTTCTGAGTATGTATATCCCAATGCTAATGGCGTATATCAAGCGAGGTATAATAACCCCAATACGGGCTGTACGGGGGTTTCTGATAAGATTGTGGTTAATTTGCCCACCAGTCCTTCAAAACAAATTATCAGAATATATAATAATCCTAAGACCATAAAACTCTGTAAAAACATCAGAGGGACTGCCGTTATTCAGGTTGAAAATAGTTTCTCTAATGCAGTCTGGAAAAAGGATGGTAAAGTCTATGATGCCAGTAATGGTAATTACAGAACCACAGTTTCGGAAGCGGGTAAATATTGGTATGAATACAACAACGGACAATGCGTTCTTTACTCCGATACGGTGGAGGTTGCGGTTCAAGAAATTCCAAAAATCACTTTAATTCAAAGTTGTAATACTACTAATAACACGGTTAAATTATCAGCTACTAAATTAGCGGGCGTTAAATATAATTGGTTCAGAAATGGCAATGTTTTAAAGGATGTAAAAGATACTGTTTTCACCACCGCACAGAGTGGAATGTATCAAGTGGAGACCTCTCAAAATGGCTGTTTTGCGTCTTCTAATGAGTTGAATTTAGGGGTAATTATTCCAGAAAATATTACTATTTGTAATGGCGATTCTTTGACGTTGAAATCAACGGGGGATTTGCAGAAATCATACACTTGGACGGGTCCAAACAACTTCAAAAGTATTTTACAAAATGCCGTTTTGGGTAAAACTTCCAAGAAAAGTCAAGGGCAATATAGCGTTCAGGTAACGGATAATAATGGCTGTTCTTTCAAAACCCAAACCAATGTGATTATCAATGATTATCCCGCTTTCGTGTTGCCCAAAACCTTTACCGCTTGTGCAGGAACGGATTTTGAATTTAGCAATATAAATCCGCCATCGCTGACGGATTCTACGGAAACGATTACTTATTATTCAGTAACCACACCTTCTACATTACTTTATTCTGGACCTCTATATCTTAATAATGTTTCTACTAAAAACGCTGGTACTTATACTTTTACCGTTTTCCCAAGTGTGGGTAATTGCATTGCCAAAGCAAATACCGAACTGATTGTGGATGCTTCGGCAAGTTGTAAAAATATCGTTGTCGATAATACCATCAGCACTAATAAATGTGCGGATTCACCCTTACTGATTCCTTTCAAAACAACGGGAACATTTAATTTAGGAACGATATTTAGGGCTTTTTATGAACAAATAACCAATACCACGGAAGGCATAAAAATGCAAAAAATCATTCTTGGGTCTTCTCAAAAAAGTCCCATCACCGCCGACCTCAAAAAGATAAGTGTAGGATATAGTTATCTTATTAAAGTAGAAGTAGAAGACGGTACGGTATCGAGAGGACGGTCTTTTACTTCAAAATATCCTGATTACAATTCAATAGGTGAAACACAGAATTATAGCAACCGATTCAATGATTGTTTGAGCATACCGTTGAGACTCAGTAGTACATCTCGTTTTGGAACAAAATTTCAATGGTTTTTTGAGGGCGACACCTTGAAAAATGTTAATGCAAGTAATTATACTGCCCTAAAATCTGGAACTTACAGTGTTAAAACGCTTGATACCTCGGGTTGTGTGGCTACGTATAGTCAGAAAGTAACCATTGGAAAATTGGATAAACCTATCATAAGTTCCTATTCAAATGGTTATGGAAAAGATTTGAATGTGAGCGAAATTGGCTGTTTTTCGGGAGATTTATCATTAAGTACCAACTATTACTCAACCTTAAAATATACTTGGAAACGTAATGGCATTCCCCAAACTTCAAACAATACAGGAATCACCACAAAATTGGCGGGAAAATATACCGTTGAAATTGAACAAGCTACTTGCAAGGCAGTTTCTGATACGTTCACCGTAACGGTTAATCCCAATAAAAAAGTCAGTTTGATTGCCTTGCAATACGGGTCGGATTCGCTTACGTCATACATATACGCAACGGGTTTAACCACAACTAACAACAATATTTATCAGATTTATAAGGATAATAAACCATTTGCCGAAGGAACAAATGGGGCTACTTACGTGAAAGAATCGGGAAAATATTTCTATAAAATAGTGGATGGCGATTGCGAGGCAGCTTCTAATGTGTTGGATGTCAAGCTAATAGCTCCGTTTTTGAGTGCGGCAAAGATGTATTTGAATGGACAATTCACGAGTATTGCGGAGGTTTGTGATAGTACAGGAATTAAAAATATATCTGGTAGTTCTCCTTTCGCTTATTCAACAAAGCAAGTAGCCAAACGCAAATATACTGCTACTCGCAACGGGGTGGTATTGCCCACTTTTACCTCGGATGATGGAAATTATACTAACGCTAAATTGATAAATTATAACCAATATTTTTATATTTATTTTACCAAATTAGGCAAATATAAGGTTGTTGAGGAGGTTACTTTTACGGACAGTACCAAAGCCATTGCCCGTTTTGATAGTATCGTTGTGAGTCTTGGTTCGCCCGTTAAATTAGGAAATCAGGTAGTGTCCAATAATGTTTCCTGTAATGATTCATTATTTATTTATGGAGAATATAGCTATCAAAATCAGCGACCAGTGTTATATACTTGGAAAAAAGATGGGGTTGTTTTTAGAAAAACCGCTGCCGTGAGTAATGGCAATGTTTTAGCAACAAAAACTTCGGGTTTATACACCTTAGAGACCACTTATAAAGGAGGATGTACGGCAATTTCTTCCCCGCAGAGAGTTGATATTGGAGTCATAAAAATATTGACTGATACCACCACGAAAACACTTTGTGATGGGGCGATTTTACCTTTAAAAACCAATAGTTTGTTAGGTACACTTTATGATACTACCAAAACATACGTACAATGGCAAAAAGATGGGAAAGACTATATAAAATCAATTGATGGTAATTCTTATAATACATTAATTGCTAATAATACAATAATTGCCAGAGAGCCAGGTGTTTATACCGTAAAAGTACAACAAGGCAAATGTCAAGGAACTTCCAGCCCAATGGTGGTAAAGTACGATAAAATTCCTAATTCCATCAATATATCCGATTCAACGCAATTTTGTAAAGGCAATATTTTGACCTTGAAAACTAATGAAGAATCAACCCTTTTAAATCTGTGGGAACGCAACGGAAATTTTATTGTGGATGCTACGAAAGCCACTTTTGACACCAAGCAAGATGGCACATACAGAGCCTTGAACCGAAGAGGCAGTTGCTGGAATTATACCCCAACTGTCAAAGCAAAATTGTTAGAAAACATCCTGCCAACGGCAATTATTACGGGCGATAAAGACATCAATTATGCCGATACCGCCAAGGTTTCCATCGCATTTACGTCTTATAGCCCGTGGACTTTCAAACTATCGGATGGCAAAGAATACACCACCACAAAATCACCGTTTGAGGTATCTTTAAAACCGCAGTTTACCACGGCTTATAAAATTACAGAAGTCAAAAACGTGTGCGGAATGGGAACGGTTTCGGGAACTGCCAATATTAAAGTATTGATACTTTCGAGTGAACCCGAAGTAGGCGTAAATCTCAATGTTTTTCCCGTGCCAACCACGGAAGATGTTATGATTCAGATAGTTACAGATAAACCAGAAGCAATTGAATGGACATTGACTAATACTTATGGAAGTACCTTACAAAGCGAAGCCTTAACCCAAAAAAGCACCAAACATGAAAGTAATGTATCGCTTAAAACTGTACCTGCGGGAACGTATTTCTTACGGATTCAGGTGGGGGAAAAGAGTTTGGTGAGGAAGGTTGTGAAGGTGAATTAAGGATTTTATTTAGACCGCATATTATACGGATTTGACAGATATTCATGGATAAATTTTTGAATCTGTGTCAATTAGTTGAATCTATACAATCTGCGGTCTAATATTTTCACCCAAACAATATCAAATCTGCCGCCTTCTCCGCAATCGCAATCGTTGGGGCATTCGTATTGCCCGAAATCACCATGGGCATCACCGAAGCATCCACTACTCGCACACCCTGTAAACCCCTGATTTTCAAGGATTTTGGCGAAACAACCGCATTTTCATCCACCCCCATCGTACACGTGCCGCAGGGATGATAAACGGTTTCGCAGTGGTTCAAAATGTGTTCGATAAGTTGTTCGTCAGTCTCGGAATATTTGGGAAAATTCAACTGATTTTCCGTTCTGAAAGGAGCGAAGGCATCGGACAAAAGCACCTCTTTTGCTTTTTTTACACCCCGTAACATCGTGGCTAAATCTTCGCCCTTGGCATCCGAAAAATACTGTGGGTCAATCAGTGGGGCATCGGTGGCTTGGTTGGAATGTAAACCCACATATCCTCTACTTTTTGGGGAAATAATGGTGGGTAGAATTGTGAACCCCTCCGTTTTGGGTAAACTTGCCAAGTCATGAATGTCCTCACCCATCACGGGGGCGAAGTGAAATTGCATATCGGGGCGGTCTAAATTGGGTAAAGTCTTAAAAAACGAACACGCTTCCAAAGGACTTGAAGCCAAAGGTCCTTGTTTCTGAACAAAATATTTGAAGGCATTGCCCAACACCCAAGGGAAACGCTCGGCATTATTGTAGGTGAGTCGTTGGTTACAAAAAACGTTGAGATTAGTAAAAAGATGGTCGGAAAGATTTTGTCCAACACCTTTTAAATCCACCTTCGATGCTATGCCAAATCCTTTCAAGTAATCCGCATCGCCAATGCCCGAAAGCATCAAAATTTGTGGACTCTGAAACGCTCCTGCTGACACAATTACTTCTTTCTCAACATAGATTTTTTCCGTAGCTCCCGACTTCGTTTTGATAATTTCTACGCCAATTACTTGATCATTTTCTATCAATAATTGTTTGGTAAGCGTATTCGTCAAAACTGTTAAATTAGGTCTTGATAAAATGGGTACTAAAAAAGCGGAAGCCGTTGAATGGCGTTTGGCATCTTTGATAGTGAACTGAAATTTACCTGCCCCTTCTTGCGTAGCTCCGTTAAAGTCTTGATTTTCAGGGATTCCACATTCAATATTGGCTTGTACGAAGGCATCCGCTAAGGGCGTAATGAAGCGATTGTGCGTAACATTCAATAAACCTCCCTGAGCATGGAACGCATTGGAAATCTGTTCGTTATGTTCTGATTTTTTGAAATAGGGTAGCATTGACTCGTAACCCCAACCCTTATTACCCGAGCGTTCCCAACCGTCATAGTCCTCCCGATTGCCACGGATATATGCCATGCAATTGATGGAAGAGCTTCCGCCCAAAGTTTTGCCACGGGGCTGATACATCCTGCGATTTTTGACGTACTTTTGGGGTTCAGTAAAGAAATCCCAATTGAGACTTTTGTCATAATTAAGTTTGGAATATGCCGCAGGGATGTGGATATTCATGTTGGAATCTTTGCCGCCCGCCTCAACCAACAATACGCTAATTTTAGGGTTTTCAGAGAGACGATTTGCCAGTACACAACCAGCCGAACCAGCTCCAATAATAATATAGTCGGGTTTCATATTTTGTTTTTGAGTGAATGAATAAGTGGTGTAAATTACTATATTATCGTCAAATAATGCTGTTTTGGGATGTAAAAGATTAAAGGAAATAGTGTATTTTTGTAGATACTATTTTCAAAACTATTCATTATTAATTATCAACTAACCACTAAAAAAATGTCCGATTTTGAAATCTTCTTACCCCTTGGTTTTCAGCATATTACCGATTTAAAAGGTTATGATCATATCCTTTTTGTGGTGGCTCTTTGTGCAATTTTTCGCTTGAAAGATTGGAAAAAAGTGGCTGTTCTAATAACCGCTTTTACCATTGGGCATTCCGTAACTTTGGCTTTGGCTACGCTCAATCTAATCACGTACAGCACTAAATTGATTGAATTATTAATACCCATCACCATCGTTTTAACTTGTATTCTCAACTTTTTTCATCAATCACAAGAGCGTTCCTCTATTGTTGAAAAGTCGTCATTTTTTCGTTATCCAATGGCAATGGCTTTTGGGTTAATTCACGGCATGGGCTTCTCAAATTACCTTAGAAGCCTTTTGGGAAAGGAAGAATCCATTTGGCAACCGCTTTTGGCTTTTAATGTTGGTTTAGAGATTGGGCAGTTGGTAATTGTAGCTATATCATTGATTATCAGTTCATTATTATTGGATATTTTACGTATAAAAAAACATGATTGGAATTTGATACTGTCTGGAACGGTGATAGGTATAGCTTTTACATTGATTCGTGATGCAAAGTTTTGGGATTGATAATGGCACGCCGATAACGCAGATGAGGCCGATTTACGCAAATTTTAATCTAAAAAAACCTGCGTAAATCCGCCTAATCTGCGTTATCCGTGTTCCATCAACTCCCTACATAAATCCTCTCTCAATCGCCCCAATTGCCATTCTTGATAATTCATTTATCCCATGAATCAACGCTCCAAAACGGGGGTCTTTCGTCAATCCTGCCTTCCATCGGGCATATATTTGTTGCATGATAACTACGTTTTTATACAAACCAAAAACGTAATAAAATAAGATGTCCGAAACGTCTCTGCCTGTCTTTTTAGCGTATCTTTCTATGACTTCTTTTCGAGTCAAATTGCCCGCTAACCATGTGATATTGAATGATTTAAGAAATTGTCCATCACCCTCTTCACACCAGTAAGCAAGGCTTGCCCCCAGGTCCATCAAAGGGTCGCCAACGGTGGACATTTCCCAATCCAACACACCTAAAATCTCCGTTAAATCTTCTGGATTCAAGATTACATTATCGTATTTATAGTCATTATGCAAAAATGCAGGGGCCTGTGGGCGAGGCATATTTGCCCGAAGCCAAGCAGCAGTTTCCATCATGGCAGGAATAGTATCGGTTTGAGAGTTGTGGTATCTTCCAATCCAACCTTCCACTTGCCGCAGCACATAGCCTTCGGGTTTCCCAAGGTTGATTAAACCCGTTTTCTCAATATCCAATAAATGCAGCTCTGCCAAGTTATCTATCAGGTTTTCAGAGAGTTGTCTCATCGTGGCTTCGGGGATTTGCATTTTCAAGGCATCTTTTCCCCTGAAAATTATGCCCTGAACTCGCTCCATCATATAGAATTGACAGCCCATAATCGACTCATCTTCACAGAAAATTACGGGTTGCGGCACTTTCGGGTAATTGGGTTTCAACAATGACAAAACCTTATATTCACGCCCCATATCGTGGGCAGATTTGATATTTGCCCCAAACGGCGGACAACGCAAAACGTATTCTTGCGATTCGGTTTTTATCAAATAAGTCAGATTAGAAAATCCTCCTGGGAATTGAGTAATAGAAATAATATTCTTAAAATCAGATACTTGTGATTTTAAGTAAGCATTCAAAACTTCTACATTCAGTTCTTCGCCCTGTCGGATTTGAGTGGCTTGGTCAATTTTTATTTCGGACATAATTTCGGTAAATGGTTAACGGTATCTTTCCGAAAGATAAAAAACTTTTAGGAGGTTTTTGCTATCGTAAAAATAAAAAACCACCGAAATAAATCCTCGGTGGTTGCGGTTAGCATTCAGGAAAATCTTTAAACACTTATTCAGATTTCAACATATTTTTTGCTGTACCAATTGCCTCTTTCGCCCATAAAAGGTGCATTTTTCCAGAATAGTGCAATTGATCGCTGGCAAAATAATCATTTTCTGTATTCTTTCTCGAAATCTCGGTGATGTCAATAAAAACAATTCCCAATTTCTTACATTCATCTTTTGCTACATTATTGAAAGCATCAATTTGTTCTCCAATTTGCTTAGAATTCATATTTTTGCCAAAAGGCGACATCCCCCAATCTGGAATCGAAAGTACGAAAACTCGTTTGGGTTGATTTTTGGCAAAACCTACACTGGTATTTAGCAATGTACGAAATTCAGTCCGATATTCATCTAAACTCTGCCCACGATACTGATTATTTACCCCGATTAATAACGAAACCATGTCATATTGTTCCGTAACTTTCTGAGCATTAATCGCATTTATCAATTCTTCGGTTGTCCAACCCGTCCGAGCAATGATGTCATGTTTGGTAAAATAAAAATCATTTTTCAGTAAATCAATCAACTGCACACTCCAACGATTTTTTTCTTCCACACTCTGACCAATCGTATAAGAGTCGCCCAAGGCTAAGAATTTTCGTTGGGGTAAATTGGTAATCTGCGGGTTAGGCATTACCGAAACAATATTACCATTCACAGCAGGCATCGGTTCAGACGAATCTGAACTACAACCTGAAATAACAGATAAAGAAAATAATATGGCAGCAATTTTACGCATTTGCAGTCTTCTTAGAATTTAACATTTAAGTCCATATATCAAGTAAAATAATTTTATGAAATTCTCATAGGCTTGAACCTTCAAAAATATATACGTAAATTAATACTACTGGACAAATAATTTATTACAAGGAATTGGGACATTAATTTTCACATTCAAAAATTGTACTAAATCCAGAAATTGAGATAGTGTTACGAATCTTTGTTTGATTAATGACTGCCCTTGTTTGAACACTGAAATA